>DACE01000040.1:7444-8531 GCA_002494645.1 Euryarchaeota archaeon UBA256 | reverse complement strand
GCCCCGAGTTTCAGACCAGCAAGTCAGTTCAGTCCCTGCCAGTGGTCCGCTTTTGAGTTTCAAACCGAGGGTTCTGGCAGTCTGAGCCATCGGCATGATGATGGCAAATCGATCAACCAGTCGAGAGCCTTCGTGACGTTCCAATTCCCAACCGGATTCTTCTGCGAGTTCGCGAAAGACCCGGATGGCTTGAATGGTTGACACACTGACCTCGAGGTCGAGTGTAGCCCGCTTCACCATGAGCCGTCGAGAGGGCAGGAAGGGATGAACCCTTGCGTGACCTTGCTTCCGCTCATGGGTTTGGGCGGTATTGTGTGCGTGCGATTGCGGCTTGCTCACGGCCGTCGCCTCTAAGGGCGAGGTTTTCCCGTGGACAAGGACCGATGGACAGGCCGCGCTCACACGTCAACCGGCCTGAACCGGTGTGTGAATCGGCAGCGATCGTTCCTTGCTCAACCAAAGAGAGAGCCTAGACCGTCGAAGCCAGCTTCCTCTTCTTCTTCCTCTTCCTCTTCAACAGGGGCAGGGGCGTCAGCACCGCCAGCGGCGGCAGGGGCAGCAGCTGCAGCAGGTGCAGCAACGGCTTGGGTCATGGCATCAGCGATGTCGACTCCGGCGAGGGAGGCTACAAGAGCCTTCACTCGGGCGGCGTCAGCGTCGACTCCAGCGCCCTTTAGGACAGCCTTTACCGACTTCTCATCAATCTCTTTTTCAGCAGCGTGTAGTAGCATAGCAGCGTATACGTATTCCATATTTTTTCACCTCAATGTGTTTTGTTTTTTGTTCAGCCGAACAAGGAACCGAGACCGTCAAAGCCGGCCTCTTCTTCCTCTTCTTCCTCTTCTTCAGCCTCGGCAGGGGCTTCAGAAGCGCTCGTGTCAACGGTGGCTGCCGAAGCGGCTGCGGATGCAGCAGCGCCAATCATTGCGGCCAGGTCGTCGTCGAGTGCATCGGGGCTGAGCATGCCAGCAACGCCAAGAGCGCTGCCGTGAGCTCGTGCCACCAAGTGTGGGAGCGTTTCGGCCGTAGCGACCGCTGCTTCCAAGGCAACTGCCAGCGCTTCTCCGCTGGCTTTGGCAAGAAGTGT
>DACE01000040.1:3325-7393 GCA_002494645.1 Euryarchaeota archaeon UBA256 | reverse complement strand
CCTGCTGCCATACCGATGAGGTCTTGCTCGAATTGTTCGTAGTCGATGTCCAAGGTGGAAGGCTCAAAGAGCGTGCCACCCTCAAGGGTACCGCACAAGCGGAGGCCTGTGACCATGGGATTGATACCGATCTTGGAAAGCATCATGCCGAGGTCGCCTTCAAAGACTTCGCCTTCTTCAAGGACCACAGTTCGCTTCTGAATCTGGACGCTTCCGCCCATGATCTTTGCAGGAATTCCGACGGTGTTCAATTCACCGACGATTGGACCGGGAGGCATCCCTGTATCCATCTTTTCAACCACGATTTGGTATGGAGCGACATCGCCAGGCTTTGCTGCACGGCCTGCTTCGGTCTTCTTGAGTTCGGTGAACATCTCAAAAGAGTTCAATGAATCAGATGAGATGAGGGCCGGTTGAACGGCACTGGAGTACAATTGTTCCAAGTCATCGAGGTTGTAACCTGCACGCTCCCAAGCGATTTTCATCAGGCGCTTCTTAGCGACTTGAATCTTCATGTTGCTGCGAAGTTCTGCACGCATGCCAAACATGGCAGAGGCAGGAACGCCGTGAATGTCGATGACGGCCAGCGTTTCGCCGCTGGTCAGCAAGGTATGCAAATCACCGACGGTGTCCTTCTTCCAGGAAACGACCTTTGGAATCAATTGATCACCTCGATGCGTTGTGATGGACCCATTGAGGTCTTGATGAAGAGTGAGCGGATGTTACCGACACCGCGCTCAAGTCTGTTGGTCACACGGTTGAACACTTCCATGGCGTTGGCCACCAATTCATCATGCGATTGCTCAACGGTACCGAAGGAGGCGTGGAAGGTCATCTTGTCACCAGACTTGACGACGACCGTACTTGCCAAACCAGCAGCGAGCATGGCTGGGTCAAGAGTAGGTGGGACGGGACGTGGCATTTTACCACGGGGCCCCAAAACGGTACCGAGGTACCGTCCGATCAGCCCCATGTGAGGCACTTCGGAAAGGAAGAAATCAAATTGGTTGGCGACCTTCTTAGCACGGCCCTTCTTGCCACCGAAGTCTTCGATGTCCTGAGGAGTGAAGACTGCAATACCTGCGGCCTTGGCTTTGGTTGCTGCTTCACCTGCTGCGAACATAGCGATTTTGAGTTCACGACCACGGCCGGAAGGAAGACGGATTTCTTCCTTGATACGGTTGGTTGGGTTCTTCAAGTCAACGTCCTTAATGGTGAATGAAATATCCACTGACTCGACAAATTTTCGCTCTGGGGCCGCCTCAAGTGCGGCTTTGATGGCATTACTGATTTTTTCTTCCATGGTGCATCACCTCTGCGGTCTGCGAAGTGACGAGCACTTCTCCCGCGGTTCGTGAGTCTTCAATTAAAACGCTCGTCCCATTCTCCTTTTGCAATGATCTCGAGGGCTTCATTGGCCCAATGACCGTCGACCTTCACGCGCATTGACACGCAGGTTCCGATAACCTCTCGTGTTTGCGCCTTGAGGTCAGCACCGGTCAAATGACCGAGTCCGGCCTTCTCACGAGCCACTTCCATGGCCTTTTCGAGGGGCAGGTCCTCAGTCGCGGCGTCGAGACTACCGTTGCACTTTTGCACTCCAAGCGCCTTGATAATTAGCTTTGAAGTCCATGGCTTTGGCATTGTCTCAACTCCTTCCATACGAACGTAGGCATCCATGCGACCAAACACCCCTATTTAATCGCGCCGCGGCGAAGAAGTATGCATTCATAGCCTCGAGCGTAGGAACCATATACCATTTTTTTTATAACAATTGAGCCCTGCCATCGTATTATGAAGACCGCCCTACGAATCACAGCCCTCCTTCTCAGCGCCCTTATGCTCATGGCCATTCCGCCCATTGAAGGCAGTTCAAGCGGCATCCACAGCCAAGCTGCCACTGGTTGTACATGCCACACCGGCCAGCCAAGCACCCCGACGCTGAATGAAAACTTCCCGACCACCTACAACGGTGGTCAAACCTACAACATTCAAATTTCAGTGAGCGGTTATGCTGGAAGCAACGGAGGCTTCAATGTCATGGTCGACAAAGGAACTCTCTCGGCCCCTGGCGTTGGCATCATGTCAGTGAAGGTGAACAGCGCTGGTACGTCGGTCACCCACACCACCAATTCCTACCGTTCTTGGGCCTTTGACTGGACTGCCCCCTCCTCTGGAAGCGGCGCAGTAACCGTTGACATCGCATCTGTGGCTGCCAACGGTGCAAACGGCAATCAGGGAGACGCTTGGGTCAACACACAACTCTCTATTCCAGAACCCGGCCCGACCAACACCGCACCGACAGCAACCAATGTCTTCATCAGCGACGCTCCTGCTCCTGCTCCTGCCATCACGCAGGCCTACTACGACGTTGACCTGTTTGCAAACTATGACTTCAATGACCCGGATGGCGACCCAGACACAGCCTCAGAAATACGCTGGATGAACAGCGGCGTGACGGCAAGTCAGCACAATGACCAACCGATTCTTCCTCAATCAAGTACTACGATTGGCGACCTCTGGACCATGTCCGTAACTCCCAATGACGGTACTGATTTGGGTACGACCGTGACATCCACGAACACCGTTCAGATCATCGATTACGACGCTGACAGCGACGGTTACGGCGACCAAAGTGATGCCTTCCCCAACGACCCGAACGAATGGCTTGACACCGACGGGGACGGCGTGGGTGACAATGCTGACCAATTCGATGACGACGCTACGCAAACTTCCGATACTGACGGGGACGGCTACGGCGACAACGCCTCAGGCAACAACGCAGACGCCTTCCCCAACGATGAGGAAGAATGGAATGACAACGACGGTGACGGAGTAGGCGACAACGCAGACGCCTTTGATAACGATGCCACACAAACGACCGATGCCGACAGTGACGGCTACGGCGATAACGCCTCGGGCAACAACGCAGACGCCTTCCCCAACGACCCAGCAGAATGGGCTGACAACGACGGCGACGGTACGGGCGACAACGCTGATGCATTCGACAACGATGCTACGCAAACGACCGATGCCGACAGCGACGGTTACGGTGATAACCCCTCAGGTAACAACGCTGACGCCTTCCCCAACGACCCAGCAGAATGGGCCGACAACGACGGCGACGGTACGGGCGACAACGCTGATGCATTCGACGACGATGCCACACAAATCACCGACAATGACGGTGATGGCTATGGCGATAATGCTGCGGGCAACAACCCCGATGTCTTTCCCAACGACGTTAACGAATGGAACGACACCGACGGTGACGGCGTAGGCGACAACGCTGACGCCTTCCCCGAGGATGCTTCTGAAACGATGGATACGGACGGAGACGGTGTGGGCGACAATGCCGATGCATTCCCCAATAACGCCGCCGAAACGATGGACACGGACGGTGACGGCGTGGGTGATAATGCAGACGCCTTCGATAACGATGCCACACAAACCACCGATTCAGATGGTGATGGCTACGGTGACAGCCCTCAAGGCAACAGTGCTGACGCATTCCCCAACGACGCCACACAATGGGTGGACGTTGACAATGACGGCTACGGCGACCACCCCAACGGCACCAACGCCGATGTATTCCCTAACGATGCTTCTGAATGGGCAGACAGTGACGGTGATGGCGTGGGCGACAATGCTGATGCCTTCCCGCAAGATGCGAATGAAACACTTGATAGCGACGGTGATGGCATGGGCGATAATGAACAGACCGTCCTCGAAGCACAACAAGCCAAAGACGAGGAAGAAGCCGCCGCAGCACGCCAACAAATGCTCCTTGGTAGCGGAATTGCTATGCTCGTAATCACGGCTGGAGTTGTGCTCTTCTTGCGACGTCGTATGGCTTTGGACGGAGAAATGGATGAGCCTGCCAAGGACTTCTCCCTCCCTGATATGCCTTCGATGAACGCCCAACCTGCTGCCGCAGAGCCGATGGAAACCCAGTCCGCGTATCAACCGCAACAGGCCTATGAGGCTCAACAAGCCTACCAGCCAGTAGCTGAACCGATGGCAACTCAAGCCGTTGATGACAGTGCATTGGGTGCCTTCCTCGAGAGC
>DACE01000040.1:0-3236 GCA_002494645.1 Euryarchaeota archaeon UBA256 | reverse complement strand
TGGACCGATGAGAGTGGACACACCTGGCGCGTGATGAGCGATGGCTCAAACCGCTGGTGGAACGGTACAGACTGGCAAAAGGTCTGAGGCGATTCCGAATATTTCCAACACCGTTGGAACTGAACAGGAGTATAAGAGGCAAAAATCCGAGCAGCATCCTATGGACCTCCCCGCTCATTTGGCTGAACGGTGTCGATGGCTTTCGGAAGGGAAAAAACCCCTCGGAGAAGGGCCCGTTGTCGTCTGGCTGAAGTCTTCCTTTAGAACGCACGAGCATCCTGCGGTAGATGTTGGCAAATGGATAGCCCACCATCAAAAGCGAGAACTCCTGATTTATCACGGACTTGATGAACGCTATCCGCACGCCTCATTGCGCCACCATAACATGATTCTGGATGCTGCAGTTGACATGCACCGAGGCTTCGAACAGCAGGGCATCCGTTATTCCTTCCATTTGGCCCGCAAGGGTCACCGCCCTGCCGTCATGGCTGATTTTGCAAATCAAGCCAGTATGATCATCACCGATCTCTTTCCGCTTCCTCCGTGGACCGACTGGGTTCGTAGCGTAGCGGAAAAGGCACGGTGCCCAGTCGTTGAAGTGGACTGTCATTGCGTCATTCCGATGCCGCTTTACGGTCGTTCCGTGGACCGCCCGTTCAAGTTTAGAGACGGGACAAGGCGACTGAGGAAACAGCGTGTTCAGCGCTCGTGGCCAATCCTCGACCTAACTCCGGAGGCATACACCGGTGAACTCCCCTTCGCAGAGATTTCTGTGGAACCTCAACTGACAAATCCAGCCGAACGCTGGAACCTGTTGAAAGAGTGTGAGATCGACCCAACCGTTCACCCACTCTGGCGTGTGCGTGGCGGTGAAATAGCTGCGCTTGAGCGCTGGGGGGCGTTTCGGGAAAAGGGCCTCAGCGGATACGCCCGAAGACGAAATAATGCAGCCGATCAAAACGGCGTATCGCGCTTGTCAGCCTTCATTCACTACGGTATGATATCAACCATGAAAATTGCTCGTGAATGCGCCGAAGTCGGGACCAAATCTGCGGACAAATTTCTCGATGAACTTCTTGTTTTTCGAGAACATGCGTGGCACCATATCGCCTCATCAAGTGACCCGTACGGGAAACACAACCTCCCGGAGTGGGCAAGAATTTCCTGGCAGTCTACCTTGGACGACCCTCGAACGACGACCTATACGTTTCGTGAACTTGAGCGTGGAAAGGTACACGACCCGCTCTGGGCCGCCTGTCAATTCTCATTGCTGCGTCATGGTGAACTTCACAATAACGTGAGGATGACATGGGGCAAGTCAATTGCCTTGTGGACGCCTGATGTCGAAACCTCCATGGATTACGGGCAGGCCCTCAATGACAAGTACGCTCTAGACGGGCGCGACCCGTCCTCTGTTGTTGGCGTGCAGTGGTGCCACGGTCTTTTTGACCGACCCTTCCATCCACCCGCCCACATTCTTGGCTTGGTACGGCAGCGCGATTCCCGAACTCACATGAGTCGACTGGACATGGATGGCTTCACACGCATCACCAAGGCCCCAGCAGCGGAAACTGAGGAAGCGCTCATCGTGATTGGGGCTGGCCTGGCAGGCGCAGTCGCTGCTCGTATCTTGAAGGATTACGGCTTTGACGTCCTGGTTCTGGACAAAGGTAGGAGGGTCGGTGGACGCTATTCACAACGACGTCTTGATGAAGTCGTCGTCACCCACGGGGCGTTGAAACTTGACGCATGGCCTATGTTTCTTGATGCTTGGAAGCAGGATGCTCTCCTCAAGGGACATATCAAAACGGAAGGTGACAACATGTATCTTCGCGATGGCCCAGCGTATATTGCAGAACTTCTTGACGGAATTGAAGTCTTGAACGGAGTTACTGTGACCGATCTTGAGCGAGAAGGAAGGCTTTGGTCTGTCAGGGACGACGACGGCTTCGTATGGAAGGCAAGCGGTGTGATCATCACCGCTCCTCTTCCGCAACTTCACGCCGTGGTTGAGCGGGCTCCTCAATCCTGGGAAGAACACGCCTATGCGTCGACATGGTCGGTCATTATCACTGGCTCAAAGTCCGTTCCCTCTGTATTGAAAAGGCGTATTGAGGAACTCAAGTTCCATGCTGAGTTCGGGGATGACGCTCGCGGCCTGGTCGTTCATCTCCCTGAATCATGGAGTAAGGAGCACCTTGAACTTGAACGGAGTGACGTTGTGGAGAGCCTGATGGCCATGATTGGTACGGATAACGAAGCCATCAATGCGTGGATGAAGGCGAGTTCATTCCATGCCCACCGATGGCGATATGCTCGCGCCGCAGCACGGGGAGAACGCGCCAAGTTACCCCTCCTCGTAGAAGCGGGTGATGCATGGGCTGATCCTGTTGGTACGGCTGGGGCTGCACTCCAATCCGCTGCTTGGGCTGCTGCCGATTTGGCATGGCAGTGTAGCCACGCACTCAAACCCAGCAAACGAAGGGTTCAGCAGACCTTGATGTGACGTTTCCCTCCAGAACGAACGTACATGAAGAGCAGGTTTCCCCGTAGGAGAAAACATGAAAAATCCCCCCAATAGAAGGGCGAAGCATGGGAGATGAAATCACACCTGCACCGCAATCTATCGTCATCCAAGCCAGCACGGCAATGCCGACTGAACTTCCTGACATCGCAGCAGTGCCAACCGAGCCCGTAGCCTCGCCAGAAGACCAACAGCCAGAGGCAACAAACTACCTCGCTCAAGCGATAGAGCGTTATGAGTCTCTGAAATTGATGCCCGACGCAGGAAACGGCTTCGCTGTCTTCGGACTCATAGTGATGGTCGTGAGCCTATTCATTGGCGCTTCAGCAGTCATGGATGGGTTGGGAGGAGGAAATGGAGATGGTGTAGAGTTGTGTTTCGGTGGTCTATTCATTGGCCTCTTGCTTGGTTTGGGTGGTGCAGCATCGTCAGCCTCGTACCAAGGAAAGTTGAAAAAAGCCCTCGCAGAAGTCAAAACCTTAGCCGACCTACCTGAAAAAGAGGCCACGTCATCTTATGTGGCTCCGGGCGCTGTGTTAATTGGCGCAGGACTGCTTCTGACGGGGAATGAAGCAGCTTGTTTTGGGTCTTTTGGGATTGCAGGGGGAGTGGTTATACTTCTTTCAGGAGCGATGGGCGGTTTCTCATCGGAAAACCCTGATAATGTGCTGGTAGCAGCGAAAGAAGTTCTTCGTCGCAACGAGTGATGGGG
>DACE01000013.1:13694-14830 GCA_002494645.1 Euryarchaeota archaeon UBA256 | reverse complement strand
GCACAGGATTTCGTAGCCAGCCAAAGTGGCGGCATGCTCACACCCACTTCCCTGCTTGCCCTCGCCCGCAGCGTCGCTCGCATGGCGGTTAGCAAAGACGCACTTGACGAATTACTAGACATGTACTCGGAAGTTTTTGAAGACCTTGAAGAGGATATTCGCAGCCACGCTCAATTGGGTAGCAATCCCGTTCATTTCATTGAATCCATCAACAGCATGCGAGGCATGATGACGCTGGGATGGATGCGGTCACGGCTCATCAAAGCCGCAGAGCACGCCAGCGGGCGCGGCGCACGAAGCATCGAGTTGCAAGACATCGTCAACATCACTGCCCATACTTCGGAGTGATGGCATGCATCTTCGGGCCATGACCCACGTGGACGAGGCTCTCGGCCAAGACGGTCGTGTAACCTTACTGGTCATCGGTCGCCCTGGATGCGATGATTGTACACGATGGCACCATGACCTTGAGCAGTGGGAAGAGGTCCCTCTCCTCGACATTATCACACTCAACATACGCTCAGACCTTGGCTCCTCGTTCAAAGAGGCGAATACGTGGGCTGCACACATCGACATGGTTCCCTTCAACGTCCTCTATGTCAACGGTGAGGCGTGCGCTCATTGGAACGGCGGACAACAAGCTGCCTTGACCGAACACCTGTCTCAAGCGGGGGTTTTACCATCGTCCTAACCTCCATTCTTTTGTCGGCTCTTTTCGCAGGCTTGGTGGCAACAGGCGTCACCGTTGCCATCGAGAAATGGGGTGGCTTGATCGGAGGCTTGTTGGGCACGGTCCCTTCGACCATCGTTCCTGCAGGGATTGGGCTGTACCTCGCCGGTGGCGAAGATGCCCTCATGCTCAGTATGGCGGTTGTACCCCTTGGTATGCTGCTCAACACCCTGTTTTTGGGTGCATGGCTGGTGCTTCCTCGGTGGCTCTCCAACACCGCGCACCCCCTTTTCTTGACCTCCACTGGGGCGCTCGCACTTTGGGGGGTTTTGGGTGCAACGGTGTGGCTTCTCATGAACAATACGGTCGCTGGCACCCGCCTAACGGAACAGGAACTTGCTGCAGCGGGACTGGTCGTTTTGATACTCATTGCCGTAGCGTTCAATTGGCGACCTCAGCCAACACC
>DACE01000013.1:0-13620 GCA_002494645.1 Euryarchaeota archaeon UBA256 | reverse complement strand
TGGGCTTTCCCTTGCTGGCTGGTTTAGCCAGTGTTTTCCCTGCTATTTTCCTCACCAGCATGGTCGCTCTTTGGCTGGCTCAAGGCCCAACCGTCCCACAAGGTGCAGCGGGTCCGATGATGTTGGGTGGTGTGAGCGTAGCCGTCTACGCTAACATAGCAATGTGGTCCCTCCCTGCTTACGGCATGGTCATCGGCTCGATGGTTGCCTGGTTCGCCTCTGTTCTGGGGTGGTCACTCCCAGCCTTCGTTGTGCTCAAGCGAGTTCACGCTCGGGTGGAACTCACCGGTTGAGTGCTCGTGTCCATCGAGGTGCGCCGGGAATGCCTTCGACGTTGATTTGAACAAACGTCACACCCTTTACCTCTGAAAGTCGTAGGCGAAGTGCATCCAAATCCATCAAGCAACAGGGGCAGTGAGGGCGCGTCGGTTTCACAGTGAGGTTGACCTCTCCATCTTCTGCGATGGTCACCTGCTGTACAATCTCCATTTCAGGATAAGGACGGTCGTGATGCGGGTCTTTCCAGCCACCCAACACTCTCGCTACACGGCGTTGGAGTGCAGCGTGTTTTCTGCCCATGGTGAACCCTCACTCATCGTCCTTGACCAAGGCTTCGGCTTCGTCCAAGCGCAATTCAGCCAGTCGTCCTTCGGCTTCAGCCAATTCCTGCTGGCATCGCTTGAGCAAGGTGGTCCCTTCCTCGAACATCGCTAATGTTTCGTCGAGGTTCTTGCCGCCCCGTTCAAGTTGGGTGACAATGGCTTCCAGTCGTTGCACGGCTTCATCGTATGTTTGTTGTTCTTCGCTCATGGTTGGTCCTCCTCAGGTTCAATGGTGTGAATATCGGCTGCCGCTCGTCCGTCGGCGAATTGGAGGTTGACGGTCTGCCCTTGTTGAAGGCTCGCTGCTGCCGTGAGCACTCGACCCTTATCGTCTTGGATCATGGTATAGCCGCGCTCAAGCACTCGTTTGGGATGAGCGGCCTGCAATGTCGCTTGCAAAGTTGCTAGGCGTTGTTGTTGCCGAGCAAGACCAGCATCCACGCTTCGCGTCAAGCGACCACCTAAGGCGTTCAGAACATCCTTAGCTCTGTACACACCTTTGCCTGGGGCGTGTTTGAGTTGACTCGTAAGAAGGGCTAATTGCTGACGCAACTCCTGCAGTCGTCGCTGAACAGAGGCATCCAAGCGCTGGTCCAAATCGTCCATGAGCATCAGCACTCCGTGCCTGTCGGGAACGAGGCGCTCGATGGCATTGGACGGTGTTGAGGCTCTGACATCAGCCACTAAATCTGAAACAAGATGGTCTTGTTCGTGACCTACCGCTGAAATGATCGGAACTGGGCTGGCCATAATGGCCCGAACCACGGGTTCGAGATTGAAAGCCCACAGGTCTTCTGGCGAGCCACCTCCTCGTCCAACAATCACCGCATCAACAGGAGGGAGTCCGAGCCGTTGAGCCACTTCAGGACGAGCGAGGTCGCGGGTGATAGCGAGTCCACGAACCAGTTCACGCGGTGCGTGTTCTCCTTGAACCAATACGCCGATGACGGTCGTCCGCATGCTCGGCCAACGGTTCTCAATCAGGCGCTTCATGTCGGAAAGCGCAGCGGAGCCAGCGCCGGTTACGATGGCAATGTGCTTGGGCAGCGAAGGCAAAGGCCGTGAAGGCATCTCGAGGGCGCCTTCGTCGCGAAGTGTTTCGATGAGTTGGCGCTTTGTTTCCTCCAGCGCCCCCAGCGTTTGGACGGGTTGAATCTTGGACACGACGAGTTGCAGATTCCCCCGTTTCGGCCAAAGGTCAAGGCTACCGATGATGATGACTTCACTTCCAACTTTGATGGCAGGGTCAATGTTCAAGCGAGCACTCCGCCAAATGACGCAACTCATCTGGCCGACATCATCTCGCAGTGTGAAGTAGATGTTGCCGTTATGGACCGACCATTGGGAAACTTCTCCCGCAAGGGCTTGGTGCTGAAACATCGGGTCGTTCTTGACCGTGTGTTGAATCAATTGAGCGAATTGACCGACGGGCAGCGGACCTGTGGTGGTGCCGTGACCCGCTGACATGAACGGAAGGTTGCGTCAAGGGTTCTTGAATCATCGGTCGTTGCGCCATCAGCAACGAAGGCGCTATCTTCGGTATCTGTGACGAAGAGCATGATGGGAATGGGGCGTTTGATGCTCGAATAGGGCTGAAAAAGGTCAATCATCGGTGGTTCGCTTCTCTTTGCGCTGCTGGCGGTGAAAGGATTGACGTGCCTCAACCTCAGCAAGTTTGTGTTGGATTTTGCGCTTGAGAAAGGTGGCGACAATAGCGATCGCCACGATGTCAATCACGAGAATGAACCAGTCAATGGCCGTCCACGAATCAAACATAACATCACTTCAAATCGGCGGTCGAATGTCAATGTCAACGTCTCCACGAGGCCGTCCGATGCAGCCGAGCCGTGCCCCTTCTCCGACCAAAAAATCGTCGAGACCGGGCGGCAATTCCTCTGGAAGTGGGACTTCACCGAGAATCAAACTGACCATGCAGGTGCCACAGGTGCCAGAAGTGCAATTTGTGGGCAGGCGAATGCCGCAGGCTTCAGCGTGTTCAACGATGGTCTCGCCTGGATTTACGGCGCACTGGCCGAGCAGATGAGCGCCTTTGAGGAAACGAATGACAGGTGAGGTGGTATTTTCAAGCGACGGGGCATCGTCATCGAGCACCAAAGCCTTGGTTCCCGCAGACATGAGAATGCCTCATCGACCCTTTTCACGGGTCCAGCGACCCGTTTGCTTGTTGAAGAAGAGTCCAGCCTTCTTCATCCATTTGTTGAACTTGGTCGCACCTGCACCGGTGCGGAGAATGAAGTCTTCACGGTCTTCTTGAGCCTGAATGTAATCCTTAGCAGCCAGCGTTTGGTCAATCCAATCGTTGATGTCCATGAGTCCACCAGCAACGACGCTTTCCTCAACGACTCGAGTCATTTCGTCAGCGGTAGCACCCGTTTGTTCAAGGTCGCGACGAATCAGATCGCTCACCGAAGAGAAGTCCATGCTCGCAGGCTTGGGTGGGACGGGATTTCGAGGCCCCTTGTCGGGGTCGATGCTGATGCGGTTTTCACCGTCGAGAATCCCCTCCACGTGAAGGGTAAGGTCTGGGGTGAAGCTCGTCTCACATTCCCAGCAAATGAAGGCCCAGGAGTCAGGTTGGTCAGGGTCTCGGGCTTGGCGCGGGTCTAACTCATCACCACATTCAGGACATGCATGGAAAATCAAACCGGGAACATGCTTTCGGCGGAAGTCAACGATGTCCTGTGGTGTACCTTCCAACTCCAACATTTCGTGGTCGCGTGCTGCTTCAAGACCCCGAGTCTCCAATTGGTCACGAATCTTGACCATCTGGTCGTCTTTCCCTTCATCATGGAGGTTGTTTTCCAACTTCACAATGAGTTCAACGGTCTTTCCAAGGCGGTTCATGATGAGTTTCTGAGCGCGGAAGGCTTCGACCTTTGCAATCTTGAGGCGCTCTTTCTGCTCAGCCAATTCGGTGAGCACGTCCTTTTGCTTACGTTGAAATTTAATTTCTTCAATGCGTGACTCCTGCTTCTTTTCGGGAGCGAGGACCTTGGACAAAAATCGTTCCTTGCCGTGCGATTGCGGTCCAGCGGTGATGATTTCTATGACACCTTGTGCGATGGCCTCCTTAAGGCCGTAATTGCTGATGAGCATCTCTTTGTCGATCTTCTTCAAGTCGCCAATCTTGAGTCCCGCATCAGCGAGTTGATTGGCCGTAGTATCGTCAATACCTCGGCGAAGTAGAGCCAAGTATGTGTCCTTCTTTGCCATTTATTCCCCTCCGACAAGTCAATGCGAGCAGGCACTCCTAAGAAAAGCCTCTCCCCCACAATCTCATTGCTTTGAGCCCTTTTCAACTCTCATGCCTCTTCTTCCCCAGATTCAAAATCAAGACCTAAATCGGCCCAGTCGTCCAAATCAAAGGTTTCAGGGCGGCGATTCATACGCTCGTCGTCTTGAAGGCTTGAGAAGGCCCGCTTCCAACGAGAGGCGTGCCAACCGGGAACCCGTGCAATACGCTTAGGCGGGCTCCTCAAACTGCCTTTGAGTTTCTTTCGTCGCTGAGCAAAGGCCGTCTGAATCATCATCACGGACAACCTTCGGTCGCACGGCCATTCCTCACCGTGCGGCGTGAGTTTCAGCAGCCTCGAGTGGACTTTGGGCATGGGTGAGAAGGCATGTGGGCCGATACGTTCACCCATTTCAGCCTCAAAATCCAAGGCGACGACCATTCCGAGGGAGCCTACATCGCTTTCGTATTCCATCACAACACGTTCAGCAAATTCCTCTTGCACGAGCAGAACGATGTCTCGCAATGGCGCGGTGTGAGGATTTCGGTGGAAGCGTGTGATGACGTCGATAAGCGGTGATGAAATCTGATATGGAATGTTAGCAACCACGCGAGTGATGTCGTCTGGCCAGCGTACTTGCAGTGCGTCTCCTTCAATCAAGGAGAGGCGACCTTCTTCGATGGCTGTCGAGAATACCGCCCGAAGGTGAGCACATGCACCTGCGTCCAGCTCAATCGCCGTAACACGGCACCCTTGTGCGAGTAAGACCTCGGTTAAAACGCCGGGTCCGGGTCCAATTTCCATGACATGGTCGTCGTCTGCGACCTCAGCCCACACCACGGTGCGTTCAAGAATGTCATCGTGAACCAAGAAATGCTGACCAAGCGCCTTATTGGTGGGTTGAAGGGCACGAAGAGCGTCGACGAGTCGTCGTGCTTTTTTCATGCGGTCACCGGCAAGAGAAGGTCGATCAGTCGGGGCACCAGTGCCTTGTCTTCAATCTCTTGAACAAATCGGCGAGCCAATAATTCGGCTCCGTTGATGCTGCACTGTGCGTTAAGTTCGTCCATGGATGCGAACATTCCGAGTTGATTACGGGCGTCAACCATGTTCTTTGCCTTGCGGTTTCCGATGTCGGGAAGCAGTTGGAAGGAATGTTGTTTGAGATTCATTGGACCCGCACGGTTGTAGAAATTTTCCACAAAGTATGCTGCGTGTTCCTCAACAAAGAGTTGCACGACCAACGGCAAATCTTGGCGAGCCATGTTGGACATTTTGTCAAGGTGAGCCATGCCGAGAATGGCCACGACTTCTTTGCGTTGGGCTTTGTCCGGGCCGATGTAGAGTCGTTGGTTGGGGATGAACATGTCATCGCTGGCCTTCACTTTGAGTCGGCAGAAGAGCATTCCATTTTCGGCCATGGCCGTCACGACATTCTCTTTGGGATTGTGCTCTACCACGCGAGCCCAATCTTCACCCTTCAGTGCTTCAGGGCGCTCCGGGCGTTGTTGACGGTCACCTCGGCCGCTACGGCCACCACGTTGCTGACCACGACGGTCCTGCCCGCGTCCACCACCACCTTGGTTGCGAGGTTTACCACCTTGTCCGCCCCGTTGCTCTCGCCTGGCTTGCGAAGGGTCGGGTTTCGGCTTGGGTTTGGGAACTTCCTGTCGTCCTGTGGTCGGTCGACTCATTTTGTAGGATGAAGGGTCAGGCGTAGCCTTCTTCTTCGGACCTGAAGGGGTTTTGATTTGGCGTCTGCGCCGAGGGTCAGTCATGGTGGATCACCTACACGATGAAACTCAAATCACTTGCTTGACAATATCGAGAACAGCCTCGATTTCAGCGTCGTCAATGATGATGCGCTTGGAGCCAAAGACTGCGCGAATGTGTTCTGGGGCGGACGGCATCAATTCAGCGAGTTTGGCAGCGAGGTCTGGGTGCTTGGCCAGGGTCTCAACTTCGAGGAGTTTGACGCGAAGTTCTTCAAAGACTTCGGGCTTCGTCGCGGTTCCGGTACGCTCGGGGCTTGCAGCCCACTCAGCGTGTTGAAGCGCCCACTTTTGTTCGTACTTGAGCATGCCACGACGCTCTTGAGCATCATAGAGCATTTCACGCACGGTTGCAAAATCCAGAAACTTGTCTTCTTCGGTCATGGTATATCCCTCATTCGAGTGGGCGGAGGTGCTCAGGACGGGCAATGACCGTCTTTTGCATGTTACCGTCTTTCACAGCGACAACCCAAGCAACGCCTTGGCGCTTTTGGATGAAGCCAGTTCGGCCATTGAAGCGTCGGTGAGGCATACCGCCCTGTTGACCACCGTCAAGGACGATTGCCACGCGGTCACCTTCTTCGTACTCGTGCATGACACGTCGAATGTTCAAGCGGCTTCGCTCGTTCTTTCGTCGTCGCAAAATGCTTCGGGTTCCGACTCGCTGACCCTTTGAACGCTTCATCTTCTTCGCCTCAGTGCTCTCAAATCTGCGCTAACGCATCTTCGGAGCATTCTGCCGACCTGCCTTCTCCATATAAGCACCGCGACGGAGATACTCCCTGCTCAAGACCGCCGTTTTATCAGTCAGCATGGATATCGCCAACATCCAACCACATTACTTTGCATTTGGCTTTGAGCAGTGCAGCCACCGAAGGTTGTGTTCGACCGCTGTCGCCGTGAACGGTTTCCTTCACGTAGGTTCCTGACTCACAACGAAGCGTGAATTCGATTTCACGCTCGCCGTGTTCGTTGATCTCAATCATTGCAGAATGGGCCTCATAGACGGTTCGTTTGCGGATCAAATCGGCTCGACGATGAGACACCCGCTCGGGTGTTCGCTGTGCCAATTTCATGCCGTTGAAGCTTTCGAGAATTTTTAGAATCTCTTCGTCGTTCAGGAAATCAAAGGTGGCAGGTGCAGGCGGAAGAGCAGCAAGAATTCGTTCTACGAGTTCGGCTTTCGTGCCTGTTTTCTTGAGTTTATGCTTCTCGGCCAAGGCTACCAATTCAGCTTTCTTCATGCCAGACAATTCAGCCTCACTTGGCCCGGACGGTGGTACCTCAATGACTGCTTCCAAGGGCTTGGTCCGGTCCGCATCCTTGTCACCACGGCGTTGGCGACGACGCTTCTTAGTACTCCGCTTTTGGACGTCATCTTTGGTCAGGTCAACCGGTGCAGTCAAGACGGCATATTCCGCTTCATTCATCGGTTCAAGAGTAAAGCGAATGGTGTAGGATTTCTCCGCAGGCGTATCCTTGATGCGAACGACCTCGCTGCGGGTTGACTGGCGAATGGCTGAAACCTCAACCGCACCGCCTGCGGCCTCGTTGATGATGTCAACAAGTTTGGCAGCGTTAAAATTCCGCTTCTTTGGCTCTTTCACTTCCAAAACAAAAGGGCGCCCGCGTCCTAAACAACGAACGTCAATGTCTTCACGGCCCATGCCGTGGAAGGCGTGCTCCTTGCCTTCAAAGATCTCCAACATAGGATTGCCGACGAGGTCCTGAACGCTTCGCTTGTACTGCAATCCCGTTTGGTCACAGCGTTCACATCCGCGTCCTTTGCAGGCACGACACGGCCATCGAGTTTGGGGGATGCCTCGCTCAAGTTTTCGGTAACGCCCGTAAACGTAAACGGCACGAATATCCAAGTCAACCGTGAGGGTCAACACGTCGATAAGTGCCAACACATCGGGTTTGTCACTCACCATGTTGATGCCGTCCAGACGGTCGCTCAATCGTCGAGCAATGTGGTTCACAAGCGAGGGTTTGAGTGCGTCCGAGCCACCAGCGGCAAAGCGTTTTCGCAACACTTCTTCCTGCTCGATTTGGTCTTTTGGAAAGCGTGCACCCAATTGCAAACGGCTGAGTTCGTAGGGTTCAAGCGAATCAAAAATAATGTCTGCCAGCAGGTCGACTTCCTCGAAAAGGTTCTCACAGAAGGGACAAAGCGGCGTTTCTTCCCGAGCATTGGCCAAGTGAGGGTCGCGGTCAACCACGGATGCACGAACTTCAATTCCAGATTCAAGGATGGTTTGGCCGTAACGCATTTTTCCACCGATGCGTCCTAAGCAAGAATCGCACGTCCCCATCCTGATGAGATGTTTATGTCCTGCAGGTGAGGGGGCACGCGGAATTTCTTCCATATGGGTGCCCAGTTGGCCGAGTTGCGGGCCAGTATCCTCATCGGTGTTCTCCTCTTCCTCTTCTTCCTCAATGTCGTCCCAAAGAGAATAATCGGTTTCGCCAAAACTGGCGGTGGCGTATTTCATCCAGTCGTCTTCATCGTCATCAGGCTGCTCCGCCTCGTTTTCTGTCATGAGATCACCACGTTCCCGGGGCCAACCCCTAGGACAGCAAACTGGGGGCGGCCTCAACCCTTCATGAAGTCACCGATGCTCAACAACCCCGCATCGTCATTGCTTGGGGCGAACTGAGTTTGAGGTCAAACAGACGTGACACACGTTTGCTTTCGCCACGGTCGGATGAATGCTTAAAGCCAAGAGGACGGATGTTGAGATATGGCAGGAACAGGCATGGTCGCTCTTCTCGTTATGTCGATAATCACCATATTCGGTGGAGATATTCCAGACCCGAGTGTGTTTCTTTCGGTCATCTACCGTGCACTTGAATTGACCATTGCCTTCATTATTTTTGGCGTTCTTATCGTTCTACAGCTCTTAGGTTTGATTCCAAACCCCTGGCCATGGATGATTTGAGATGGTTCTTCTTCAATGTCCTCATTGTGACGACGAGATTGAATTAGAAGACGGGTTCTTTGGGCTTTTTGATTGCCCACACTGCGAGAATGAATTCGAATGGGAGAGCCCCAACGGTGATGAAGTTGGTAACTTCGAACCCATTGGTACGGAATCGATGAACGTTCATTTCAAGAAAGCGGGGACCATCTTAGCACTGACAGTAATTTCAATGGCAGGAATCACCTTTTTTATCTTCCTTTTCAATGGAGAATCCATTGGCGATAGTTTTGGATGGACGTTCTTTGCTGCGGTGATTACAGCAGCCTTTTGGATTCCAGTATCGTTCATTCCATCCATCATCTACCTCATTTGGCACTATGTGAAAGGCAGACAGGACGACTGAAAAGGGGTAGACATACGCCCATGTCGTGAGCCAGGGTTTGAATGGACAGCACTCTGGGGAATGTTTTTCCTTCTCAGGAGACTGTGCGCATCATGCGAAACAAGTCCGTCGTGCTGCTGTTGCTCGTCGGCCTGCTTCTCACCGTCCATCTCGCACCCTTTGCCGTGGCTCAAAGCGACGGAGATGAAACGCCAGCATCAATGACGCGTATCATGATGCTCCCTCCCGACGCAGAGGTCACGGGCATGAACATCAATGCACAAGGCCATTTCTTTGTCAACGCTATGCATCCTGACGAGGACAACTACAAGGCTACCATCGGTGTCATCAACGGCGTTGATTGGAATGCTCCTCCGCCTGCAGTTCCAGAATTACCATCGTCCAGCAGTGAAGGTGATGTTTGGCACGGCATTCGTACCTCTTACGGGGACTATCAGGTGATTCTCCAAAGTGGTGATGCACTTTCGGAGGGGGGGCTCGCTGGTGGAATCTATGCAGCAGATGATGGCGAACAACTCTTTGTCAGCCAAAAACCGGACTACAACGCCTTCGTTCCCCTCAACGCAGACGGAAGCCGTGGCTACCTCTACACCGCTTGGGAAGACCGACCTGCTGGAATCAGTCAGACAGAACTCAACTGGAACACAACCTCATTACAATGGGATGTTGCGAGCAGTAGAATGCTCAATTTGAGTGAGATGAACGGTGGTTGGGTCCTGTGTTTCGGGAGTATGAGTCCTTGGGGAGCGCCGCTTTTCTCGGAAGAACTCTATTTTGACAACACCGAGAAATGGAATGACGCTTCCTTTAACTATCACGCCGACCAAGAGCGTTTAGCGAATTATCTCGGAAGCTACCCCAATCCTTACGATTACGGCTACATCGTTGAGGTTGGGAATGCTGATACTCCAGAACCTGACTTGACCAAGCATTTCGCAATGGGGCGTTTTTCCCACGAAAACGCCCAAGTCATGCCCGATGAACGGACAGTTTACCTCACCGATGACGGCTATGACACCGTTTTGTTCAAGTTCGTTGCTGATGTCACGGGCGACCTCAGTTCGGGAACACTCTACGCTGCTCACCTCGACCAAGACGACAGCAGAGATTCCGCCATCACTGGATTTGATGTGGAGTGGTTGGAATTAGGAACGTCCTCCAATGCTGAGATTCAAACATGGATCGATGAATACGACGGCATCACAACATCAGACTTCGTAGCAGGGCAGAATTCCTACATCTCAGATGAAGCCATCACGAACTGGGCAGAAGGGCGCCTGAACGAGGACCTGAACGGAGACGGCACCATTGGTTCTGCTGCGGATGACCGCGTTGCTTTCCTTGAATCACGCAAGGCCGCCGCCGCTCTTGGAGCCAGCGACGAATGGAATAAGATGGAAGGAGTAGCCTTCAATGTCAACGCTCCAGAGCACCTCTATCTTGCGATGTCCGATGTCGGTTACGACATGAGCGACGGGCAGGGTGACATCGATGTCACGCAGAACCGTTGCGGCATCGTCTACCAACTGCCAGTACACAATGGATGGGACGTGAAACGGATTGAACCCGCTATCATTGGAGGTGCTTACACCTCTTCGGCTCAATACGAATGCGACATCAATAATCTCGCTGGACCGGACAACCTTCTCGTTTTAGACGACGGGCGCGTGCTGGTTGGAGAAGATACTGGAAAGCACGAGAGCAACATGGTGTGGCTTTGGCAACCGCCAAATTTCAACGGAGTAGAACCTGCACCGAACCTGAGCAGCGAAACCATCGCCGTCAATTCGGTCACCCTTGTCCAAGCACCAGACGACAAACAACAGGCATGGAATTACACCTATCAGGCTGAAGTAAACGGTCTGCAAGCCGATACGAGTTATACAGCGATTCTGCTCATCAAACAGGACGGCGATGACGGATGGAGAGGCTTTTCTCTCTGGAATACCATCGATGGTGACGGCGACCAATACGACCACGCCTTTTCGGCTCAGCGAGGCTGCTATTTCATCAACGCCTCACTGTATGAAAGCGGTGATTTCAATGCCGATGCCGTGAATGCAACGGTCTTGGCTGCAACCGACTTCGAGTTCACGGTTGGAGGCGGCACCTGTACCGAAGGTGTGTACGCCGAAGCCGCTGATGCCACCCAGACACCGGATGAGGTTCAAGACGACAAGGATGAGGTCAGTGAAGGTCTGCCAGGGTTCGGGCTACTGCCCAGCCTCATCGCAGCCCTTGGAGCCCTTCTCGTGACCCGTCGTCATTCGTGAAGCAGAGATTTTGGCTTCGTGTGAATCCATCCCAGTCGGTCGGTTCATCGGGTTGAAGTTCTCACGCCTCTTCTTCAGCCGAAGGCGGCTCAGGAGCCGCAATGAGTCCGAGGGCTGCAGTGGTGAGGATGAGGCTGGCAAAGAGCGACAGGGCGATCATGGCAGCAGAGAAGATTCCAAAGTTCGCGAAGAGCCCCATCGGTGAGAGTGCAATTACAGCGAAACCAGCGATGTCTGAACTTGCTGAACCCAACAGTGCAAGACCGCATGCACCACCAACCGCAGCGAGGGCATCGTTGTGTGACTTCCCGTTTTCTCTGTCTTCGCGATACCGTTCGGTCACGTGAATGCAATAGTCAATACCGACACCCAATGAAATCGTAGCAATGGTGACCGTCACGATGTTGAGCGAAGAACCTGCTACGTACATCAGACCGTAGAGCCACACCACAACCAGCAGAATTGGCACGAAGGTCACGAAGGCTTGTTTGGGTGAGCGGAAACCAATGGAAAGGCAGCCGAAGACAAAGATGGAACCGAGAATGAGCGAGGATTGCATTTCATCCTGCATGGCAGTTGACGCCGTAAATCGTGTAATGGGTCGGCCGGTGAGCATCACCCAGTTGAGTGGTTGACCCTCCTCAACCTCGCCTGGAGCATCGTAGGTTCCGCTGGAGAGGTTGGTGAATACTTCCAAATCACGCCAAACTTCAGCCACACCGCCTTTCATTCCGGGGAAATCTTCAGGAGCGGTCATACCGAAGCGAATCTGCATCATGTCGTATGCGGCAGGTTCGCCGTTGATGTCAAGCCACGGTTGGGTTGGGTCAAGGTCGGTCACGGGCATGATGTAGAGCTGCACGATGCTTGCAGGAATATCGGGAATCGGCCCCACGCCGGGCACACCATTGAGCGAAAGGAAGCCGTAAAAGAAGGCCAAACAATCGCGGTCGGTGGTATCCATCAAGGGCCCGTTGCCGGCGACTGAACAATTCATACCGTGACCTTCCACGTCCGTTTGCCATCCTGCTGCTTCGAAGGGCGCGCTGTCGAGTACGAGACTGCCTTGTGCGGCAAAGACCATTTCGTCAAGCGCAAGGATGTCAATGGTGCCGTCGGGTTGGCGGGTGATCTTATCGGGAACATCTTCGGGGAGTGCGTCCATATCCTGACGGAATACATCGATAGCGGCGAAGACTTCTGGGTCGAGGACATCACCGAGAATCAAAAGGTTGGCAGGTTCGCCTTCATCAGCAAAGCGATGACTGATCTCATCCACGCCAATGGCAAAGTCGGACCGCTCATCGAGGAAATCTTCAATGGCGAAGTCTCCTTCAAGTTGTGCCATACCGTAAGCGGCTGGAACGGTGAGCAGCAGGGCAAGAACTGCGATAACGGATGCGGTTTTCCGCTGCCCTGAAGCGAGCGTGACCGAACGCAACCAGTCAGGATTGACGATGGATTTGACTTCATCCGAAACCGTTTTTTTGGCTCGCTTGTCGAGCCAGTCATCCACGCTCACCCGAATCAGGGGCGCCCACAAACCGGTCAATAGGAACGCAGCGAGAATGCCCAAAGCAGCCTCGATGCCAAAAGAGCGTAAGGCCGCGATATCGCTGAAGAGGTTGGCTGCAAAAGCCGACATGGTCGTTAGAGATGTCAGTGTGATGGCACGACCAACACGGGAGAGTGTGATGGTTCCAGCGTCGTGTGAACTCTTGCCGTTGGCTCGCTCTTCTTTGTAGCGATGAAGCGCGTGCAACGCGTCGTCAATGCCCAGAGCGAGAACCAGAATTGGAAGCAGGTTTGAAAATTGTGACCGAGCGATGAGGCTGAGGCCAAACCACCCCGTGAAATTGGCAAAGTGACCGATGAGCCCCTGCATCCACAACAGCGCAGCCCCTAGCGCAAACATGACGATGGCCACGTCCGACCAGCGGCGCAGGCTGACGTAGAGGAGAGCCACGATGACAAAACCCATCATGACGATAAGTCCAGCACTGGATTGCAATTCTCTGTTGACTTCGACGTTGACACCTTGACCCAAGAGCAAGGTAATCGTCGTTCGGTCGTGGGTGCGAAGATGTCCTTCAAGGTCCATGTAGGACCATTCAGTAGCGCAGCCAGCGCCATCATCTTGCTTGTCCATGCAATCCTCTTCAGTGTACTGAGGCGGGTGAAGGACCAGTTGCCCATCAGAGAGGCGGTAGCCTCCGACTCGGAATCCTTCATCGGTGAATTGGACTTGCTTCTCTTGATGTGCATCTTTCCAAATGACTTCCCAACCCATCTCTCCGAGTTTCGTGCTGTCAAGTTGTACCAGCAACCATGTTGACGAGCCCGTCCATCGGCCGTTGCCCCAAAGTGCATTTTCCCACGTGCCGTTGGGCAG
>DACE01000039.1 GCA_002494645.1 Euryarchaeota archaeon UBA256 | reverse complement strand
GAGACCCTCATCTCTATTTGCTACTCGTCTCTCCGGAGGCGGGGCACTATAGGGAGACCGCTGGTGTGAAACCAGAGGAAGGCGAGGGCAACGACAGGTCAGTATGCCCCGAATGTCCTGGGCTACACGCGCGCTACAAAGGGCGGGACAATGGGAAGCTAGGCCGAGAGGCCACGCTAACCCGAAACCCGTTCATAGTTCGGATTGAGGGCTGTAACTCGCCCTCATGAAGCTGGATTCCGTAGTAATCGTGTTTCAATATAGCACGGTGAATATGCCCCTGCTCCTTGCACACACCGCCCGTCAAACCATCTTAGTTGGGGGTGGGTGAGGCTGCGCTTTATGGCGTATTCGAGCCTGCCTTCGACAAGGAGGGTTAAGTCGTAACAAGGTATCTGTAGGGGAACCTGCAGATGGATCACCTCCTAAGAAACTGGAGGCTGGGGTCGCTTGCGACCCCAGTCTCCTACCCTTTTTTTATCGATCACCTAGTTTACTTTTTACACCGAGATGATACTCATAGTCTGATGCATCCTCGGATTCATGAGGCACTCCAAATGGACAAACGCCCGAGCGATTCTGTCCACGTCCAAGACAGCGTTGTTATGGGGGATGTCAACGCTCAAACCATCGTCCATCACCATCATTTTTTCCTCACCGGAGGGTGCTACGAAGACAGCCCAAATTGCCGGTAATCAATACGTCGCAACCTATACACCGATTCATACCGTTTTTTGGAGGCGAACGGCTATTCTAGGCATGGTAATCGCACTCCTCGCGCCAAGCTATGCCATGTTTTGCTTCATGCCCCTTTCATTGCTCGGTATTTTTTCCCGGGTCATCCAAACCGATATCAGAGTTCAGCAAGCAGGTCATCCAGAAGGGAAAACGGTCATGAACGCTTTCCTGTTGCAAATCTTAGCGTTCATCGTTATCATCACACGCTTTTCAGCCGTTTGAATGACTGTCAGTTAAGTGATAGTAATTTTTCTTCAATCGTCGTCCTGAACGTAAGGAGAATCAATTTCGGGGCATCTGCATTGACAGTGATGGTCGCACCTCGATTAAAATGCACTTCGTCCCATCCATCTGGAACCACGTAGCCACGATGCATGTCGGATGTAATGGTCGTTGATTCAGATGTCCAGTCGGCCCACGACCATGTGGCTTCGTCACGTTGTAGCGGTGATAAATCTCTTGCGAGAACGAAGTAATGAGCTGCTGTGCGTTCATTGGTCGCTCGATGGCACAATTCGTTGAATTCTTCAACACTCATGGCATTACGTAACCATGCACCCTGACCGAGCCAGGTTGAAAATAACAAGCCACTGCTCTGTTGGTGGCATTGCTGCTCCCCTCTCCGTAGATGGTATTTGCTGGGAGCATATTGATGCGTATTTGCAATCAGCAGGTCGTTCATGGCCGGATCGGTCGTGAATCGGTTACCAGATGTTGAATCGATCACCGCTTGTAAACGAGGCAACTCGTTGACGATGGCTTGTCCACTCAATACGAGCTTGAAGTCTTCTTCGAAGGTCAACATGGATGAATCCATGTAAAAACCGTAACTTCCATCGGGATGATTGCTACGTGGATGTGAATTAACCCCCATCACTGGTGTGGCAGCGTCAATGTTGTGAGAAAGTGAGGTGAGCGTACCATCGCCTCCGAAAATAATGACCAAGTCACGGGCAATAAAATCCGCACGCCGTACATGTTCACGTGGTCGAAAGTCGACTCGATGTTCATCGCCACAGGCACGATAGAGAATTTCCCGCAGTGAATTAAGGCCCGCATCATGAACTTCCTCGAAATTTTTCTTGAAAACCACAAGAATGTTCATCGTTCTGCCCCCTATGAACATCGCAAGCGGCCCTTCTTCAAGAACACAACCCTTCCTGTGGTGAACAATAAACAATCATAAGGGAGCGCTCCCATCATCCCCTATGGAAGCCAGTGCCCCTTGGGACGACATACCTTCTGAAAACGAAGTCAAAGAAGACTCAGTGCCACCTCTGAGTGAAGCCCTTGTTATGGGTCAGGTGGGCTCAGATGTGCCGGAAACCATGTTCGAAGCCCCGCCCGTCACAACTGATTTTGGCCCAATGCTCACCGGAACTACAGAATTACCACCCGGGCAGATGATTTACCTCCAAGGCGCTCCATCAGGTGCAGCAAAGGTAGTTGGTGTCCTCGTCATCATCTACGGAATATTCGGTATTGGTAGTGCAGCACTGAACTCGTTAACTTCGATGAGCATGGACTCTTCAAGAATGCTCTTCTTGGCCCTTGACGGGGTAGCTCTTGCCGTTGGCATTGCGACCATTGTTGGTGGTGTGATGCTTACGCGCTACGAACGCAGAGGCGTCACGCTTCTTATCATTGCTATTCTCGTTGGTACTGTCGCTGGAGGCATTCAATTGTCGATGGTTGACGAGGTGTACGGGGACATGTTGGATAGTGAACAAATCACTCAAGAAGAGTACGACCTCTTGATCGAAAACAACGGGCTGGTGCAGGGTATTGGCTTGTTCTTTGTAGCCTTCTGCGGAGGTTTTTGTGCTCTTATTGTAGCCATCCCACTCATGGTATCCAATAACGGACTGGACAATAGCAAATTGTTTGGTTGACCTCTTTCCCTTCGGTCCGAAGAGTGATGTTCTTACCATTCGGTTGATTGGAGCCACTCATGAGCGAAGATGTTGTGATTGTCGGCGGTGCACGTACACCGTTTTGCGAATGGAGTGGCGGTAAGCGTGGTGACGGTAAGGTCGGTGGCGCACTCAAAACTGTCAGTGCCCAGGACTTGGGTGCCTTGGCGATTCAAGGTGCATTGGAAAAGACAGGAACTGCTCCCGAATCCGTAGACCACGTCGTCATGGGGTACGCCCTTCAAACATGCTCACAATCCATCTATGGTGCCCGACATGCGGGTCTCAAAGGGGGTATTCCACAGGAAGTACCCATGCTCACGCTCTCTCGAATCTGTGGCTCGGGCATCCAGTCCATTGTGAGTGGTGCGCAAATGATCATGCTTGGGGAGGCCAAGACCGTTGTTTCGGGAGGCATGGAGAACCTCTCACAAGCCCCTCACATCCTCAGAGGTGGAAGGGACGGGTGGAAACTCGGTCGTGCGCCAAAGGTTGAGGATTACATGATGACCAATCTTCAAGACATGACCTGCGGACTTTTCATGGCACAAACATCCGATGAATTGTGTCGACGAAAGGGCGTAACCCGCGAAGAAATTGACGCTTATGCTGCCCTTTCACACGCCCGTGTAGCTCAATCGATTGAACAAAATATCTTCGAGAACGAAATCATTCCAGTGACCATTTCCTCACGCCGAGGAGATACGGTGGTGACCCATAAAGACGAAGACCACGTTGTCCGAGGTACCACGGAAGAAAGTCTGGCTAAACTGCCTACTGCCTTTGGTCCTGAATCATTTGTAACCGCAGGAAATGCATCAGGTGTCGTTGACGGAGCTGCTGCTGTTGTCATCAAATCAGCCTCTCAGGCATCTGAAGACGGTGACGAAGCCCTCGCACGAATTGTGTCTTGGGGCATTGTCGGTCTTGAACCGGCCATCATGTCCTACGGCCCAGTTCCTTCTTCGCGCAAAGCCCTCGAGAAAGCGGGGTTGAGCGTTGAGGATATCGACCGTTGGGAAATCAACGAAGCCTTTGCGGGCCAAGCGGTTGCTTGCATCAAAGATCTTGGCATTGATGTCGAGAAGGTGAACGTTAACGGAGGAGCGGTAGGGCTCGGTCATCCTCTTGCAGCGACCGGTACACGTCTTGTTCTCACCCTCGCTCACGAATTGAAGCGGTGCGGTGGACGCTACGGTGTTGCTACCGCTTGTATCGGCGGCGGTCAAGGCATCGCTATGGTCATTGAATCACTCAACTGAGTGTTTCAATCAAGTCCAGCAGATAGCGCAGGAATGTAATGACGACCAGCGCTAGAAAGACGCGCATGATGCTGATTTGGCTCATGTACTTCAACCCAAATCGTGCCCCCATCGTTGATCCGACATAGGCTGCAAGCGGCAGAAGGAGGACAAATCCCATGAGGTCGCGTAAGGCTTGCCATTCACTTGCTGAAAGGAAGATGAGATGTGTGATAATCGCCACTGGAACAACGACCATCATGAGATGTAAACTCGATCCGATTGCTTTTCGTGTTTGGAGTTGCCCTATTTGCTGCAAGACAGGGACGTAGATGACGCCTGCTCCAATTGCCAGAACCGAGGAAAGAAGCCCCCCTATACCGCTTCCTGCCCTGAGGGTGAGGTGATTAACGGTGCCTTCATGGGCTCCTGCCTCATCTTGTTCCTCTGTGCTTAAACTTGCCATCTTTCGCTGAGTTTTGACCGCCGCCCAGGCGAGCATGAATACGGACACTGACTTGAAGACGGGGTCAAGATTGTCTGCGAGCATCACGACAATTCCAACGCCAAGAACCGCTCCCGGAACTGCCCCTTTCAGAGCAGAACGAATGGTTGCATCGTCATGGTGACCTTCACGACGATGGGCAAGGCCACTGCCATAACTCACTACTGCGGTTAATCCCAATGAAACTGCCAACAAGGTACCGTCAATGGGCCAATCCGCCCCATAATGGAGCAGCGGGACGAAGAGCATGCCTCCTCCCATCCCTACAGGTGCGAATACGAACGCAATAGCAAAGATACCGAGGATGAGGAGGCTGCTTTCCAACATCATGTCCTCTCCTCTTGCCCACCGCAGGGTCTTTGACAGGTACTGGGTGACGGACGCCCTTCATCATCTTGCCTCCATAAAATAGCGATATGAAGGTAGAAGCATTGATGAACTAGTATGTCGGCCGTATGACATGGAAACGTCTACAATCGTCATCCTCGCCATTACCGCAGTACTCGCCCTCATCCTCATTGTTTGGTTCTTTTCAACATGGAACCGTTTCATCCGTCTTGATGAAAACGCCGAAAAATCTTGGGCCGACATCAACGTTTTGCTCGAACAACGCTACGACATGATTCCAAACCTTGTCAACATCGTGAAAGGCTACGCTGAGCACGAAGCGGGTATCTTTGACCAATTCGCTCAAGCCCGTAATACAGCTGCTGGCTGCCTCGCACAAGGTGACATCAAAGGTGTCGCCGCAGCTGAAGGCCTCCTTGCAGGTATGATTCCTCGCATCAACATGGTCGCTGAACAATACCCAGATTTGAAGGCCAACGCCAACTTCATGGAACTCCAAAAGCAATTGGTATCCATGGAAAACCAAATCGCAGACCGCCGTGAATTCTACAACGCTGCCGCCACCAACTACAACAAGGCCATCCAGATGATCCCCTCCAACATCGTTGCAGGCATCAAAGGGTGCCAACGCAGGGATCTTTGGGAAGTTGCAGCACACAAGCGAGAGAACGTTCAAATCACCTTCTGAAACAACAATATGAATTTGGCTTGGATAAGCCATAGGTGATGGAATGAGTGATGCCCCTCTTGTTGATGTTCACCAGCGACTGCGCTTGCTTGGAACCGCTCACGTGGCGACATCATCTGTTGAGGCAGTGCAGCATCAGATCGAGGTTTACCAGCCCGACATTGTCGCAGTGGAACTCTGCCAGGGTCGTTATGATACCCTCGTGAGCGATCGTCGTTTGGACAAAGAAGGCTTATTGAAAGTCATCAAAGAAGGCAAGGCTCCAATGGTACTCTTGCAGTCCATGCTGTCTGCAGAACAACGAAAACTCGGCATTGATGAAGGCCAACAACCCGGTGCAGAATTGCTTGCAGCGGTTCAAGTTGGGAAGGCTGCAGGGTGTGAAATCGCACTGGTTGACAGGGATATTCAGGTCACCTTGCGGCGAGCATGGAAACGCATGCGCCTCCGTGAAAAATGGAGTTTACTGAATTCTCTGCTCGAAGATGACGATGATGATGAAGACGTTGACATCAATGAACTCCTGCAGGATTCTGATTTACTTTCATCGATGATGCAGGAATTGAAGGGCTTCTCTCCCGGGGCAGGGGAAGTGCTCATCGACGAACGGGACCGTTACATTGCAGGGCGACTTTCAGGCCTCGACGGTGAAAAGAAAATCCTCGCAGTCTTGGGGGCGGGCCATCTCGATGGTGTTGCCAACATATTGGGCGATGAGCCAAGTTCTATAGATTTAGAGCAGTTGAGTCACCTTCCAACGACTTCCACCGTTCGCAAGTTCCTTCCGTGGGCCTTTCCCTTGGTGATGATTGGAGTGCTCGCTGCATTCATTTCGACGAGTGAGGGTGTTGATTGGATTGAATTTTTCACCGTATGGACGCTTGCCAACGCCGTCTGCGCTGCTCTTGCTTGTATCTTGGCACGAGGCCACCCACTCGCTGTCCTTACTGCAGCTTTAGCCTCGCCCATCACCTCACTCAACCCTGCACTGGCTGCTGGCTGGTTTGCAGGCTATGTGCAACTCAAGGTTGCCGAACCAACAGCAGACGATCTTCAGCAATTCTTGAAACTCGACGAACTCTCTTCATTTTGGAAGAACCCAGCCGGCAAAGTACTTTTGGTGACCGCTCTAACAAACCTCGGTTCCATGGCGGGTGCTTGGGTAGCACCGTTGATTCTACTCGGCGGTCTCGGCTTTTCCTGAGAAAGGCTTCATTGAAGCAAAAAGGTCAGCATGTTCACGGACATCATGAACCCGAAGTACATCGACACCTTTGGACGAAGCGATGGCGGCGATGCCCAATGTTCCTGCTAGCCGGTCCTTTGCCTCAGGTTGTTGTGCGAGGTATCCGATGAGGCTCTTTCGAGAAACGCCCCACAGAAGGCCAACGTGCTCGTTGACCACCATGCCTCTGCCAGCCTGCAACAAGGCGATGTTGTCTTGCTGCGTCTTTCCAAAGCCAATACCTGGGTCAACACAGATCAATCTTGGGTCGTGACCACGGTTGATGAGTTCCTTAAGACGCTGGTCGAGGTACGACTGGATGTCCTGCACGCAATGTCCGTAGGTTGGATTTGTTTGCATGCTGCCTGGTTCGCCTTGCATGTGCATGATACAAACTCCGCATCCACTTGAAACAACCAAATCGAGCATGTTTGGGTCGCGAAGACCTGATACATCATTGATGAGATCTGCACCCGCTTGAAGGGCTGCTTGGGCGACAACAGCATGACGTGTATCGATTGAAATAAGGCCTTGAGAATTTGCAGCCCTCAATCCTTCGATGATGGGAATCACCCTAGCAAGTTCTTCCTCAACGGTAACTGGCAGGGCTCCGGGGCGAGTGGATTCGCCTCCGACATCAATCCAAGTAGCCCCATCCCTCCACATCTGAAGACCTTGTTCCACCGCCGCGGCTGCTTGATAGCGACTTCCTGCAAAAAAGGAGTCATCGGTTGCATTGATGATGCCCATTAAGTGAGGCGTGGATGATGTAGTCCGAAGCCCTGCAATAATTGCCTCACGGCGCACTGCTCGGGGTGAAAAGTCAGCACTCATTATGTGCTCCAGTTCGGCAGGTTTCATAAGATGTGACAAGGAAGGAGTTCGTATGACGGATGGTGTCGTACCGGATGAATCACCTGTAGAAGGTGTACTTTCGGGCATACAGAACGCGAATTCAGCCGACCTTGAATTCGCCCAACGTATCACTGAACGGCTGAAGCCAGTTAATCAGCAGGACCTCTACAATAAAGCGGCCCGCCAATCCAAACTTGGGGGCATGCTCATCACCCTCATGGTTGTCATTTGGTGGCTCTTTATCGGTGTTGATGGCGACAACATGGACGAAGGCGTATCCGTCTTCTTCAAGCTGGATTTTGGCCAAGTAGCTCTATCTGTTATGGCGCTCTCTTTGGTTTCTGCTATCTTGACTGAATTCAGTCGCGATGTTGGTAAGATTCTACCCTCCTCTGCCGCAGGAGGAATGCTCATCCTTGCTGGTCTTTATGTTGCTGAACCTCTGGTGGCCTCAATGTTCATCACGGACTTCCTCACCTTCGAAGAAGGGATGTGGCGTACCGTCCGATTGGGTATTCTCTGGGGCGGTATGACGGTAGGGTCAAATCAATTGGTCAATGCCTTGTTGCTCAACTGGCTGATTAAATTCCTTGATTCAAATGGAATTGATTACACCGGACATGCTGGAAGCGAGCATGAAATGGCTACAACAACCTCATCCCTTGATTAGGCGCTATCCTCTTGAGGGCTTTGCTGGTGGGACAACCATGACCGCCTCTCCGCTGAGTGTTCTACGTCTCGGCTACCGTAAAGGGCGAGATCCTCGAATCACCACCCACCTTGCATTGGTCTCAAGGGCTCTGGGAGCTGACCGTTTCATTTTAGCGGGAGATGAGGATACAGACCTGTTTTCGAACGTTGAATCCGTCAATGAGCGCTTTGGTGGTTCGATGGAATGCGAATACATCAAGGGTTCAATGGGATGGTTGAAGCGTTTTGTTGAGCAGGATGCTGGTGATGGAGAACCGGGTGTTGCTGTTCATCTTACGATGTACGGTGAGCCCTACAGAGAAGTGATCCCCCATATTCGCCGTGACCGTCCCGTCGTGCTTGTGGTTGGAGGGGCCAAAGTGCCGGGTGACGTGTTTCAACACGCTCAGTACAATGTTGCAGTCGGCAACCAACCTCACTCGGAAGTAGCCGCTCTCGCTCTGTTCATGGAAGCATGGTTTGGTGAAGGCGGAAGTGAACGACATTTCCCAGATGCTCGCCTGATTATCGAGCCTTCCGCTCGAGGAAAGTCGGTGATTGACAAGCAACGGCTTGAGGAAGAGTAATCATTTGTTTACTCAATTGCTTGCGGAGCATTTTTAGCCCAAAGAAGGCACTTACATTCTGAAATGTTCCAAGCGAAAACGCACCCAATCATTATGGGGGGCCTTTGACGACAAAATGTGATGTTAAGGGGCGAAAGCGCGAATACGCGGTCATTGCCCGCAACGCATCGTCTTTACAATCCACACCCATTGTCCATCTCAGATGCTGCTGATGGCTTGGCTGAAGGGCTTGCACTCCCAGAAGCAGCCAGTGGTCCAGGAGTCTTACTTACAGCAGACGGAGGACGCTATCTTGGTGAATTATTTGGGGCTCAAACCAATGGTTCTGGTGAACTGGTGTTCACTACGGGAATGATGGGCTATCAAGAATCGCTCACCGACCCTTCATTCGCCGGACAGGTCCTCACCTTCACCTATCCGCTGATCGGCAATTACGGAATTCATGAAGGTGCTTCCGAATCCCGTAAAGTGTGGCCGAAGGGCGTCGTAGTACGTCACGCAATGCACCAACCTGACCATCGTCACTCAGTAGGGACCGTTGATGAATTATTGCGGCTTCACGGCATTCCTGGCATCCAAAACATCGACACAAGGGCCATTACTCGGCGTGTTCGTGAACTTGGAACCGTGCTCTGTGTCTTTGGGCCCTTGGACCAAGAAACCAAGTTGCGCAAGGACCTTGAAGTCCTCACCTCACCTGAACTCGAAGATCTCGTGGACGAGGTTTCCATTGACGAACCTGTTCTGCTCAACGAAGGAGCAACAGATGAATTGGGCGGCCAAAAACCACGCCTCGGTGTTCTTGATTGTGGCGTGAAGTACAACATCCTGCGACAACTTTGCATGGTTTTTGAGGTGGTTTGGTGCCCACCCGATATCAGTTACAGCGCCCTACGCGATGATTTCGCCATTGATGCCCTCTTTTGCAGCAATGGCCCCGGAGACCCAGCACATCCTGGTAAAGCAACGTCTGCTCGTAACACACTGGCTCAAGCGGTTGCGGATGGACTTCCCGTCATGGGAATTTGTCTCGGCCACCAATTGATGGGATTGGCTTCTGGTTTGCAGACCTACAAAATGCGCTATGGCCACCGTGGTGCGAACCAACCGGTGGTCGACCTCCAAGACAGCACGGTCGCCATCACAAGTCAAAACCATGGCTTTGCCGTTGCTCATCCACATGACGGAATGCTCGCAGCCCATCCAACCGGAGCGACCTCGCCACCGGTGACCAACCAGCACGGTGCTGAAGTCGAAGTGCGTTATGTCAACGCTAATGACGGTACGGTGGAAGGCTTGGATGTTATTGGAAAACCTTGTTTCACCGTTCAGTTCCATCCTGAAGCCTGCCCGGGACCTCACGATGCCGCCTCGCTATTTTACCGGTTCAGGTCCATTGTGGACGACCATCTCGGAGGTGAATCCTGATGCCTCGCCGAGATGATTTGGAATCCATCATGGTCTTGGGCAGTGGACCGATTAAAATCGGCCAAGCCGCCGAGTTTGACTTCTCAGGCTCTCAAGCAGTGCGTGCCCTTCGTGAAGATGGCTATCGTGTCATCTTGGTCAACTCAAATCCAGCAACCATCCAAAATGACCCTGAAATGGCCGATGTAGTGTACATTGAGCCCTTGCTTCCCGATACCATCGCCCGCATTATCGAAAAAGAGCGTCCTTGTGCTCTGTTGGCGGGCATGGGCGGTCAAACTGCTCTCAACATCGCAAGTGAACTCTCGCACAATGGCACCTTGGAGCGGTTCAAGGTCGAATTGATTGGCTCTGACCTTGACGCTATCGACAAAGCTGAAGACCGTGAATTATTCAATCAGGTCTGCGAATCAATCAACCTGCCCATCAGCCAAGCGGTAGCCTGCCACACCATTGACGAAGTGATTGCTGCGGCTGAGTCCATTGGAAGTTGGCCTATTCTGATTCGTCCTGCCTTCACGCTTGGAGGTCTTGGTGGTGGAACTGCTCGAGACATGGGCGAATTGGTCGAAATCTCTCAACTTGGCTTGCGTAACTCACGCATTTCACAAGTTTTGATTGAAGAATCAATTCTTGGATGGCAGGAATTGGAATACGAAGTCATGCGGGATGAGGCCGATAATGCAACCATTGTCTGTACGATGGAGAACATTGACCCAATGGGCGTACATACCGGGGAATCTACCGTTGTAGCCCCTCTCCAATCCTTCAGCGATGCCGACCATCAGAGGCTGCGAAACCAAGCCCTCGCCCTTATCCGTGCTTTGAACATCAAGGGTGGATGCAACGTACAATTCGCTTTCAACCAATTCACCGGAGAAATTCGAGTGATCGAAGTCAACCCTCGTGTTTCACGATCTTCTGCTCTTGCTTCCAAGGCCACTGGATATCCGATTGCACGCATGGCAGCGAAGATTGCTGTGGGCTACACCCTTGATGAATTGCCCAACCCCATCACCGGTGAAGGGACAACTGCAGCCTTTGAGCCAACCCTTGACTATTGTGTGGTCAAAATACCCCGCTGGCCCTTTGACAAGTTCAGAACCGCTGACCGAACCCTCGGGACCTCGATGAAGTCAACCGGCGAGGTGATGGCCATCGGACGTAATTTCGAAGAGGCCTTCCTCAAGGCTTGGGCTTCGCTTGAGCAAGGTTGCGCCCACCCGCGTCCATTGACACGAGCGGATGAATCCGAAGGTGAGGGTATGAGCCAGCGTGCCCATGAATCTCTTCCTGATACGACGCTTATCGAATGGCTATCTGTGGCAACCGACCGACGTATGGGGGCTCTCCTCGAAGCCTTCCGAAGACAATGGACGGTTGAGCGGGTGCATGAAATTACTCGGATCACTCGCTGGTTCCTCTATGGCTTTGAGCGTCTTGCGAACATGGAGCGTTCAATCGTTGAGCGAGGCGTATCGCCTACTGAACTTGGCCTTGACGAATTGCGTTTGTGGAAGAGTCATGGGTTCTCTGATGCGCACATCGCCGATGCTTTGGCTGGTTTCCCACCAGAAGGCCTGAAGTCACTCAGCCCAGCTCAGGGAGAGCGAGCCGTCATGCAACGACGCCACGAACTCGAACTCCATCCGTGCTACCGGATGGTTGACTCCTGTGCTGCCGAATTTGCAGCCAAGACTCCGTATTACTATTCCACCTATGAGCCGCATGGCGATAGCGGCATCGACCTTCTTCCTGATTTGGAATCAAGAACCAAAGAACGACTCGTTGCCATCGGCAGCGGTCCAATTCGTATCGGTCAAGGCATTGAATTCGATTATGGGTGCGTCCATGCGGTCAAGGCAATACGAGAAGCGGGCAAGGATGCAATTTTGATCAATAACAATCCTGAAACGGTCTCAACCGATTTCGATACTTCGGACCGGCTGTACTTTGATCCGCTTACGTTGGAATATGTAAGTGAAATTTTACTTAGGGAGCAGGCCCACGGAATTCTCCTTCAATTCGGTGGTCAAACGGCGATTAACCTCGCCCTTCCTCTCGAAGAACGCTTGCCTGATTTGGCTCTAAAGGGCCTTGACTTGAGCATCATGGGTTCCTCCTGTGATGCGATTGATGAAGCAAGTGACCGAGAACGCTTCGAGGCCTTTGCACAGCGACATGGACTTCGTATGCCCAGAGGGGCAACGGGTACTACCGCTGATGATTTGCGGGCTGCGGTTGAACACATCGGTTTCCCAGTGCTCATCCGTCCGTCCTACGTACTGGGCGGGCGCGGCATGGAGATTCTTTCCAATCAACAGCAACTCGACGGCTATTTGCGCGAAGCCTACTTGGCTCCCGACAAGCCTCTACTGGTTGACGAATACCTCGGCCATGCAACTGAATTGGACGTAGATGCTGCTGCCGATGGCGAGGATGTTCTGGTCGGGGCCATCATGGAACACCTCGAAGAGGCAGGAATCCATTCCGGCGATTCGACGTGCTTCATTCCTACCCAAAACATCTCAGAGGACATGCTCGAACGGGTCTCAGAGCAAACTCGCATCATCGGCTTGGGCTTGAAGATCAAAGGATGCTTCAACATTCAATTCGCCATCCAAGGCGATGATTTGTATGTCTTAGAGGTCAACCCGCGTTCGTCGCGAACCGTCCCCTTCGTGGCCAAAGCATCCGGGCTACCACTTGCACGAATTGCAGCGAGAGTCACCATCGGACAGCCTCTGAAGGACCAAGAGATTCCACGCCGCACCTCCGGCCAAGTTTGTGTCAAGGCTCCCGTTTTCCCCTTCATCAAATTGCGAGGTCTTGACCCTGCACCTGGTCCTGAAATGAAGTCAACCGGTGAAGTCTACGGCTCGGACGAACGTGCCGATTTGGCTTATCTCAAAGCTCGCCTTGCCACCGAAGTTCCCGTTGCGCAGGAAGGAGGTGCCTATCTTACCGTTCGTGATGAAGATAAGGAAAATCTGTTGCCGGTTGCCAAGAGCCTCGTCGCCATGGGCTTCACGCTCTATGCTACTGGTGGTACAGCCGACATCCTGCGCCGCCATGACGTACCAGTGACGACGGTGTACAGAATCGCAGAAGGCAAGCATCCCGATGCGTTGGACCTGATGCGACAGGGCAAAGTCTCCTTCATTGTCAACGTTCCAACCGTCTCCGGTGGTGCAGTGCGTGACGGCAATATGATGCGTCGTTTGGCGGTCGAACTCAATATTCCATTCGTGACGACCATTCGTGGTGCTGTGATGGAAGCGGCAGCCATGAAGGCTCACATCGAGGAGACGCTTGAGCCCAGGAAATTGACGGTTCACTATTGAATCGAAAAACATCCATTTATTTCCTCATGGGCGCAATATTTGGCATGGAGGCACCGCAACCGTTGTTTTTGGATGTATCCGAGGGCCGAGGTTTTTTTGCATCCCAATTGAATTCTGTGACACCAAAGGATGCTCAACGGTGGATTTGGTTGGCGTATGACCAACTCAATCTTACCTTCCTCGAAGGACTTGGCAGTGACTTCCATGATTTCGGAATCATCTTGATTGAATCCTCGCAAAAGGGAAGAAGCATGCCTTTTCATCAACAAAAATTAGCCTTCTTGCTCTCCAATCAGCGACACTTTGCACTTGAAGTGCAAGCCCAAGGTCTGCCAGTATACTTTCTTTCAACCGATCAGGATTTTTCTGATGCTTTGGAGGGACTGGGAGCCTTCGGAGTGATTGAAGCCTTCCAACCAGCGGAACGAAGTCTGCGCACGTCCATCGCATCGTTGGCCGGAGAAGGCAAGGTCGTGCTTCATCCTCATCCCGGTTGGCTCACCAGTCGAGAATGCTTTGAGCAAAGCGTGGGGACTGAGCCACCTTTCCGAATGGACAAGTTCTATAGAACAGTACGCAAAGAAAAGGGTTGGCTGATGGAAGACGGAAAACCTGTGGGTGGGAAGTTCAGTTTTGATGCTGAGAATCGTGCTCCGTGGAAGGGTGAACATGAACCACCACCTGCTCCGAAATACTCGATTGATGAAATCGACGAGGAAGTCACTGAACTGGTTGAACATGTCTTTGGTGACCATCCCGGTCGTATTGACCTGTCCACTCTTCCAACCTCGAGGGCCGAAGCAGAACAAGCTCTTGCCTATGCAAGAAGGTGCCTTCCTCACTTTGGGCGCTATGAGGATGCCATGACCGAGAAGAGCATCGGGCTCTTCCATTCACGTCTTGCTTCGTTGACCAATCTCCATCGTGTGATGCCCATCCAGATTCTTCAAGCCATTCTGGCTGAAGATGCTCCACTCAACAGTGTTGAAGGCTTCCTACGGCAGATGATTTGGCGCGAATACGTGCACCATATCCACGATTTAACCGATGGTTTTCGCAGCCTTGATCTCCAACGAAGTTCGGCTCAACGAGGTGCTCGATGGCAGCATGCATCAGAACTGAGTGATGAAGGCCACCCGAACTTCCTCAATCAAGACGAAGCCCTTCCACAAGCCTATTGGGGAGCAGAAAGTGGCTTGCGCTGCCTTGATGCATGCGTTAAGCCGGTGATGGATGAGGGATGGACCCATCATATTCCACGTTTGATGGTGCTGAGCAATGTTGCTCATCTCTTGGACGTGAACCCTCGTGAGTTAACCGATTGGTTTCATGCAGCATTCATCGATGCCTACGATTGGGTTGTTGAACCTAATGTGTTGGGCATGGGTACCTTTGCTTTAGGAACGGCCATGATGACCAAACCCTACGTGGCTGGAAGTGCTTACATCAATCGCATGAGCGATCATTGCAAATCATGCAGTTTTCATCCTAAGAAGAATTGTCCGATGACCCGACTCTACTGGGCTTATCTGGAACGGCACGGTGAGGCCTTTGAAGGCAATCACCGCATGTCCATGACGTTGCGTAACGTGCAGCGGCGTTCGCCCGAAGAGAAAAACTTGGACGTCGCGACCTTTGAGCATGTCAAACAAGTACTCTCGCAGGGAGGAATGCTGCGGCCAAACGGCGTTGAAGACCTACGACAGTGGTCCTCATGAGGGACGCTGAGACGGCTGACAGGTCGGGCAATAATCCAAACGCCGTCCTGCGTAACGCTTTCGCAGCACAAGGTCGCCGCAGGTGAGACAGGGGCGATCGTTTCTACAAAACACAGCATGGCGCCACATTCTTCGTGGTTCTCCTCGCGATTTACTGGCCGATGCTACAGCCAAATCAACGGTGACGCCTTTGTGTTCATAGGCCTGAACCGTGATGGTTTTGATGCACTTGGCCCATTTGTCAAGTACACGCTCGTTGAGGTCACACGGACGGTCATCGGGGTGAACACCAGCACCATGAAGAATTTCTGAACGGAGGTAATTGCCCAGCCCCGCAAAGGAGCGCTGGTCAAGCATGAGCGTTGCAGCCTTCTTCCTATAGATTTTCTTTGAGCGTAAGTGGTCGGCCAGAACCCCGACAGTGACATCCTCATCAAGGACATCGGGGCCCAGTCGCTGTAGAAAGGAGTGCCCGTTTTCTTCTGGTGTAGGCAAGAGGGAGATGTCGGTCGCCGACCAAAGACGTACTGCATGACGCTCGGTGATAAATTCTGCCCGTAGGCTGCGACGAGATTCGTACTTGGTGGTATTGAGGTGAACGGTCCATCGTCCGTAGAGTTGGTTGTGACTGTACATTGTCCAACCGCTGCTGAATCGAATCAACATGGCTTTACCTCTGCTGGTGACACTCAAAACTTCGTGGCCTTCGATGAGACCTCTCCGCCCTTCGAGAGTGTGGTACGGCCACTGACCTGCCTGAATGGTCTTTCCAACAAGAGCCTTCCCAATGCGGTCGGCTGCTTGACGAATCTCAGGGCCTTCGGGCATGTTTGAGAGTGCAGATTGTGTGTTTTGAAGTTGTGTCTCGATGAATCATCTTAGGAAGGCTATTAATGGAGTCTCATATCTGATTGAAATGAGGGTCTATCTGTGGAATCTACATTATTGGGTTCATTCTTGAATCTCTTTATCGACCCTGTTGTCGCATCCTGTTTGATCGGTTTGATTGGGTTTACGTCCTATGTTGTTGTGAATAAACGATTGAACCAGATACTTGACCTGGATGACCTTGAATTAGCGTCAAAGGAAAATGCATACGACGGATTTACTGTCATATTTTTCTTTTTAGGATGGATGTATGGCTTGGTCATGATTGCGACAGTCACGCTGTCATTTGGTAAAGGACAACTTTTTTTCTACACTTGGGTTGAATCCTCTGATGATCTTGTCTCCTCAATCCTTTTGCTTGCAACCCTCTTATTTGCGATGGGTTTCGCGTTTTGTTTCTTGAATACACTGAAAATTACAAGACTTAAATCCAATGCGCGTGCCAGTATTCTAAGAGGGTTAGGAAGCGCTCAAACAGAAACTGTGCATCCTCCCGCCGAAATCGCGTTGCAAGAGGGAACCTCAGAGCAAGAATCTCTGGAGGAAAGAAGCGAACCAGTCACTTTTAACGAAATACTTGATGCACTTGACAAGCAATTGAAAGAGGCGATTGGGGAAGCTTACGAACTGAGAGAAGAACTCAAGGAAACAAAATCAAAGGTCGTCATGTTGGAGGAAGAAGTCCAAGAGAAAGACACATTGATAGAAGAGATTGAATCTAGCAAATCCTCTTTAAGTCAACAATTAAGCGACCGTGAACACGAAGAACGTGATGGCAAAAAACTTTCATTAACAGATTCAGTGATGGTAGGTGATTCTATCATGGGGGGTATGAAGATCGATAAGCAAGTCAACAACGACCCCGATGCCATAGCGCGTGCAGTGATTGCTGCTTATCGTGCAGGTCGTGACGACCAAGAATAGGCGGCTCAGTCAACGATTTTCTCAATCGTGAAGGATTGACCGTTGTGACCCCAAAGGCAGATGCCTGGTGTTTCGATGCGGAAGTATTTGGTTCCGAACTCGAGACCAATTTCAGGGTGCTCATCTTCAAGTTTGACGTAAATTCGTTCGCTGTATGCTCCATGACTGCCCACGGAAGCAACACCCAGTATTCCATCTACAATGACAGGATAGGGTCGTGAAAGTTCAGCGGGGTTGAAGGGTGTCGCGTCCTGTGTGAGTCGTAGATTTTCTTCGGTTGCAGGTATGGTGTTGGGTTGTTTTTCCATATGACTAGAAGGTCGTGAGCCTACTTAAACCGTTCGTGTTCAATATGAAACTCGGAATCAAGGGCTGAGAGCCCTGCTGCTTCTGCACGGGCAGCGATGCGGCGAAGTGAACGCATGGCATCATCGATGCTTTCCACCTGTTCTGAAAATTGGGTCGGGGGCCACCCACAATTGATGACGTTGGCCTCAATGCTGCTCTCTTCAATCCACGCCGCGCAAGCCGAGCCGTAGCAGGTGGCTTTGAAGCGCTCAATGTCAATCCAGAAGGTCGTGCGATGGCATACGGGACAGAGGCGGCATTCAAATTCAGAAAGCACCGTCACCGCATCATCACCCACCACGTCGACCTCCCAAGCGGCGATACTGGCTCGTTCAAGGCTGACTTGATGGGATTTTTTGAGAAAGGAGCGAAGCACGTTCATGGCGGTTTCTTGGGTGCTAAAGCATCCCATACCAACCACTGCACCTCCCTCTTCAACGGCACTTGGAACATAGATGCGCCCCGTCATGACCATGATGGTTGCTGGGCGAGGTGGCGTTTAAGCATCGCTCAAGTCCGCTGCCAAATCGCCTCAATAACGGGCAATCCGCCCGGATGGGGCAAGGGTGCCTCAGGCTTTTCGATACGGACGCTCAATTCCGATACGCAATCATGAGTACTGATGATGTCAATGATTTGCTGGGCCATTTCTTCCATCAGGCGGATGGGTTCTGTACGCTCCAGCATGACCTTGTCAATGGCGAGTTGGAGGTCAGCATAGTTGAGCGTTTGAGCGAGTTCTTGGATGGCTGAGCCTTGACCTAATGTGGCCCAAACGGTGAAGATGAAGGGTTGGGCCCTTTCGTGTTCGTACCCGTAATAGCCGTGAGTGGCCATTACTTCGTAGCCCTCGAGTCCAATACGCCACTGCACGAGATCACCTCACTCTTCGTCACGCTCGTGAACCCAAATCAGGTGATAACCGAATTGGGTCTTGACCGGTGTTGACACCGTTTTGATGGGAGTTGACCACACAGCTTCTTCGAATTCTCGAACCATGCGCCCTTTGCGAAACCAGCCCAAATCTCCGCCTTTTTGACTTGACGGACAGGTGCTTTTCTTGCGGGCTAATTTCTGGAAATCCTTCAATTTACCGACTTTGTCCTTGATTTGCACGGCTTCACTCTTGGATTCAACCAAGATATGTGAGGCCCAAGCACTTGGTTCCACCATAGCATCACCACCTTGATTTCTGTTTTGAACCCCTCGCTTCAGTAGTCCGAGTAAGCGAGGAAGCGCATGTAGGTGCCGTAGATGGTCACAGAAACACCCAGGGACTCCTCGTTGAAGCGGTCCATGGTGTCAAGATAGGTGTGGTATTCCCAACTGCCGCTGCCGTAGCAAACAACAGCACGACCACGCTGTTCGCTGCCCAAGTCATAGACGAACGGACCGTGGTCGGAATTGTACGGCATACCATCAGGCGCACCTTGAGCGCCCTGGTAGGTGGCGAGTTGGATGTCGTAGCGGTCGGCGACTTCATCGCGTTCGTTCTTGTACAACTCGGTGATGCGACCGATATGCTCCATGTCTTCGGGCGTGTTGCCAAAGAGCCGGAGGCTATTGCCTCGGTTGGAGAAATCCGCGTCAACGTGGTTCATGTCGAGGTTGATGTAAAGGCGAAGGTTGTCCTTCAAACTGTTCTGGAAGGCCTCAACATAGGCACGGCTACCGTAGAGCCCCTCTTCCTCTCCTCCCCAGGTGCAGAAGCGTAGGGTGCGGTCGGGTTTGCCGGTCTCGTTGACAACTTCGGAGATTTGGCGTGCCATTTCAAGCACGCTGGCAGTACCCGAAGTATCGTCAATTGCACCTTGTCCGTGGTAAACGGTATCGTGATGTCCTCCAACGATGACGAGTTCCGAAGTGCGTCCTTTGATTTCTCCACAGGGGACATAGATGGTGCGCTCTTGGTCGTTGGTCACGTCAATGATCATCTCCAATACTCCGGTGGGTCCAGTAGCGTTGAAGATGGCCTGTTCGAGAATATCACCTGCGTCTTTGGACATGGCGATAAAAGGTATGTCGCTTGGAATGGAGCCGCCGTTGGCTTCTTTGACAGCGTCAATGCCCGTTCCCTTGAAAATCGGGACGCAATCATTGCCTTCGATTTTGCCGCAGTTGTAATCCTTGTTGACGCGAATCAAACCCGCCAGATCATTTTCTGCTGCTTTTGAGAAGAATTCGGTATTGCCCGTCTTTGTTCCGCTGTTGATGACGTAACCAACCGTACCTCCTGCACTAGCCCAGAGGCCGTCGTCGCTGCCGTTGCCGAGATAGGTAAGTGGGACGTCTTGGTCAAAGGTGTACTCAGATTGCCCGGAAAAGCCCTGAATTACGTAATCCACACGATGTTGGAAGGACGTGATTTGAGAACCTGCTGCCGCAGCCAAAGGACCCTCACACGGGCTGTTACCTGCAAGACCTTGCACGCAAATCCTGAGACTCGGCTCTGAATTGACGTGATGCATGGGCACCTGGTAGGAGTGGAGTGTGGTTTCCATGCCCATAGCGGCAAATTGAGAATCAATGTAGGTTGAAACGTTGGCTTCTTCAGTGGTTCCGCTCATTCGTCCTTCCCAATCTCCGTGCCCGTAGCCGACGAGTTCTTCAGCAAAGGTGCGGGCTTGAGTGGCATCGTACTCGATGAGGTCGTACTCGTAATTTGGAGTGAATCCGAGCCATGCTGGGCGGAAGACAAAGACAGCAGTCACCATGATGATGACAACGCCAATTGCGGTGAGTGCTTGCGGAGTAAGTATGTCCGTACTTCGCCACCATGGTGCCTTTTCTTCACCTTCAGGAAATAAATCACCTTCCGCTGGAGCCTCTTCTTCGAGACTGATGGTTGGTGCAACACCCTCGTGTGCTTCCAAGCGTTCGAGCAGTTCAGCCTTTTTTCCGCTAACGGGAAGGCCGTGCTGCGCTAACTTCTCTTTGAGTTCCTTAACGGTCAAAGCACGTTGGCTCGCTTCGCTCATGGTCGCACCAATAATGCGGTCGTCTTCATCATTGAAGAAGTCGGCGGTGACCAGTCATCTCAAATTTCGTCGCCGGTCCAACGACGTCCAATCTGGTGTTCAATCCCGATTTGATCAAGAATCCGGGCGATGATAAAGTCCACGAGGTCGTCGATGCTCTTCGGGTGATTGTAGAAACCTGGTGAGGCTGGAATGATGATGGTGTCCCAGTTAGAGAGTTTGGCCATGTTTTCGAGATGGACGGTGGCGTAAGGTGCTTCGCGGGGCACGATGATGAGTTTGCGTCGCTCTTTCATTGCGACGATAGCGGAGCGTGTCACGAGATTGTCGGAGATACCTGCAGCGAGTTTACCGATGGTGGTTCCCGAGCACGGGCAGATGACAACGGCGTCAATTTTTGCGGAACCAGAGGCTGATTTCGCACCGACGTTTTTGGCGTCTTCGAGGACTGCACTGGTAGCCTCAGCGAGTTCTTCGGGGGTTGTGTCACACTCGTGCTTGAGCGTCAAGCGACCCGAGTCGGTGACCACGAGGCGTACCGTTTTCCCCATGTCTGAGAGCACTTCCGTGAGGCGCTTTCCGTAGATGGCACCCGAAGCGCCTGAGATGCCGACAACAATCTCGCCCATGTCCAAAACCTGAGCGCCCTCCCATTTAGCCTCTTGTTCTCTTCCGAGTCAAATTTCTAACCCGACAACAGCCTTCTTTTTCTGGTCTCAAGCTTCAATGAAACAGTCAACGGAGGCTCATTTCTGGTCCACAGGAGATTGGCCCGTCTCAATGGTGGTCGTTGTTGAATGGAGACCGTGCCTTGATATACGGTGATTCAACCATGGGTTCAGGGGAATCAAAATGAGAACATGCGACCGATGTCGAAGTCCGCTGGCTGGCTCACGCTGCCACCGATGCACTTCAAGCCAACGAAGCCGAAGGTGCGAAGGCTGTGGGAGAGAATCCTATGGTCTGCGAAGTCCAAAAGGAGGAGATCGAGCGATGTGCAGGACGTGCAGGAAAAAAAAGTCCTGACATACCCTG
>DACE01000006.1:5477-5625 GCA_002494645.1 Euryarchaeota archaeon UBA256 | reverse complement strand
CTCTACCAACTGAGCTAAGCGAGGCAATTCCTCGCACTTGCCTCCACTACTTAACCCCAATGAATGAACGGGGGTGAAAATGAGGGTGGACACCGGAAGAAAGGTAGAGAGGTTTTCAAGGGTGGAGGAGGTTCTTCCCGCAAGGTAG
>DACE01000006.1:0-5412 GCA_002494645.1 Euryarchaeota archaeon UBA256 | reverse complement strand
AAGAGAAGGCTCGGCAACGGAGGAGTGAAAGGGATGGGACCTGGCGGCACTTCAAGCAATTCAATGGGCGGAAATGGGAACCATGATGCAGCCTTTGCTGACATGATTCAGGGCCTCAAAGACGATGCAATCGGTCGCGGCGTCACCACGCTGATGGACGAGGAAGTCAGTTCCTTGGGCGTACCCGACCCCCGAATTCTCATCGTTGGTTGCGGTGGTTCAGGCAACAACACCCTCAACCGAATCACTCACTTGGGTGTTGAAGGAGCGGTCACCGTAGCCATCAATACTGACAAGCAACATCTCGACCACACCCGTGCCTTGCAGAAATTACTCGTTGGCCGTCACATCACCCGAGGCCTGGGTGCGGGTGGCGACCCGTCTACTGGGCGTCGTTGCGCTGAGGCTGGCCGAGAGATGATCAAGCGAATCGTCACGGGTGCAGACCTCGTCTTCATCGCCTCAGGATTGGGTGGCGGGTCAGGAACCGGCATCTGTCCCATCGTGGCTGAAGAAGCCAAAGCCGCTGGCGCTCTTGTCGTCGGCATCGTGACCACGCCCTTCCACGTTGAACGCAGGCAACGCATGAGCCGTGCCCTCGAAGGGTTGGAATCCTTGCGCCGATGCGCTGATGCCGTGCTGGTATTGGACAACAACCGACTGCTCCACTTCGTGCCCAACCTCCCACTGGACGAGGCCTTCTCCATCATGGACCAACTCGTCGCTGAAATCGTCAAGGGCATTGTAGAAACCATCACCTTGCCTTCCCTCATCAACCTGGATTTCGCTGACATCCGCACCATCATGGCCAACGGCGGCGTCACGATGATGCTCTACGGGGAATCCGACCGAGGCCCCGAAGAAGTCGTCCACGAAGCCCTCAACCATCCGCTGCTCGACGTGGATGTTTCCGGTGCAACTGGCGTGCTGATTCACGTCACCGGTGGACCTTACATGACGCTCGAAGCGGCCAATCAAGTCGTCGACCTGCTCACGGCACGAGTCAGTGAGAACGCCAACGTCATCTGGGGCGCTCGCCAAGATGCTGGATTTGGTGACACCATCAAGGTCATGGCCATCATTACCGGTGTGGGCGGAACCACCCTCAATGCAGGCCGCATGCAGCCCGACGCCTTGGGTGAAGCCCTCCGACTCACGCGGCAACAACAGGCTGACCGGCCGAACAATCTTGACTTCCATCGCTTTGAATAAGCGCAACGTCGATTGCACATCTACGAGAAAGGCTTCAAATGTGAGTCATCGCGTGGATTTACCATGCGTGGAAAGTCACTCATGGCGCTCATGCTCGCCCTCATGCTGCTCGCACCCGTTCAAGGAGGCGACGTCGCCGCTCAACAAAACCAACCTGAGGACCCCAAGCAACCCAATGCCAACAGCACCACCATGTACCTCTATCACGATGGATTTGCCGATGCTTGGTCCCACTTCGCCAATAACGACACCGATTCCACCGAAGAAGGTGAACTCCGAGAAGAAAAGGACAACGGCATCATCGACATCAACCTCCGATTCCGCATGAAGCCCGACCTTGACAAGCGCCTCTTGATGACTGAAAACGGTGAATTCCGTGGTAATTTCAAAATCGATGTCGGCGGTGACTGGACCAACGACAACAACGGTCCGTGCAACAACGACTGTGAAAACCTCAACATCACCATCTTCCGAGGTGGAGCCGAGGTCTATACCAACCAGTTCACCGGCATCCAGCAGGGCGAACAAACGGTGCCCTTCGCCTTCGCCGTCACCGAAGACCACATGGAATGGGACGGGCGTGATGACAACCCCATCATTGAGGTCACCATGAAACTCAAAGGAGACTATCAAGAAAGCAACGTGATTTTTGCTAATGGACAAGAGGCATGGTTTGCCATTAAACTCGGTGAAGAAAGCCGCTTTGAGATGCCCATCGATGACGAGTCGTGGAATGAAGAATTCCAAGCAGGTGACGACGGCATGATGGATACTGAAGATACACCCGGTTTCACCCTCGTGGCTGCATCAGCCGCTATCGGTATGGCGATGTTCATCAATCAACGTCGCTACGAAGAAAGCGACGAGTAAAGCGACTCACAGAGCACTTAGAAGTGCTTCAGAGTTGAGTTTGACATCAATGCGGTCACCCGTCTTGAAATTGATCAGACGACCCGTTCCTGCTTCAAGGTCGGCGGATTTGACCACCAGCAAATGAGTGGCTCCGATGCCTTCGGTCCACTTGATGATACGGCCGTAATTTTTCTTGCTGAGCAGCAATTCTACCCGTGCACCTGATTCACGCAATGAAGCAACGAGCGGTAGAAGCGGCATGGGGTCTGCCTTCTCGGGAGCGATGGCAATGTAAGGCCGTGCGTCAGTTTCACCGGGAACCGCTTCATCTCGGCCTTCGGATTCTGCTTGGGCTTCAAGGGCCAGCAGGACGCGGTCAAAACCCAGTCCAAAACCGCAGCAAGGGTCCAAATCCGGCAGGCCGAAGAGATGGAGCAGACGATAGGAGCCACCGCCAAGAATCTGACCCTCGCCTCCTAATTCCTCAACCTTGACTTCAAAGACCATACCCGTGTAATAGTCCAATCCTCGGGCAACCGTGAGGTCCACTGCCAATGAGGGAGGGGCAGGAGCAAGAGCGTTCAGTGCCACAAGAGTCGTTTCCAATTCGTCGAGTGCATCGAGTGAAACACCGTCCATGCTGGAGAGCAAGTTACGGGCAGGGCCCAGCGTTTCCACGCCGCCTTCAAGCGAAGCAAGCGCTCGCAAGGGTTCAGCGTGCGAAGGGTCAAGGCCGTGCGTTGAGAAGAGGGCAGCAAGACCTGCGTCGTCGCCTTTGTCAAGCAGGCGCATGGCACTGGCGACGGGAGGTTCACCGCTTCTTTCGTCGACCTCACTTGAGAGGCCCAGACCCGTCAATGCATCCTTGAGCACACCGACGTGCCCGATTCGAAGCTGCCATCCCTTCAGTCCCGTTGCATGGAGCATGTTCACCGCCAAAGCGAGGACTTCAGCCTCTGCCAATGGGCCCTTGGCGCCGATGAGTTCAACGCCGTATTGGAAAAATTCCCGGTACCGTCCCGTCTTGAATTCCTCGTAACGGTAGCACTGGCCGTAGTAGGAAAGCCGGAGCGGCTTGGTATCGTTACGCATTTCTTCTGCAACCATACGCATGACCGGTGCGGTGAGTTCGGGCCTAAGGGTGAGAGGGCGGTCGCCTTTGTCATTGAAGGCATAGAGTTGGTCGATCACACCTTGACCGGACTTGGCCGTAAAGAGGTCAAGGGATTCGAAGACTGGCGTCTGAACGCGGTCAAAGCCGTGGCGTTGCGCCACGTCTTCAAGCAAATGTTCGAGTGCTAAACGACGATTCATTGCTGCTGGGGGAAAATCCCGAGTCCCTCGTGGTCGCTGCACCATCAACCTGTGCGAGCCGCTGAGGCTTCATCACCCCTTCGCTTGAAAATGACACGAGCGGGGCGTTCCTGCCTTACTCTTCTTCCCACACGGCATTGCCCCAATGGTCGTCTGGGATGGGCGTCTCCCAACGTACGACACCGTCATCAAGAGGTGCGGGGACCTCTTCGGCTTTGGCCTCGGTCAGAATGTCTTCCTTCACCCCTTCAGGTTCTAATTCGGCCTGAGGTGGAAGGGGCGTCTCAGCCTGCGGCGTGGACGAAGAAAGGGCTTGTTCGATGGTCGCTTCATCGGGCAGAGCTGGAAGGTCGGGAGCCTGTGGGACTTCGGGAAGTTCAATCACTTCTTTGTCAGCGATTTCGTTGAGTTTGTTGATGAGCCCCCAATCGGGCTCGTCTGCTGAGACCTGTACTCCTTTGTCTTGACGAACTTGAACGAGGTCGTCCACGGCCAGTAAATCATCAACGTGGAGGTCAGCCTCACTCAAGCCGCTACCTTCCTGAATCCGATGGGCTTCGTTTTTGTCGACCTTATCGTCTGCAAAGGAAGCAGCAGGCTGCATCGGTTGGGTCTCATTCACGCCCAAAGACTTCCATGCTTCACTCACCGTTTCTTGTTCAGGAACAATCGCACTGGCTCGCTCTGCTGCCTTCCGGCGCTCGTAGGCTGCCTTTTCTTCGGCTGCTGTTTGTTCTGCTTGCATCTTTGCCTCGACTTCTTTCCATGTTTTCCGTTCGGCTTTGAGACGCTCTTTTTCTTCGCGCCGTTCAATCATGAGCGGCGTAGGCTCATCGTAGCGTTTCCAAAAGAAATAACTCACGGCGATAAAGACCAGTGAAACAATCAGGCCCGTAATGAGTGTATCCCATAACTCACTCATGGCCGTTCACCATCACTTCATCCGGCTAATTCTGCATCCAAGGCGGCATCGGGAGAGAGATGTTCGAAGCCAGCGATGACGTCACCAACCTGTCCAACAAGTTCGTCAGAGCCACCGGGAAGGTCCGAAATATCAACGTCCGCACCCTCTGGAATGTTTCGGAACAAGGGGCGTGCAATGAGGTACTTGTTGAGCATCATGAAGGTGACTGCAACAACGCCCCAGAAGAGAAGAATGATACTCAGGCCCTTGGGATTGCCCGGACTCCAGACGTTCTCGGTATTGGCGATCATGTCGGTGAAGTAGGAGCCCATGAGGACGATGAATAAGATTGGGAAGGCGATGTAGATGAGGACGTCCCACCAGCGGCCGACTTCCAAATCATTGTCGCCCGTGTTGATGAAATCGTCACGGAATGCGGATACACCAAAACCGAGGTAGCCCGCAAAGCCGTCAGGTGCTGTACCGGCGTCAACTTCACTTCGCCACTTGACGTAGCCATACTTCCAGATGGAGAAGGCAATGAAAAGGCCAGAGAACATGAGGCCGTAGCCCCATATGTGGTCTTGAACTTCCAAGAATTCTGGGAAGGCCACGCCCGCGCTGTCCAGTTTGACCCAGAGCACGGCGGAGGGGAGTCCAAAGAGGAAGAGGGCGATACCGGTGATGAGCACGGAGCGCTCTCGGTCGTAGCCGTGGTCAACGAAGTTTCGGACACACAATTCAACGGTTGAAATCATCGAGGTCAATGCAGCGAAGGACAGGGCCAAGAAGAAACCAGCCATCATGAAGAGGGGGCCAATGGAGCCACCTGGTGCTTGAGCGAAGACCTCGGGGAGGGCCAGGAAGGTGATGGCGGATGAACCGCCAGTCACCGTAGCCAAGGGGTCGGGATTGACAGCAAAGATGGCCGACAATACGGCGAGTCCAGCGATGATGGAGATGCTGTTGTTCGCCAGTCCCATGGTGAAGGCGTTGAGAACAGTATCCTCGTCCTTACGCATGTACACAGCATAGGTGATGCACATGCCCATACCGGCGGAACACGACCACGCTGATTGGGAAAGGCCGTTGATCCAAACCTCCGGCTCAAAGAGCATGTCAAAGTCCAC
>DACE01000024.1 GCA_002494645.1 Euryarchaeota archaeon UBA256 | reverse complement strand
TCGAAGCCATGGAGGGATGGGATTCTGCTGGCAACACCTACCAATTTTTTACGTTGATTGCGTTAATTTCGGTGATGTTAATGCCTATCTTGAGTTTGACGTTTATGCTCTATGAGAGGAATGTGATCGATATGCCAGTGAAAGCGGCTGTTGTGGTCCATTTTTCAGGCAGAGGCGCCTATTATTTCGGATGCTTCATGTGGTTCTTAGCCATCATACTTCACATGATTCTCGCACCGGAAGCTTCGGGTCCAATAGGTATGGGTCAATTCGACGTAGGCATGTTTGGTTACGCAGGTGCCTTTTGGTTCGGGCTGGTCATGAGCCTCCTTGCGCCAATCGTCCATGCAGGGCTGTGGTTTGTTCCTCAAGACAATTGAGAGGTAGCCCGACTCGGATTCGAACCGAGGTCGGCGGGACCAAAACCCACCATGATGGACCCCTACACTATCGGGCTGTGTGAGTCGGACGGAGCGGTCCCGCTTTTTGTTCTTGTCGGCTCGTTCAGTCGCCCAACAAAGGATGGTCTCCGAGAGTTTTCCGAGCACTTTCAACAAAATCACCGAGGTCAATTCCACTCGATTCTTCATAAATTCCAGCCTGAAGCGCCATATCCAATTTATCCATTTGATGAACAAAGCGCGATTCAGGGCTTCGATTCGCTTCGTATTCTTCAAAGATGTCCAGCCACTGCGGAGCAAGTGATTTCATTGCCCCATGCTCATCCTCAGCCTTCGTGCTTCGGTCATCGTGAGGCGTCAAGTCACCAACAATTATTTCTGGTAAATCGTGGAGTAAACAGAGTTTCAGCACCTTAACCAAATCCAATTCCGGTGGGCATAAGCGCAATGCAAGTACCGCCATGCCCCACGAATGTGCTGCTACAGATTCGGGGTCGTTCACACCGGCGTTCAGCCACCCTTGGCGTTTGACATCTTTTAGTTGCAGAAGTTGCCTCAGTTCCTCTCGCATGATGGTGGCTTGATGCAGGAGTTCAAAACCTCATCTGCCTTCATACAAGCATGGGCGGACGTATTCCATCGTGGTGGGATAAAGCGCATGCCTTCCTTCTCGAGGATGAACTCCTCGGACCGATTGTTGAGAAATACGGACCTGAGGGCATTACCAGTCGTGACGACCTCTTTCAAACACTGATTCGTTCCATCGTAGGCCAACAAATTTCAGTCACAGCAGCCGATGCCATTTGGGGTCGTCTCATCGATCATCTCGGTTCACCGACACCCGAAGCCGTACGTGCAACCGACGAAGCAAGCATCGCAGCATGCGGGATCACCCGGCCAAAAGCGAGTTACATCATGGGCCTGGCAAGGGATTGCGAACAATTGATGAACCAACCTTGGGATGAGATGGATGATGCTGCCATCATGAAGCATCTCATCGGATTTCGCGGCATAGGACCGTGGACTGCCGAGATGATGCTGATGTTCCATTTCCTTCGTCCTGACATCTTCAGTTTGGGAGATATTGGTTTAATTCGTGGCACACAACGCTTGGTACCAGATGCAGAAACCAAAGAAGATGTGGGCGCCATAGCCGAACGTTGGATGCCCTACAGAACTGCTGCTGCATGGTACCTCTGGCGGATTCTTGACCCAGTGCCCGTTGAGTATTAATCACGAACGAAGGTTTGACATGGAGGGACATGACTCCCCGATATGTGTCAGAAGACCCTTTGTCCCCTCGTCAGCCCCCGGCAAATTTCGCTGAACGACTGAGTCAAACGGGTGCCAAGATTTCCGACTTATCAAAAAAAGCCGCCGCTGCAACCAAACAAGCAGTTGGAAAAGTTGCTGATGCCAGCAAGGATGCGGTTGCAAAAACCAACGAAGCCGTGAGTCAACGTGCTGAAGCAAAGCGCGAGAAGAAAGAGGAAAAACTCACTCAAAAGATTGAGGAGACAAAAGCGGGACTCAAAGATGATGGTTTCATTGACATCGCTCCAGCCATGATTACATTGCCCGAATTCGAAGAAGAGCGCATGGCATTGATGGGTGAAGAACATGACATCTTGGTCGATCTTGTTGACCACATGCACGCACTCTCACAACGCGTGGACCAGTTAGAACACACTTACCGTGCTCTGGCAATTGAGGAAACCAAAGGCCTGCAAGTCAAAGATGCTGAGGTGGCTTCAACCAACGACCCACCTGTTACAGGACAAGGCATGACCTCCGCACTCAGCCTGCTGGGAGCGTCATTGGTTTGGGTCGTTCTTCTCACGGGGATGGACCGCTACATTTCTTCTGAAGGGCTGATGATTTTCACGAGTTATCCCGCAGAGATTCCTGTTTGGGGGATTGGAGCAGGTACCTGGTTGATGTTTGTAATTCACAAGTTGGGCAATGCTGCACCATTTCTTCGCGTTTCAACTCCAATGCTCATTCAAACCGGGTTAGCAGTATCAATCACCACCATGATGGCTCTATTGTTGACTGATGACACCATCTCGACGATGTCGGGTGTTTGGACATGGGGCACCGCCATTGCGGTAGCAGTACTTGTTTCATCTAGCCTTATTGCGAGCGCATGGCGT
>DACE01000046.1 GCA_002494645.1 Euryarchaeota archaeon UBA256 | reverse complement strand
GACCAGACCATTGAGGTTACCATTTCCGTTCAACGATTTGGAGGGTCAGCCATTCCCGATGAAGCCCCCGTCGCTTTGGACATCGTCCATCCCATCGGTTTCGTGATGGAGTCCTTCAATTTCTTTACCAACCCACTGACCGGTGGGCAGAGTTACAACCATATCATACAATGGACGCCTTCCGCCGCTCACTCCGTGCTCAACACCTCGACCAACGACCTCTCGGGCGGGCTCATCCTACGAGCAACGGTCAACTTTGACGATGACGACAAAAATACCAACGACCAGCGTGACCAGACTGTCCCTGTCGCTATCGCAGCCAACGCAATGGAGGATTGGACCGCTACGACTGCTCCCCAATTCATCTCAGGCAAGTATCCCGCTGACGGCGGCGATGCTGAATCCTCGGGTTCGTGGCAAACCGATGCTACGACCAGTGCGAACGGTGCCAAACACTGGCGTCACTCTTCAGCAGGAAGCAATTATCCGTCCAATGCAGAAGCAACCCGCTTGGTGCACGCCCGGTACATGCAAGGCAATTCATGTGATACCGACGCAGCTGACACAGGCCTCACCCTCATCTATCAAACCTACATCTGCCGTATCGCCTTTTATTCCAACGAATTCGTATCGAGTCAATTCCACCTACAAGCATGGGGTTCGATGGCAGCTGGCGATTCAGTATCGATGGAACTTTGGCGAGGCTCGGGCAATATAAACGACCCTTACGAATCCATTTCTTGGGATATCGCGCAGGGCAACCCAAGTGCAGCACCTGGTCAATGGACAAACCTCTCTTGGGACCCTCAAGAAACTTGGTTGCAGATTCCAAACCTCGGCAACCCCGATGTCTTCCTCGGCGGTAACTCCTATACCTTCGGCCTTCTGTTCACTTCAGACAGCAGTGTCGCTAGCGAGGGAATGCACGTTGACGACTTTGTCCACTTCGGCGTGAGCCGTGTCACCGATTACACCCTCGATTTAAACTGTGATAACTCACTGAACGGATACACAGTTGCTCCCAACCAGATGGCCTCTCTGTATTGTACCCTGACCAATAACGGCTACGCTCCTGCGACCGTTCGAATCCAAACCAACGTGACCAATGATTCCTGGATGGCACCCTTCCCCATCATCCGCATGGATATTGAAGGCACCTCCAACCACGGGACCAACGTGATCCTCCCACCGATTGGAGGCGGAGAAACCATCGAATTCTGGTCCAATTTGACCGTCCCTGCAGGTGCTGATGTTCAACAACGCACCTGGAACCTCTGGCTCACTGATGCCAGTAGCGCCCAACTCGGTGAGAAAGGTCGCCTGACCATGGACTTGGCCGTCAGCGAACAATACGGTGTTGCTTTGACCTCGTCGGTTGGTTTGGTTGCTGCAACGATCGGTCCGGATGAATTCGGCACAGTGAGTTTCCGCCTCCAGAACACAGGTAACAAGGACGCAGCATTCAATCTCGCAACGACCTTTTCAGAAAACACTGGATGGATGGCTGTGATTGAGAATGAAACGGGCGTTATTCAACAGAACCCTATCACGCTCTTCAAAGGTCAGAAAGTCAATCTCATGCTCAACATCAGCGGACCACAAGATGCATCACCCGCTTTGGGCACCGAAGCAAACCCCTATGTGAGTTTCAACCTCCGTGCAACCTGCCCTTCGTGCAGCACAGCGCTCTACGGCAACGATGTTCTGGTACGAAATATCGAAGTCCCAGTTCTACGAGAAGTCCAACTTGACATTGAGGAATACACCTACAGCGGACCTGCGAACGGTAATGCAAAATCCCTCTACATCACCCTGTTGAATCTTGGTAACGATGACGAACAATATGACCTCAGTCTCGTCCAGAGCCAATGGCAACTCCAAGCATCGCTCTTGGCCGACCAATCCCCCGTTTTGGATGCATGGGATGGAGAATCAACGGTTGTTGTGAGTTTGGCCATGCCCATCGGTTTGAACCCTGGCATCTACACCGTGACGGTCAAAGCCACCAGCGTTGATGACAACACCATCAGCGATACTCTCGATCTCAGCATTGAGATTCTTGAAACCGCGGCAGTCTTTGTTTCCGATGAAGAAACTGGTCAATCTTACATTCCTGGTGACCTTCCTCAAACCATGTCCTTTGAGGTGCGAAATGACGGAAATAGTGACGATAGTTTCGCTATGAGCCTTGAGGTTCCAACGGGCATGGTTGCACAGTTCACCAACCTCAACACCAACGGTGAAACCGGGTCGCTTGCAGTCGGTACAAGTTATAACGTCACGGTTGAATTCTCCTTCATCGATGGAACTGAAGGCCAACTTACATTGCGTGTGATCGCAACGAGTACGGCCGATTCAACAATCAGCAATTCGGGAGAGGCAACCTACCTTGTCGGTTCGCAAAACTGGCTCAAGATATACGCAATTGCACCCGTCACCATTAACGAAGAAGGAGAGACTGAGGTCAAGGTCAGAATTGTCAACCAATACACGACCGGACAACTTGTCAAGATGGAAGTTGATGACTCCGAAACGAACAAGTGGCTCCAAGTCTCCATCGCTCGCCTGGACCGTGACTTCTCTCTGGCAGTCGGTGAACAAAAGGAAATCACCCTCACCATCGATATCTCGGAGACCAGTCTCAAGAATCTCAATGAAGAAACAGTGACCGCCAACATCACCGTTTGGGCCCGTTCTGAAACCGTGAGCGATGCGGCCAATTCCAAACTCGAATTGACTCTGGTTCGTATTGACACACAAAACGCTGCTGGCGCTGAAGATGCAGGTTCTGGATTGGAATTGGAAAGCATCGCGCTCTGGGTCGTCTTCCTCCTCGTGATTGTGGGTGGCGTTTTCGTCGTCATGTCCATCTTGCGCACTGAGGAAGAAGAAGACGAATATGCAAAGTGGGGAGAAGAAGGCTACGAAGATAGCCTCTCTGCAACCTACGGTGCGGTCGCTTCGGCTCCCTCCGTTCCGACGAGCTTGCCCACGCCAGAACCGATGGCTCCCGCACCTGCGGCACCTGCTGCATCCGCAGTCGCCCCTCAAGAAAGCGATATGCCTGCTCTTCCTGTAGAAGGCCTCCCTCAAGGCTGGACCATGGAGCAATGGAAGCATTACGGACAGCAATGGCTTGAGCAGAACGGACGTGCTTGAGCGAATCTTCAGATAAAGAAAGCGAGAGCGTAGGGTTCAAGACGCACGCACCCTCGCCATGAATGCCGGAGGACACAAACATGTATGGAAACGGACAAGCTCCAATCTTTATTCTTAAAGACGGAACACAACGAACTCGAGGGCGTACAGCTCAATCAAACAACATCGCTGCCGCTAAGGCCGTTGCGGATGCAGTCCGATCAACGCTGGGCCCCAAGGGTATGGACAAGATGCTGGTCGATTCAATGGGCGATGTCGTCATCACCAATGACGGAGCCACCATCCTCAAGGAAATGGACATTGAGCACCCGGCTGCCAAGATGATTATCGAAGTTGCCAAAACTCAGGAGCAACACTGCTTTGACGGAACCACGTCGGCAGTCATCCTTTCCGGCGAATTGCTCAAGCGAAGTGAAGACCTCATCGAACAGAACGTCCACCCGACAGTGATCTGCGAAGGATTCCGCTTGGCCGCCGAACGTGCCATTGGTTTGCTTGACGGTCACGGAATTTCAACAGAACAGGCCGACGAAGTCCTTCTTGAAGTGGCCAAAACCGCTCTGACTGGAAAATCTGCAGGGGCCGTCAAGTCCTTTATGGCAGATATCTGTGTTCGGGCAGTCAATGCTGTCGGATTCACCGATGATGGTGAGCGACTTGTTGACCTTTCAGACATCAAGGTCGAAAAGCGTCAAGGCGGTTCAATCAAAGATTCGACACTCATTGACGGGATTCTACTCGACAAGGAGCGCGTTCACGCAGGTATGCCTCGGTCTATTACCGATGCGAAAATAGCCCTGGTCAACTCGGCGATTGAAGTCAAGAAGACCGAAGTTGATGCTAAAATTCAGATCACTGACCCCAACCAATTGGCCCTCTTCCTTGAGGAAGAAGAGAACTACATTCGTAATCTTGTCAACACCATTGAAAAGGCTGGAGCCAATGTTCTCATCTGCCAGAAGGGCATTGATGAATTGGCGCAACACTACCTCTCCAAGAAAGGAATTTTCGCCATCCGCCGCGCCAAGAAATCCGACATGGAAGCATTGGGCAAGGCTACTGGGGGGACCATCATCACCAACCTCGAAGACATGAGTAAGAGCGACCTCGGTCTTGCAGCACGAGTTGAAGAGAAGAAAATTGGCGACTCGGACATGACCTTCATCACTGGATGTCCAGAAGCAAAATCCGTTTCGGTTCTGCTGCGAGGTGGTACTGAACATGTCGTCGATGAGATTCGCCGAGCCTTTGACGATGCAGTGGGTGTCGTTTCTGTGGCTTGGGAAGACGGAGCCGTCCTCACCGGTGGAGGCAGTGTCCTCGCTGCGCTCTCCCGCGACCTCCGAACCTTTGCAGAAACTGTGGGCGGTCGTGAACAAATGGCTATCGAAGCCTTCGCCTCCGCATTGGAAATCATTCCTCGCACCCTCGCAGAAAACGCTGGTCTTGACCCCGTGACCACGCTCATTGAACTTCGTAAAGCCCATGCTGACGGCCAAGCACATGCCGGCATCAATGTGTACGAAGGCGGCGTCGTTGACATGAAGGCGGCCAATGTTGTGGAGCCCCTCCGCGTGGTCGAACAAGCGATTCAATCTGCTACCGAGACCGCTATTATGATCTTGCGAATTGATGACGTCATCTCCTCCAAAGGCGTGCCTATGGGCGACGACATGGGTGGCATGGGCGACTTCAACATGTGATGGTGAAATGAGTGCTATTATTTCGTTGAAAAAACGAACGACAGAAGCCTCATTTCGTCACGGACGAATAATAACCTTCAAAGGCCACTCAAGGCTGGGAAAGACTACTCACAGAGCGTGAGCAAGAGGTCGTCCCATGGCAATCGTCGCAAAAGTATGGATTGATGAAGACTGCATCACCTGCGATGCGTGTGAAGATATCTGTCCAGAAGTGTTCAAAGTAACGGACGACACATCGCAAATTCTCGCTGCAGTTCGTACCGACGGAACATTTGACCGAAACGAAGGCGGTTCGCCATTGGTTGGAAATCTCGGTGCTGAATTAGGAGATATCATCCTTGAGGCGGCTGAAGCCTGCCCGGTTGAGGTCATCAAGTTCGAGTTGGTTGGTGAAGGAGTCGATGTTGCAACGGTGGAAGCCGAAGCACCTGCTGCTGAAGCAGCCGCAGCACCTGTTGCTGCAGTCGCACCTGCTGCTGGCGCATCTGAAGCGCTCGGAGCTCTCTTTGCTGGCGACCGAAATCTCAACATTCTCTTTGGCTCCCAAACTGGAAACGCTGCTGGGCTCGCTGAAAAAACAGCAAAAATGGCCGAAAACTACGGTCTTACAGCCAACATCGTCGACATGGACGGTCTCGACCCTGCTCGGCTTGCTTCAATGAAGCGTGTGATGATCATCACCTCAACGTGGGGCGAGGGTGAGATGCCAGACAATGCAGATGCCATGTGGAACGCCATCAACGCCAATGGCCCTGGCCTTTCAGGCACATACTACTCGGTGTGCGCTATCGGTGATACCTCCTACGATGAATACTGCAAAGCAGGCCACGACTGGAACGACAAATTATCTGCTTTAGGCGGACAGCAAGCTCACCCGATTCAGGAATGTGACGTTGACTTTGAACCAGCGTGGCGTACATGGGTCGAGGAAGCACTTCCTCGTCTCGCTTGCGTTGATGAATCCGGTACACTGCAACTTGAACTCCTCGAAGAAATGAAGGCCTATGGAGCCGGTGACGATGATGATGTCGTTGAGGGAGACTTTTCTCCGGGCACCATTCAGCGAGAGGAACTCAGCATCACCTTGGAACTCTTCCGTTATTCACCCGAAGCAGCGGAGTCGGGTTGGGATACATTGACTTGTACGGTACCAGGTCATGCAACCATCCAAGACCTGCTCATGACCATGCAACGTGACGTTGATGGCAGTCTCGCATTCCGCCGTGGAAACGGTGCTGGAACCCCTACCACTGGCGTGCGAGTCAACGGTCGAGTCGTTTTGGCTGACGCCACCATGGTCGCCAACGTCATGGCTTCCTCAGGACGAGTCCGTATCGAACCTCTTCCCGGCCATCCGGTCGTCCGTGACCTCATCGTTGACACCAGCCGATACGAAAGCCACCGAAGTAGAGCAGAACCATGGATGCGAACAGACCCTCGTGAAGGTGAGCGCTTGCCTTCTGGAATGGCCATGGGTACTGTTGATGCTGCTACTGCTACCGCACTCCATCAAGCCGGTGACATTCAGTCCTTCCAACTCATTCAAGCCATGTCCGATGCTCTTGCCCACGACCCTCACTACGAAGGCCCCGGTGTCCACTTCCAACAGTGGCTTCGAGTCCTCGACCCTCGGACCAGCGAGCAACAACGTCGGTCCATCATGGCCTCACTTCAAGAAAAAGACGGCATTTGGTCAGAAGCCGACCACGCCAGCCTGATGCGCTATGGAGAAGACGGTCGTTTGGCAGCCCGAGGTCTCAATGAGGCACGTGGTGCCCTACTCAATCAAAACCGATATGCCGGTAAATCTGGACGACTTGTCAAGTGGTACGGCCGCAGCGTCAAATGGTCGGGCAATGTCAACGAAACAACCCTTTACCGCCAAGTTCTCGGTCCTCTGGGTCTTGTCAGCAACGTGTTTAGCGGTGTATCAGCACGCATGGCTCTCGCCTTTACCCGCAACGGTTCGCCGCCCATCCGTAGCCTCCAATCACTCCTTCTTCCGCCCGCTGGACTCGGGCGTATTCCGAAAATGTTCAACTCCAAGGTTGACAACTATCACGAAGTCGTGAGTTTGTTCAACGAAATTGATCAGCGGTTCTGAGGTGACATGATGGCAAAAATAGCATATTATCCCGGAAACGTGGCCCGAGCAGGTGCATCAGAGGTTGAAGACTGCATCCAACCTCTCTGCCGTGCCTTGAACATTCAGCTTGTTGAAATCCCTCGGTCCAGCAGTGACGGTGGTAATGTGATCAAACAGGCAACACCCAAACTCCAAGATGCTCTCGTTGCACGTAACCTTGCTCTCGCTGAAGAAAAAGGGCTTGACATTATGACTACATGTGCGACAAGTCACGCCATCATGTGCAATACTGCAGATGACATGAAGCGAGACCCCGTGTACGCAGCCACCATCAATAGTTTGGTTGAGCGAACATCAAAGGTGGAATACATGGGTGAAACCAAATCATGGCATCTTCTTCACTATCTTGTTGAAGAAATAGGGCTTGATGCTGTTCGAAAGGCTGTCAAAAACCCCCTCAAGATGAACATTGCAGGCTATTACGGCCCTGACATGCAACGTCAAGGCGCTTGTTCAGGTGACGACCCCTTCATGCCCACCTACATGGAACAACTCATCGAGGCGCTTGGCGGTACCCCCGTTGACTACGATTCAAAATGCCAAAGCGTAGGCTCAACCTCCATGCTCACTCTTGAGGACTCATCCCTGGCTATGACTGCAGCAGTGCTCTCAGATGCCTTGCAGTCCGGTGCTGAATTGGTCGTTAGTGCCTGTACGATTTCACACATCAACCTCGACTCCTACCAGTCAAAGGCAGGCCGAGTTACAGGGAAGTCAACCTCAGTTCCTGTCTGCCACCTTTCGGAAGTTGTTGCCTTCGCGCTTGGCTTCTACCCCGACCGCCTTGCACAACTGCGCACTCGTGTCCGCCTCATCGGCTCTTGAAGGGCTGATTCAAGGCATCAACCACCCGTTGAGCCATCGAACCACTGCAACCGCTCACCTCAGCAATGCATTGCTTCGATGCCACCAGAAGGGCGCCCAAATCTGGTGAAAAATGTTGCATGACCTCAAGAACAGCCTCGTCTTGTGTGCATTCGCCCACGGCGTGAGAAAAACAACGATTGAGATGTTCAATTCTTGAATCCATCCAAGGGTGTGCTGCCCCTGGGTCATCTTCGATCTGTTCCAATTCTCCTGCAATTGCCTCGAGGGCAGGGCGCCATTCATCTTCTGACGCCTGATGTGTGCGAAGGTAGTCGTGCAGGGCTTCGAGCATATCGTGTTCTCGTTTTGCTGCAACAGCAACAAAATGGGCACTTTCCTCGGCATTCTTTGTCATCATTACGGGAATACCGAGGTCGAGTGTGATATGGGCCAACGCACCAAGAACCGCATTCGGATGCAAGGCGTAGTGTTCATCCCCTCCAGTCTCGACCAGCAAAAGCGGCCGACTCGCACTGACTTTGAGAGCATGACACTGACTTAGGAGGCGTCCATTTTTGATTGAGGCAAGAAGGTCGCGTGCCGTCTTTCGTTCAATGAGAACTCGTGAAGACAGGCGGATATCACCGTGAGGTAATTGTGTTAATTGTACGTCCAGGCCGAGCCCCTGCAAATATGCAGGTAGGGTTGAATTGACCTCGCGATGGTCGATTTGGATGGCTTGACCGGTTGCACCGACCGTGTTCAAACCGCTGATTTCATTCGCAGCGGCATTGAGTACGGCTTGGAGTTGAATCGAAGAGTAGGTGGGCGTTTGAACCGAGACCTCTGCAGGTTGTGAAGCGTTGCCTTTGTCAAAGTGGTCCAACCCCATCTGTTCTTTTGGCCGTCGTTGTTGTGGCGTTAGAGGAGGTGCAGTGCGGTGGACATTGCTTGCCTTCCGTTCCGTTCTTACTGGCGCTAAGACTTCTTCTATAGAATCTGGATTGAGGCTGACTTCACGGTCGAGGAAGGCTTTTGCAGGTATGGTTTCATCCGATTCAGTAACGGAAAAATGCGAAAGGGTGGCACTGCTGGTGTCGAACAGTTCCTTGAAATTACGTTGACGCACCATTTGCTTCATCAATCGGTGCATGTTCGTTTCTTGTTGTTCAGATGCCCGTTGGACATAGACATCTCGTGAGCCTTGTGCGATGAGAACATGAACAGAGCCGGCTCGTTGACGAGCCGTTCTCCCTCGTCGTTGAATCGCTCGAATAGCACTGGGCACTGGCTCGTAAAGAATCACCAAATCTGCTGACGGGACATCAAGACCCTCCTCTCCGACAGAAGTTGCTACGAGGACGTTGATCTCGCCGCTTCGAAAGCGATCCAGTTGAGTCAACTGCTCTTTTTGGTTCATTCCTTTTTGATTTCCTCGGGACGATTGCCCAATAAATGCGTCTGCCCGAATCCCACTCAGTCCGTTGAGGTTTGCTACAATCTGTTGTACAGTATCGCGGTATTCAGTAAAGATGAGAATTTTTCCGTCAGGTTTCTCGGTTACTTCTTCCTGAACCAAGCGATGAACAACCTCTACCTTGGGATGCAATTCTCCGATGTCCTTCAGCGAAAGGCGAAGCGCGTGAATAACTGGCAAGGCCAGCATGCGGTTTGTTTTCCTCCCTTGCCGGCCTTCATCTTCAGCCCGTTGCAAAAAAGACCGTGCAACCTCAGTCCCTTGTGATTTGAGCAGGTTTGTCAGCATGTGAACACGACGAAGGTCTGCGACTCGACGGGCAGCATCGTAACCTCGTACATCGCGCTGAGCGATGGCACGACTCGCTCTCAACTGAGCTTTCTCAATATCTCCCGATGCAATGAATTCCTTGGGCGGCAAGAAGCCGAGTCGTTTGAGGTGAGCGACTTCCTCATCAAAATGCTGTTCAACGGGTTGGAGCAGTGTTTGCAGAGCAGGAGGAAGTTCCAGGCGATGCTGGTGTATCTCCATATCAACGTCGTAAGGTGCAACCAAAGCTTCGCTGCGTTTGGTCAAATCGAGGCTGTGAGCGTTGAGATTGGTTTTCACTTCCGAGATGTGTCGGATGTTTGACCCTGGAGATGCTGTAGCAGCCAGAACACGACCTTCTTCACCCTTGGCTTGTACATACAACTTTCCAACTTGTGCATAGGCGTGGTTTCCCGTAGCATGATGCGCTTCGTCCACAATGAGTAGGTCCACGATTGAAAGGTCAAGAAGCCCCTTCATGGCATCGTTACGGATTACTTGAGGTGTTGCGATGATGATGCGTCCTTTTTGCCACAATGCTTCTCGTTTTGCAGGGGGCGTATCACCGGTATAGGCCAGAATGACTTCGTCGGGTATCGCAAGCCGTTCCTGTGCCATTCGGCGTTGTTGGTCGACCAATCCCGTGGTGGGGGCAATCAGAATGATTTTTTGAGCACCCATTCGGAGGTACTCGGCCATCGCCATCCATTCAACCGCTGTTTTTCCAAATCCCGTGGGCATGACCATGAGGGTTGATGCTGATAAAACCCGTTCAAGCGAACGAAGTTGGTATGCCCTTGCCTCGATACCCTCGTTGAGGAGAGGATGGTTAACGGTAGGCATGGAAGTAAGGTTGAGTCAAGGGTTCAAAAGGATGATGTGGGGGCTTTGTGGACTGTATGCGAAAGTGAACGGGTCAAAAATAGAGAAATGTTTGAAGACCTTCAACCGTCATTGCGTACCACGCAACCCTCAACCTCTGCACCGAACCGCATATATACGGGAGGTAAGTCGGAAGGTTGCTCAAAGGTGAGTAGCCAGACACACTGGGCCATCCCCCGAGGACCCCAATTGGCTCGTTCCCCACTCGTGGGAATGGGACTCCGTGTCACGGCTTCGACGCTGTATGGGCCCTCGTACGCCCCTCCTCGGTGGGGCCAATTCGTTGTAGAAAACACTGGAGGAATCCAAGATGGCAAAGAGAAACCACCCACGCCGTGGATCGATGGCGTTTAGCCCGCGGAAGCGCGCAAGCCGACCTTTTGGACACGTCAAATCGTGGCCTACCACTGACGCAAGCGAAGTACGAGTTCAAGGATTTGCAGGCTGGAAAGCCGGTATGACTCACATTCTCGCTCGCGACCTCAACCCTCGCAGCACCTCTGCTGGACAAGAAGTCCGCATCCCAGTGACCGTTGTAGAATGCCCTAAGATGCGCATTCTCGGTGTCCGTGGCTACGAGATGACACCCTATGGCAAGCAAGCCAAAGGTGAAGTCTGGGCCGACGCCAAGAAAATCGCAGAAGCCTTTTCTGAACTCTTCAACCGTGTTCCAGCTCGTAAGGAACACGATGCTTCCAAACACATGGAGAACTTGAAGCAAGCAGATCTCTGTGAAGTTCGCCTCATTGTTTCCACCCAACCCAACACCATGGCAAGCGTACCCACTAAGGTACCCGACGTGATGGAAATGGGATTGGACGGTGGCACCTTCGATGACCAACTCACCTGGGCTGAAGAGCGACTTGGCGAGGAATACTCCTTTGCTGACGCTTTCGAAGAAGGATGCCTCACCGATATCGTCGCCGTAACCAAGGGTTATGGTTGGCAAGGTGTCATCAAGCGATTTGGCGGTAAATTGCAATCTCACAAGAACTCCAAGAAGCGCCGACAACACGGTAACATGGGTGCTTTTGGTGACGGATACGTCCGAAAGACCATCCGCCAGGGTGGTCAAACTGGATACCATCAGCGTACAGAATACAACAAGCGTGTTCTACGTGTCGCTAACCCTGAAGACCATTCCATCACACCTGCTGGAGGTTTCCTCCATTACGGTGAAATCAAATCTGATTACATTCTTGTTAAGGGAAGCGTGCCTGGACCAGCCAAGCGCCTTATCCGATTCCGAGATGCCACCCGTGGCTCCGACCGAACCCTTCACGACTACGAAATCACGTACGTTAGTACAGCATCAAAGCAGGGGGCCTGAAGATGAAGGTCGCTGTCAAAGATATCGTCAACACGGTTACTCAAACCGAGATGGACGCAGGAAAGCTCTCTGCACAATTCGATGTGCAGGTCAGCGACGGCTCAAACGTGAGCCTACCGTCCGCCTTTGAATCTGAAGTTCGTGAAGATATCATCAAGTTGGCCGTTGCTTCCAGCCGCGCCAACCGCCGCCAAGCCTACGGTTCCCGCCCTCACGTCGGAAAGCGCCGGCCAATGGCTGGTATGAAGCACTCCGTCGAATGGTGGGGTAAGGGTCGAGGTGTCTCTCGAATTATGCGCCGTACTGGTGCTAGCCGTGGTGCACAAAACCCTCACACACTTGGCGGTCGCCGTGCTCACGGCCCTAAGGTTGAGAAGGTCTGGTCTCGTAAACTCAACACCAAGCAACGCCAAGCCGCTCGTAACGCTGCTTTGGCCGCTACCGTTTCCATGGATACCGTTTCATCTCGTGGCCACCGCTTCGAATCAACGGTCGAACACCTTCCAATCGTACTTGGCTCCTACACTGAAATCGTCGATGGCAAATCTGTTGACTACGATATTGAAGCATTCAACCACGGAGCTGCTACTCGAAAGGCCGCAGCCATCTTCACCGAACTCGGACTTGGGCCTGATTTGGACCGAGCCCGCAACGGTCGAAAGATTCGTGCAGGAAAGGCCACCATGCGTGGACGTGTACACAAGACGCCCAAGTCCATTCTATTGGTTGTTAAGGAAAAGGCAGGATTGGCTCAAGCCGCCCGCAATCTTCCCGGAGTTGACGTCGTTGCTGTCAAAGATCTCTGCGCTGAAGACCTCGCACCTGGCGGCGACATCGGTCGCTTGACCGTCTTTACCAAAACGGCATTGGAGGCCATGAACTGAGGTGATATCATGAACGCATACGACATTATCATTCAACCATGGCTTACTGAGAAATCCATGGAAGCGCGTACGTCCGAGCAACGCTTGGAATTCATCGTTCTTCGTGGCGCCACCAAGGCTCAGATTGCACGAGCCGTAGAAACCATCTTCGATGTGGAGGTTGCCAAAGTCAACGTTCGCAATTCAAAACACGGCAAGCATGCATCCGTCAAGCTTGCCGAAGGGTATGACGCAGAAGACGCAGCTATGCGTCTAGGAGCATTCTGAGGTGATTTATCATGGGTAAGAGAATACGTGCACAACGCAAAGGGTCCTCGCCACGTTATCGTGTTGCGAGCCACCGTTTCCCCGGAAAGAACCGCATGCCACGCGACAAAGACGTGGTTTGCGAAGTTACTGAATTGCTCCACAGCCCTGTACACAGTGCTCCACTGGCTCGCATCAAGACGCCCGACGGCGACACAACATTGGTCGCTGCAACCGAAGGAATCTCGGTTGGTAGCAAAGTTGCTATCGGTGACAACGTTGCGCTTCGACCCGGTAACATCACTGAACTCGGGAACATTCCTGAAGGAACCGCCATCAACAATCTTGAACTTCGTCCCGGTGACGGAGGCAAAGTGGCTCGATCCGCTGGGAACTCCTGCATGGTCGAATCTCGAGTCGGTGACATGGTTCGTGTCCGCATGCCCTCGGGTTCGCTCAAGGAACTCCCCGTTGCCTGTCGAGCGACCATTGGTGTACTCGCAGGACACGGTCGTGACGAAATGCCACTCCGAACTGCAGGTGCAGCCTACTACAAGGCCAAGGCACGTGGTAAACTCTACCCGCATGTTTCCGGTGTTGCGATGAACCCTGTTGACCACCCACACGGCGGTGGAAACCACCAAGCTGTTCACGGACCAAGCTCCGTTGCACGAGGAACTCCTCCTGGTGCAAAGGTTGGTTTGATTGCACCAAGCCGAACTGGACGAGGACGAGGAAAGCAAATTTGAGGTGATGATGTATGGCACGTAAGAAGAAGTCGTTTATGACACCCAAAGCAAGCCGTCGTAAGGCACGTAAGCGCCTTTCAACCACCTCGGCACGTGTGAAGAAGGAATTCACATACCGTGGTTTCAATATGGAACAACTCAACGCTATGCCGCTCTGGCCAGAAGGCGAAGAAGACGATTTCATCGTCGGTCTCCTGCCGTCCCGTGTACGACGTAGTCTTGGTCGCGGTCTCTCCGTGGAGAACGAGCATTTCATTGCACGTGTTGCTCGCTCGAGCACCAACACGATTCGAACGCACCGCCGTGACGTCCCAATCCTTCCACAATTCGTCGGTCGTCGCATTGCGATTCACAACGGACAACACTTCGTTGAAATTGATATCAAGCCCGAAATGATTGGGCATTACTTGGGTGAATTCGCCGTCACACGACGGGGCGTTACTCACAGTGGACCAGGTGTGGGTGCTACACGTTCGTCAAAGCACGTTCCGTTGAAGTGAGGTGAAAAAGATGGCAAAGCGAAATCAAATGGACCGTCGAACACGACGTCGCCAACTCCCACAAAAAGGATACACGCAGATGTTGCAAGGCAACCGCCTCGCCACCGCTCGTGCAATTGACATTGACATGCACGTCAAGCATTGTTTCGAAGTCTGCCGTGCTGTCAAGAACAAGACTGCTGGACAAGCCGTTGCTTACCTCAACGAGGTTCTGAAGATTGACTCAGACCGTGCTGACATCCGCCGCAAAGCCGCAGCTGTCCCCTACCGCCTCGGTAGTGGAAACAAGCGCAAGCGTCGCTCAGGCCCGTCGATGGTCGGTCACCGCAAGGGTGGCATGGGACCCGGTCGTTTCCCAGTCAAGGCATCTCGTGAAATCATCAAATTGATCGAGAGCGCCATGGAGAACGCACGTTTCCAGTACGAGGACATCGACGCTGAAGAAATGGTCATTACTCACATTGCCGCCCACCGTGGCACCATCAGCCGTGGATGGATTCCACGAGCACGTGGACGAGCAACACCAAGCAACCACTACCGTGTGAACATGGAAGTGTTCTTGGAAGACATGAACGCAGCAGTTGACGAATTGGAGGACGAATTCTAAGGTGATTATCATGAGTAAGGAAAGTACCGTACGAAAAATCATCAACAGAAACGTTGAGCGCCTACTGGTTCGCGAATTCTTGATGAAGAACACCAAGAAATCCGGATTTGGTGGACTTGATATCCGCCGAACACCAACGGGTACAGAAGTGACCGTTCACGCCGAACGACCGGGTATGGTCATCGGACGAAAAGGAAAGATCATCAACGACCTCCAGAAGCGACTCAACCAAGAATTCGAACTCTACAGGCCCAAACTAACCGTTGAAGAAGTTGAGAAACCAACCCTCAACGCTCAAGTGATGGCAGAAAAGATTGCATCCTCACTTGAGCGTGGTTGGTACCACCGTCGTTCATGCCACAGTGCTGCTCAGAACATCATGGATGCTGGAGCACGTGGTGTCATCGTCACCGTCGCTGGAAAACTCACTGGTTCCCGTAACCGCACTGAGAAGTACATTCGTGGCCACGTCAAGTATTGCGGTGAAACTGCTCTACAACACATGGACAAAGGTTACTCCGTGGCTGTCAAGAAACTCGGCACCATCGGTGTGAGCGTAGAAATCATGCGCCCTGGAACCAAACTACCTCACGAAATTAGCATCTACTCCAACGAGCAACTGGCCATCGCTGCTGCTCAAGAAGAAATTGAAGGAGAGGCTGCACAATGAGTTATGTCTCGAACCGTGAAATCGCTGCCATGAGCGCAGAAGCTCGTGACGCACGCTTGTTGGAACTCCAAGAGGAACTCCTCCAACTCCGTGCTGAAAAAGCGCTTGGTGGTACTCCTTCAAACATGGGTGCATACAAGGCTACACGCCGAAGTATTGCACGTTTGAAGACCCACAAGAATCAGAATTGAATGAGAACGAGGTGATGAAGAACAATGGCGGCTATTTGCAATGTTTGCGGTTTACCCGATGAACTCTGTATTTGTCAAGAGATAGCCAAAGAACAGCAAAAAGCCATCCTCTCAACCGACCGACGACGCTATGGAAAAATGGTGACAAAAGTAGAGGGAATTGAAGACTCAGCCATTGACATTAATCAACTCGCAAAATTACTCAAGAACAAATGTGCAGCAGGTGGAACAGTAAAAGGACGAGTCATCGAACTTCAAGGGGATCACAAGAAAAAAGCTGCTGAAGTACTCAAAAATAATGGATTTAACGTGGAGGTGCGATGAAATGGATATGTACAACAGTTCATGGATTGGTCAGGAATTGACCGTCAAGCAATCGACCGATACCACCCTCGTCAACCGCTCGGGAATCGTCGTTGATGAGACCCGTAACACGCTTTCCCTCATCGAGGGAGAGCAAATCATCGTCTTGAACAAGACGAGCATTACATTCACGATTGGCAACAGCGATGTTGCCATTGAAGGGGCTATGGTGAATCAACGCCCTGAAGACCGGATTCACCGAACATATAGGAAGGCATGATACGATGCGAGATATTGGCGTTGATGTAAAAAACCCCACAGGTGAGTGGGACGGTGACGTGAATTGTCCGTTTTACGGCAGTTTGCGACTTCGTGGACAAGTTCTCGAAGGCACAGTCTCAAGCCTGGGAATGCAAAAGACAATCACGATTGAACGAAATAACGTTCGATACATGAAGAAGTACGAACGTTTCGAGAAGAAGACCAGCGTCGTCTCGGCTCACCTACCTGCCTGCATTGGCGATGTGAGCATCGGTGACACGGTGAAGGTCATGGAGTGCCGACCGCTTTCCAAGACTGTTTCATTCTGCGTCATTGAAAATTCTGGAGGTGTTGCCTGATGCGTGGTATCGCTGGAAAGCAAACACGTGGTCTCCCGACCGCAGCCCGCCTTCACGTGGCCGACAACACTGGAGCCAAGGTCGTTCAAATCCTGAACGTGCTCAAACTCGGTGGTACAATGCGCCGATACCCAGCAGCAGGTGTTGGCGACATGGCCAAAGTCTCGGTCAAGAAGGGTACACCCGACACCCGTCGACAAATGTTCAACGCTATCGTGATCCGACAACGCCGCCCGTTCCGTCGAGTGGACGGTACTTGGGTTCAATTTGAAGACAACGCCTGTGTTATCGTCAACGAAAAGGGTGACGTGACGGGTTCAGATATCAAGGGTCCAGTAGCCCGTGAAGCGGCCGAACGCTGGCCTCGTATTGCAGCCAATGCAAAGCAAATCGTGTGAGGGAGTACAATGGTAAAGAGTATGAAACCAGGAAAACAACGCAAGGCGCATTTCAATGCGCCCATGCACGAAAAGCGCAAGCGCGTCGCCGCACGCCTCCAACTCAGCAAGCCCGATGCACGTTTTGCCGGTGTTCGCACCGTGACCGTTCGTGTGGGCGATATCGTCCAAGTCGCCCGAGGCGACAACGCACACGGTGGCAAGCGTCACGGTGGCAAGCGAAGCAACGAACCTCTGACCGGTGCCGTGCTCCGAATCGATTCAGAAAAGGGTCGCTTGTACATTGAAGGTGTCAAGGCCAGCAAGGCCGATAACAAGGAAGAGGCGGTACCAGTGCACGCCTCGAACGTGGTAGTGACTCAACTTGATGAGTCCGACCGCATGCGAATTGCAAAATTGACTGGAAATAGGAGCTGAAACACATGAGTAGTCATCACTTGAAGCGCTTGGCCATGCCTCGTAGCTGGCCTTTGCCACGTAAGACAACCGTATGGGTCACGCGACCTACTCCCGGTGCACATTCCCTTGAACACTGCATGCCGTTGACCCTTGTGGTACGTGACATGCTCGGCCTCGCAAAAACTGCCCGTGAAGTCCGTCACATTCTCCACAACGAGTTGGCTAAGGTCGACGGACGAGTGGTCAAAGACACCCGCCGCGGTGTTGGCATCATGGATGTTTTGACTCTGGGCGAGGAAAACTATCGCTGTGTCCTCGATCACAACGGACGTCTACGCTACCGCCCCATCTCTGCCAAGGAAGCTGGCTGGAAGGTTTGCCGTATTGAAGGCAAGACCACTATCAAGGGCGGAAAGACGCAACTCAATCTCCACGATGGCCGTAATCTCATCGTAGAGGACCCTAAGGAATACAATACAGGGGACTCACTCAAACTTAATCTGCCCGACCAAAAAATCCTCGAGCACATTCGCTTCGCAGAAGGCACTCGCTGCTATCTCATCGGCGGTGCGCACGTGGGCTCCACTGCAGAAGTCACTGAATACGTCGAGAAGCGTTCCAGCATGCCCAATGAAGTTCAGTTCGGCGCATTCGGTACTGTTGTTCGCAATGTCTTCGCTGTCGGTGACGCCAGCCTTCCTCTCACGGAGGTGGCTGAATGAGCGCTACTGTCAACCCAATGAGCCAATTGCGCGTGGCCAAAGTTTGCGTGAACATCGGCGTCGGTGAAGGTGGAGACCGCCTCGTGAACGCTGAAAACGTGCTCGAAATGGTCACGGGCGTAAAGCCACAACGCACCCTCGGTCGCATTCAAAACCGTGACCTGAAGGTCCGAATTGGAGCACCAATTGGTTGCAAGGCTACCATGCGTAATCAGGCCGTGATTCAGGAGTTCCTTACGAACGCCTTTAACTGTCGAGAAAACACCATCCCTGCTTGGAATTTTGACGGACAGGGTAACCTCTCCTTCGGTATCCGTGACTATACGGATTTCCCAGGCCAAAAGTACGATCCAGACATCGGAATTTTCGGCATGGACATCAACGTCGTCGTTGAGCGTCCAGGCCACCGTGTCAGTCGTCGCCGACGTGCTAAGCGCAAGGTCGGCGCAAGTCACCGTGTCTCTGCTGATGAGTCACGCTCGTGGTTTGTTGAGAACTTTAACATCAGTATTCTGGAGGAATGAAGATGGCAAGAGATCACGGAATTCGAATTGGACGAACAGTTGGCTGCCGACGTTGCAACCGCAAGCGCGGCATGATCCGTCGACACGGTCTACGTGTTTGCCGCCAATGTTTCAGAGACATCGCACCCGAAATCGGGTTCAAGAAAATGAATTGAGGAGGGGAAAAGTATGCAATTGGATCCATTGAATGACGCTCTAGTCAAAATCTACAACGCCGAACAGGCCGGAAAATTCAACGTTGAGCTAACGCCAGCGTCGAAGTTGTTGGGCAACGTGCTCAACATCATGCAAACATCCGGCTATGTTGGTGAAATCAATCGTGTTGAAAACGGCCGAGGCGATGCCTATGTCGTTGAACTACGAGGTACAATCAACCGCTGTGGTACGGTCAAACCCCGTCACAGCGTCCGTCGCCAAGAATACGAGAAGTGGGAGACCCGTTACCTCCCCGCCCGAGATTTCGGCCTTCTTATCTTGACGACGAACTCCGGCGTGATGCACCACTATGATGCAAAGGACGCTCGAATTGGCGGCAAATTGCTGGCCTACGTATATTGAGGTGAATAACATGGTAAAACTCGACAGAATCGAACACTCCGTAACCATCCCTGAAGGTGTAACAGCCGACATCAGCGAAGATGGCGTCGTAACCATAACAGGTCCTAAGGGGAGCCTTCATCGCGCCTTCCACAGCGAAGTGCTCTCAATTTTCAAGGACGGCAATGGACTGATTGTCCGTGTTGACCTCCCACGACGGAAGCAACGTGCCCTCGCAGGTACCTGGAACGCCCACCTCAACAATATGGTCAAGGGCGTGACCGATGGCTTCACCTACAACCTCAAGGCCTTCTACTCTCACTTTCCCATGACCATGGCAGTGAAAGGGGACACCTTCACCGTGAACAATTACTTTGGTGAGCGTGTTCCACGAACCGCCAAGATCCTCAACAACGTTGACGTGAAAGTATCCAACAAGACCGAAATTACCGTGTCGGGTATCGACAAAGAAGCCGTTGGTCAGACAGCAGCTAACATTGAACGATGCACGACCGTCAAGAACCGAGACCGCCGTGTCTTCCAAGACGGTATTTATCTACTGAATAAGGAGTGATTGAGATGGCAGAAGAATATGAATCAATGACAGTTGCACAACTCAAAGAGTTGCTCAAAGAACAAGACCTCCCGGTCTCCGGTAAGAAAAGCGATCTCATCGCTCGTCTCACTGAGGCTGCTGGAGATGCACCCGCACCAGCGGAATCCGAACCAGAAACTTCCTCAGACAAGGAAGACGCTTGGGACGATGAAGACTGGGATGATGAAGAAGAAGCCGTATACATGGTCAAGCAAAAGCCGGTTCTCGATGAGGCCACCAAAGCTGCACTTGCCCTACGTGCCGCTCAAAAGAAGAAAACTCCTTCCTTCCGCAGAACAGAGTGGTTCCGTTACAAGCGTCTCTCCCGCTCGGGATGGCGCGCTCCTCACGGAATGGACAACAAGCAACGCCGCAATTACAAGTACCGTGGTTCGCTTGTTCGCATCGGTCACGGTAAAGTGGCTGCTGCACGTTTCCTTCACCCCTCAGGGTTCAAGGAAATCATGGTCCAAAACGTGACCGATTTGGAATCTATGGACCCCGAGACCCAAGCAGCCCGTGTTGGCGCTACGGTTGGCGGACGAAAGCGAGAACACATTTACTCACGTGCCGATGAACTCGGGATTCGTGTGCTTAACCGACGGAGGGATGTTTGATGCAAATCACCAACCAGAAGCGTATTGCTGCTCGACTACTCAAGTGCGGTGTCAACCGTGTGTGGATTAATCCCTCCTTCGTTGACCAAGTTGCGGCTGCGGTGCAGACCGATGACATCCGTGAATTCATTGACGAAGGCTGGATCAAAGCCAAGCCGGTCAAGGGAACGTCGCGTGTTCGTGCCCGTGCCCGTCTCGCTCAGAAGAAGAAAGGACGTCGTAAGGGACAAGGAACCCGCTCGGGTTCCTCCAACGCCCGCAACCCTCGAAAGAACCGCTGGATGCGTACCATTCGCAGCCAACGCCGTGTACTCAAGGAGCTTCGTGCTGATGAAACCATTGAACCTTCACAGTATCGCCGCTACTACCTCAAGGCCAAAGGTGGCTCATACCGTTCAATTGCGCACATGCACTCTCAGATGGTTCTTGAGGGAGTTAGCTTTCCCGGAGGTGATGAGTGATGGCAGGAAATAACCGCCGCTCTATCTTCCGTCGCCGCGCAGCTGGTTTGACCGACTACCGACGCCGTCTCAAGTTGCTACGTGGTCGCAAGCCAAGAGCCGTTGTCCGTGTTTCCAACACCCGCACGACCTGTCAACTGGTGACCTGGGCTGCTAACGGAGACCTCGTTACCGTCTCCAAGACCGGTACCGACCTCGTCAAGAAGCACGGCTGGCCCAGTGACGGATCGTTGAAATCTGTTCCAGCCTCATACCTCGTTGGCTTTGCTATGGGCAAGGCTGCTGTGGCAAATGGCGCAACCGAGGCCGTGCTCGATATTGGCCTCGCTGCCAGTTCCCGTGGCGGACGTGTTTACGCTGCGCTCAAGGGCATGGTAGATGCAGGTCTTGATATTCCTCACAGTGACGATGTTTTCCCAGACGAAGACCGTCTCAACGGCACCCACATGAACGACGGTGTCGCCAAAGCTGTTGAATCGACAAAGAAATCCATTGAGGGGGCTTACTGATGACTGATGAAGAAAATATTCCAACAATGGCGCCTGGTTTGATGCAGGCCTACGCTCCTGAAGAAACTGAGGACGCACCCGATCAACGTCGCCGACGACGAAACCAATACGACCCGATTGCAAACCTACGCAAGTGGGAGCCTCGCACTCGTCTTGGTGCTGCAGTAATGGCTGGAAAAATCATCTCCTATGAGGCTGCTCTGGCCTCAGGTCTTCCTATCCGTGAAGTGCAAATTGTTGATGCGCTCATCCCCAACCTTGAGGATGAAGTGATTTCGGTGAACATGATTCAACGAATGACCGACAGTGGACGACGTGTCCGCTTCAACGTGATGGCATGTGTTGGTAACCGAGACGGCTATGTCGGTCTCGGTATGGCCAAGGCTAAAGAAGTCGCAACGGCGATTCAAAAGGCAATCACTGCTGCGAAACTCAACCTCATCCGCGTACAGCGTGGTAACGGGTCGTGGGAATCATCCCCCGGACCCGGCAATACAGTTCCCTTCAAGGTCAACGGACGCTCCGCATCCACGCGTGTCACACTCATGCCTGGTGCGAAGGGTAAGGGGCTTGTAATCGGTGAAACTGGTAAGCGTGTTCTCGAACTCGCAGGAATTGAAGACGTGTTGTCTCGGACGAAGGGACAAACTCGCACAACCATCAATTATGCCGCTGCAACCTTCAATGCACTTCAAAACATCAACACCACCCGCATCTCAAACACGCAGCGTGAAAAGCTCTTCATTCACTCAGGGAGGAAATTGTAATGGCATTTATTGTAGTACGAGCACGAAGTGACGTCAAGGTTGAGCGAGGAATTCGTGAAACCATGCACCACATGAACCTCACACGAGTAAATCACGCAGTGATCATACAAGACAACCCACAGTATCGTGGGATGCTTCAGAAGGCAAAGGACTACATCACGTGGGGCGAAGCCGACGCAGGTCTTGTTGAGCGTATGTTGACCGAGCGAGGTCGCATGGCTGGCAACGCACCGTTGACCGACGCCATCGTGGCTGAACACACTGAATACAAGACCATTGCAGCATTTGCCAAGGCCATTGTGGCCGGTGAAGCGAAGGTCAAGGATGTTCCAGACTTGAAGCGCGTCTTCCGTCTCCACCCACCTACGGGTCCAAAGGGATGGGGCGGCATCAAGCGAAGTTATGTTGTCGGAGGAGCCTTGGGTTCCCGTGGCGATGAAATTGGTGCGCTCGTTGAGCGAATGATTTGAGGTGAAGAAGATGGGAACGAAAGCAAATAAGCATCGTGGACGAAACCGTTACCACGGTCGAGGCAAGAAAGCAGGTCGTGGCGCAGGTAAGCGTGGTGGCCGTGGAAATGCTGGTATGAACAAGCACCGTGTCATGACACGAATCAAGTACATGCCGAACCATTGGGGCATGCACGGATTCAACCGTGACCCTTCACTCCGCACCGTCCACGTGACGGCAAATGTCGGTCAACTTGAAGACATGGCCAAAGGCGAGAAGAGCATCAATCTGACCGCCATGGGCATTGACAAACTCCTCGGAAGCGGCCAAATGCGCAGCGCCATCACGGTGATTGTGGATGAGGCAAGCGCCCGAGCAATCGAGAAGATCGAAGCCGCTGGCGGCTCTGTTGAGCAAGGCGACGACGATTGGGACGAATTCGAAGAAGAAGAGTGAATACTCAACATCACAGGTGTGAAGATACATGAAACACAAATCAATTCCATGGGCGATTGCGCTTACTGGTGCATTGTACTACGGCTTGCTCATCTATTGGCAATCTGATGAACTCTCCTCGGGTTCTGGCGAAGCCTTTGACGCAGCTGTTTTCGGCCTTGGCTTCTCAGTTGTGTATCTCGGCTACTGTATGCTTTGTTTCCAACGAGATCTTCCGCCTGGCTTGAAGGATATGCCCTTTGTAGGCCGCTATGGGAAACTTACGGGCATGCTTGCCTTTTCATCAGTTGCGGTTTGGTATGTACGTCCCAGTGCCTGGGGCGGTTATGACGAGGGTGTAGGCTTCTTCCTCGTTGGAATTTTACTTCTCGGATTCGGTGCAGCAGCGATTCTCACCTGTTTCATGTGGAGCGGCGACCAAAGCAGCCGTCTTTACGCATTGAGTCGTTTCGTTGACGTCTATCCTACCATCACCAAGCCAGAGCGACACGTTCGCTTCAACGAAAAGATGTGGACCACCACCTTCGTCCTCATCATCTACTTCGCCATGACCAACGTCATGCTCTTCGGACTCTCAGGGCAAGCTCTGGACTTGTTCAGTGGGTTCCGCTCCATCATGGCCGGTGCGTCAGGTACCATCATGCATTTGGGTATTGGGCCAATCGTTACGGGTTCCATTATCATGCAATTATTCGCAGGTGCCAAGATCATCCGTCTTGATTTGAGTGACTCAGAAGACAAAGCCATGTACCAAGGTGTACAGAAACTTCTGGTTCTCATCATGATTCCAATTGAATCGATTCCACAGACCTACGGGTTCCTTGACCCCAGTGAATGGCTCATTGACGCCTACGGTCTTGGATGGGCGAACTTCGTCATTGTGGCCCAACTCTTTGCGGGGTCCTATCTTGTATTCCTGCTCGACGAACTGGTCAGCAAATGGGGTATCGGCTCAGGTATTTCGCTCTTTATTGCAGCGGGTGTCGCTCAATCGACCTTCGTCGGAACGCTTTCACCTCTCGCTACCACTACAGGCGTTCCTTACTCCATCCAGAACCCACCTTCGGGTACCTTGCCGATGATCTTCTACATGTTCCGTCAATCCTCCAATTACGAGATGATACAGGCGAACGGTTTCGAGGTGATGTTGCTCACGCACGTCAATCCCGTAGCAGCGCTGGTTTCATCGATCATTGTGTTCCTTGTCGTGGCATACGCTGAATCGAGTAAGTTGGAACTACCTCTAACTCACGGTAAAGTCCGTGGTCATCGTGGTAAATACCCGATTCGCTTGGTCTACGCCTCTAACATTCCGGTGATTTTGATGGCGGCACTTTTGGCCAACATCAACATGTTCACCTTGCTCTTCTGGAGCCATCCTACACTGAGTCAAACGCCGATCTTAGGTCAGAACGGCTGGGCGTCAGCCTCCGCTCTCATCGGCACCTATGAGCCGGGTCAAACCACAGCATCGGGAGGGTTTGCATGGTATGCGAGTATGGTCAATGGCGTGAATGACTGGTTGATTCCACTCCTGAATCAACAGGGCGACGTGTTCGGACATTCGCTCACTCAAATCATGGTTCACGTGGTGTTCTATGTCGCCTTGATGACCGTCGGTTCGATGGTCTTCGCGAAGTTCTGGATTGATACCACCAACATGGGTACGAAAGATGTTGCCAAGCAGATTGAACGTACGGGCATGCAGATTCCTGGATTCAGAAAGAACCCCAAGGTCTTGGAAAAGATCCTTGAGAATTACATTCCGCCGGTGACATACTTCTCCGGTGCGTTTGTCGGTCTCCTTGCAGCAGGTGCTGACTTACTGGGTACCGTCGGAAATGCGACGGGTACAGGTCTACTGCTTGCTGTAGGTATCATTCTGCGAACCTACGAGCAAATCCAGAAGGAACAGGCCATGGAGATGCATCCAATGATTCGCCAGTTCTTTGGTGCCGAGTAATCCTTCCTGTAAGAGAGAGCGGATATCCGTTCATGCTCAAGCCACACGGCAACCGTCCGTTCAAGGCGATGTATCGTCGTCCGCTTGACGTGGGAGCTGGCTTGACCACCATTCCGTCAACTGAAGATGCCCAACGGTTGTTAGACCATCTCCTGGCCATGCGCCAGAGAGAATTGGCTGGTACAGAGGTGAGCGAATCTACGGCCTTTCTCAGTTCCCAGGCGCCTTCATGGAATGATTCAACCAGTACGTCTCAAGAACCCATGGACACTGGTGTCGGCCGTACTGGTGAGGGTTCAATGGGCTCGTTTTGGACAATCGATGATGCAAAGGAGTCTTGATTTGAGATGTTTTGGCTTGCAGTGTCGCATTTTCGGCACGGAATACTGGCGGTTATGTTGATATAGGGGTTGGATGTGGGTTGGTTGCTTGCGTCGTCTGGGAACGGCGTTGGCGGCAGAGTCTCCGGACAATGAACGCCGCCATCCTCCCTGACGCTAAGCCGAAGCGATTGCGATCCCAAACGAGCCTTCACGGGTTTTGGGGTCAGGTAGGTGATCGAGATTATGACGTATTTTGTGCAAGAAGCTCAAGTGCATTATTTTCTCGCCAATTTTTTTAGGTCAGCAAAACACAAACAATTGCGACAAGTAGCCCAAAGGATCAAAACAAGAGAAATCTGGTTGATCCTGCCAGAGGCGACCGCTTTTGGAGTTCGATTAAGCCATGCGAGTCGAGAGTCTTAGGGACTCGGCATACTGCTCAGTAACACGTGGATAACCTGCCCTATCGTCTGGAATAACCTCGGGAAACTGAGAATAAGGCCGGATAGTTCACAAAGCCTGGAACGGTTTGTGAATCAAGATAGGATGGGTCTGCGGCGTATCAGGTAGTAGGGGGTGTAAAGGACCCCCTAGCCTTTGACGCGTACGGGTGTTGGGAGACATAGCCCGGAGATGGATTCTGAGACACGAATCCAGACCCTACGGGGTGCAGCAGGCGCGAAAACTTCACACTGCAGGAAACTGTGATGAGGGAACTCCAAGTGTGTGCACTATGTGTACACTTTTATGAACTTTTAATCGGTTCAGGAATAAGGGCTGGGAAAGACCGGTGCCAGCCGCCGCGGTAATACCGGCAGCTCAAGTGGTCGTCGCTTTTATTGGGCCTAAAACGTCCGTAGCCTGTTTGGTAAATCTGTGGGTAAATCAACTCGCTCAACGAGTTGAATTCTGCAGAGACTGCCAGACTAGGGACCGGGAGAGGTGTGGGGTACTCGAGGGGTAGGGGTAAAATCCTGTCATCCTTCGAGGACCACCAGTTGCGAAGGCGCCACACTGGAACGGATCCGACGGTCAGGGACGAAGCCTAGGGGCACGAACCGGATTAGATACCCGGGTAGTCCTAGGTGTAAACGCTGTGAACTTGGTGTCGGGGGTCCGCAAGGGGTCCCCGGTGCCGGAGTGAAGATGTTAAGTTCACTGCCTGGGGAGTACGGTCGCAAGGCTGAAACTTAAAGGAATTGGCGGGGGAGCACTGCAACGGGAGGAGCGTGCGGTTTAATTGGATTCAACGCCGGAAAACTCACCAGGGCCGACTGTTAGATGAAGACCAGTGTAACGAGCTTGTCGGATTTTCAGAGAGGTGGTGCATGGCCGTCGTCAGTTCGTACTGTAAAGCGTTCTGTTAAGTCAGATAACGAACGAGACCCTCATCTCTATTTGCTA
>DACE01000003.1 GCA_002494645.1 Euryarchaeota archaeon UBA256 | reverse complement strand
CAAACCGACGCTGGGGACCCCGGTCGAATTGCGGTGACCTATCTGGGTAGTGAAAATTCAGAGATGCTGAATCAATCCGACCTCGATGGAAATCCTTGGGATGGAAACGCCCACTATGCGCCCAATAATGCAACCTACCACCTCTACATCACCATCAGCCTCAACGCACTTGACGCCAACCCGACCTTCTACACCTATCGTGTCACAGACGACCCAGTTCAAGTCGGTTCCATTTGTCTTAATTCAGGCGATTGCCGTGATATTGGGGGGTCAAACCGTAACCTCTTGGACTTCAATGATTTGCACATTGACCGAGAAGGTCGCGTCTATGTTGCCTTTGCTGACGGATGCACTGGAGACTGTGCAACCAATGAAAATGCGACGGCTGAGGATTCAAGGGATGGCCGAGGTGCTGTCTACTACCTCGCTAGCGGACCTTCTCTCCTTGCCGAGTTTGGTGAGCTGTATACCTTGCTTTGATTTCTCCGATACGGAGATTCTGAGCCAGACTCAGAATATCCGAGCTTTGAGTTTACGTAGATTCAATCGAAGGCCGAGAAGGACTTTGCGCATGAAAGGAAGACGAACAGGCTGAGTAAAGACATCACCAGAGCGGCGCACGATTTCACCGAGAATAGAGGCATAGGCATCTGCCATGATTTCGGGTTGTACGCGTGCACGTGCGTCGAGATAACCGAACAAATGATTCGCTGAATCTTGGTGACGCTTGATCATGTCCACATATTCAATGATGAAACCTCTCCACGCTGCAGTTTGAGCGATTCCGGGTGTTTGAAGTTGGTCAAGCGTAATGTCATGAGATGCAAGGATGTCCAAAGGCAGGTAGACTCGTCCTCGCTCCATGTCTTCGTTGATGTCACGCAGAACGTTGATCAATTGCATTTGGATTCCTAAGTCGATAGCATGCAGGCGAGCAGCTCGGTCTTCATATCCGTAGATTTCAATCAAAATCAATCCGACGGCTGAGGCGACTTTGTAGCAGTAGGAACGCAGTTCGTCCCAGGTTCGGTTCTTCACCGGATAGAGGTCATCTTCCATTCCCTCGAGAACCGTTTCAAAATCACTGAGTTTGATAGCATATCGACTGAAAACATCCTGGAGAGCGATAAAGATTGGGTGGTCGTCTCCGTTGATGCTCTGAGCCTGTGCCCGATGTAATTTCAGTCGAATGTCAACCAGAGCCATGAGGCGACGTCGATGCTCTTCTTCGGGCAAGGAGGGAACTTTACCTTCGTGAATTTCATCGATGATTTTCTGCCGTTCATTGGTTTCTTGACGAAGCTCGTTGGTTTCCAAAATACTTGGTTCCTCGTCCCCGTCAACGATGTCATCCACCCAGCGGCAGAGCGCATATACTGCGTGAACTGCTTTGCGCTTTTGCAGCGAGAGTGCTGAGAAGGAGGAGTAGAAGGTCGTTGATGCGGTTCTACACACCGTTTCACAATAGGCATAAGCCTGGTTGATGACGCTTTTATCCATGTGCAACCCTCAAGCCGATGTTGGTGTGCCAGTTGACGAATCCTTTGATGAACGGTCAAGAGCCACTCGTCCTTGTTTGCTTCGCTTACGACTTTCAAACCAGGTATCAACGCCGTTCCAGTCAGGAATAATACCGAGGCTGTCAAGCAGGAGTTTGCTGCTGATTCGTGCTGATTCATAGATGACCGGCAGACCGCTACCGGGGTGAGTCCCTCCACCAACGAGGTAGAGGTTCTTGATTTCGTCAAATTGATTCTTTGGCCGGCGCCAAAGCATTTGGTCAAGGCCGTGGGCGAGATTGAACACAGCACCACGGTAGCAGTGGTCGCCCCAATCATCGGGCGTGATCACCATTTCGGTCACGATGTGTTCGCGAAGGTTTTCAAAACCGAGTTTTGACTCAATTTGGTCAATGATTTTGTCACGGTAAGCGTCCTTTTCTTTCTCCCAGTCAATGTTTTCATGGATGTTAGAGACAGGAACAAGAGCATAGACGGTGGAGCAACCCTCCGGTGCAAGACCAGGGTCGGTAATGCAAGCGTTTTGGACGTAGATGGACGGGTCGTCCCAGGTGATGCGGTGGTGCTTCTCGATGTCCTCAAGATTGCTTTCGTAATTTGATGAAGCATATATTTGGTGATGCGGGAGGTCGTCATAGGTTCTATCAACGCCAAGATAGAGCATGAAGGTCGAACACGAATACTTCTTATTGTCCAATTTCTTATTGCTCCATTTCTTACGAACCTTGTCGGGGAAGAGTTGTGTCATGCCGTTTGCAAAATCAGCGTTCATGATGACCTTTTCAGCCATGAATTCTTCGTTGGCGGTTCGTACGCCTTTGATGGTCTTGCCGTCCATAATTACGCCTTCAACAGCCTCATTCAGACGGAATTTAACGCCAAGGTCCTCGGCAATTTTGGCCATGCGAGCACTGACGCTTCCCAGTCCGCCAATCGGATGGAAAATACCGTATTCATATTCGAGAAAGGCCAGCATCGTGAAGAGACTGGGGCAATTGAACGGTGACATGCCCAGATACTTTGTCTGGAAGGACATGGCTAACATCAGTCGGTCGTCATCAAAGAGCTTCATGAGATCCTTGGCAACAGAACGCTGAGGTCGTAGCACACTTGCAACACGCATTGCCCGCTTGGAGAGCAGGTCGGTGGGTCCGTACCATGGCTCTTGAAGGCAGGCCTTTGATTTCTCGAGTTTGAGGCGGTTGTCAACGACGTAGCGCTTGAATGCTTCAGCGTTGAAATCACCAGAAAGGCCTCGAATACGCTCGGTCATGACGTCTAAGTCACTCGTGCAGTCCAGTTGTCCTCCTTGGCCGAAAATGAGGCGGTAATTCATATCGAGTCGGTGAAGTTTGAGTTCTTCATGTGCATCCATTCCGATGGCTTTGAAGATGTCCTCAATCACTTCAGGGTAGTGGAAGAATGTGGGTCCCAGGTCAAATTTGAAACCGTCGCGTTCGAAGACTTTATTCCGTCCACCAACGCTTCCCGACCGTTCAAAAACCGTCACGTCAACGCCAGATTTAGCAAGTAAAAGAGCGGAAGCCAATCCTCCAGGCCCAGCACCAATGATTGCGACTTTCGGTTGAGCGGTGGCTGACATGACCACCGCTCAAATAACGACCATATAAAGGAAGGTTTTTGCCCTAAAAAAATGCTAAAAAAATAACATATTCATTTTTCGGGTGAAATGATGGAATATGGGTCGATAAGGACAGAGAATTCGTCAAGATAGGGCCCCATTGAACTGATCAAATCGACTTCTGGATGTCCTTTGAGCACCATTCCGTCCATGTACATCAGTGACCGTATGATCGGGAAGGCTTCTTCGCCAAAGGAACAGCCGGCCAAAACAGCAGCTTTGACGGTCTTCATCATCTGTTCTGTAAGGGAAACTTCGCTGACCGAAGTCCCAACGAAACCATCGTAGAGTTCGTTCATGGAATCATAATATGTCTGTAAGGTTGCTCCGGTGGGTTGCACCGCCGCCATCGTCAACATTGCATCGAAAGCATGTTTTAATTCGCCTTTGGCCAGGAAGTAAAAGAAACCGAATAATGCATTTCTCACATGAGGAGGCGCGTTACAAATTGCCCCGGTATCGATGAAGAAGAAGTCTCCCTCGTCGTTCATCATGGCGTTGCCGGGGTGCAGGTCGCCGTGAAAGGTTCCAATGCCGAACATGAACGCACCGTGGATTCGAAACAATTCCAACATATTCGTCCAGTTGAGCGTTTTTCCTTCTAAACGAGTCTCAAGAGTGGGGTGTGTAATCTCTTCCATCACCAGAACATGTTGGTTTGAAAGTTCGTCCCACATGCGCGGAAATTTCAATTTCGGCATGGGGAAATGTTGCTCGATTTCTCCGGCTTTTGCAATCAGTTGGTTCTGGCCGTCGATTTCGTTGGTCAAGTTCAATTCACGAAGGGTGTAATCTTCGATGTGAGCAAGAAGGCCGATTGGGTTGCCGACTTTTCGCAAGCGAGGATTGAAGAACAAACCCATTCGAATCCAGCGCTTCATACGTCGCACATCACGCTTGAAGGATGCCTCAAAATCTGCCTTGATGATTTTTACAACCACTCGAGTCCCGTCATTGAGTACTGCTCGGTGAATCTGGCCGATACTTGCTGCGGCGAAGGGAATGGGCTCGATTGATTGAAAGTGGCTCCTGAAGTCCGGGGGTGCAAATCGGTCGAGGAGGCGTTGTGAATCCTCGGTAGGAATCGTTGCCCCCCGACTGTACAACCGCTGCAGTTCAATGCAGCGTTCGGGTTCAATCAGGTCTGGCCGTAGTGCGAAAATTTGTCCGAGTTTAACAGCGAGGAGCCCCATTGATTGTATCTTGTCAATATCAATCGGTTTCTTCCCCCTCAACTGACGGAAAAAACTGAGAAAGGTACGCAACTTCATGGGGAGCACCGATTTAATCGCTGAGTTCGATCATCTTCATTTCGTGGCGGTGAATGATGTAGCGCCACAAATCGCTGGCATCGCCTTCGCCTTCAGTTCGCTGAATAACGACATTGACTTCCTTTGCAAATCGGGTTGAAAGTGCGCCCTCAATAATTCCGTCATCCATCTCCCACATCGGCAGAGCGTCAATGTCGTCAACGGGCGGGTGATTGAGTCCAACGCGTACGTGGAATTGGGGATCAACATTGTATTGTAACAAGCCGAGGCCAGCGTGTTCCCACCAGTCCATCATTTCATCAAGGAACTCGATATCATTTTCTATAGAACGGAGTGAGAAAGCGATTTCTTGGCCGACACGATTACCGATTTGGCGAAGCATGCGTCCGATATCAATGCCCAGGACTTTGAGGTTGGAGAGTTTCCCTTCCGTCAAGCGCTTGCGAGCTTCGTTGACTTCGTGACCTGCTGCAAAAAAGGCATCGGGATCAAAGGGCGTATCTTCGTCAGGTAATTCCCCGTCAAAGCCAAGGGCCACAGAGACGTTCTTCAGGAAGGAACCTTCTCCAATCGTCAAGCGCAATGGGTCGTTGATTTGATTTTCAGTAAATCGAGCCCGTGCGGTTGCAAGAGGCACTGCTCCCTCCCAGATAGCGTCAATGAGGTGCAGGTGAGCTTGGGAAAAGGGGCCTGATTCAATGATGAGAGCAGCATCTTCTTTTCCTCGTCCAACAGGATTGTCTTCGATGTTGAGGTACTGAATCACTTCGGATTGGTCTTGTACGAAACCCAGGGAATCGAGTTCATCAGAATGGCGAACTTCAATGCTTGTGTCCAACTGGTCAAAGAAGCGCAGAGTGCGTCCGTCCAAGTGGGTAATGATTTGAACTACCACGCCCCGGACTGAGGCGGTGTTCACGGCTTCGAGTGCATCGGGGTTGCGACAAAGGTGAAGAATCCCGAATTGACCCAAGAGGAGAATAAGCCGCTCTTCTGATTCAGTCGCCATTTTTTGCAGCCTGTTGTAGATGTGTGTGCGTTCTTTCAATACGGCGAATCTAGGGTCGTCAATGTCTCTTCGTTGCTTCTCGTACGATGCGTCAGTCTCAGTAATCCCTTTTGACAGGTCGTCAAAGCCATGAATAAGGCGGTCGAGTTGTTGTTTTCTCGAGTTGATAATGTGCTCCATTGCTTCGTTGATTCGAAGACTGGAAAACAACATCGGGCGGTCTGCCGTTGCCGTGACGATACCCATTTCCTGAAGTCTTGATAGGCTATTGTACGCATCAAGCCTGGTGGTGTTCAGTTCTTTAGCAAGTTCAGAGGCTTTCATACGGGGTCTTGAACCCAAAATCATGATCGAACGTACTTCACGTTCGTTGAGTCCTGCCTCAAGTAATAATTCATCCCACATTCATTCGTCCCCCGTGACGTTGGAAATGTCAGCAAGAATTTTCGCGACGTGCCTTCGGGGCCTGAATAACCAATCGTAAACGTAACGGATGGTGTTGTCAGGTCCAATCAAAAAGGAGGACTTGGCAGGGAACTGGCCGAGATGAACGGGTACACCGAATGCTTTTCCGACCAGACGTTCGGGGTCAGCAAGCAATGGAAACGGAAGGTCGCCAAGTGATGCTTTGTGTGCTGCTTGTTCTTCAACAGTGCCCGGTCCGATTCCGAGTATAGAGCAACCTGCCGACGCAAAAAGGTCGTGCTGTTCTTTGAATGTGAGACATCCACGTTTGCAAGTTGGTGAATTATTCCTTGAGTAGAAGAAAATAACACGCCACGTGCCGTTAAGCGATGTACTGTCGAAGGATGATCCGTCATCGGTTTCAAGAGAAAACTGAGGGACATTTTGGCCGATAAGATGGGTTGACATGGTAAGGGCCTCAGATAGGAAGCATATGGCCCATTCGGGCAGCTTTGGTTTGTAGGTAGGAGTTGTTCTGTGCACAACGGCCGACGATTAGAGGGACACGGTTTGCGACTTGAATGCCGTTATCGAGCAATTGTTGGCGCTTTTCTGGGTTGTTGGTCATCAACTCAACACCGTCAACGCCCATGGCGTAGAGCATCTCAGCTGCGATGTCGTAGCGTCGGGCATCCGCTGGAAGTCCAAGGGCGAGGTTTGCATCGAGGGTGTCGTAGCCAATGTCCTGGAGGGCGTAGGCTTGCATCTTTGCGTACAGTCCGATACCACGCCCCTCTTGTCGCAGGTAAACGATGGCGCCCTTACCTGCTACTTGAATAGCCTTCATCGACGCATGGAGTTGCGGGCCGCAGTCACAGCGGAGTGAGCCGAAAGCATCACCAGTGAGGCACTCTGAGTGAACCCTAACGAGCGGATGTCCTTCGGTGATGTCGCCCACGTAGAGGATTGAATGCTCTTTTCCGTTCGATGGATCTCGAAACGCCCTGATGCGGAAATCACCGAATTTGGTGGGTAGGGATGCATCTGATTCCGGTAGGTTTTCGAGAATGTTTTGAGTGTTGCTCAGCATGTTAGGAAATCGCTAGATTTCTTATATAAACACTCGTCTTTTTCCTCTGCTGGCGGTAAACCGTTCTTGATATAGTGAGACAATCGCTTCTGGGTTTGATGGCGACCGTATCATGTGACCTTGGCGTTGCGGCACGTGTGGTCTCTGGGGAGACAATCCTCCTCGTCCAAGAGGGACAGGGGCGCTACAAAGGATGCTGGGGGCTCCCCAAAGGCCATGTTGAATCAGGAGAAAGTCCCGAGCAAGCAACCTTGAGGGAACTTCTTGAAGAATCCGGCTTCGTCGGTCGTATACTGGGTCTAGCAGGTGTCCGAACAGCCCTCCGCCAGAATCACCCTGCAGTGTTCCTATGTTACGACGTCGCCATTCACGAAGGACAAATCCAAGAAAGCAGTGAGGAGATATCCTCCTCAGGATGGTTTCCCCTGGGAGACCTCCAATCGTTGCAATGGGTTTCAGAAACCATGCAACAATTGGCCATTGACGGACTGACTCAACCCACGAATCTAGGAGGCCAAACTGGCTTAACGTCCCGAGAGCGCCCCTACTCCGTCTACCGAGCATCCCTCACAACCCCCACATCAGGAGGTCGACTGACGTGATCGCCTCAGCAAGGATTCAGATTCACGGTACCATCAACCCAAGCGGTGAATACATTGTCTACTGGATGACAGCAGCTCGCCGCCCACACTGGAACCACGCCTTGGAACACAGCATCGAACTCGCTAAAGAACACAATTTACCTCTTGTTGTCATCGAAAGTCTGGCCCTCCAGCACAAATGGGCTAACGATCGAATTTCCACCTTTGTCCTCCAGGGTATGCTTGACAATCGCGATACCTTTGCTAAAACCGGCGTCACCTACATTCCCTACATCGAAACCAAACGAAAAGAAGCGTCTGGCTTGCTTAAGGCGTGGATTCACCGAGCCAAGATTTGCATCATTGACGACTATCCAACCTACTATCCTAAGCACGTCCTCACCACTGCGTTGAAGATTAAACCCTGTGAAATTCGCGTGGTTGACTCCAACGGCTTCATGGCCATGCGGGCACAAGGCAGAGCATTCTCAACCGCCTATTCACTACGGCGCCACCTCCACAAAACCATCCGCGAGCACATGTATGACTTTCCGAGTGCTCGACCCCTTGAACAGGCGATAGAGCTACCACAACTCCCAGAGCACATCGTGAGCGAAATCTTCAACCAATCTCAAACGCCTCAAACGCCCTACGAATTTCTGTGGCGGGTTTCGGAAGGCGGAGATGTCGGACGAAAAGCCCTCTCAACCTTGAGTATTGACCACAATGTATCACCCGTCCTCAGCAAAAAAGGCGGGTGGGTCGAAGCACGGCGGCGCTGGCGAGAGTTTTCCGCCGAACGCCTTGAAAACTATCATGAAAAACGCAATCATCCTGGCGAAAAAGGAGCAAGTGGCATCTCACCCTGGCTTCATTTTGGCCACATCAGCGTGCATCAAATCCTCCAAGAAATCTTTACCCAACACCGCTGGGACGTATCGCTGGTCAACCTACCCAACGATGGACGGCGACGCGGTTGGTGGGGTCTTCCCGAGCCAGTAGAATCCTTCCTTGACCAAATCATAACGTGGCGAGACATTGGTTTCATCCACTGTGCCATGGTCGAAGATCACATGGAATACAGTTCACTGCCTGAATGGGCCAAAACCACCCTCGCTGAGCACGCCGGGGATCAGCGACCCTTCACCTATACACTGGAGGAATTTGAAGCCGCAGCAACCCACGACCCACTGTGGAATGCAGCCCAAAACCAACTCCGTAGAGAAGGTATCATCCACAACTACCTTCGGATGTTGTGGGGTAAGAAAATCCTTGAATGGTCACCCACCCCCGAACTCGCTATGGAATGGATGATCGCCATCAACGACCGTTGGGCACTTGACGGACGAGACCCGAACTCCTACACTGGAATTGGATGGGTGATGGGCAAGTTTGACCGAGGCTGGACCGAACGTGCGGTCTTTGGAAAGATTCGCTGCATGACTTCAGATTCGACCAAGCGAAAATTCAACACCAAAGCCTACATGGAGAAGTATAACAACCCGAGTTCAGTTCAAACAGCTTTGGGTTCTGGCCCCTCGTTGTACTCAGCACACCAATGAGGTTCAGACATGCCGACCTACGAACACACTGCGACTTACGCTGCGCCGGTTGAACAGGTGTGGGATTGGTACAACAGTCCCGGAGCCTTTCGTAGGATTATGCCTGAATGGGAAGGTATCGCCCCCATCGAAGCAGGAGCCCTCGTTAATGGCGCCACTACTCGGTTCAAAGTGAGCCTTGGACCTGTGAAAATGATGTGGGTTGCTCGCCATTATGACGTGGTGAGCGGTGAAGTGTTCAACGATGTGATGGAGAAAGGCCCTTTTGGAAAATGGGATCACGAACATCGATTCATTGGTGTCGATTCACAATCCAGCCAAATCCGAGATACGGTTCAATGGAAACTCCCTTTCCACCCACTTACGTTTTGGTCCGCTCCCTTCACGGTCAAGGGGCGTATGAACCAAATGTTTGCCTACCGTACACTACGGGTTCAAAACGACCTGAAGCGAATTTCTCAATTCGCAGACCAGCCACGGCACAAGATCCTCGTGAGCGGTTCTACGGGACTTATTGGCCTGCAACTCTGCGCTTTCCTTTCTGCCGCCGGCCATCATATTACGCGGCTTGTCCGTCCTACTACGGTGTTGCCACCGGATGCGAAGAATGACAACGTGATTCGGTGGAACGATCAAACTGGAGAGATTCTCGAAGGTGATTTGAACGGATTTGACACCGTCATCCACCTTGCCGGTGCAGGAATCGGGGACAAGCGTTGGAGCAAGAAGCGAAAGGAACTCGTGGTCAACTCTCGTATCCCTCCTACAGCGAATCTCGCCACACTGCTGAGTAAACTCGACAAGCCCCCAACGAATTTCCTCTGTGGTTCAGCCATTGGCTATTACGGAAATCGAAAGGACGAGGTCCTTACTGAGGATTCAACGCCGGGTGATAATTTCCTAGCCGAATTCTGTCAAAACTGGGAAGCAGCGGCGCAGCCTGCCGTCGATGCGGGAATTCGCACGGTATGGTTGCGAACCGGCCTCGTGCTCACGCCCATGGGCGGTGTCCTGAAACAACTCCTTCTACCGACCCAACTCGGTGGAGGAGGACCAGTGGGTGGAGGGCGTCAATATTATTCCTGGATTTCACTCGATGACCAAATTTACGCCATGCATTTTCTCATGATGACATCGTCTTGCAAAGGTGCCTACAATCTTACATCCCCTGAGCCCGTGCAGCAAAAGTCATTTGCAAAAACCCTTGGGAAAGTGATGCTGCGTCCATGGTTCATCCCTGTACCTGGCTTTGCAATCCGAACCTTGTTTGGAGAAATGGGCAAAGCTCTCGTGCTGGATGGACAGCGCGTTACACCCCATCGATTGCTCGAAAGTGGGTATGAATTTCAACACACTGATTTGACGGATTGCTTCCGTCAATGTCTCGGTAAACAACGACTTTAGACACAGAATCTGCGAACGCTCGCAGGAGTTCGTTTGATAATCCTTAGACCTATCCCGTTTCATGGGCGGCAAGTGGTGGCTGGTTGTCTTCCTTTGCTTTACCTTGCTTAATCTGCCCGTTGCATCGGCCGATAACACCACCGCAAGTGCCAACGGTCTCACTGATGGCGTATCATCGAGCGGCTATGTTTGTGACCCCGATGGCTGTTCACCTAATGACAAACGTGATTATTGGAAAATTCAAGGAAAAAAGGGTGACATTGTACAAGTCACGTTCTCTGGGAGCATGAGCAATGCGGCGTGGTGGTGTCCAGGCGATGGATGGGAGGGCACGTTCACCATGGGCTCTGTTTCGCAGAACGTGGATGATGGGTCTCCCACGTCCACGCTTTCAACAACGCTTTCCACGGCGGGTGAAATCCTGCTCAAGGTCGAGGGTAAAGATTCGTGGTGTCATGACGGATTCGATTACACTCTCACGCCCTCCATCGACAAGACCAACCGAGATTCGGACGAAGACGGCTTCATCGACACCGAAGATGACTGCACCTTCTTGGTGGGAACCTCAACCAACGATCGCAAAGGCTGCACCGATTCAGACGGTGATGGCTGGTCGGATCCCGACACCGGTTGGGGCGTCCAAAACGGCGCAGATGCTTTTGCAAGTGAATCCTCACAATGGCTGGATTCCGATAACGATGGCTACGGCGACAACCTCGAAGGCTACCAAGGCGATCACTGCCAGTATAGCCGTGGTTACTCCTTTTCTGACCGATACGGATGCATAGATTCAGACGGTGATTCTTATTCAGACCCAGACCCTGGTGGCCTCAACGGATATGAGGCATGGTTTGCTCATCCCGTTGGAAAAGCAGATGCGTTCGTTTCTGAAAGCTCCCAGTGGAACGATACCGACGATGATGGATACGGGGATAATTGGGCAGACGCTTCACTCAACGATACCCGTGCGGTATGGGAAATCGGCCAATACATCAGCAATGCCTCACAACCCGATGCCTGCCCCTTCCTCACGGGAACTTCCTCAACCGACCGCTTTGGCTGCCCCGATTCAGATGGAGATACCTTCTCGGATGGAGATGAGAATTGGACCATTGAAAACGGTTCGGACGCTTTTCCCTCTGAACCAACTCAATGGGAAGATTCTGACCGAGATGGGTGGGGTGACAACCAATCCTTTGGTGCTCAACTCATTGACGATTTCCCGTTCAATCCTACACAATGGCAGGATACTGATGACGATGGGTGGGGCGACAACCAAACTTATGGGGCCACTCAAATTGATGACTTCCCCTTTGTCCCTTCCCAGTTCAGAGACAGCGACGGGGATGGTTACGGCGATAATTTGACAGGATTTGAGGGTGACATTTGTGTCGCTTCAACCCCAGAGGAAGTTGACAACGAGTGGATCTCACGATTCGATCGTTTGGGGTGCCGAGATATTGACAAAGACGGTTATTCAGACCCTACCGAGTTATGGACGGCTCATCCCTTTGGTTTTGCTGATGCCTTCCCCGATGATTCGTCACAGTGGCATGATACCGATGATGACTCCTACGGCGACAATCTCGAATATTTTGACGGCCAAACATGGCGAACATCCTACCGACCAGACGGTTGTAGGACTACAGCGGGGAATTCTACCTTTGACCGATGGGGTTGCCCCGACGGTGATGGTGACGGGTGGTCTGACCCAACCTCATACTGGCTCGCCAGCCCCGGTGGCGCTGGCGACGCATGGCCAGAAGACCCTACGCAGTGGCACGATAGTGACGGCGACGGGCGCGGCGATAATCCAATGGGCACAACGGCAGATGTCTGTCCCGATATAGCAGGGACATCGGTAGGGCCGTCTTCAGGTGGCGACCGATGGGGTTGCCAAGACACCGATGGCGATGGCTGGTCCAATCTCGGCGATGCCTTCATCCACGAACCTTCTCAATGGAGGGACAGTGATGGTGACGGTTACGGTGACCGAATGAATGGCCATCAAGGCGACGCATGCCCTGAAACGCGTGGCACCTCACTTCTTGACCGTCTTGGCTGCCGCGACACCGACGGAGACGGCTGGTCGGACCCCACGGAAAATTGGGCAGCCCATCCGTTTGGGTTGGGTGATGCTTTCCCAACCGAAGCGCTTCAGTGGGCAGATACCGACCGAGATGGCTTTGGTGACCTTCCTCTGGGCGCCTTCAGAGACGATTGCCCCGATGTTGCGGGGGTGTCAAATCGAGACGTTCAGGGATGTCCCGATGAGAACGGGGACGGCTGGTCCAATGAGTATGGCGAATTGTCAGCCGCCATTGCCATCATGGGCGAAGACCCAGCAGCATCTTGGTTGACCTATCTGGTCATCGGACTCGGCTTCCTCATCGGAGCAGCGGGTGCTCTCGTCGTCCGAATGTCTCGAAGCCGAGCGACGATGATGGAACAACTTGCATTTGATGCAGAAATGAAACTTATGGCAGCACCTGGGATGGGCGCTGCTGTACCACAACTGATTCCTCTTGAGGACCTACCGCCTCTTCCAGCCCCTCAAGGAGGTGAGATTGATGGCCAGTAATCGCAAGCTCACTGCCTTTACGCTCACTCTCTTGCTGATGCTCTTGCTCATACCAATTCCTCAAGCATCAGCCGATGCTGCTGCCGAGGAACGCTTAGCAGAGCGCGGTTTGACCTTGTTAGCATTGAGAAACGACACCATTGACACGAATCAGGACGGTGACATCGATGCGGTTCGTGTCGTCGTCGTCTTGAATTCGACGTCCACCGATAACGACCTTATCATCAAATTACGAGGCCTCCACAAGGAACGAGATGTCCTTGAGACTCTCGAGGTTTCCTTTGAGGGTCAAACCAATGTGAGCCTCGTCTACGATGCGTGGTCAGCGGGTGAACACGATTTGAGGCTGGATTTCTTTGATGATGACGGTGATTCCATCGCTTCCTATCCGCTTCCAACCTTCCTCCTCAAGCCTGCGTTGCAAGTCCCAATGGTCGACCTTCAATTGAATGCCGCCAACTCCATCAGGACTGGAGAAGTGTGTGAAATCCATCGGCATTTTGGCGATGAAACAGGTCCACGTTACGGTGAAACAGGTGTCCGGACCTTCACTGGAGCACCCTTCAGTGTCCTTGATTCGGACGAAACGCTGGATTGTTCTTCGTGGCCCGCGGGTGATTACAAACTCAAAGAGACTTATCGTAACGGGTTGGGGCAAACTTCAGAATCGACGCTTAATTTCACCATCAATAACCGTCCTCCTCCCGAGTTCTCACTGGCAGCAAGCGGCCATGAAAACACTACGGAAACTCCCTGTCAAATCACAGTGAAGACATCGCAAAGCATGGATTATGACGCCTTGATGAAGGTTTGGCGAATCAAGGGGAAGGTTGTAGAGGGCGTCAACAGCACCTTCCTGGATTGCAGTGAACTTCCGCCGGGCGCTTACCTAATCACCCTTGAAATCGTGACAGAAAAAATGATTTCTTCCACAGAGGGAATGAACCTTATTCGATTGCCACCACCGAGCCTCAGTGAAAATGAAAGCGCTGCTATGCCATCTACTTCACTTGGGCCAGAAACGCCAACCGAATCCGTAGGGTGGTTCTCCATTGGTGCTCTGGCTCTGATTGTCACGCTGCTTGTATTCATCCTTTTGATTCGAAACAGAGAGCCAGAGGGCTTACAACTTCCACCACTTGGTCCAACGCCTCAAGTTCTTGAGGACGGCTCGCCGGACACTCAAGGCTTGCCAACTACGCTCGATGACCAAGGTGTCCTTTGGCGGAAACATGCTGACGGGACAATGGACTGGTGGGACGATGAGTGGCAAGTTTGGCACGGGTGGGAATGAGATGACGTGGCTCGAAAGAATTGGCATCGTACTGCTCGCCTTCATCGTCATCGTGATCTTACGTTCGTTCTATTTGTGGTGGACCCGTATACGGCCCCTTCAACCGTCTCTTGACCTCGTGTGGGAAAACGACTGCGAGCATTTGACAACTGCTACGGTCGACGGAAATGACATTACCTTTCACATGGTTCGTGACTTCGTATGGCGAACGACACGTGATCGTGATGAGCGATGGGCTGAGGAAGTGAAGGTTCGTCTTGACGAACTCAAGGACGTATGGTTCATGGTAGACCACTTCCATTCACTTCATGGGATGGCCCATACCTACCTCACCTTCGAATTTGAGGACGGAACATGTCTTTCGTTTTCATTTGAAGCACGCCGGGAAAAAGGTGAACGCTATCATCCTTGGAAGGGATTTTGGCGAGCCTACGAACTTTACCTCTTGGTCGGCTTTGAACGTGATGTAACTGGTTTGCGGACCCACGGGCGGGGAAACCGTGACTACATGTTTAGGGCTATTACTCCACCAGGGAAAGATAAGGATTTGTTGATGGGACTTATTGGCAAACTGAATTCTCTTTCCGTGTCACCTGAATGGTATCATTCACTCCTGACAACCTGCAACACGTCCATCGTCCGTATTGTCAACAAAGTGACGCCGGGACGTATTCCTTTTCTCTGGAGAAACTTCCTTCCAGGATATACTCCGCGTGCGGCCTACAAACTCAAATTGATTGAGGACTGGGGCGGTTTTGAGAACACAATTGAACGGGCACGGATCGATGAGAAGTCTCAATCTTGGGACGGTGTTGAAGACTATTCGGCTATGCTTCGTTCTCATTTACCTCAAGGGCCTCTTCCCGAAGAGCCCTGATCATCATCAGTCGCCCTGATTGGTAAGCAATGCGAATCTCCGTTCCGGTTGTTTGGTTGTGCAAGCCTCTCGAACCACTCTCTAAATCATCGCCTCTAAGATGGAAACGAGCCCCTTCAAGTACAATTTGTGTTGAGGTTTCCAAGGCGAAAAGAGAGAATTCTTGACCGGCAAAAGAATCTATAGAGTAGTTGGCAGAAGGTTTGAAAAATAGATATTCATGGGTTCTGCTTTGACATCGAACCTCGATTGGAGTCATGCTGCAGGTCAGGAGATTAGCCCATTCATGAGCAGGGTCGCCACCCGTCGCCCCCAAGATGAGGCATGAAGCCACTCCAAGCGATTCGAGATGCCTCAGGGCTTTGTGCAAATCATTCGTAGTTTGGTCTTCAACCCTCAGCATTTCTGTGCCTTTGCTTTCCCAAAACGAAAGGGAAGAAGAATTCACAGAGTCGAAATCACCAATCACGAGGTCTGGAGTGATCATGTCTGCAGTCCAGCGGTTCAATGCCCCATCGCAGAGGATCAGGCGGCTTGATTTTTTGACAACCCCTTTCATGGCCTCGGAGTTTGGCCACGACCCATTGGCGACCACCAACCAGATGTCATCAGTCATGAGAGGGGCTGTGTGAGCCTCCTTTCTCAAATCAACGGTCCATTCCTTTGAGCGATGGCAATGACCCCCATAGGGGGTCAGGCTTTGTGAACAATGATTTTCAAGGTCGGCATCTGTGTCTTGTCTATGTCGGACGCCTTTTCTCGAAGAACACTTGCAAAAAGCGTCCTCGTCGTCATGACCTTTCTTCTCGCATCTTGGTCTCCGATGCTGGCTGTACCAACTGACTTCCTTGTTCTCGACGACGAGCAAGATTCGCCGCAGCATAGCAGCCTCTTCACGACAAATTCGGGTTACGGTCATGACTTTGCAGGAACGACATTCACCTTTGATGGAATGGAAAACGCAGTGGTAAAAGAAGAATCAATGTTTGATTATTGGCACAGCCAAGAGTTGAACAATTCAACGACTGAGAATCACGGCACTCCGGATCTCAAATTGACCCGTCACGACAACGAGCACTACTGTTGGAGTACCGAAGAGGGGCCTGTTCGTACGGCAGTTCACCGTCCGTCAGGCAGTTGGACCTCCAGCCTCGTCGATACCGCCGCAGCCTCTAATACATCGTCACTGGTTGATTGTGCCATTGGAATCACGGCAAATGAATTACCCCGGGTCCTATACGCAGATGGTCCCGATTTGAAAATCGGGCGATACGCGATTGAAAGTCAAACCTACTGGGATGGCCCTCGTTGGCACACCCGAACCATCATGGAGAACGTCAACTCGACCCACCTTGCATTGGACATTACCAACGCAGGACTTGAATGGGGTTTGATGCGCACGCAGTCTGGTGCCCTACATCAAGTCAACTTTAGCGGAGCCTATTGGACGAGTTATTTGTTAGACGCAGGCCCGATCGGTGAAGATTTTGAACTTGAAATCGATGACCAAGATCTCATTCACATCCTTTACACGCGTTCGTCAACAGGAGAAGTTGTCCTACTCCGTATTGATGGCACCGAGCATGAGGTACGTATTCTTGCTACAGACGCTACAATTGCGGATGGACTCGGAATGGGTTTGGATTCACAAAACACCGAGCAAGTCGCTACTATTACACAAACTGAAAATGCCTTTTCAATCAACCTCATCCGCTCTCTGGCGGGTCAAGACTCGGGGCGTGTGAATCCAACACCGACGCAGATTGTGACAGGTCAAGATGATGTTTCGGAGGGGGAAATCAAATTCGCTGACCTCAATAATGACGGTTATGATGACCTCGTCATCGCCACGCCTCAAGCCAGTTTACTCTCTTATATCGAGAACGGGCGATTGGACATTTACTACGGGTCTTCAAGCGGTTTCGGTCAAATCCCCGACGTTATCCTTGCTGGTGAAGACAATCAAAGTCACTTCGGTGCCGGATTGGACACAGGTGATTTCAACCACGATGGAATTCATGACTTGGCCGTCGGCCTTCCAGGATGGAATCCAACCAATGATTCCAACAACACCCACGGCCAAGTTCATGTCTATCTTGGTAATTCATCAGGGATTTCTGCCTCGCCTTGGTGGTCCGTTTCAGGAATGAATGGCGAACTTTTGGGAAGCTCTCTTTCTGCGCTCTTGCACGATGATCAAGCGGACATGCTTGCTGTAGCAGCACACGGATATACGCTTGAATCGGGAGGTTCTACGATGGCCGGTAAAGTCAATCTGTATGCGGGTGGTGAATCCAGCCTTACAAGTCAACGTAATTTGACAGCGACAAAAAATGGAAACATGTTTGGGCGCTTGATTGAGGGCTGCGATATGAACGGTGACGGTCATGAAGAAATGATCATCGCTAACGTTGGAACATACACAACTCCACCTAATTATTCATCCATTGAGTATTTCGAAGGCTCCGCTACCGGATACAACGGCACTCCCGACCACACGCTTGAGACCAACATCCAAGGGCGTCTCTTCGGTCATACGGTGAGTTGTGTAGGAGATGTCCATGGGGATGGTTTTGACGACCATATCATCACTGAACCCTTCAATGGCTCTGAAACCTTTGGTGGAGGAAAATTGTGGATGTTTGCCGGAAGCAACATCGGCTACAACAATCAACCCAATTGGACGCTTGTACCGAGTACCCCAAATTCCCGCATCGGTCAGGCAATCGCTCCAGCAGGAGATATCAACGAAGATGGATATGATGACGTCTATATTTCAAGCTTGAACGGTGACGAGTCTGGTAAAGTTGAGATTTACCTTGGCAGTGCTAGCGGCTTGCGCTCGGAATCTCAACTTCTCGCGCAGGGCGTGTCGAATCAAAAAATCGGCCAGCGCATGGTTGGGATTGGCGATATCAACGCAGATGGTCTGGGTGAAATGGTCTTTTCATCTCGTAATACCCAGCAAGGCACGAATTACGGTCTTGAGTACCATGTCCTCAGCGAACGTGATTTTGAATCAATTTCTTTCCCATATACTGGTACGGCTGAAGGTCTTGACCTCGCTACCGCACAACGAGGTGAAACAAGCATCGTGTTCACTTACAGCGACAACACCGGCATGCACCTTGTCAAACTCGAGCATATGAAAGACCAGACGCCTACCGGGCAATGGAACCATCAATCCATTACCAAGGATGCCAACGAAAACACGACTTTCATCTTCAAGGCTCGCTCCAGTGGCCAACCGGTGGTGGTCACCGAAGATCACAACGCCATCAATCTTCACACGACCCGTTCAATGACCGCCGTCCAACAGAATGTTGCAACCACGGGGACAGTCGGTCAATATCTCGGTTCAACAATCGACCAACACGGCAAACAAGCAGTTGCTTACACAACGGGTGCTGGTCAACAAATCTTCTATTCCGCTTATGATGAAACGAACGGATGGACTTCAGAAATGGTTCGAAACAGCGTCATGCTTGGGGGCAATATCTCTGTTCAAGTCAATAGTACAGATGTTCCTCATTTGGTTTATCGGCATGGCGATACCAATCAACTCGCACTGGCAACTCGCGGCGCTTCGTGGACGCTTGATACGCTTGGCGAAGCGGGTGAAGCGCTTTCAAGCCAGCATCCTACGATGCTCTTGGACAACGATGAAATCGCCATTGCCTTGGTCACAGAGGATGACACGGCTGATGAAACAAATCTTTCATTGTGGACCTATGATGGTACAACCCTCAGCAAGAGTATGATCGCTAACGGTACGGATTCAGATGTTCAAATCGAGATTGCTCAGTTAGCCAACGGATCAATTCTTGTGGCTACACTTACCAACGACGGGGACCTCAATGTCTACGAACAGTGGCCCGGACAGAACAATTGGCATGAGCACATCATTACTCAACCGAGTGGGACCGCCGGAGAGTTCCGTCTGGACCTTGAAGGAGGAGCCACACCGATTCTTGCTGTGCGTGGGAATTCGGTTTCTTCTTTGATGACCACCAACAGCACGGGTCATTGGGTGGTCCTTCAAGAACGTCCTGCAGCAGCTTCGAACGGAGCATGGGACGTACTCCACATGGGGACGCATGTGTTGATGTTGACCAGCGACCCAGTGACGCAACACCTCATCGTCAATACTGCAGAACTGGACGGTATTCATTCTGGCTTTGCCCCTTGGATGTCGGTGCGCTTTGGTGATGTTGTGGTCACTGAAGAACTGAACGCGAAGGTTGACGCAAACGGGACCGTCCACATGGCCTACTGGGATACGGTCGATGACGACGTTATCATCCTTCGACTCTACGAGGACCAAGACCGAGATCTGGTCTTTGACTTGGTCGACGGATTACCTACTGTGGGCGACCAGTGGATGGACACGGATGGTGATTATTACGGCGATAACCCCCTTGGCCCTCTGCCGGACGCCTGCCCAACCACAAGCGGGACTTCTTCCTACATTAGTTCTGGATGCGAGGATTACGACCATGACGGCTACAAGGATTCCATCGATGGATGCGATGATGCAGCCGGAACATCATGGATTGACCGATATGGATGTGAAGACCTTGACCAAGACGGTTGGTCTGACAACAGCGCAAACTACTACGATGGCGACCGATTCAAGGCCAATTGGAAACAAGCTCTGGACACCGACGGCGATGGCTTTGGTGATAATCACGGCCCAGATTGCTGCTCAGCACCGCTGGACCCGAACGCAGGACAGGGTGACCTTTTCCCCTATTTGGCTTCACAATATGCAGATTATGACGGTGATGGCTACGGTGATAACGACACGGACACCGTCTACGGCGACTATTGTCCGTGGGAGTATGGCGTTTCCTGGCGTGACCGCAACGGATGTTTGGACTCGGACAGTGACGGCTCCAGTGATACCTCTAACGAAGGCAATATTTTCGAGTGGAACATCACTCATGGAGCCGACGTTTGGCCCTTCGACCCAACGCAATGGGTTGACAGCGATGGTGATGGCTTTGGTGACAATGACTCTGAAAATGCAACCAATCCAGACCACTTCCGATTCTATCCCGCAGCCGCCAACGATACCGACGGCGACGGTTTCCCCGACAATTGGACTGCGCTCTACAACGGCAGCAATGCAATGGGTCTGAAATTGGACGGGTGTTCGGATATTTGGGGAAATTCAACCCGTCCAGTGGTTGGATGCTTGGACAGCGACGGAGACACTTATACCGATATCTATTCTTACGATTTGAATACGAGTTCTGGCCTCAGAGAGAATCAACAGGGTGATGCTTTCCCTTACCTTGACTCACAGTGGTCGGACACCGACGGCGATGGATTTGGTGATCAATTAGCAGGATTCCAGGGTGACAAGTGCCCCGTTGAGGCCGGTGTCGTCAACGGCACGGATGGAATTGGATGCCGCCTCATTGACATCGCCGATAGTGACGGCGATGGCGTGATAAACGATTTGGACACGCTTTGCCCCAACACGCCTGCGAACCAGCCCGTCAATGCCGAAGGATGTGCTCAATCAGAACTCGATGACGATAACGACGGTGTCAACAACAATCTCGACATTTGTGCTTCAACCCCATCAGGGGTTAGTGTGGACGCCGAGGGATGCAGCCTTGAGCAACGAACATCCGATACCGACGGCGACGGAGTAAACGACCCTGAGGACACCTGTGAGGCTACGCCAGTAGGCGATACAGTTGATGCAAACGGTTGCGCAGAGAGTCAGCGTGACAGTGACGGCGACGGTCTATCGGACTTGGATGATGCTTGTGACGATACCCCCGTCGGCTTCCCTATTTTGGACAATGGATGCACGGACGAAAGTGCCTTGGATACCGACATTGACGGAGATGGTTATTCTGGAATCTATACCTATGATGTAGATGAAAGCACTGGTCTGCACACCAACCAAACGGGTGATGCATTCCCATCAGACCCGACTCAGTGGTTTGATTCAGACGGCGATGGCTACGGGGACAACCCAACTCCTGCGTCAAATGCTGATGATTGCCCCGGCGAGGCTGGAACATCGTTTAGAGACTTCTTGGGTTGTTACGATGACGGTGATGGCTGGCGTGACGAATTTGAACCTGCCTCACTCCGCGAAGACCCCACACAATGGCAGGATACAGATTTCGATGGTCTTGGTGACAATTGGGGGGACTCGACTTGGAATGCCACACGTGAAGCGTATTACCAGCGCCTAGGTGTCAATGACCCCGGCCAATTCATTGAGGATGCTGGCAAGCCAGATCTTTGTCCGAACACACCGTTTGGATTAACAAATCAGGTGGATGAATTTGGATGCCATATTTCTGAACGTGATACCGACGGAGATGGTGTTCTTGATGACCGAGACAATTGTATTGACGAGCCCAAAGGCGTTGATGGCTACGATGATGGTTGTCCTTATGTCCCACTAGCAGGTGACGGCGATGCAGGCCTTTTCGGCCTTGACGCAGGGACTATCATGGTCATTCTAGGCGGCGGAGGGCTCGGTTTGGCTCTGGTCGGTTTGATCATTGCCAGAATGCTGCGTGAAGACGACGATGACGAAGACGAGGATGATGATTACTTCTTTGATGACGACGAAGAGGAAGAAAGCGTCTTGGACGTGCTTGACTGGAAAGGAGTTTCACCGATGGCATCTCGAGGACGGCAAGCCAGCCAGCCTCGGCAAGCAAGTCAACCACGTGCCACGCCAGCGGAAAAGGCCGGGCCGAAATCCCCGCCGGGACGACAAAAGTCCTCAGGTCCACCTGGCCGTCAACCACCTTCTCGTCAGGCCGCACCAGCTCAAAAGGTCGCTAAGAAAAAGTCAGTTACGTCCGAAGAAGAGCCTTCAACGAAGGTTCGAAAGGCGCGAATTCAAGTGGATCTCAGTATCTTTGAGGACTGGCAAGAAGACGACAGAGAATCAGCCGTTGAGTGGGTTGTTGGTGCAATTTCCGAAGGTGAGGAAGAGCGAAGCGTGTTGATGCAACTGCAAGAAACAGGTTGGTCTGCTGAGCAATCACGAGCGATTTGTAATCTTGCAAAGAATCGCTCGGCGTAATGATGTTCATGAGGGCTTAAATGGAGAACCCAAGTGCGGTTGATAGGAGGGTGCGACGGTGACAGATGACGGCGCAGCCAACAATTCAGAAATTGAGGTTGATGCAGCAGCAGCATACTTCGGTGCAACGGCCTCATCAGACATGCTCCACAACATGATGGGCATGCCGAGAACGGAAGCCATGACTCAATTTTTTGAATATCTTTCCGACATTGTCCTTCAGCCTGGAGATTTTGATTTTGAGGCGGCCAGCGAACGGATGGCCTGCGAAGGAGGAGAAATCTACTATCTTGTTGCGGGCCATCTTGGATTGATGAGTCTGCCCGACCCTTTACTCAACGCTTTAGGCCAACCAGATTCATCCGGTGAAATACAGGGGCAAAAAGTTGCAGGAATGACTGCTGAACAAGAGCAGCACCTTTCGAGCCTCGCAGATCCCATGCGAATGATGAAACTCTTCGCAGTTGCCCATCAAACCGGAAAGGGTGGGGAGGTCATCAAGTATCTCTCGGCCCTTGAAGGCCATCTCAATCACGTAGACCAATCCATTGATGCACTTGTCAGTATCAATCAGGAACTTGACGCTGCTCTTGATGTGGCTGGTCATGTTCTTCCAGTGGCGACATTGGCAAGCGGAACGGCTTCTGCTGCCACCATCGCCCTACCAGCCACCTCCCCGCCCAAGCCAACGCCGCAGAAGGAGGCTTCTGCACCCGCACCTACGGTTGTGGGTACGGTAAAGGAAATTCCACCCATTCCATTGCCGGAAGTGAATGCTGCTGAACCCAGTTCAGATGGTCCAGCTTCGCCTGTACCACTTCCCGGCGCTTCCGTCGCCCTCCCCGATGTTGAAACTGTTGAAGCCGCCCCTGAGGTTGTGAATGTTGAGAGCGAAAAGCAAGTTGCTCGTGCTACTCAGAATGCCTTCGCAGGGGCCTTCGACCTCGAATTGGCAGCAGAAGAACCAGCCCAAGAAGAAATTACTCCCGAAGGCGACACTGACCTGAACAAGATTTCCGCCCTAGAAGTCGTAGAGGAAGAACTCGTCCACGAGGCCGAGGAGGAAGAGTTTGTCAGCGCAGCTGAACATTTCATCGCTGCGGACGAAGACGGCAGCGGTGCGCTTTCGGTGGAAGAATTGGCGCAGGCAACAGGAAGTTCTCTCGAAGAGGCTACAGAACTCCATTCAGAGGCTGATACGGATGGTGACGGCGTCGTATCACTGTCTGAATTTATCGCTTCACCAGCGGCAGAAAAAACTGCGGCTTTGCCCAAACCCATCGCTCCTGTTCGTAAGCCGCTTGCGCCGACCTCCAAGCCTGTTGCTCAACCTCAGCAGCCGGTCAATCAACGACCTCAGCCCCTACCGAATCAACAAAATTGGCAACAACCTCCACCTCAACAATCTATACCACAACAGAATTGGCAACAACCTCCACCTCAACAACCCGGGCAACAAGGTTGGCCTCGCCAACAGGCGCCGCTGGTTCAACCGACCATACGCTCCGGCATCCATTGCCGTGGGTGCGGGATAGGGCTTGATCCGTATTGGCGCTTTTGTCCAGTATGTGGTCAGCAAAACCTAGGCTACTGATCAATCGATCAGGAAGGTTCCATCTTCGACAATTGGAGTCTCGTCCAGCCAAATACTCGGCGTTTCAAGAACGCCTGATATGTGAATTCCAACTGCGGCAGTACCGCCCAGACGTGTATTGTCGCCAAGCGAAAAGTAAGCAGTACCGAGGCGTTTTTCATCTTCCAAAACATTCCCCATAAGGCGAGCATTAGGATTCATTCCAAACCCAAATTCAGCCACAGTCCAGACGTTTTCTTGTTCCTTGCTACGCAGTCGCTTGGCAGCTTCCCCAAAGGCTTGGCGTATTTGTGCAGCAGCAGTACCTCCTTTGACGTCCACGACCAAACCGTCCTCAATGTGCAATACAACGGGTTCATCGACAAGCGCTGAATCCCAGGAACCATCGATCACAATCGTTCCGTTCATCGTACCTTCTCGAGGGAGCGTGAAGATTTTCCCCGCTGGTAAGTTGGTCAGCATCCTCGGTCGGTTACAGATGCCGTTATCGTCAAGTTTCCATTCACGCCAGTTGACTTCAAAGGTGACGTTCGTGCCGCTGTTTGATTTGACATTAACAATTCGCTTGCGCCGCATCACAGGGGCCATTTCCCCCATCTTCTTTTTGATGGCAGTGAAATCAGCAGACATTCCACCTTGGGTGAACATCTCATTGCTCATCCCAGGCATGGTTGCAACTCTGGCTCCGTCTTTGATGGCTTGGCGGACGGCTCGTGTGTGTGTCAACGAATAGCGTGTCGGTGCAATGACGACCTGCTGTTGCCGCATCAAGTTTACCACAGGTGCGGGAGGTTCTTCCCCATGGTGTCGACCTTTTGGCATGACGATGAGGAGAACACGGTCTGAACGAATGCTTGCGGCATCGTGAAGTGCCTGTCCGATGTCGGTTGTGGTCGGGTCACAGACCACCAAAATGTTCTCACCACGCCTGAGGTCCATGCAGGTGTCGATGACGGTTCGCGCACTTTTGGCCATGAGGTCAACATCTTCAGATGCTTCATTTGTGGTCGTTTCATCGACGACTTCCTCAGCCAGAATCGGTTCAGGGACGCCTTCTTCAGCGTCAATGAGGTCTGCGATGTCGACATCGATTGGCCCCTCACCATCCTCCCCTTTTCCTTTTCGGCGGAAGGGTGAGGCCATGGTAAGTGTAGTTCACAACTCTTCTTCAATGTGTGCTTCTACAGTGTATTTTTTTGATGCCTTTTGGGCATTCAAAGGAAGGGGAGTGTTCAAGAAGAACCCCTCTGTGTTGATTTCATGGACCTCTATGACGAGTTTTTGAACCGAGTAAAAGACATCCACAGACTCAGTGCTCTACAAGGCCATTTGGGATGGGACCAAGAGGTACTCATGCCTGTTAAGGGGGCTGCATCAAGGGGAGAAATGATGGCTTGGCTTGCAGGACAACGGCATCAAAGACTTGTTGACCCGAGGCTGGGGGAATTAATCACTGCACTTTCTTCTATAGATTTGGACGGCGACCAAAAAGCCAACCTACGAGAAATGAAACGCAGCCACCAACAAGCCATTTGCCTACCTCAATCCTTTGTTGAATCATTTGCTCAAGCACGTTCTGAGGCCTTGGTAGCGTGGCAACAAGCACGAGAGCAATCCGACTTCCAAGCCTTCAAACCAGCGCTTGAGCACCTCATCAGCCTCACACGCCAAAAAATTGACTATCTCGGTGTTGAAACCACGCCCTACGATGTGTTGCTGGACGAATACGAAGTGAGCATGAAAGTTTCAGATTACGATCCGCTTTTCGCAGGATTGAAAGCCAGACTGGTGCCCCTCCTCCAATCCATTACTGCCGCACAAACTCGGCAAGAAGAACCCACATTACCTGCAGATATGCGTTTTCCCATCGACTCGCAGAAAGCATTCTGCCATAATGTATCTGCTGCAATGGGCTTCGATTTTGAAGCAGGTCGAATGGATGCTTCAACGCACCCCTTTTCAGCGGGCCTTTGGCCAGGTGATACTCGCTTCACAACTCGCTTTGATGACAAAGACCCCTTCTCCTGCCTCTATGCTGTGATGCATGAAACTGGGCACGCACTCTACGAACAGGGATTGGATCAAGAACATCGCTACACGCCACGGGGGGCTGCAGTTTCCCTTGGTGTTCATGAATCTCAAAGTCGATTCTGGGAAAATCAAATCGGCCGAACACCCTCGTTTTGGAAAGTGGCTCTACCTTGGTTTAAGCAAGCCTTTCCCGATGCACCCGATTGGGATGAGCACACCCTCAACCAAATTGCTAATCGAGTCGAAAAAGGGTTTATTCGGGTTGAAGCAGATGAAGTCACCTACAACTTACATGTGATGATACGCTATGAAATCGAGAAACAACTGTTCAATGGTGAATTGAGCGTGGACGATTTACCATCGGCGTGGAATGCCATGTTCAAAGAATGGTTTGGCCTTGATGTACCAGAAGACCGGCTTGGATGCCTACAGGACATCCATTGGTCGATGGGTGCCTTTGGGTATTTTCCGACCTATACCCTCGGCAATCTCTACGCTGCCCAACTTTTGGAGGCGATGGGCGAAGAATTTGGTAGCATCGACGATCTGATTGAGACTGGAGACTGGTCACCCATGCTGGAATGGTTACGCCCTCGAATCCATCAACGAGGTAGTCAGGTCACGCCTGCAGAACTCATTACTGACGCTACGGGCAGTGCCCCAAGTCCTGAACCTTTCTTGCGCTACGTCGAGCGAAAATACAGCCTTCTCTATCATTTGGCTTGATTCTTAACGCCAAGGCGTCATCACGATAGGAGTCCCTGCACCGCCAGCCTCTACGAGAAGTGCTCCTTTCTGACCGGTTTCTTCCGTACGCTCAAAGACAGGCGTTCCTGCAACGATGGTGATTTGGGCCCATCCGACCAACGGGCGGCCTCGAAACGGACTCCATCCAACTCTGGTCCAGGTCAGCTCGTCATCAACAACAACTTCCTTGTTCATGTCAACCAGGACGAGGTCACCGTCGGCTCCTTCTTCCAATCTTCCTTTTCCGACCATGTTGTAGCAGTCTGCAACGTTGGTTGACATCCATTGAACCACGTCTTCGATGGAGCATTGGCCGTCCTTTGCATGAGTAAGCATCACTGCAAGGGATGTCTCAACACCTGGCATACCACTAGGGGCATCAGGGAACCCAAGCGCTTTTGCATCGAGGGTATGAGGTGCGTGGTCGGTTGCAATGCATTGAATTGTTCCGGCTTTCAGTTCATCCCAAAGTTGCTCTTTGTCCTTGGCGTAGCGAATCGGTGGGTTCATTTTCAAGCGAGTCCCTTCACGCTCGACGTCAGTCTCGTCAAAGGTGAGGTGCTGAGGCAAAGTTTCAGTCGTGATGATGGCTTTATCATCATCACTTTGTGATGGAAGCGATGTAATGCCATTGAGCCATTCGGCCTCAATCCCGCTGGTAAGATGCAGAACGTGAAGGCGGTGTCCGTGCTCTTGAGCGAGTTCCACTGCGAGTTGCGTCGCCAAGAGGGCTGTGACATCATCTCGCCACTGAGCGTGCGCAGCCATATCCGTTCGTGATTTGTAGGTTTCATATCGCTCAATCAGTCGTTTTTCATCCTCAGCATGAACGGCAATGAGGCCACCAGTTTTTGAAAAAATCTCGTTCAAGGCCTCACGCTCGTTAACCAGAAGTGTCCCTGTTGAAGAGCCCATGAAGACTTTGATTCCGCAAATCCCTGGAATGCTGATGGCCTCTTCTGGCGTACCTACTGCTTCTTGGAGGTCAGTGACGTTTGTTGGCGTGGCGCCAATGAAAAATCCATAATTGTTGACACATTTTGCCGCAGCAGTATCCAATTTCATTTGCATGCCCGCTAAATTTGTGATGGAGGGTTTGTTATTCGGCATGTCAAGAAAAGAAGTGATGCCACCGCTTACAGCAGCCGCTGAGCCAGATCCCAAGTCTTCCTTCTCCGGTTGCCCTGGATCGCGGAAATGGCATTGAGGGTCAATCATTCCCGGCATGAGGTGCAGTCCTTCGGCATCGATGAAGAGTTCATCCTCGAGTGGTTCTAATGTTCCTTCAACGGCGATGGAGTGAATGATACCGTCCCTAACGCGTAAATCTCCGAGGACAGTTTGTGTTGGTAATGTCATTGTAGCGCCGCGAATGAGGATGTTGCCCTTCATTATTTTCTTCTCCAAACCGAAGCAACAAAAGTCAGCACATGAATATGATGATGACGAGTTCATCGGCGTGCGGCAGATTTTGGCCGAAAGGCACGACAGACATCATCTCGCATGTCCATGTAAGGTCCACCCGTGAGGTCAATGCAGTAGGGGACGGCCTTCCAAATTTCATCAATGGTCTCTCGAATGGCCTTCGGCCGGCCAGGTAGATTGAAAATTAAACTCTCACCTCTGAGTCCCCCAACTTGACGGGAAAGAATTGCAGTCGGGACAAAGGCCAATGATATGGCTCGCATTTGTTCTCCAAACCCAGGTAGCAATCGGTCACAGACGCGCTCAGTGGCCTCCGGAGTAATATCACGAAGCGCTGGACCGGTCCCTCCCGTTGTGACCACAACAGAGCATCCGTAATCGTCAACCAGTTCTCGCAACGCAGCCTCAATGTCGTCCATCTCATCGGGAACGCACCGGTAATGGGCTTGCCAAGGACTGGCTATGGCTGCCTCAAAGAAACCAAGAATGGCCGGGCCACCTTCATCCTCATAGTGACCGGAACTGGCTCGGTCACTGACGGTGACTACACCGAGTTTGATGGGTTCACCAACATGGCCTGGCTGACCATCAAAGGTCGTACTCTCCTCCACAACATCACCTATTGGTCGCCGTATTTGGCAAGAACGTCGGCATGAAAATTGTCGAGGAGTGTATCTTCAAACAATTCGGTTTGACGGCGCATTTTCGTCGAACGAATGTGTAGAACAGCCATCAGGATGAATACACCGATGATCATGGGAATAAAGACCTCAAGTTTGTACTGGTGCATGAACTTCACAATGCCTTCAGCAGTATAGGCCCATGTGATTGAGGCGATTGAACCGCCGATGAGAGTTGCAAGGAGAACACGCATGAACTGCATTCGAGAAAGCAGGCCGAGCATGGCACCGACGAGGACACCAGATGCCATAAACGGAATCCATACGAAGAAAATGAGGCCCCAGAAGCCCCATTTGTTGATCATTTCACGCTTCTCATTGGCCATGTATTCAACCGTGGAAAGGGTATCTCCTAGGAATTTTGTTTGGAGCATACGTCCGCCCAAACCGTCTTGCTTTGCAACGGCAACGATTCGCTCATCATCGGTTGTGGATTGGCGTTCAACACGACCCGCACCAGACCGGTCAGCGAGGGTTGAAACTTCATTTCGTGTCTTGACAATCAATTCCTGAGAGCCCAACAACTCTTCGTTTCGCTCGTGAATGAATCGAAACAATTCATCCTTGATTTGGGTGGACGTTTTGTTGAATCTGAAAAAGGCAAAGCGTTGCGTTGGCCGATAAATAACCGAGACAAAAACGACTCTGTCATCACTGGTAACGACGGCGCCCTTCATCTCAACATCGTTACGGCGGGTAAAGAACAAGTCCAAACTGTCACGCACATCATCCTCAATTCGGGAGAGGGAATGAAGTTCTGAGAAGAAGGAGGAGTAATCTTGTTTTTCGGTTTCAACATCCATGGCATCTGCTTCTCTCGTTCCAATTCCAACGCCCGAATCAAAGTCGATGACTTGGCCGACACCGATGACTCTTGTATTGAGTTGTACAGGCTTGAAAACACGAAAAATAGCGAACTCTTCAAGCAGTTGCCGAAGGATTTCTGAGCGAACTTCCTTTGAATCTGAAAGCGTACTTTCCGTATTTTTGTAGGCAACCATGATGTCGATAGAGAGTTCACGCACTTCTGTTTTGAACAGCTCTTGGTCAACATCGATGTTCAAGCCTTCAGCAATCGTTTCAACCGTGTCCTCAACGAGGCGAACGATGTGGCTACGGGAGAGGATGTCGTCAGTATCTTGGTGGTAGACCTTGTACATCACGGGGTAGATAATCAAGAGCGTGATGATCGACAATGAAAGTGAGATGAAGGCCATCCACCAAGCAGGAATGCCTGCAGCACCGCCTGTGAGCATGGCAGTTTCACGCCCGCCTCCGATTTCCGCCCCCATCAGAAGGTATCCCCAATCGCCTAAATCCTGTACCGACCAGCACGACCGTGGACCTGCATCCTCAATGCGAACTTCTGAATGCTCACTGTCGTCTACAAAGGGAAGGAAGGCCAAGGCTTCCGATGAGATGCTGTGCTCGAAGCTCAGTGTTTGGCTAAGCGGTCCGATGATTCGCTGGGACGAGCGATTGACTTCTTCGTAAACATCAATTCGGAACTTCAACTCATAGTGCCCCTCAGCGAGTTCGGAATAAGGTGCTCGGAAATATGCCCGTCCGGAGTTGTTGGTTGATTCTTCGATTGTTCGGGTCGTTTCGTTGCTACCGTACGCTTCTGTTACAGTGGATTTGGTTTCACCGTCAATTGAAAAGTAAGAGTAATTCAAGAATGCAACACCGTTGGGGAGGTTATGTCCTGCGATTGAAAACAATTCTTTGTCCGGATCAGGGAATATATTGAGCCAGGGTTCATCAGTAATTTGTTCGCACTCATCTCCAATATCAAGGAATGTGGTTGAAGCAGTATGGTCGAGAGCGGTAGAATTGCCAAGAACCCCCGATGACATTGAGAACAGGAGCAGTGCAAAAAGGAGACCGTAAACAATACCCCCCATTAGGACGAAATCCTCAATATTCGAGAGAAACATACGCCCTCCACCTTGGCGGCGTTGCCGAATTTCTTGGAGTTCTTTGGCCTCCTTGTCCTTGGCACGAGAATGCTCTTCATGAGCCTCATTGCCCGAGGGTTGGTCTCCACCCTCTTTGCCCATGTTGCTTGCAAAGTATAACTTCCTCAAGAACCCTTTTCTTCGTTACGATGAAGGTGCCTCACTCACGCCCTCTTCTATAGAATCTAAATCAACCCTCAACCAATGCACAAACCTTCGTGCGAAGGATGTTGTTGGTGGGTTAGGCCGGACTTGAACCAGCGACCTCGGCATCTTCAGTGCCGCGCTCTCCCAACTAAGCTACTAACCCGTGTTGGCTTTGCGAGTGCCCTCGCCATATCAAGGCTTCCGATGAGATGTTGAAGGCAGAGGTACTGATGATGCGAAGAATTAAACCGCTCCACTGAGGGTATTTTGTTGGTGCTGGAACAAGGTTTCCATTCCACCGTCCGCCGATGAGAGAAGGGCAGATAATTCCTCAGCCGAAAAGGTGGATTCCTCTCCTGTTCCTTGGATCTCAACATAACGCCCGTCACTGGTCTTAATGACATTCATGTCAACGTCCGCATTTGAATCCAAGATATAATCCAAATCGAGGTACACATCACCATCAATGAGTCCAACGGAAACTGCTGCTAAGTCATGAGGGATGACATCATTTTCATGATTCGTCCGCTCTGCCTCGCTTAGTGAAGGTGGTTGCCACCCTTCCTTGCGCTGTTCGAAGGTGGGGCGAAGATCGACGGGTAGGCAATCTCCCGATGCAATAAGACGGCGTACTGCCAGGCGTAGGGCGATGTTGGCTGCTGTGATGGAAGCACAACGTGTGCCTCCGTCCGCATTGAGCACGTCACAGTCAACGTTGAGCGCAACTGGCCCAAGTGCTTCCAAGTCAACGGCAGCGCGTAGCGACCGAGCGATCAACCGCTCAATCTCTTGTGTTCGACCTTTTGCTCCGTTGCGTTCACGACGGAATCGAGAATCAGTTGAACCCGGCAAAAGAGAATATTCTGCGTGAACCCATCCCTTTGTAGCGTCACGAGGGAACCACCGTGGTAACTTTGCTTCCTTTGTGCAACAGGCCAGAACAACCGTGTTGCCCTGACGGTAGAGAACGGATGCAAGGGCATTTGGCGTGAAGTCCAGTGTGACCTCAATATCTCTCATTTCGTCGGGTTTTCGATTGAGTTCCAGATTGGTTTTGAACTTCGCCATGACCATGCCAAGAGCCCTGCCACATCAAGCCTTCTCACCGCCCGTTCTTCCCAAAGGTCACCTTGAAGGCATGCATCATGCTGGCGTTGGTCATGTCCCAGCCAAAAGCGGTCATCTGTGGTGTTGCCCGAACACCAATCGGAAAGTTCCTCGGTAGCCTCTCGTCGCTGAGTGCCGTTGATTTAGGCGTCCTGACCGTGAAAGAATTGCTCACTCGAATGAACATTGAACCGTCATCTGGATTGATTGATGAAGTTCTCTTTGGCCAAGTACTGCAAGCAGGTGCTGGTCAGAACCCTGCTCGTCAGGTTGCCCTCGGAGCGGGCTTACCAGTATCGATTCCCTGTGCTACGATCAACAAGGTATGCGGCTCATCACTCAAGGCTGCCATGATGGCTGCCAACAGCATCCGTGCTGGAGAATACAAAGCCATCATCGCAGGAGGCATGGAGAGCATGAGCAATGCACCTCAGTTGCTGATGGGGCAGAGGAAGGGTGCAAAAATGGGCAATTCTACCCTTGTTGATTCAATGATTCATGACGGTCTGTGGGATGTTTACAACGACGTGCACATGGGAACCACCGGAGAGACGGTCGCTCAAGAATGCAATATTTCACGAGAAGCGATGGACGCTTACGCACTGCGTAGCCAGCAGCGAGCATCTGCAGCATGGAACAACGGATGGTTTGATTGGGAAACCTTTGCTATTGAAGTCCCTCAACGGCGAGCAGACCCCATCATGTTTTCTTCGGATGAAGGCGTTCGTGCTTCAACAACGATGGAATCGCTTGCAGGATTGCGCCCAGCCTTCGATAAGAACGGGGCCGTCACCGCTGGAAATGCGAGCACCCTCAACGATGGTGCAAGTGCAGTGTTGATCGCCGAAGAAAGCTACGCCCGTGAACAAGGCTGGACTATTCTCGCCACGATTGAGGATTATTGCACCTCTGGTGTTGACCCCCGAAGGGTGATGAGCGCTCCAATTCCAGCCGTGCAATCACTTCTCGAGCGAAACGGACTTGACGTCTTGGATGTTGATGTCTACGAACACAACGAGGCCTTTGCCTCTGCATCATGCGCAGTAGCACAAGAAGTTGGCATACCTGACGACCGCTTCAATCTGCACGGAGGTGCGGTGAGTTTAGGTCACCCGCTCGGCGCAAGCGGAACCCGCTGTTTGATCACACTTCTTGGCGTCATGAGGCGGCTTGATGCACAGTCTGGTATCGTCACCCTCTGTTTGGGTGGCGGGAATGCCGTTGCCATGTATGTGCGCATGTTTGACTGAGTTCAAGGCGAGCCAGACCCCTCTCAGCACGGGTCATGCTAAATAGGGTCGGAAGGCGGGCAAGCATGAGGCAAAGTCATGACTTCGTTCAGTGATCTCGGTGTTGATGTTGCACTGGAGGAGGTTTTAGCCTCGCAAAACATCGTTGAGCCCTTTGAAGTACAGGTTGAGGCGATCCCGCTCATCCTCGATGGCATTGATGTCGCTTGCCGTGCACCGACAGGGTCCGGAAAGACGCTGGCCTTTGGTCTTCCTTTGCTTCAGACAGTGCCGATGGCGAAACCCAACCGTCCTACGGCCCTCATCCTTTCACCAACACGTGAATTGGCCGAACAAATTTTCAAAGTTCTCAAACCACTATGCCGCCGGGTGGACCGTACGGTTGGTGTAGTCTATGGCGGTGTATCCTACAAGAACCAATACCGGGCTCTTGAACGAGGTTTGGACATTCTCGTGGCCTGCCCAGGTCGTTTACTCGATTTGATGGAACGGGGAGCAGTGGTCCTCCGAGATACTGTTTCGGTAGTCGTTGACGAAGCAGATAGAATGGCCGATATGGGGTTCATGGAGCCTGTTTGTGATATCTTGGACCGATGTTCAGAAGACGCTCACACGGTCCTTTTCAGTGCTACCTTGGACGATGATATCGGTGAACTCGTTGACCGCTACCAAAAAGATCCGGTCTTCCTTGAAATTGGAGACGCTGATATTTCAGTCACGGATATGGAACATTTCTTCTGGCTCATGCCCAACAGGCAAAAGAGCACCATCAGTTCTGAAATCATACGAAAGTGCGGCCGCAGTGTTGTGTTCTGCCGTACACGTCTCGGCGTGGAACGCGTTGCAGACGAACTTGAAGAAGACGGTATCGGCGTTCGTTCACTGCACGGCGGATTGTCCCAACGCCAACGAGACAGAGCCATGGCGTCCTTTGTTCACGGTGAATGCATGACACTGGTGGCAACCGATGTCGCCGCTCGCGGTCTGGACGTTGAGGGTGTGAACGCTGTAATCCATTACGACCCACCAGAAAACGGCAAGGCCTACAAGCACCGTAGTGGGCGTACTGCCCGAGGTGGTTCAAGCGGTATTGTAGTGGCTCTCATTCAGAAGCCACAAAAGAAAATGTACAGTCGACTCCAACGAGATGTTGGAATCAATTTTGATTTCACTCCACCAGACTTCGGGGCACTGCCACAATTTGAAGTCGAATACATTCCTCCCGAGCCACGCAGAACCACCAAAAAACAGCGTGAACAGCGAAGGAAGAATTCTGGTCACCACGGCCGTCCATCAAATCAATTTGGGAACCAGGGGCGTCGTAGTGGCACCAAATCCCAGTCCAACCACCGAGGTCGCGGTCGTGATGGCGGTGGTCGCGGGGGCGGCGGTGACAAGCGTGGAGGACAACAATGGAATCGTGGCTCCTCTCAGCGCGGCGGTTCATCAAATCGGGGTGGACAGAAAGGTCGCCAAGGTGGACGTGGTGGTGGCAGAGGCGGCGGCCGAGGTAACGGTGGCGGTGGACGCGGTCGTCAAAACCGCGATAATTGATTGGCTTGAGCCTCTTCATTCCTCTTCTGATACAGGTGGCGTCATGATGCCTTGTTCTTCAAGGACATCACAAGCACCCGGTAAAATTGCCTGCAGGTCATCGGTTGAAAGCCCTGTATTTTTGTAAATTTGATTGGCCAACCGGTCCTTCTTCGTAAGACCTGGGCTGAGAATGGCATACCTCTGGCAGATCTCTTTGATGTGCTCGGGCGTGCTGGTGAGCATCAGTGGAACGCCATTGATGGCCACAATGCCGATTCCAAGTCGTAGGTTCAAATCCTTGTACCATGTACGCTGACCTCGAATGACAAAAGCGCCCTTGCCCACGAATTCACCGGTCTGCGCACTCTTCGAAACTTGAGCGGGTTTTACGCTATAGACCGTGCCATGTGAGCCCCCACTATTCCACGCACGACTCCATGCTAAGGCCATCATGGCCGCGTCATTGAGCTTGGCTTTATCCAAGGATGACTCCTCTAACTTGTCCACCAAACGGTAAGCGGGAATATCAGCTGGGAGATGCGATGGACGACGTTGTTCGAGGACAAATCCCGTTCCTGCTCGCAGGCTACAGGATGGTGCCCCATGTAGATCGGCGTGGAGGTACATGTCCTCTCCTGAAAGGTGCTTTTTCACAACGGTATCGTTGCCTTTTGCATCTTTTCCACCAATCAGGAGATGTCCGCCGGGTATCATTGACCAGCGGTGCTGTTCAAACCACATCCGTTTGCTTCGTTTGAGGCGGTTCAATTTGCCGCTTGCCCGTTGTTTATCCTCTTTCTTACGAGCGCGTTTCAATTGGAGTTCAGTTTCTTCGAGAGCAAGAACTGCACCTGAAGTCTTGTTCTTTTGTTTCCTTGCTGATTCAAAGAATCGTTGTGCATTTTGGTGAACGCTGGCATCGAGTTCTAAGAGGACCTGAGGTCCTTTTGGCTGGCCTTCATCATCAGGCAAAAGGACGGTGAATTGGCGCTCGGCTGGATTGAGGCTAACGATCCAAGCAATGTCCTTGCTTGCCTTTTTCACCGCTGGCCAACCGTTGCGTTCAACTGCCTCAGCAGTCTGTTTGAGAAGGGTTTCGACATGTGTCCAGTGGTCTTGAATCAAGTGACCAAGTCGCTGCTGCTTTTCGATTTTCGTTGAAAAGCCAGCCAAGGCTTTCTCTTGTTGGGCCTTACGACGTTCAAGTCGTTCAACTTCGGTAGACTGTCCACGCCCAGGGCCAGCCTGTTCAAAGCGTTCTTCTTCTCTTCGTTGCAGAGCGTGCGCATCATGCGCTCCCTTCCAAATGTCAATGCATTCACAAAGTGAATTAAAACTTACTTTAGGAGATTCGGCATGTTGCGGCAGGAGAATCGGTGTGGCTTCAACGGCACGTTGGGCCAACCATTGCTCTTTGTCTGCGACTTCCATAGAGGATATCTTGGCATCCCACCCTTCGCCCTCTTCCCCATCCAAACGCAGGATAAGGAAGGCTTGTTCTGCCGAATCAAGATCGGTGAGCAGTGTATTTAATGCGTCATAAACGGCCTGCACATCAGCCTCTTCTGGTGGTGAATTGGGTTCCTGCTTCGCCAACGAACATACGGCATTAGCGTGAGTTCCACCAAGATTGACTTTCCCTCCCAGGGTTGAGACCAAATCTCGATCTGATGTTTTGAGAATGTCACCAAGGTCATCTTTTGTCAGGTTGTAGGGATTCATGGCAGCAGGTGGAGGAGTATATTCGACGCCCTTTTTCAGCGTACGGCCGGCATAAGATGCGTGCGTGAGTGGTTGGATAATGACTCCTTCTTCATCGACAAGAATGATGTTACCGTCTCGAAACACCTCGACGAAGAGTGTACGTTCTCCGTCCTTGGTGTCAAATGAAAAGGCCAATACACGGTCAAAACCGACTTGATTCACACCCGTTAAACGAGCGTTGCGAAGATGTTTGCGTAGCACCATTGCAAAGGGAGGAGGTGTCATTGGCATGGGCCGGTCACGCTTTGCAGTGTAGATTCGTTCGCCTCGAACGAAGACAAGGTCACGTTGGTCCTCTCCTTTTGGATTCACGCGAAGAACGATTTGTTCGTAATGCGGCATGTAGGCTTTCTTGACGTAGGCTCCCTTGAGCCCGTCCAGTTCGCGTGCCATAGCACGAAGGTCAAACCCAGACATCGCTTTCTTCATGGGCCACCCTCACTACAGATATGCACCGCCACGGTTCATTAGGCATTAGGGTGATGCTTCAAATTCCAACAGGACCTTTCCAATGTTTTTGGCATCATGGATGTATTGGTGTGCTTCTTGAATACGTTCGGCTGGAAATACCGAATCGATGATGGGCTCCAAATGCCCTTCTTGAATGCCTTGGAGAATTCTGTTGAGTTGTTCATGCATCACGACCTCATTGGTCCATGTACCCATGTGAACGCCAAAGACGCCTCGGTTTCTTGTCATCAGGCGAAGAGGGTCAAATCGAGGCGTTTTGCGTAAGGCGAACATGGCCTTGAGCAGCGATCGCTTTCCTGAGGGCGCAGCAGCTGACAAACCATAGGTGTAGAGACGTCCTCCTTCAGCAAGGGATGAGAGGCTCTTTTTCAGGTGCTCACCACCAATTGGGTCGAGAATATGATCGACACCTTTGTCCTGCGTTTCATTTTTGATGATCGCTCCAAAGTCCTCATGATGGCGGTCGATAGGCCGTGCTCCATATTTCGTGATGATATGGTGCTTGGGTTTGGAAGAAGTAGCCCAGACCTTTGAGACTCCTGCCCATTGGCAGAGTTGCAGCGCTGCCGTTCCAACGCCACCTGCTCCGCCATGGATTAGTACACTATCATCGGCTTTGAGGTGCCCGAGATGATGCAGCATATGATGCGCAGTAAGATAGGTGACGGGTGTTGCAGCAGCGGTTTTTAATGAAATAGAATCGGGGAGTACAAGCACACGTTCTGGATTGACGAGAACATAGCTCGCTTGGCCGCCGTTTCGCATGGCAGCGACCACGCGAAGGCCTGCGGTGAGGTCTTTGACCTCCGCTCCGACAGCATCAACCACTCCACTTACTTCGTAACCGGGTGTGAAAGGATAGGGTGGCCTCGGGTTGTAGAAACCCATCCGCATCAAGAGGTCTGCAAAATTAATTCCTGCATAGGCGACTTTGATTCGTACCTCGTTAGCTGCCGGCTCCGGCTTAGCCATAGGTTGAGTCGTCACCGTTTTGATTCCACCAGCTTTCATGATCACAACACGCTTACCCATTTAGTCACGCTCCATTCGCCATCCATCGGCATGCTTCTCAACCCGTCCTTCTCGTTCAAGAGCGACCAAGTGCGAAAGGGTCTGGTCAACGGCCAAACCCGGATGAGCATCGGGGGAGTCAGCATAGGCTGCAACAGCAATCTCTTCGAGTCCTTGCAGGCCATCCTTGAGCGCCGCAGCCACTCGTTCGTGTCGTGCTTTTCGATGGTCGATGTAGTGTTGAATCAAGTGCTGAGGCATGGCGATGACTGGGCCGTGACTTGGAAAAATTAAATGCGGGTTCATTGCCTTGAGTCGTTCGAGTTGTTCGATGTATACCGTCATGTCGCCCGTGCCTGGTGGGATGAGTATCGTGCCGATTCCAGCCACCATGTCACCTGCGACCAAGCCTGCATCACTCATCAAGCAAATATGGCCGGGATGATGCCCTGGAGTGATGAGCACCGTCCATCGTTGTTGACCCAAATGCAATTCCTCGCCATCGTCAAGAATACGGTCGCAATGCACGCTTTTGCTGGTGTGTTCACTGCCCCAAACCGGGGCGTCAAAAGCCTCCCTTAGTAGTGACATATCGGCCACATGATCGCTATGGCTATGGGTGAAGAGAATCGCTTTGAGAGAACCCCGGTGACGTTCAACCGCTGTAGCCAGGACCTCCATATCCTCCCGCATTCGTACGGCTGGGTCAACGAGAATAAAATCACCTTCTGGGTCACCAACGAGGTAGCAATTGGTGTGGTCGGCTGGCGGTAAGGTCGCAGTTTTGATGGGTACGACTTCAACTCCATGAGCGAACAGAATCGACCGCCTTCCGGGGAGACGCTTTGCAATATCATCAGCTGCATTCTCCATACTTCGTTGGAATCGGTCCAGCGTTCGCTCAATTTCCATGAGTAAAGTCACCACCGGTGGGGCGACTTTAATTTCATGACGTTTCCATCGTTCAATGATTTCCTGCGGAGCAGCCCACATGACTTCTGTAAACTCAGTTTGAGGTTCTAAGTCAATCTCGGGAACAGTGGAGGCATCACCTGCATGCAGGTGCAAGAATGCATTGTCAAATTGAACGGGCCCGAAGGGTGGTGTAATCCGGTGGCTGAGGACCTTCATACCGCTGCGGGCAAAAGGAAAGGCACCGTTCTGGGCATGGACGAGCCAATTTGATTTGTTTTCAATGATGGCTTCGCGCACCTTCATTGGAAGAGGTACAAGTCCATCTTCGCCGATGGTTAACCCCAATTCTTCGCTCATCTCTCGAAGGATACAGGCAACGGTTGTGGCTTCGGGACCTTCGAGTTGTTTCAATTGTTCAACAGCTTGCGTATCAACGCGAGACACACCTCCCCCGGGGAAGGCCCAGTAATTTGGGAAGGCCCGCATTGTTTTGGAGCGCAACCCGAGAAGAACTTCAACGCCGGCCGGGCCGTCTCGAGTGAGCGTCATGGTCGCCGTTGGGCGCGGATGACCCCGTCCCTGCTTGGGCACGACCATGCCTTCTGGCACCTCACTCATGGATGCCCCTCGTTGGTGCGCCTTTCAAAGACTTGTGTCGTCTAAGAATGATTCTATGGAAAGCAGCCCAGCCGAACAGTTCCTGCGACGCATTCAAATAAATCGGCATTTGATTCACGCTCATGACTCACGAGTCAGTCGAGGACCATCTCGCTGAGATGGCGGAATTGATTGAACAGGCTGAAGCGCTGGGGATTGATCTGTGGCCAGAAACCAAACCTGCTCGTCCATGGGCAAAATATGCCCTTGCGTCGTTCATGATCGTTATGATGCTCTCTTGGGTGTCAAAGGGGATGGCTCGCTTTGCCACGCTTTGATATCTAGAGTCACCGTTGATTTCAAGAAGGCCACGCACTTGGCCACGATGAGAGTCCCTTAGTGTAGCGGTCCATCATGGAGGATTCTGGTTCCTCCGACCTCGGTTCAAATCCGGGAGGGACTACCAACCGCTGTGCCATGACGTTGGTGCCAATGCTGTGTTGACTTTTAGGGTGTCCTAAACCTTATATTACGCCTACTTTTCGGGTGACCTAAATCAGGTAGGTCTTGGATGCTGCAATCACATAAAAAATCGAGCATAATGACGAGCATGCTCCTGGTTTTTCTCATTACGGCCTCAAGTCTAAGCGGTTGTCTCGGTGATTCGAATGACGGCGATGTTTTGCGCATAGCCTTCTCAGTGAAAGACGATTATACCTCCTTTGAGGAAAACCCTCAGAAACTTGCTGATTACCTTTCAAAAGCAACTGGGACGACTGTTGAAATCTATCCGATTACTTCTGACTCCCTCGCTCTTGAAGCCCTTCGTTTTGGAAGTGCGGACATGGCATTTCTCGATGGAGGAGCAGCATGGATGGGATGGCAACAGTACGGTTTGGAAGTCATGGGCGCCGACATGAAGGGCGACGGCCGCACGTATTACGAGGCGCATGCGTGGGTACTCAACGACAGTGCCGCTGCCCAAGCGATGAATGACGGAAATGATAGCACAGACCCCTTTGAGATGCTTGAAGGTGAAGCTTCATGCCACACTGGATGGTTGAAGTCTGCAGGAATGTTGATTCCTATGGGATTCTTCATCGGTCAGGGTTACGCTGAAGTGGTTGGTGATGCCGAGGACATTGAATCACTCCGAAACACCATCTACAACCACTTCTCAGATGATTCGACGATTCCAGATTCAGGCACGCTTTACTATGGCTATGGTGGAGCATTACGTTGTTTGTCAGAAGAAACTGGAGGTGTTGCTTTTGTCAAAGATTCAACCGTGGATGCGTATTGTTCCGAAGACAACCCCGAATCATGGTGTCTCGACCGAGAACGCTACGTAGCCCTTCCTGCCTTCGGTCAGGCCCCTAGCCACCCGCTCATGTACCAGCCGGACTCAATTGACGACGCAACCCGCCAATTGATCATCAATTCACTTGTTGCCCTGAACGCCACAGAAGATGGGCGCTCGATGCTTGAGAACATTCTCAACACGCCTGGCATCGTAGAGACGACGACACAGGAACACCTCGGTTCCTACGGGTCACTGATTCAAAATGTTCCTGGGATTACTTCCTATTTGGATGAAAAATACCAAGCCTGAGGGACGATCATGGTTGAAGAACTCGTCCACCTCCACAACGTTTCTGTGGGTTATGATGAGCCACTCATTGAGGGGATTAACATCGAGATTCTCGCAGGGGATGTCATCGCCGTCCTTGGGCCCTCAGGGATTGGTAAAACGACCCTCCTGAGAACCATTGCTGGGCTCGTGCGTCCGCTTGCTGGGGAAGTGGAGTTAGCGGTGCCGCCCCGCGGAGGATTGGGCTACATTCCCCAACGCCTTGGCTTGGTTGGTAATTTGACGGTTCGTGGTAATGTTGAGATGGGCACACGTGTAGGTCTCTCACGTTGGTATCCACCATTCCTTCCCGTCCCATCTATCCAGCGTGGCTTCGTCGACCAAGCCATGGTAGATCTTGGCATTGACCATCTCGCCGAGCAGCCCGTACGCATTCTCTCAGGTGGGCAACAACGTCGTGTCGCAACTGCGAAAACCGTTGCACAACGACCAAAACTGGTGCTTGCTGATGAATTTCTTGGCGAACTCGATGACGATAACGTCGACATCGTGATGAGAACGGTCAATCAGGCTATTCAGGCTGAAAATTCTGCTATGATCATGGTCGAACATCACGAAGAATTGGCCAGAGAAGTCGCTAATCGAATTTGGCGCATCACCGACGGCAGGTTGGTTGAGGAGTTGAAACGATGAACAAGCGTTTCTTCATCTTCTGCGGCCTTCTTGCCATGCTCACGATTTATTTTTTCCTCGACTTGGTCGGTGATTTGGGTCGCCTCAGTGGCGGTTGGGCAAATCTGGTCGTTTTTTTCAACGAAAGCTTGTGGCCGCCTGAATGGTCAGTGCTTGAAGCACAGTCCTATCCTGTTTGCGAGGCGCGTTTTGAATTCACATGCTCTGTGGCTTGGTTGGGAATGGTTGAAACGATTAAAATCGCCTTTGTAGCCACCATTATTGGTTTCATTTTCGCTCTACCTCTCTCGATTCTTGCAGCCAGCAATCTGTCGCCAATTTCCATTGCGCTTCCAGCCCGCATCCTCTTAGCAGGGATGCGCAGTTTGCCTTCCATCATCTGGGCAGTTCTCTTCATGATCGTCTTTGACGTTGGAACACTAGCGGGTATTTGCGCCATGTCCTTCTACACTGTGGGCTATCTTGGAAAATTACAATTCGAATCCCTTGAAGGATTGAAAAATGCGCCATTGGAATCTGCAAAAGCGATGGGAATGACTCGCTTTGAGACGGCTTGGCTCGTTGCCATTCCGGAATCAGCCAATCATCTTCTGAGTCATCTTCTGTTCATGTTCGAGTACAACGTACGCCACGGCACAGTGATTGGTTTGGTGGGCGCAGGAGGAATTGGATTGTACATCAATACTTATCTCAAACTCGCTCAATACGACAAGGTCGTAGCACTTCTTATCGTCGTATTTTTGGTTGTTGTTGTCATCGATTTCATCTCAATGATTCTTCGCTCTGCCGTTAATGAAGAGAGTGATGTTGAACGGCCAAGTTGGTCGTCTATCTTCCTGCCGGGTGCTATTTCTTCAGCCCTGCACCCCACCCCAATGAAGCGGAATGTGGAACACGAATCGGAATAACTCAGTCCGCAGCGATGTGAAGTGAACCTTCTTTGTAGAAGATTTGAATTTGTTCTGGAACCTTCTTCGTCAAAGCGGCAACAGACTCGTAGATGAGTTCCTCATCCACCTTGAAGGCCTTTGCAGCATCCTTTGTTGACCAAGGTTGAATGTGAAAATCACTCTTGACCAACCACTTGAGAAGTTTGCCTTCAAAGTCCGTCAATTCCTCGGCCATGCACCGTTCACGAGGTTGCCCCTCAAAATAGCACCGATGCCGATTGAATCAACCAAGCGCTACCATTCTTCGGCAGCACTCTTCAGCATCAATATCACCATTGAGTAGGGTATTCAGTGCTTTTGTGAAGGGGATGTTCAATCCCATGTCCTCGGCGCGCTCGATAAACATCCGAGTCGCTCTTACGCCCTCAGCGACCATATGCATTTCTTCCAAGGCTTGCTCAACGGTTAACCCCGTCCCCAGTTTTTCACCCATGGTTCGGTTCCGTCCGTGAGGAGAGGTGGCAGTGACATACATGTCGCCAAGTCCTGCGGGGCCAAAGGCGACCTCTGCGCGTGCACCGAGTTCAGCAAGAAGTAAGCATCCTTCCTTGAACCCAGACATGAAAATCGCTGCTTTGAGGTTGTCTCCACCGAGGTCGCCGACTTGCTTGAGCCCGTCCACGAGCCCACATGCAAGCGCTACGACGTTCTTGAAAGCCCCCCACAGTTCGGCCCCCACGGGGTCACTCGCAGGATGCAAAATGAAACTCGCAGTGCTGAGCGTTTGCGCCAATCGTTTTGCGATCACGTGGTCTTCACTGGCAACCAAGGCAGTGGTCATCACTCCTCCCGCGGCTTCAGGGGCGATGGTTGGGCCTGTCAGAACCGCAAGAGGATTGGTTTTGCCAGCCTCTTTGAGTTGAGTTTGAATAGCTTCTGAGATCAGACGCTTACCTGGAGCGAGTCCTTTAGCTAAGTCGAGTAAAACATGACCGGGTTGAAGGTGAGGGATAACGTCAGCGGCAACGTCAATGATGACCGAAGATGGCACGGCAAGAACGATGATTTCGCTGCCTTCCAAGGCTTCGGTGAGGTGCATGGTCACTTCAAGGCCGGGAACCGGATGGTCTGGGAGGTATTTTTTGTTGATTTCCTCCATTGTAATGGATTCATAGACTTCTTGCTCGATGGTCCAGCCCTTGACTTTGTGACCTTCCAAGAGCCACAAACGTGCGATGGCTGTCCCCCAATTCCCTAAGCCCAATACTGAGATGTGCGCCATGTCAATCAAGACTTTCGCGCCTTCTTTGGTTTATACCACTTCCCGCTACATGGAAGCGAAGGGGCAGGGTTTCAAGGCCAACGAAGTTCAGCCAATCAGAACAAGTCGTCGTCTTCTTCTTCGAAATCAAAGACATCGTCGTTGCTCTCAGCCTTTTTCTTGTCATCGGTTTTCTTTGACTTAGCATCCGTCTTTTTGGCCTTGGCAGGTTTCTTTTCCTCGACCTTTTCTTCCACAACTTCTGGGCTTTCTTTGGTCGCTTGACGAGCCTTTGCTTGTTGGGTTTCGTTGGATTTGAGTTCATCTTCACTCTTACCAGTTTGCAATGCCAAGGCTCGGCGACGATCTTCTCGGGCTTTACGCTCGAGTTGCTTGTGGCGTGATTTCTCGATATTCTGCATCATGTACATGGCATCGTGTTCAAGCAGTGGTGAATCCGAAATGAGAGTGATGTCAAGCCATCCACCGTCTTCAACGATGAATTCAGCAAGTGGCTCAAAATTGAGGTCGGACTTTTTGATTTGCGTGTAATGCATTGCATTACCAGTTCGGTGTTCCACACCAGAAAAGTGACAATAGAACTCCTTTGTACCAATGCTCTCGCGAACCATGTCAAAGAGCTCTCCGTAATCTTCTGATGTACGCATGCGACCGTGGCCCCGTGCGTGTATGTGAGCGATGTTGAGTACGGGCACGGTTCCCTCAACGTGATTGACAACTTCCAGAACCTCCTCAAGGCTGCCCCACAATTCTTGGCGACCTGAAGTTTCTACACCGATTTTAGAGGGTGTTCCATCTTTAATCCAGGGGAACACAGGGAATTCATCTTCATCATCATGCCAAATTTCAGCGATTCGGTCAACGATTCCAGAGAAGACATTGGCCACCTGCTCGTTGGCAGCATGGCCTCGGCTGAATTCACCGTAGTGGCCGGTGTGGAGCGTAATGTGGCGGGCGTTGACGGTCCGGGCAGCTTGCAGGGTGGCCTCAATTTTGGCCAAGGACCGTCCACGCTCAATTTTATTTCCGAGCAGTTCGGAATAATAGGGGCCGTGAATGTTCATCTCGAAATCTGTTTTGTTAGCGAGAACACCGGCTTGCCAGTATTGCTCAAAGTGTTGAGGAGCGACCATGCGCACGGTTTGGACCTCCATGGTTTCAAGTCCGAGGGAGATGATATCGTCCATCCCTTCCACAATTGTGCGACCTTTGCACGACAATGGAACGCCGGCAGGTCCGAGTTTAATTGGCATCTTTTCCCCCCCCGCGAAACAAAGCCAACAAGCGCCCTATGATAATCCCTTTCCGTTGGCTGTCCGCTGCCATAGCGGCGCTGTATCGGTTTCAAGGGTGAAAGCATACGACTCTTCATGAAGGTGAGTGTTCAGCCGTCACCATGGAGCGTCATGTCGCACGAGCGGTTAAAGCCTTCAAAGAAGGCCATCCCGTCTGTCTTTTTGACTCAGAAAAGCGAGAGGGTGAAACCGATTTGCTCTTCCCCGGAATCGCAGCACTCCCAGCAAACATGCGACAATTACGCCAAGATTGCGGAGGACTTCTGTTTCTAGCCATCGGTGACGAGGTCGGGGAACAATTTGCGCTCCCTTTCCTGCAGGACCTGCATACAACCAACGAAGCGGTTGAAGCATTCCCAGTTTTGGGTCACCTGATCACCAATGATTTGCGCTACGATGCCCGTTCAGCATTCACCCTCTCGTTGAATCATCGCGAGACCTATACAGGTATCACCGACCATGACCGAGCCCTTACCACGCGGCGCTTTGCCGAACTGGCTGCTGAATGCATGAAAGAGGGTGCGAGTGTCCAGTCCGGCATGCAACGGCTTGGAGAAGAATTCCGTACACCGGGTCACATACCCATTTGCCGGGAAGCAAAAGGCGGACTTGCCCGACGCCAGGGACACACCGAATTGGCGGTCGGTTTGGCACGGCTTGCCGGCATGACGCCCGTCGTTATCGGTGCTGAGATGTTGCAACCTGAGGGAGACCTCGCATTGAGTGTGGATGATGCTCGTGAATGGGCTCAGCAACGTGACATTCCGTTCCTTGAAGGGGCAGACCTTATCCGAGCACTCGGCCTTGATGCCTGACCGTCATGCTCTTGAAGACGAAACCCTCCGTGACAAAAGGTGGACCTATGAAGCGAATCATGGCTGTCGGCGTTTTTGATTTGCTTCACGCAGGTCATCTTCACTATCTCGAACAGGCCAAAGCCTTGGGTGACCATTTGACCGTGGTCGTCGCTCACGACGATACGGTACGCAAGCGCAAGCATGAACCCGTAACGAATCAGGACCTTCGTCAACGCATGGTCTCTGGACTGAAACCGGTTGATGATGTGGTCGTTGGCAACCCCCCTAACGTTCCAATTTTTGACATCCTGCCACAAATACAACCCGATATCATCGCACTTGGTTACGACCAAGAACATGCAGAAGACAACATCCGCAGGGCGCTCAACGAGCGCGGCTTCACGGGCATTGAAGTGATTCGCGTTGAAGGGTTATCAGACGACCTTGACGGAACAAGAAAAATCATCGCCAGAATTCTCGAGCGCGCAGAAAATAAAGGGGCCTGAGTGTGTTTACTGGTATTGTTCAGGGATTGGGCCGTGTCGTTGGTCTTGACCGTGACAACGCTGTTTGGACCTTTCATCTTCACCTGCCAAATGTTGAGGGCCTTCAAATTGGGGCGAGCGTTGCCATCAATGGCACCTGTCTAACAGCAACGGCCATTAACGGTAATGAGGTTGCATTCGATGTCATCTCTGAAACCCTTGAACGAACCAATTTGGGTGCTTTGGAGATTGGTCACGAAGTAAATGTTGAGCGCTCACTTCGAATGGGTGATGAATTGGGAGGGCACCTCCTTTCCGGGCACATCATGGCGATGGCTGAAATCACAGAGCGAACGGCTGTTGGGGAAGGCGTTGACATGAGGCTCAAGGTCCAGCCTGAATTGATGAAATACGTTCATGAGAAGGGTTACATCGGCCTGAATGGAGCCTCGCTGACAGTCGGAGTGGTTGAAAAGACATCCTTTTTGATCCATCTCATTCCCGAAACTTTGCGCATGACAACCTTTGGTTCCTTGCAGGTCGGTCAATCGGTCAACGTAGAAATTGACGGTATGACACAAACCATTGTGGCTACCGTTGAGCGAATGATGAAACAGGAGAACTGAGGTGGACAAGCATGAGCAAGCGAGTAGGTGTAGTATGTGGGTCGTTTCATCGCAAAGAAGTTGAGCGTATGCTCTCATGGGTGCAAGAAGAGGCTGTTGCTCTAGGATTGACCGTAGGGTCGATTCGTTGGGTTCCCGGAGCGATGGAAGTCCCTCTCGCCCTTGACCGACTGTTAGGCACTCATGATGCTGCTATTTGCTTGGGCATTATTGAGAAGGGGGAGACTCAACATGGATTGGCTATGGGTCAAGCCGTAATCAAGACCATCATCGAGTTGCAACTCAAGCATGACAAAGCGATCGGTTTGGGGATAATCGGCCCGGGTGCTGAACCTCATCACATCGAGCCCCGCCTTGAGCCACACGCTCGTGCAGCAATCCGAGCTGTCCTGGAAGAGTGACTGCGGCCTGTTTACAAGGGTAGGCATGAATAGGACGGACTGCAACCCCTCGTGCATAGAAAACATGTGCACAGGGGGTTTAGGATAAACCCAAGTGAACATAAGAAATTCAATTATTCACCTCTCCATTCAAACAGATACTTGAATATACAGAACTTTGAAAATATCAGTGTGCTTCAGCAGACCATGAAGATTACAGATTTCCTTCAAAAAGAAAGGAATCCTTGCCTTCTTCCCGCTTGGTTGGAAAATTGGAACAAAGCCTCTTCCTTTGATGTAGATGCTTTTTTGTCAAGCGATGTTGTATTCTATCCGGGCGGAGGAAGAGACGGCCAACCAATTCGATTGTTCAACGAAGGCTGCAATGTGTCTTGCTTCTTGTATGCTGATAGTGCATACAACTTGAAACGTATTGATGAGGAATTCTCGGAACGACCCTTAAAGGGGTACATTTTAATCGAAACTAGAGAGGTCCTATTTGGTGAGGTTTTCAGAGGATTATCAAGACAAACTGTGGTCTTCCGTAGCCGTCGGAGAGAGCGCATTTATGATGCCAAAGGCAAGATAGGGTGTTTGTATATCTTCCAACATGATGGTGGCGAAATGAGTGAGAAATGTTCTCCATTTCTGGCCATGCTCTACCTCAATATTGACGCCTTCTATGTCTTTGAAAATTTGTTTTCCAAAGAAAACACGCCATTTGCCATCTTGCTTGCTGATCATGGGTTTGGTGGAAATGGAGGGCAATTTGGTTGCGGTGGAAAATTAGAGAAAATTTCGACGATGAAAGAAATCATCCCAAAATGGCTGTTGGTGGCCGAAAACACCCGTGAATGGAGAATGTATCGCAAAGTTGCAAATGTCAAAGGAGATATAGGCGGGATGCATAATAGTCTAAGACACCTATTTGCGTATCTTGAATAACAAACATGGGGAACCGACCTGTCCCTATACGACATCGAGGGTAGCGAGTGATTCGACCCACTGCGAGCCCTTGTGAATAACAAACCCGGATACATGGGTATCTCCATTGCCCCAAGTATGCCTACAGTATACACCTCTCTATTGTAAAATTTGAGAATTAAATTTCTGTATCAGATTCGAGTATCGCTAAAAATAATATCATCTAAATCTCGGATGTTGATGTTGTCCACAGTTCACTCTGTACCGCCCATGTAGTTTATTAGTACATTTTTTGCCATCATCTTTTATTGCGTTGCAAGTGGTTTTGCTTCTTCTGATGGGTGCCACAGGGGCAGCTCTCGCTTTTTGTTGGTTACCAGTTATTGACGACAATGCCCTAACTGCGATTACATTGTTTACCTTAAAAGAATCACCTAGTTTGAAGAAAGACATCATTGCGTCATTGTGGTAAGTGCAAACTGGGACGATGTATTGTTTTCCTGTTCTTTTTTGTCCAATTGTGACATGTGCACCTGAAATTACTCCATTACAACTACCTGGCTTGCTTTCATTACGGGGTAAAGTGTAAGATCTCTGAACACAGCATCCTGGTTTCGTTCTACCACTTAGTGTCCGATAATGTGCAATCCATGAGAACCATCCTTCATGAGTTTTTGATTTAACATGGGTTACGTAACTCCCTGAGGGAAGAACAACATTATCCTTGTCAACCATAATACCTCTAAAATGACGTTGATGAAAAACTTTCCCATTGTAATTTGTAAATCATATCCAAGGGGACCCCATGTGTTCCTATACGAATACAACGGTACC
>DACE01000002.1:337-27321 GCA_002494645.1 Euryarchaeota archaeon UBA256 | reverse complement strand
CCTTGGCAGCAGCTTCTTTGGCTGCCTTCTTGGCACGCTTGTCGCGCTCTTTCGAGGCTCGCTTAGCCAACTCAGCGTCAACGGCTTCTTGGTGGACACCGGGAAGCACACGGGTACGAGAGGCGTCAAACCACAAGTCTTGACGGGTGAAGCCCGACATGCCATCGTATTCGTTGGTCATGAAGAAGGAGGTAAATCCACAAGATTCCATACAGAGTCCACAGAACATGCACCGGCCGAGGTCGATGCGGCCCGAGACGATTTGGTCGTCGGCGGGAAGGAGTTCAGCACGGTCGACCATGGCTTCTTCGCCAGAATCATTCCATCGTACTGTTGCGGTGTCGCCCGAGAGGTCGAGAACTTCTGCAAAGCGCCATTCTTGAGGTGCGTCGGTGTGGGCAGTAACGTGATTGAAAGTGTCCAATTCAGCGACAACTTCTGGCTTCTCTACCGCCGCATACTTGCCGACTTCAAGGTCAGCACCCATGCCGGCGTTTTCGCCTTCAGCACCGTCAAGGACGTCAACACGCAACTCAGTAGTCATGTGCAAACAATCGTTGGGGCAGATGTTCACGCACATCTTGCACGCCGTACATGTTTCCCAAATCACGCCGATTCGACCGTTGTAATTACCGGGGACAAAGAGCCACGGCTCCATGTCTTCAAGACGTTCGTAGGGATACTGAACGGTTTGTGGCTTCCATAGCGTGGGTTTGAGGTCAGAGGTCACACGGTCAGGTGCGAACTCTTGCCGGCTGATGTCGTTCATGTCCGCTGTTGAGGCGGCTCGAGCGCGACTGCCATCATCCAAGAACTCTGGATGGCTGGAGTTGTGGTATGCGCCAAGACGCTTGCCGAAGCGCTTACCGATGAAGGGGAAAGTACGCAAGGCAGTGATCAAGGTAATTTTGAACGGGTACCAAAACAAGTTTCTGAAATTCGGTTGTGCGTGTGGATGCATTGGCATGGTTTCACCTCACTCCTGCCCCGGGACTACAGTTCCCGCAGGCTCGACAGTATGGACATGGAACATTCGTTCCGGTGTCGCTGATTTATCCTCATCATTGAGATAAATCACGAAGATAGCAAGCCAGAACAGCGTGGTGAGGATGGGCACGAGACTGGGGATGCCAAAGGCGTCCCAAGCGTTCCCACCGGCCACGGTATCGGCCATATTTTCGGGTTTGAACAGGTACAAACGGTACACCAAAGCCAAGAAGACTTGGAGAACTGCCAGGGGCAAGAGCATGCGCCATCCAAATTCGAGGATTTGGTCGGTTCGGATACGAGCCAGTGAGAATCGAGCCCAAACGAAGACAATAAGGAAGACGAGCCATGATTTCACCAGCGTCATGATCGCTCCTGGAATCAAGAGGTACAATCCACCAAGGCCAAGGAATTCAATCGAACCAATGGTTCCTTGGAAGGGAAGATGCCAGCCACCAAGGAAGAAGTGAGTAAAGAGGAAACAGGCAGCATAGGTGCGAATGTATTCAGCCATGAACAACATACCGAAACGCATGCCTCCATATTCAGTCCACCAGCCTTCGACGAGTTCGGCTTCTGCCTCTGGCATGTCAAACGGTACACGTTCGACTTCTGCGATCATCGTGATGAGGAAGAGTGCGGCTGCCAGTGGCATCAGGAAGATGTTCCAAGCGCCTGCGGAGTGTTGGAAATGAATGCTTTCAACGATGTTGAAGGTCCCAGAAAGGATTGCTACGGAGAGCAAGGTGAGCAAAAGGGGAATTTCGTAGGCCGTAAGTTGAGCCGCTGAGCGAATACCGCCGATGAGCGTATACTTGTTGTTGGAGGACCAACCAGCAAAGAACACACCAATCGGAGCGATTCCGAAGATGGCGATGGCGTAGAGAATGGATAGGTCAGGATTGGTAGCGTAGATGCCACTTGAGAGCGGAATCATGCCGAGAATAAGAAGCGTAGATGACACGATGAGGAAGGGCGACACCTCGAAGATGAGGCGGTCTGCGCGTTGAGGGACCATGTGTTCCTTGACGAGGAATTTCATGCCGTCGGCGACGTTTTGGAAGAAACCAGGCAGAATGGTCTTGCCCATCCAAGAACGGTTGTTGACACGGTCAACGGTAGGGAAGTTTTCATCACGATTTCCGAAATTCTTGTTCAACCATTTGTTAACTGCCCCTATGGGTGTTCCCAGGCCAAAGGGGAGCATGTTCCACCATTCACCTGCAGTGACGCCGTTTTCACCGACCCAAAGCGAGCGAAGTGCCGTGGTTGCACCGTAGCGGTCTTGCATGCGGGCCACTGCCTTGCGTTCAATCCATAGGATTGCGAATTGCGAAAAGAAGAGCATCAAAAAGACGACGTTGACCAGCGCGAAAGTGGCCACAGCGAATGATATTGAAGAAGCGCTGTCCTCGAGGGGCGTGCCCGAAAGAAGGTCGATGAGGCTGGAACGGAGAACACCGTCCCTACTCAACATGAAGCCAACCAAATCGTACTTGTCATCCATGATATCACCTCAACGGTCTGTCTCTCCGATGCACGGATCAAAACTGCCCATGATGGCAGGAATGTCGGCCACTTTGTAGCCAATCATCGTTTTTGCAACGTAAGGAATTGTGATGAACATCGGTGAGCGGATCGACAGGCGGTATGGATTCTTGCCTCGGCCGTCTCCGCCGCCCTTGATGTAGAATTGAGAGGCCCCACGTGTGCACTCGTAGTTGGAGAAACCAGTTGCTCCTTCAGGGGCACGGGTTGGTGCCTTTGCGAGAATCATAGCGTCCCCACTGGCGTAATTGGTGTTCTTTCCACCTGGAATCTTCTCGATGGCATCGAGGATCATCCGGCAAGATTGACGCATTTCTTCCATTCGAACTCGATAGCGGTCGTAGCAGTCAGCACCTTTGACCGAGGTTGGTTTCTCAACTGCAGGCTCCCAGTCTACTTGGTCGTAAACCGAATAGGGGTGGGCCCAACGAACGTCGTAATTGACGCCAGCCGCACGAATGTTTGGCCCGGATACGCCAGCGTTGACCATGTCTTCGGCCTTGGCATATCCAACACCTTGCAATCGCACGAGCCAGATGGTGGATTCGTCAAGCATCATTTCGTATTCTTCGATACGCTTCTCGAACAACTTGATTTTCGCAATGAGGCGGTCAGCAAAGCCGACGGGAATGTCCCGCTTCACGCCACCAACACGGGGGTAATTGTAGTGCATTCGAGACCCTCCGAGCTCTTGGAGCAAGTCGAGGAACATTTCTCGGTCACGCATGCACCAGGTCATAAGTGTGAGGCTACCAATGTCCGGGCCGTAGGCACCGAGCCACATCAAGTGGGAGGCGAGGCGTTGGCATTCTGCGGAAATCAATCGGATGTATTCTGCTCGTTCTGGCACTTCAACCTCAAGGAGGTCTTCGGCGGCATAGATGTAAGAATTGGCCCACGTCATGGCACTCACATAACAAAGGCGGTCGCAGTACGGTGTAATCTGAGTAAAGTCGCGTGCCTCGGCGATTTTTTCTACGCCTCGGTGAATGTAGCCAAGTTCGGCATCGGTATCAACAACCGTTTCACCGTCAACTTTGACACGAAGCGTCCAGAGTCCGTGCGTCATTGGGTGCTGAGGGCCCATTGTAATCCACATTTGTGCCATGATACCGCCTCACTTCACACGACCCTCGTCGGTTGGTTTTCGACCGAAGCCTTGGGCGTCGTCGTACATTTCATTGAAATCATGATAGCGGATTTTATGCTGCTTTTGCAGCGGGTGGAAGCCTTCGGGGCTGTCGTGTGGGTTGAGGACACGGTGCATGTTTTCATGGCCTTCGAATTTGATGCCGACCAAGTCCCACGTTTCTTTTTCATTCCAGTCTGCACCTACCCAAATGCTCTGGACACTGGGCACTGATGGAATATCGGTTTGTGGCAGGGTGATCAGCACTTCAACTTCAAGCGGTACGTCCCTGCCCGACAACTTCTCAGCCACGTGAACGGTGTTGGTGTGAGGCTTTTGATTACTGACCGGTTGACGGAGGAAGTGGTATACTACATCCCATCCGCGGTCGTCGCCACCTTCTGGGAAATGGGTGCCCGTCACCATGGAACAATAATTGACGCCGAGGTCAAAGCGAAGGGTCTTAGCGAGTGCAATCCAGTGCTGGGGAGGTACATGGATTCGAACAAAGGGCATTTTGAAATCGTTCGAGTGATGTTCAACGGTCGCTACAACATCTGCTCCGCCGTAGCGGTCCATCACCGATGCAACGAGGGTTGCAGCAGCCGTTTCGGCTTGCTCGTTGGTGATGCGCATGCCCATGGTCAGTCCTCCCCGACGATGACGGGCTTGTCGCCCTTGCGGCCACTGCTTGGAGCGGCACCAATGCGAATGATCTTCTCACGCAGAAGTCCAAAGCCGTCGATGAGGGCTTCGGGGCGAGGGGGGCATCCTGGGATGTAAACGTCAACGGGAATGACGGTGTCGACGCCCTCAAGGATGTTGTAGGATTGGAAGTAAGGTCCTCCTGAAATTGCACATTCGCCCATGGCGATGCAATACTTGGGCTCAGGCATTTGCTCCCAAAGACGAACGACCTTATCAGCGAACTTCTTCGTGATGGGTCCGTTCACGAGCAAAACGTCGGACTGGCGGGGCGATGAACGGAAGAGAACACCGAACCGGTCGCCGTCAAAGCGAGGGGTTGCGGCTGCAGCCATCTCAATGGCGCAGCACTTGATTCCCAAGTGCAAGGTGAAGAGTGATTTGCGGCCTGCCCAATTAAAATAACGGCCCGCAAGAACGCTAAGGAATTGCTTGATTTTGGTTGCTTTGAGGGCTTCGTCGGTGACGTCGCCGACCATTTCAACCAAAGCACGGCTGTTGAAGGCTGCATAATTCTCGTCTTGTCCTGCCATTTCAACTCACCTCAAATGTAAATGCGACCACGCTTGCGGAACACGTACCAAACGCCAAGCGACATGGTGGCGAAGAAGGCTCCCAAGGTGATCAGTGCGCTGGTCGCTCGCTCAACGGCCCCCGTTCGGTCCACGACGTCTTGGGCGGTGGCATCAGAAGCGACCATGCCGCCAAGGACGAGGAACATGAAGGCGACATCAAACACGAGGAAGATGATGGCGTACCAATAATATTGGAAGTGGAATTGAATCATGGCCTCTCCGACCGGCTCACTTCCACATTCAAAGGTAGTGAGGCGGCGTGGGTAGAGGCTGTGGTCGCGTTCGTAACCTTCGAGCAAGTAGGAGCGTGTAATGTGCGGACGGGCGGGGTCAACCTTCGGGCGAACGACCCACGTGATGAGGAAATTTGTCAGCGGCATGATGATTCCGACAATCGTCAAAAATCCAATGGAAAGATAGGCACTTGGCACTGATTCAAGTCCCGACATCGTGACACCTTCTGAGAACGCCTACGCTCTCTATTCTTTGCCACTTGACCCCCCTCAATAAGCGTTGTCAAAGAGCATGGACCCAAAACGTCTGTCAGGGGCTATATTTGCGCCGTCAAAATTAACGCTTTTTCAGGCTGAAAAACGAGTGGTTCGAGGTTAGCGTCGTCGAATCAAAGCAGTGAGTGCCAAGATGATGAGGAGGCCAGCAGCAGCGGCTTGAATCGTAGTGTTGTTCGCCAGCGAGACGATGCCGTCCGGTGCGGAGCCTTGGGCAGCAAATTCGATGTTCTGACGGTCTAGGACGCCGGTCTCCGTTGGCTCAGCAGAAAGTGTGAATTTGTACAGATCATCGATTTCGGCACCGTAGGGGGCACGGATGGTGACGTTGACGTAGAGGCGTTCACCTTCATCCACCATGCACAATAATTCGCTGCTGCCCTCATCCCTACAATCAGGGTTGTCGCTATCGAGAATCACAGACCATCCCCGAAGGTTTTCCGAGGTGAAGACGCGGATTTCGGTTCGTACGTTACCCGTGTTGACAATCGAGATTTCAGTTTCTACGGCCTTCTGCCCGTACGTGACGTCTACTTCTTGACGGGAGCCGGCTTCAACAAACTCAATTTCGTGAACGATACTGACCTCGAGCGAGAGCGTCACTAAACCGCTGCGGTCTGCAGCATTGGATACGCTGGTTGCGAGAATCTCAAGCAGGCCGCTTTGACCGGTTTCAGCTCCGGGGTTGACTCGAATTGTCATCTCAAGATATACTTCGAAGACTCTGGACTCATAGCCTTCGATCAAGCCCAAATCAATCCTTTTTTGGTCCGCCGAGTTAATGTCCGAACCCAAGACTGGATTGGCACTCGAATCCAAGACAAAAGTGCCGTTGGCAATGTCCCAAATGCCGTACCCTGTTGGCACGCTTAACTCGCCACTGATAGGTAAGCCGTAAGCGGTAATTGAGCGCGTTGCGATTCCTTCCAGGCCGCCAATGGTAAAGACGGCATTGTCTTGCCCATCGCCCGTGTTCCGAATCCACATGCCAATGGTTTGCTCTCCACTCGGAGGCAGAATAATCGAAGCGGTTGTGGCGGTGTCGGTCGCCTCAAACCGAAGGTCCATCGAGAAATTACGGTCCGAGAGAACAGCGAGGAACACGGCTTCCCTTTGGTTGTCAGGAATGCCATCCCCGTTGTTGTCCTGGCCGTTGGGGTCGTCTTTGTTGCGAATGCGAACCGTTATTTGCGAATTTTCAAGTTCTTCTTCTCCATCAACGCTCACCACGAGATAGACCGTCGTCGTCCCTTGAGGTTCGACTTCAATTTCGCTAAACGGCATGCCATCCTCGTTCTCGAAGGACGTACCCCACGCTGGGTTGGCCGTCTGAGAAACGACGGAGAGGCTGATGGTGTCTCGCACGTTTCCGTCGTTGATGATCTCAATGGGGAAGCTCACCTGCGTCCCTGAGCGCCCCGTTTGGTCGGTCGCAGGAACGTTGACGTCCATTCCGTGAACAGCAGCAACGCTGACGGTCAACGTCACGGTATCATAGGCGGTGCCGCCGCTTGATGGGAGTACGCTGAAGACGAGTTCAATTTGTTCGGTCGCCAGAGCGTTTTCAGGCACACGAACAGTGACATCAATGCTGGTTGATTTTTCATTGCCGTGGCGTGAGCCGACTGAAACGGTTGATTGTTCAAGTTGAACGGCCCACCCTGTGGGTGCGGAAGAAGAGGCGATGCGCAAGTTATCAGGGCCATTGCCTTGATTGGTCACGGTGATGGACGTGGATTTGTTGCTACCAGGGTCGATGTTGGAGAGTAATGAAGTAGCGAGCGAGATGCTGGCCCCGTAAGATTGGCCTACTACGACACGAAGATCGGTTTGACACTTGACGGTTGAGCCGTCTTTACCGAGGATGGTGATGACGGTTTCTGCCCCCGCCGTGACCGAATCGTCAGGCGTAACCGTGAAATCAAAGGCTTTCTCACCGTTGCCGTTATTGTAAGGTAGGAGACCAGAAGATGCACCGTCGACTTGAACCCACGAAGACTTGCTGCCCAGGGAACCAGCAGTGACTGTCCAGTCAGCGTTACCTACGTTCGTATAGGTTGCCACCACCGTCGTTTCTGCATCGGGGTTGACGGTGACAGAACTTTTGCTCAATTCAACTTCACATTCTTTCAATTCGGGCACGTTCAATTCGAAACCTTCCGTGTCCTTAGCTTCCTGTGACGGGTCGTTGGTCACCGTTCCTGTTACTTCCCAGCAATACTTGTCAGCGGATTGCCCCTCAGGGACCTCTACTGTCGCTGTCACAATCTCTGATTCTTCTTGATCAATACTGACTGTGGTTTCACTGAGTGAAACGGTGAATTCCGAGGAACTACCACATCCAGGCCCTGAACTTTCGTCCACGACCAAATTGATGGTCTCGTTGGTTTGGCCGGTATTTTCAACCTCGACCAGGTAGTCAACCTCTTGCTCGCCCCCCCACGTCTTTTGATTGGTATCAATAATGATGTCTACGCCGAACACGGCGCTTCCAGAGCCGTCTCCAGCTGTTGTCGTGACGGTGACGGCTTCTTGGGCTGGCGCACCCGCAACGTCTGGAGGTGTTGCTTGTTCGTTGGCAGTTACGGTGATGGTGGTGTCGCAGGAACCTTCTGCTGCTTGTGTCAGCGTGATGTTCATGGCTGCTTCTTCGTAAGAACCTGCATCGATTGCTCCAGTAATTTGAGTGACCGCCGACGTGTAAGCATTGCATTCAGCAGTTGCTTCTTCGGAAGTAGCGAGCGTGACGGTCACTGGATTTGACCCTGTATTGCGAACGCGTATCGTATATTCGTCAGATTCGCCTGGATTCACAGTGAGGGCCGAGGGGATTGGAGTCACTTGAATTGAAGCGTCTCGGGCACCGTCTGCACTTGCAAGGGGGGCAGCCAGCGGCAGGAGGGCTGCGCACAAGACCGCCACAAGGAAGACTGCTCGCCGTTGTTGCCTCGCATCCGCGGCAGCACGAGACCTCATGGCACGCGCTCGTGGTCCTCCTATCAAAACCCTATGCTCCCCACGCATCAAAACGGCGCTTACATATCATGCCATGACGAAGTGCTCTGCGCTTGCTTGGCAGTTGGTACATTGGGACAATTCTGCTGCTTGACACCCGCCCTCGCCGTCGGCGTGATAACGGGCACCACAGGTTGGACAACCTCGCGCTTGACCTGTGACTGGTTTTCGGCAAGACCAACAAATGGGACTCTGAGCACTTGTGGACGGAACGGGAAGCGGCATAGGAGTTTGAACAACCGCTTTGGGCATCATTGGAGCCATTGACTCAGCCCGATTTCGGCGAGTCTGCAACCCTAAAATCAGGAAGGCCACGACAAGAACAACGCCAACAAGAGAGATGGCCACGGTCGTAGAGAGGCCCGAGGAAGGTGAGGTTCCAACCGGTTCACCGGTTGCCGTTACACCAAAGGAATAGGTCGATTGCGTCGATGGGCTGTCAACAAGTTCCAAGGAAATACTGGCTTCACCCGGAGCGTCTGCGCGTATGTTGAGGCGAACGAGGGTTGATTGGCCAACCTCCAACTCGAGCAGGTCGTTACCATCAACCGAAACGGCCCAATTCTCTGTGTTGAGGGCCCGAAGTTGCCGCTGAAGTGGCGTGTTGCCGCTGTTCGTAAGTTCAACCGTCACCTGACGCTGCTCTCCCGTATTGAAGGAAGGAACGGCTCCTATGTCCCAGGTGACTTGTTCATTTTCGGCCACGAGCAATCCGATGGTCGTGCTCAATTCAACACCGTTGTCCGCGAGGGTGAGGGTAAACGAGGGCTCGCTTAGAGGTGGGGTTGAGGCGCTGATCAGAACATTGCAGACCACTGGCACAACTTGACCGACGCCTACCGATTCAACCGGTGTGCAATCACCAAACATCATCGATTCTAATTCAAGACTGGCACTCGGAGACCATGCTGTTTGGGCATCATTGCTCAACAGCCACGTGAATTTCATGGATTGTCCGGAAGGATGAGACCCTGGCCCCTGAGGGGTGCCGTAGGTTGTTCCGTCACTGAATTCCAAACCAACAAAGGCCAGTTCTGGATTTGGAAGGACTTCAACCTCGAGCACCTGTTCCCACGTGAAACGGGAGGAGCCGTTGTCAAGATTGAGTTTGATGGTTCCTGAGCGTGCATTTCCATTACCCTCGAGAGAAAACAACAGATTCTTTGTCGAGGCCCATGGAAGGTCAAAGGGTTCAACGGTATTGGTCACCGACCAACCGCTTGGCAACTCGAATGACGGAGAGATGCGCATGTCCGTATTCCCTTTGTGTTCAATCGAATACATCAGGCTGATGCTGGAATCAGGGCGGAGGGTGCCGAGAGAGGATTCCAAATTAACCCAAAGTTCACGGATGGTGATGACCTTGATAGGGATTTCAAACTCGGTCAATTCTTGTCCCTCAGTTTGACTGACTGCGGTAAGTTTCACCATGCGCTCAGCACCTGCGGCCGTCATCACCTGAGGGGGTATGAAAGACAGTCCGACCTCCCGATATGCTTCGCTATTGATGAGGCCCGTAGAGCCAGATGTTGCTCCTGCTTCCGTACCGAGATTGGTGAATCCTGCACCCCATCCGGTTGGAGGTTGGAGGAAGAGGTCGTATCCGATGGGCGCATTTCCGTTATTGTAGAAACGCACGGTCATGTTGGTCGGGTCTGTGGGGTGCACTGGAACGATTTCATAATCAAATTCAAGCGCAGCTTCTGGCAGATCGGGGACGACCAATTCAATGGTGAGAGGATAGTCCACGCTGTTATCAACATCTAAACCGATGAGATCGATTTGATAGGTCCCCGGTGCTGGTGGTGCGGGATGAACAAGCGTCACAGTGATGTATTCTGAGGCTTGACCTTCCATCGAGAAATTTGAATTGGTACTTCCAACATACCAAGAGAGGGCTTCATTGGTCTCAAGTTTTGTCACCTGCCCAGTATCCATCGAGGCATTGGTGCCGATAAGCGCTGTATTGGTGAGCGTGATGTTCCAAGAGGTAGTGGTTGTGGTGCTTGATTCCAAGATGATGCTGGGGTGAGGCGTTTCCAGCTTGACACCTGGAGCGGTTACGTTGGTTTGAATGTTGAGAATGTTGTTGTTTTCACGGATTTCTTCGAGGTTGTCGTCGGGGTCAATGATGAACGAAAGGGTAACTGGGCCGGCGGTTTGGGGTGTCCAGAGCCAAACGAGATTCTTGGTGGCTCCTGCTCCCAGTTCGATGGTTTTGCGATCCTGTTCGACCCCATCGACCTCAAAGGCGATTGGGAATGAGTCAGCTTTGATGTTACCGAAATTGAAGAAACTGGTGGTGAGTTGTACCTCGTCTCCGACTTGGGGGATGCCGACGTTCATCGAAAATTCATCCGGCTCAACCATCGGGTCTGGGCGCAAATCATTCACACCATGTCCGAGAACCGCAATGGCGTAGGGTTGCGTTTTGGAACCACTGTGTTGAGCGTCCTTTACTTTCACCGTCCAAGTCCCTTGGACCGCAGCATCGATGAGCACGACTTCGAGATTGTTGACTGAATCCCGGGTCCCGCCAGTTGTTGAACGCCCGTTTGCGAAGTCATTTCCGAGATAGACCGTCCCGTCGGGGTCGGTGATTTCAAGGTCCAAATCATTGACTAATTGAGCGTTCGAAAATCGAGAACCCCGCTCGTCTGACCACGTCAAAACGGCTTTGAACAAACCCGAGTTTTGGGTCAAGTTGAACGCATATGTTTTGCTGTTCCCTGTTCCAGACATGACCGAGCGGTCGTCCACCCAAATCCCTTGGCCCGTCGACGGAGCGAGGGTGTTTCGTAGGTTAATACGCCCCCATCCTTCGTCATCGTTGGGAATATCACGAGTGCCCATATCTTGGGCGCCGAGAACGAGCAGTGCTTTGACCAAAGCACCTTGCGGTGAAGGGCGTTGAGCAATTTCTTGAAGATATTCACGCACCATCGTTGCCGCACCAGCAGCATTGGGCGTCGCCATCGATGTCCCCGTATACTCGAGGTAGTACGAATTGCTCCATGTGGCAGTACCAGTATCTGCTGCCTCTTGTGCCCGGCATGAACGTACGTAGCCACCGGGCGCAACGAGGTCGGGCTTAATTCGTCCATCATCGGTTGGCCCTCTCGACGAACCGCTCATCATGGTATTCGGAGCACCGTTGTATCGGTTTTGATGGTTGCCGACTGAAATGATGTTTTTGGAGGTGGCTGGTGGGGAAACCGTACCTGAATCAGGACCGTCGTTGCCTGCTGCAAAGAGAATGGTCAACCCTTCACGGCCGTTGTAATAGCGGTCGTAATAGTTGGCACGGTCGTCCACGTCTTCGGTTTCTGAATTGTATTTCCCCTGCTGACTTGCAGCAGATGAACCCCATGAATTTGTGTGGGTTCGTGCGTTGGCATTGTAGGCCGTGTTGAGTAAGTTGTTGAGTGAAGGTGATTGGAAATTGCCCGTATTGTCGTTTTCCATGGCTTGGAAATACAACTCTGCGGCCTGAGCAACACCTCCATAACCGCCCCTGAACCCGTCTCCAAGAACGGTACAGGAGACGTGTGTTCCGTGGCCTGAGTGCTTGTCAGCAGTTGAGCCGTCGCCAATCACATCGTAACTGCCGACCACGCGCGTTCCAAAGTCGCCGTGGTCTTCATCGAGGCCCGCATCTGCTACCGCTACAATTTGGCCAGACCCGTCCAGATCTGTGGTGAAGTAGGTACGCATGGTATTGGTTTGCATGTGGGTGCGGGACTGGTCGTTGAAGGCGGTGAAGGCCGGGTCGGGACGGAGGTACATGACAGAAGGTTGCTGCATGATATGGTTGAGGTGTCCATCTCGAACATAGCCCTCGTAACGGCCTTCATCCCATGCCCGTGCATCATGCAAGCCTTGAGCCACGACATCGGCGAGGTTCTGGTTGACCTCGCCACCATCATCATCGGCCAGTGCCACAACATTTCGAGGCCCTGTATCGTCTCTCCAACCTTCCAAGCGCACCAGCGTTGAGCGCAACGCAAATTCGCCATCGCTGAGAAGTAGGACGTCAAGCAGGTCATCGTGAATCAGCATCCCAAGAGGGACGGCATGACTTGCAATGAGGCCCGGGTGCAGTTCTGCTTGTTCCAGTGCACTGGGTGTGCCCTGAACCATCAAACCCGAGGGAGCAATGTATTCGCGGACTTCAAGACCGTGAATCGACCCCAGGTCCTCCCGCGCCTCTGTCATTGGGAGGTCATTAGAAAGTACAAGCAGAAGTAAATCAAAGCGAGGCTGCATGAGCTCCGCAGGAATGGGGCGGTTCAATTCAAGCCCTTGCCCGTCAAATTGGCCGATGGAACTGACGGCAACAGGAGCCCGTGTTTCTTCCACCACTGTCTCGTCCATCGTCCCCTCTGCGTTGTGGTAAACGTCGTCTCTGATGTCAAAGCGAACCCAATTGGGTGGATAGGCGGACTGAACATCGGTCTGCTGGGATGTTGGCATTAGTACCGAGCCAGAGGTTGAGGCCAGCAAAAGCACGACAAAGACGCCGGCACAAATGCGGCTGGAGTCCCCTGCCATGAAGATGGCTTTGGCTCATGTCCTTTATCGGTTCGGTCTGCTTGAACAAACAGTGCTTCAATCCAAAGGCCAGAAATGGCGTTCGGCCTTGTCGAAGAAGATTTCTTGCGACCAAAGCCCGACGTTGTGAGGCCAGGATTCTTGACGCAATTGACCAGAGTAATCCGTGTAGGATAAATCAACGACGATGATGTAGTCGTCCCATACCGTGTAGCCGATTACCATCATTTCCAACTCATCGCCCGAAATTGAAGTGTGCCCCTCCACCTGGGCGAGTTCAAGCGACATCGTTTCGATGACTTCTCCGTCGCTTGTTTGGAATTCAATCTCAAGGCTCACGTCGGTGATGGCTCGACTTCCATCGTTGTGAATCTCTGTCATCAGAAGGTGTCCACCGCGTTGCATGTAGTGGGTCTCAAGAGTCACAGCGTCTCGAGGCAGAACCCAATACCAACCACTTACGGCGAGCACGAGGAATAACAAAACTACGGCACCGGCCATAGCAACACGAGTAGGTGTCACTTCACTGCGTAGTGTATCAAGGAGTTTTGCTGCTTCTTGAGCAGCCTCCCACGCTTCTTCGTCGTCCACTTCATCATCTCTACGGAGATCATCGGCTGAGGGGATTTCAGACATGATATTCACCCGAAGATAAGGGCCAAGCCGCTGGCCACCGCAGAACTGATCGGGTCAACTACCATGATGTGTCGTGTTTCAACCAAACCTCCAGTTAAACTTCCAACCAGTGAAAGGTCCGTCACGATACCGTTGACACCAATGGATGATGCTGTGGGCACGATGCCCGTAAACTGAGCATCGAGCAGGACAGCACGTCCTTCAAATTCAAAATCACCGAACAAAGGAATGTAATATCCCGGCTCGATGTAGGCTTCAGCACTTGCAACCAAGCGACCGTCGGTGATGTCATCTATGATGATGATAGGATATTCTCCTGGGCCCGAATAGATGTGAATCGTGGCACCTTTGAGGTTCTGCCCGACCACTTCAATCCGTTCAACGGTCACACCTGGTGCCGTGGGCAAATCGGTTTGCCGGATGTAGACCTGCTTGACGCCCACGCCTGATGATTCCACGCGCATACCAAAGTCATCAGTCAATTCAAGGACAAACCGGGTTGGTAAATCTTCAGCGAGCATCAATACGTCGCCTTTTGCATCAATGGCTCGTCCACTCGCTTCCAAGTAGAGGTCCATATCATCAGTATTTGAGGAGTAATCGAGCGTTCTCATGCCCTGGAAGGCCGTTTGCTCGCGAATGTCAAACCGAGTATCGGGCTCGGTAGCGAGGTGCATTTCGCCCGGCAAATCACGCATGAAGGCCGTTGAAGGCCACCAAAAGCCGTCCACATAGCGGAGTTGTTGAAGCATCAATGAATCGGCAGAATGCTCGTTGATTCGGTATTCTTCAGGAACGACAAGGTCAAGGATGAGAATATCACCGATAACGGCGGAAACGTCTGTTGATTGGGGAATCCCCATCACAAGAGTCTCAACGCGGGTTAAGGCTTGGTGGTCGATGAGGATGGCATGTGCCGATTTGAGACGGACGCCAGCGTCATAATGCATATCGATGGATACACGGGGCACGGTCAGGTTTTCCTGCGTAGAGAAGAGCGCGTTGATCTCAACATTGCGTGGTTGATTGGTGTCGAAACCATCGACATATAATTGTAAATCTTGGCCCTCCAATCCATTCGCTACGATGGTGAATTGCTCCCTTTCGGGTTGCCATTGAGACATTTTCAGGTCAACCTCATAGGTTGGTATGCCGTCAAGTACACGGAAATCATAGAGCAACTCGATGGTGCCTGCGGGTAAGGAAGGCAACCATGAACGGATATGCCATGAACGACGGTCCTCGAGCATGATGCCTTGCTCGGCGAGAAGCGTCAAGTTGACATCTGCCATTTCGGCGTCAAAGACGCGTCCGTCTTCCAATGCATAAACCAGCGATTCAACACCGGTGACATTGGTTGACTCAATGATTGAGAGGGCCTGAGGGCGTTCGGCTTCGTCGACGATTCCATCAGCCAAGATTTCGGCGATTGCCTCACGACTTGACAGCGTGTAGGTTGGCATTCTTGAGAGGTTGAAGACCACGCGCGTTTGTTCAAGTGATTCCATGCCAATTCCGTGCATCCAATGAGGCTCAATTTGAAGATTTGAGCCCTTCTTGAGGTCAACGGTCATGTCAAAGGATTCTCCCGTGAACAAATCAAGACCCAAACTCATGTTCTCGCTTTCACCAATATCACCACCGACGTTCACCGAGAGTGCGTGTACAAAGTCATTGACAACGCCGCCGAAATCGACGAGATCGCCGAGGAAAAACGAGACTGCTTCGATGCCTTCTTCTTCGCCAAAGGTAGGCAGGGCCAAACTTTCAGAATCAACATCTGAAGGCAGCGTCAGAGAAATATTAGCGGGCAGCGGTTCGAAGTAAATCCGACCGTTCAAACCGAGGAAGGGGTCATCGTAGGTGGATTCATCCTCAAAGGAGATGGCAAAGGGTGAGGATGTTGCTCGGACGAGTTGTATCTCTGAATTCCCTTCAGGGCCTGTTGAACCAGGGACGAGTGGACTTAAGCGTTGAATGGACGTAATATCTGAAATCTGCATGCTCAGGCTGGCCTCAGCCGTATCCTCATTGACCCAAAACCGCATGTGGTCACCGTCCATGGTCAACGGCGTGGAAGCATTGGTCATTTGCAGTTGAATGCTCTGCATTGGTTGGTCGGCCACGTAGCCCACGGTATCGCCCAAGACCAATGAGAAGGCGGCTGGAAGGCCGTCCATGCGGATGGCATTGCGTTGCTCTCCGGACTGGCCACCATAGGTGATGGTGCCAATGGGTTCACTGGCCTGATATTGAAGAGAATCAGCCTGTTGGGCGATGTTGAAATCGCCCGGTCGATTGGAAACCGTAGCCGATTGTTTAACAGCGGAATCCAAATCACCGTCGTCGTGTTTGATGTGACCGATGAGAAGAGAGCCGCTGGGCGAACCTTCCAACTGCATGTCTCGCACTTCGTTAATGGGGTCAAAGGCGTGCCTAACTTGGGAAATGCCGCCGATGCGCATGCTCATGGCTACGGGAACCAGCGGGTCAACCGGTCCGATCCGACCGTCGACCACTGCGATATTGGTATCTTCAGAGAGAAGGATGTGATCCATGTCGGGCAACCATGGCTGTGGGCTGCTGGCTAAGGCAAAGGTCAGGGTATCGATTTCCATCGGTTCTCGTTGAGAATTTGGAAGGCTCTTTTTGACTTGATTGAAACAACTGATTTGGATTTCTCCGCCCGTTGAACCCGCCGTACCCACAACGGCATTGGGCAGCCCGTTGAGGATGGTACCGATGTCAAGGACCACTTCAATGACGGTGAGTAAGGCATTGTCAAAGAGTTGCGCGATGGTGTTCAGGTTCGGATTATCGTAATTCAACCGATTAACGCCACTTGAGGCCAAGAGGAAACTCCCCTGTATGACGATGACTCGCGGTAGGTTTTCCATGCTCACCGTCATTGAGGATGAATCGCCGCTGTATCCTCCTCGCTTGAAGGTGGAGTCGTAGTTGAAGGCAGCGATTGACGAAGTTCCTGCAATGAGGAAGAGGGTGTTTGGAGGGGAGGCGGGGTTGATGGGAAGGGTGGGGTCGTTGACGTTGCCACTAGAGTCTCCGCTGAAGTTCTTAATCGCAATGATCAGCGAAAGGCGGTCTGGAATTTCACCGGGGAAATTAATCGAACCAGGCGCCTCACCTATCGTGGTAAAAATAGCAGCAATTTCATCGTCTTGCATCGTTCCTGATGGCATCCCGCGTATCCACAAACGAGAATCTGTGATGTTGCCGAAGGGGTCGTCACCTTCTGGAACATTGGAACGGTCTTCGAAATAATGAATGTAAACATCGGTACCGACATCTGAGAAAATTTCAACAGTATCAAAGGTGTTTTGTCCGTAATTATCGTTGCGTAGGGTGAGGTCTACTTCACTTGGAATCAGCGTTTTACCTTCCTCTGGATGGAAGCCCACGTCAATGTATGCGTATTCAAGAATCGGAATGGATTCATCTGGCTGGACTTCGCCAAAATGAACGTAACCAACTCCAATTCCAATGCCACATTTATGCTGGCGGCTTGGAGTATCATAGTCCGTTGCGGGGTCGTAATTCAGCGTTTCACTGCAGTCTGTTTGTTTCGTCGTGCCCGGTTGATTTGGATTGGTCAGCCGTATCGCGTAGGGTGCGGTGATGCCCGTGAGGGCTAATTCGCTGGAATTGACTTGGCCGGTCAAAAGAGCGAGCGTCAAATCCGCAACTGAAGTAAAGGCAGCATTGAGATCAAAGGTAATCCGCTGTATTCCTACACCAAGGTCAACATCAACAGGTGGTTGCGTGAAGCGCGTGTCGATGACGACAGCGTAAGACTCAGAATTTGAGAGGGTCACGTCAAAGGAGAGACCCTTCATGAGAGTCACCTCGAGGAATTCCAATTGGTCCCAAAGCGGGTTGCTCAAATTCATTGCTTTAACCGACCATTCAAAGGTAGGCCGCAACCAAATCTCGTCGATCAATGGAATCAGCCCACCGCCAAACTCAACACCCCATCCATCGCCGAACGTGGTCAACCCTTCAACGGTAAGTGCGACAGAAAGGTCCTTGGTTCCGTCTCCGTCAATATCGATATAATTCTCAAAAAGCACGAAATCTGTTCCGACGAGGAGTTCGCCAGTGAAGGTGCCCGAATCCCATGCTTCGTAGGAAGGGCCGTTGTTTCGTGATGAGAAATTGACGTAGACGGCATAGGTGTTGATGCCGAAACCAAGCAGGTTGTCAAGCCCCAGAGCGTCTACTGAAAAGAGGGTCTCCCAGAGGTTGTAAGGCCAAGCGTCGGGATGGGTGGCGACATCGGTGAGGAATTCATAGGGGCGCGGGTGGTCTTCTTCCATGGGGGATGTATCGCGCAATTCGACCTGGTCGAGATAATTCTCAGCGTCAGCTAACGCGTCACCACTTTGAACGGGACGTTTCGAGGAATCGAGGAGAGCGAAAGAATTCTGCGAGCCCTGTATGGCCACAATTTCCTCTCCCGTATCGGCTCGGTCGGCCAAGGTCTCAGCCAGCGCATCGAGAACGCCAAAGTCGTCGCGTGCCACTGAAACATCGGCTGAAACAGGTTGCATGAGCGAAAAAAGCATCACACCCACGAGGAGGAAAGCAAGGCCTTTGCCGTTCTGAGATTGTGGCAGGCCCGCTCGCACGACGCGTAGAGCAGGCTCATCCATAGCCAACGGTCTGCCCTCCTCCTTTGAGAAGCATTCGCCGCCATGATTCAACATCGGGCTTTTTTGGAACCGCCGAAAAAGACTCAATCTTTCTTGATAAGTTGGTCAACCCCGCAGGATGGACAGGCTGTTACCGCTTCGTTCAACCCCGCAGGAAGGTCGATTTCGAACAAAGCCTCGCACGCGCTGCAGGTGTGGCGTACCAGTGTGGGAGCGGGCGCTGGCGGTGGTGTGGCTTGCGGGGGCTGTGGAGGTTCTGCAGCAGTGGGAAGAGCAATCGGTGAGGGCGTGGAGATTTGGGGCGCAGGTGCAGGTGCAGGTTCGCTGGCTGCAGGGAGTGCTACGCCAGCGGATGCTGCTGGAGTCGGGGAGGTAACTGCTTCCGAAGGCAGAGCGACGGCGTTGGTTTCAGGTTGTTCCACAATCCCAGATGAGAGAGGAGGTTCTTCATCCTCGAATTCAGTCATCAACGAGGCGAGTGGGTCTGCGCCTGATGGTACAGGTGAGGCCGTGTTGAAGCCCGACTCATTGAGCAAGGCAGCGGCTTCCGCAGCCGCTTGACTGCTCCCTTGAGAGAGCGTTGCAGAGGTCACGGTGCGAGGCGCAAAAGCCGTATCGTCTTGGGGCGCATCTGATGAACCATAGATGGCTTCCATCTCCGCCTTTTTCGCTGCTGCTTCTTGATCTTCTTTCGGGGTGACCTCTCCCATATCCAATCCGGCATACACCTCCGCCTTTGCGAGAAGGGAGAAGGTTCGGCGTTGGGCGACCATCATCATGTGACCTCGGGCTTCCTCAACAGAGAGCCCTCGGTTGGTGAGCAAATCTAGGGCGAGGCGCCGTTGCCAGAAACGATAGCCAAGTACACTCAAACCAGCCAGTAGAAGGATGAGCCCAACCATGGCCAGCATGGGTCCGTAGGATACTGAATCTTCCTGTCCAGCAGCGACGTTGACCGAAAAGGCGTAGGTTGCCGAGTTGTTGGATGCATCAAAAACCGTGACGACAATGTCGTTTTTTCCAGCACGGTCGAAACTTAGGATTGGATTAAGACCCACGCGGTCTGGGTCGTCTCTGGAGTCACCGTTTCCGTCAGTATCCTCTGTGGGTTCAAGGTCCCAATGGACCCGTAAATCAACGTCTGAATCGTAATCATCCGTGACCGCTACCGTGAAACTTGCTGAATCTCCCACGGCTAATGTGCTGGTGAAATCAGCCAAAAGAGAGGTGTTGAATCGTGGTAGCGTCGAGTCAACAAAGCGGATGGTTGCGGAGGTGTTGGCTTCATTACCGCTCGGGTCGTTGACGATGAGTGTGATTTCTTGGGAGGCAATCGTTGCACTGGTAAGGGTGAGGCTTGTGTTTTGATTTGACGCAACGCCGTCAACCAACCATTCGCAAGATTCAATTTGGTCGTCATCACTACTGGCGGCGCACGTGAGAATCATCGTTTGACCAACTTCCGCCCTCCAGCCATCAGCCACGGGTGTACCTCCACTGGAGACCTGGATTCTTGCAGTGGGAGCCTGAGTGTCTTCAACCGTGACCACGTAGGTCGAACTGACGACTTCTCCTGAAGCAGCGGTCATCGTTGCAGTCACTGTTTTTTGCCCAGGGCTGTCCCATGCAGTGGTGACCTCAAGACCCTGGCCGTCTCCGTCGTTGGACCCGTTACCGTCCAGATTCACATCCGTGCCCGCATCGAAATCCCATGAGAAGGTACCTCGCTGACCCAAGCGGTTGGGGGATGCGTTCGCATCGAGCGTGATGCTTTGGCCGATGGAAACCGTTCCTCCTCTGTCATCGTTGACCACGGGTGTCAATGGAGGAGAAAGTTCCAGGCGCACCGTCATTCGCAGGTCTTGTGTTCCATTTCCACCACCCAACGGCACGTCCGTGTTGTCAACAACGAGCAACAACTCTTCTCCCTCAAGGGAACTGGGCACCTGCCAGGTCAGCGATTTTGGGGTATCCACCGTTTGTAAACCGCCACCGTCAATGTATTGGATGCCAACAGCGCCCGAGGTGTAGCGGTCGTGCATGGTGCGTGTTTGGAGATATACGTCTCCGATAAACTCCAAATCCCATGCTGACAGAACGACCGTTGTTCCCGCATCCAAGCGGAGGTCGTCCCCCTCAAGGAGGATGGAAAATGTTCCTGCATCCACGCCCACGAGATCGTTGTAGGGCGTCCAGAAACTTTCCTGTACTGCTGAGACGGATGCGGAAACCGTACTGCGAATTCCACCTTGATCACCCTCTCCCTCATCACCGGCGTGCGCAGTATTGTCGAGCACCATGTACCATCGCTTGGCTTGAATGGAGGGAGGGACACTCCAGTGGAATTCATACCCTCCGAGGGCAGATTCTGTACTGGCTGGTTGAGCCATTGAGGCACGATACGATTGACCTAATTCGTAGGGTTGTATACCGTTTTCATCGAAGAAAAGAAGGTCGATTGCATCGTTGAGAATGATGACATTCATGGCATAGACGTCTCCCGAGGAAAGGACACCTAAATCCACAATGATGCAGACCTCTGGGTCGATGTCAATGGTTGGCGGTAGGGTTGTGGCTGATTGCGTCAGACAACCGGGAGCGTCTCTGCCTTGCGCTGCCAAAGCTGTTGAGGGCACACAGGCGACCAAGAGCAACATGAGGACGAGCATCACGCAGCGCATGAAGCATGGATAGCAATCCGCCCTTTCAACGATTGGGTGCAATGCTCGCCTCGTGCCAACCATCCACATTTCGGACCAAGTGGGTAACTTCTCCGGTCTCTGTAACGAGCATTCGGTCACCGTCAGCAAGGGCCACAACGGGCAGTCCGTTGGCCTCCTGTAGGGCTTCTTCAAGCGGTTGGTCCGAGGATTTGATGCGGTTGCTGTAGTGGGTCAGGGCCAGGAATCCTGCCCGAAGGTGACGGGCTGAACGAACGGCTCCTTTGGCGGTGGAATGAAGGTGCTCCTCCGCTTTGTCCTGTTGTTCTTCGAGGAAGGTTGCTTCGTGCACCAAAAGGGTTGGAGCCAATTCGGGCGTAAATCCTCGAGCCATCGATGCCGTATCCCCTGAGATCATCACGCTGGTCGCTGGTAGGTCAGGGAGTCGGAATGAACTCGCGTGCAAGTTCGTCCCGTCCACCATGGTGATGTCCTGACCCGTTGCCAGTTGCGTGCGTTCATCGGCGGAGAGGTCCAGAGCCCCTGCCCGTTTACGGTCAAAAGCTCCTTTGCTTGAGCCTTTGCTGACCATCCATGCACACGAGGGGACGGAATGTGTGGTTGGCACTGAGCGTAACGAACAATGCTTCCATCCTAGAGGTTGAGGCATTTCGTCAAGGCGTACGGCCTTGAAGGTCGTCGGGTCCAACTCAATCCATTGGTCACTCTCGCAATCACCCAATACCCACCGAACCGGAAAGCCGAGGTACTGGCCACCGAGTTCGAACCAAGCACGCCATTGACGGGCCAGTTCAGCCGGAGGTGTGTCCTCGGGCACGGGTGTGCCTTCAAGCAAGGCATTGAGGACTTCAGAAGAGGTTGGACCGAGAATAAGCAGGGGTTGTTGGCGATGTTCAAGGTCCATTGATTGCAACCAAGGAAGCGCCCCCCAGGTGTGGTCAAGGTGTCCGTGCGTGAATGCGAGGACGTCGATAGAACTCGGTTTGAGCGTCACTCCTTTTTCCTTGGATTTGAGATGCTTGCGTTGCGCAGCATATCGCTCCTGAAAGCCCTCACCTGCATCAACGACAACGGTACCATCGGCACATTTGACGATGCTTCCGCTCACCGAGCGCGAGCCTGTTGGTCGCGCTGAGGCCGTACCGAGAACATGGACGTCGAAGGGCATCAAATCACCTCAAGAATTCATTGGGATGGGGGTTGCGGGGAACCAGCGAAGCAGAACGATCTCGTCGATAGCTCGAATCCAACGCCACGGGACGGCCAGAGGAATACTGCCTTCGACCAAGTCTTCTGGCGTATCGCGTACGAACAGGTGCGTGCAGTGCATGCTTTCAGCATCGATAACAGCGTCATGAACGGTACCTAATTTCCGCCCGTTGGGCAAATAGACATCAAGGCCCGTCCATCTGGACATGACCTCTTCACCTTGCACCATGAAGAAGGCTGTGCGGTGACCCTCAATAAAACAACGGCCAGAGTTGAAGACATTTGACCCAAAGTTGAGTCGTCAAGCCAGCGTCACTTGCCACGGTTGAGGTTCGCACGGAGCGAAGGTCGCAACTTCTCTGCGCCCTTGCCCTTCTTGTGCAGACCACGACCACGCTTTCCAGCGGAAGTCTTACCACGGTAAGCCCGTCCACGGTGAGCGGTGTTGCCGTTGGCTCGTGAGAACACACCGAGTTGCTTGTCGTTGATGATAGCAGGGTGGTGCGTGTCAAGCATGATGACTTCGAAGAACTTGTGCTTTCCATCTTGGCCAACCCAGTAGGAGTTGAGCACTTCGAGGTTGGGGAAGTGGCGAGCCACACGCTCTTCAGCGATGCGTTGGATGTTCTTGGCCATGGTGATCTTGGAGATACCAGCCTTGGATGGCTTGCGCTTCATGTTGATCTTACCCTTGCGAAGACCACCACGTCGAACACGGGTGCGAATCAGAATAACGCCTTGCTTGGATTTGTAACCAAGACGGCGGGCAGCATCGAGGCGAGTCGGTCGGTCAATGCGGCAGTTGACGGGTTCACGGCGCCATTGGGCCATGCGAGCCTGTCGGTACATGTGGGGCAGTGCATCGTTTGGGCGCTTCCATGTTTGTCGTACATGTTGATACAATCCTTGAGCCATGGATGTCACCTCTGCTTCTCAGCATCACGGCGACAAATCTCCCCTTTATGAGTCTGCCCACGCGGTCTTTGCCGCTCATGGCTGCCAAAGCGGGAGGCCTTCGGCTTGAATTCCACGCCATCCGCCCCATAGAGAACGGACGTTGGTCCAACCCATGTCCTGAAGAGCCTTGGCTGCGATGGCGCTGCGAAAACCGCCTCCACAATAGAGGACGATTCGGGTGTTATCATCCCAATCCTGCTTCTCAATGTCCCGCTCGAGGACGCCTTTACCGATGTGTACGGCTCCCTCAAGGTGGCCTGCCTCGTATTCGTGAGCCTCACGGACATCAACGACCACCAGAGATTCTCCATCCCCCATCATGTTGCGCAAGTCTGCAGCTTCGCATTCCTCGATGAGCGCCCGAGCCGCGTTGACGATAGCGAGAAAACGTGGACTGTGGGTTTTGCCCATGACCCCTCCAGAAGGGTTAGCCTCTTGAGGAAATCGCTCCAGCCCACCACATGGCTGAGCAGATCACAGGCTTGGCTGCTGTTACCGAGGCGCTTGAACAAGACGTCCCAATCGACCGCGTCCTCGTTGACCGTGACCACGATACGTCAGCCCTGCGCGCCCTGTGCGAGGCACGCGGCATTCCTTTGGAAGAAGGGTCGACCAACGATTTGTGGCGGATGTCAGCCGACGGAGCTCAGGTCGCACTTGCCTTGACTGGGCGAACGCAGCACGCTACACTGGAGGAAGTCATGGAAGGTGGTGGCTGTGTTTGGTTCTTTGATGGCGTGGAATATTCGACCAACCTCGGGTTCGCCATTCGTACCGCCGAGGTATCGGGAGCAGATGCGGTTCTTCTCAACGTCTCCAAAACCCACGAAGAACGCCGAACAATTCGCCGCGCAAGCATGCGTGCCGACCGATTCATTCCTGTGGTGTACGATTCTACCGAAGCGATTCTCGCCGCCGCTCGGGAGAACGGATTCAGAATTGTCTCCGCCGAGGACATTGGCACACACGGGCCTTGGGACGAGGACCTTACCGGCAATGTTCTCCTCGTGGTCGGTGCAGAACGAGCGGGCGTGAGTGAGGCGGTCTTGGCGGCCAGTGATGCGGTGGTGAAGTTGCCAATGGGAGGCTTTGTTCCGTCCTACAATCTACAAGTAGCCGTCAGCGTATTAGCGGTTGAAGCCCTTCGCCAGCGTCAAAAACGGGAAAACTGACTTAAAGCACGTGCTGGACGAGGAGAGCATGGGATTCTTCTCTACCATTGGACGCGGCTGGCAGATGAGCAAACTGAGCATGAGCGTGATTCGCAAGGATCCCGAACTGATTGTTTACATGGTAATTTCAGGCGTCTTCGCTCTTGCCTGCATGATTGGAATCGGCTTGCCTCAATTCATGGAAATGTCATGGGCCGTTGATGAAGAAGGTGTTGCCACAGGCGCTTACCTCGGCTACGCCTTTGCTGGATACATGCTCATGACCATCATCGTTACATTCTGGAATTGTGCGATTGTCGCCAATGCCAACATCCGTTTGACTGGCGGCAACCCCACCTTCGGAGACGGGATTCGTGAAGCCTCCAAGCACCTTCCTGCTATCATCGCCTGGGGCATCATCGCCGGTACTGTTGGATTGCTGCTAAAATTCCTCGAAGGCGCTGCACGAAGCAGCGACAACGACGCCATGAAAATGGTTGCAGTTGTCGTACATTTGATTGGAGCAGCCATTTGGTGGGCCATGACCTTCTTCATGCTCCCCTTCTTGGTCATTGAAGGGAAATCCCTTGGAGACTCGCTCAAATCGAGCAAGGATACCTTCTTTGCGACATGGGGCGAGAACATTTCCTCTGGACTCGGAATTGGCCTCATCGCCTTCCTCTTCGCTATTCCGCTCATCGTGGTCACCATCGCTCTGACTGTCGTGATGCCGCTACTTGGACTCCTCTTTGGTGCCTTTGCATTTGGCCTTCTCATCGCAATGACTTCCACCGCAGAACAAGTTGCAGTTGTTGCTCTCTACCGCTTCGCGAAGGACGGACAGATGCCAATGATCTACCAGAACGCTGGCATGGTAGCCTACGACTTTGGTAACGCTCAAACCGTTTGAGAATCGTTGGAGCATAGCGGGTGACGCTCGCCTCGCCTTTCGATCCTCAGGCGTACGGTCGTTCACCAAACCCTGACGCATTGATGTCAGAGTGAACTCTTAGGCGTACGGTCGTTCACCAAACTCTGATGCTTTGAGGTCGAAGTGAACGATCAGGCAACGGGGTGATTGAAGGCTTGTGCCGTTTTTTGATACACCCGACGAACGCCATTTGACTTGGATTCAAGGCCCTTGACGATGAGGTGGCGAATGGATGGGTAAGGGAATTGAGATATTGCTTCTGCAGCAGAGCGTTGCACGAAGGTCCATGTTGACTCAACGCCCATTTCGAGCAACTGAAGCGCCTCATGCTCGGAGAGGCGATTCAAATTCATCATGATGCGCTGTTGAACGCATCCAGTGCTCTTTTCCATGAGGGTTTTCCATAATGTGAAGGGATTGAAACTTCGTTCTCTTGTTGTAATCGATACGATGGCTGCATGAATATCACCGATTGGATGGTCAAGAAGTGGAGTTAGTAATTGTTCAATCCAAGGCCCTGACAAGTTTGCATTCCACAAGAGGTGACGGAGGTAGTGAAAATCTAAACCAGGTGTGGCCTGCATAAGTTCATGCTTCATATCCTTGTGATGTGACAACCAACTCAGTGCCAGTGAGCCGAATTCCTGGTTTTGGGACATATGATAGAGCCCTTCAGTGGTAGGGATTAACACAGGCAAGAGATTGTCCCACTCTGCTAATTTAACGTGGAACATCCAAGCGATTCGGTCGTCTCCAGCCATGTGTTGAGCATAGACATCCCAAGCATCCTCAGCCGAAGTCGCCTCATATTGGGAAAGAGCGTGGAGAATGATGCCTTCGTCGTATTGTGAGTCCATGTAGGAGGGTAATATTGCCTGAAAGCTTCGATGGTCTTGTTGGGAATGTTGGTGAAGCGCCCACAAAATATCATCGTTATTGGCCTCGTGTTCAAGACTGATAATACGTTCAATCCAAGTTTGCATTGTATTTGGATGATCTTCCATTGACAACTGATCTCTCAATACCGGCCAGTCCTCGGGATATTCGTCTATGAAGGCATAGGCCTCGTCATCACTTGTGACAAGTGCATGGAATGCCTCAATGGTTTGCTGCCTCCTTGGAATACGATGACGGGGAAACTTGCGGCATTCATCGGGGTAGAGGCGTATTCGAAGCGTAGAGGGTACAACACTGATGGGAGGCTTTTCAACAGAAAACAGTTGCAGGCAAGAGGCGACTAAATCCACGTGAGGTACTACGGTGCAGTCTCGTTTCGTCGCCACACAAATTGAACGCCCGTTAATCGCAACAGCAAGATGATTCCTGCCAAAACCATGTCCAAAATCTCCGAGGTCTTGTTTGGCTGCAATCAACGGAAATAGGAATAATTTTTTCCCATTAATACTGCGTTGAAGAGCAACCGTACCCCGTGTCCGAGTCACCGACCACAGGGGGCTTTCTTCCACAAGTTCTTGACACCAATTGAGGGCCCGAATGATAGGTTCAATCTTCGACTTAGGACGTCTTCCGGTTTGGTGAATAACCCCAAAAACCGTCTGAATCATATTATTCTAATTCTGTGAGACCATATAAACCAAAGGGCTTTTCTGGTTCTCCTGCGATAATGAGGGATAGACCAATCATGCCAATTTGGGCTACAAAGCGCAAGACGTGCCATATGTTGGCGTAGGATTGACCACCGATCGGCAGGTCGTTGATCCACATGTTGA
>DACE01000002.1:0-173 GCA_002494645.1 Euryarchaeota archaeon UBA256 | reverse complement strand
AAATGTTGGACGCCGACGTTGACGTACATGCCTCCAAAGACGATGGCGGCGATGGTGAGGGGCCAGCGTCGCACAACTGTTCTACGAGGCAAGAACAAGTCAAACTTTGCTTTGCAATTGACAGGTTGCTTCTGAAACCGCTCAACCTCTCGATTTAGCGGGGACGTACCGTA
>DACE01000034.1:7258-7767 GCA_002494645.1 Euryarchaeota archaeon UBA256 | reverse complement strand
ATTTTGAGTCCGTACCCTGTGAATTGGGTGCGAGAGGGGCGAGTCAACTTAGCCATCCCATCAAGCTCTGTCCGCCTCAATCTTCATTCGTGGCCCCGTATGGGACATCAGTTATTGAATGGATGATCTTCTGGGCGTTCGCTCCAACCGGTTGGTCCAACAATGAATACGGTGTTTTTTGTTTCGATCCTAGCAGTTGCTCGCTCATCGTAGGTAATGTCGATGATGGATGACGAATTGATACGGCCTTCGCCGAGTTTTGGATGTTCGTAGGCATACCCAGACAATACATTCTCCTTGATTGCAGCGTCCTTGATGACAACTTCTGGCTTGACAATACTGTCAGTTTCATATTTTTCTGAGGCTACCATGTATTTTGCAAGTGCCCGATAGTCGATTTCAGAATCAAGTTCAATGCCGAGGTCAACAAATTCACTCATCACATCCTCTACCGGGAGGGGTTCGTCGCCAATCTCGGTTAGAATTCGGAGGTACTCTCGAGCAGGAAT
>DACE01000034.1:0-7205 GCA_002494645.1 Euryarchaeota archaeon UBA256 | reverse complement strand
TCCAACGGCTTGATCCGCCCCATGTTGACATGGTCCTCCACATCCCCGTCATCAAAATGGATGAGATAGGTCCCGTCAGGGTTGGTCCTAGCAACCTTTCCGGCATAGAAATGACCGTAATCCTTCCAGTTGACAAAGACCCTTACACCGTTTTCCAGGCTTGCTGCCAGTTCAATTTCAGGTGATGGCGGGGGAGGCTGCTCAACCACTTTGCCGATCAGACCCATGTTTTGGAGAGCGGTGATGACGGCTTCGGTGACGGCAGTTGGGTCGTTGTGAATGGTCGTGTTGTGGACCACGTCCCCGCCTATGACTGAATCCTGCATGTTGAGCAGTTGTGACCTTTGGTTTGGAGGTGCAGGAATCCATTCGGTTCCCGACCACATCCACTTGCCATCGGGGCTGAAGACTGCGTCGTCCATGAGTGAGGGAAACGAAACAACCTAACCAAATCTTCGGTATACGAATGAATAGAATTGCTAGTTAATTTCCAATCAAACCGAGAGTATTGAGTCATTTCATCGACATATGTTTCTTCATAGAAGCATTCGGAAATCGGGGGTAAGATCTCGATTCAGTTGTTTCCGCAACCACAGCTGCAGGTCTTGGTGATGATTGTTCCGTGACCTCCACATCGGTGACAGAAACCTCTGCCTCTAGTTCCGCTTCCATCGCATTTTGGACAATCTTTTGTTACCGCTCTACATGACTTTCCTGACATATGAGAGAGAAATGTCCTCAATGGATATAAAGAATCAATAAATTCCCACGGAATCCATTCATTGAGGGAATTGATGAAGGGCCATTGTCGAGATGAGTTCTGGTTGCTGAATCTTCCACCAAAGCCTTCTCATTTCGTCAATCGGCGTCCGATGAGGAAACCAAGGAAAAGGCTACCGCCAAACACACCCATTTCCACCAGGCTGTCAAACATGGATTGCGTCTCTTGGATGGCAAACTCCTTCTGACCCACCAAACCTGCAGTCAGTCGGTTCCAATCAATGACAAGGATGTTCCGGGCTTCAAGCCACTTGATCAACACAAATTGTACAATGAGGATGGTTCGGATCGTTTTGGAGGCCAACTGGAAGGCGACTCCGATGATGATTCCAATGATGATCCCTTGAGTGACGTTTTCACCAAGGAGTGATGCGATGTCCATATGAGTTCGAGGTGTAGTGCGAGTATAACCTTGACGGAGATGACCTGCATTTCATTCCCCTTTCGCTGAGGTTGAGTGCTGTGGGTGCAGCCAAGAGGCCGTTCGGTTGTTAGACGATGCTCTCATATAGGGAAGGCAAGTCGCAGGACTGTTCACCATGAAGCGAGGGTCACGTGCTTGGAAAAAAACCGGCAATCAACGTTGGAAGTGGCGCAAGAAGAAATTGCGACGCCGAAAGCGAGCACGCCGACAAGCAAAGGCCTGATGCTCACGGATGAATATACACGGGAGTATAGTATAGCTTGGTAGTATCGCGGGCTCCAGTTGCACAGGAATGACGACGAGTGGGTTTGCTGAAAGTTGATGACCAACTGGAGCGCCGACCTGTTGCAATCCTGCAGACTGCCCATCTGATGCGCAGTTTCAGAAGAAATCCGCTGGGGGGGGTTCAAATCCCTCTGCTCCCACTTCAATTCACAACCATGAGCAATCTTGATGCCATGATGACTTTTCACCAACCATGAGGGAAGCATATGAGGAAGATGTTGGCCTTTGTTTTGATGGCGCTGTTGATGGGTCCGATCACGGGCAGTTTGGTTGCGACCTCAGAACCGATCGAGTGGACGCCCGTCGATGATTCACATTTCCAGTGGGTGCCTGCTGGATACAGCGAAACCGTGCCCCAGCAAGCCACGGGTGAGTGGGTTGGCGATGAAACGCCATGGTGGGAGCGTACGACGTTGGACCTCAATCGAAACGGTATCCATGACAGCCTTGAAACTCTCATCGGCACGACTGGAATCGGACTCTCATACGGCACAGATGTCCATTCACATCACCTCAACCAACTTGAAGCCCTAGGCCTCAATGTCATTGATGTCATTGAGGCGGTCGACGCCGTGCTGCTTGGACAGGTCAACACCTCCATGCTCTACGACCTCCTACATCTTGATGACGTCGTCATGGTAGAGCGTTACGGGCAAATTGTGCTTTACGGTGATATCCAAACTCCTGCCGTCAAAGCTCGTAATTCCAGCCTCTATCCCGTTGGGGCTTGGGACCTCGGCGTATCGGGTGCCAACGTCAATGTGGCGATGGTTGACACGGGCGTTGACAACGAGCATCCTGGCCTTAACGAGAAGTTCATCGCAGGTTACGATGCCGTTTGCTATCTTCACACCGACCCATCGTGTACTGCGGGTGGGGCGCGTGAGACCGACGGAACCTACGACCCTGATGACGGCAATCAACACGGAACTGCCTGCATGGGTATGGCGGCAGCCACGGGGATTGATGCAAGCGGCGCTCAGACCGAATTCTATGGCTCAGCCCCCGACGCCGACCTTATCGATGTGCGCATTGGCACCGATGCAGGAGCGGGCCCCTTCGAGAATTACATCCTTGAACAAGAGTTCTATGAATCTGCGATGAATGGAATTCAATGGATCATCGATAACAAAGACACCGCTTGGCAAGGTGCAGATGAGGAAAATTACGGTATTGACATCATCTCACTCTCATGGGGCATCACTTCACACGAAGGCGGTGGCTCAGACGGCGAGGACATGCACAGCCGCATCCTCAACGAAGCCATGGAGGCTGGAGTTGTTGTCAGTGTGGCTGCCGGCAACGACGGGCCGGATAACGATGGGCTCTCGGGAATGGGTTCCTCGAGCCTTTCCATTACGGTGGGTGCAACCGATGACAAGAATACCATTGACCGTGAAGACGACACGGTTGCCTCCTATTCCTCTCGTGGCCCACGCAGGGACAACGGCGACGGCAATCCCCTCAACGAACTCAAACCGGAACTCTCTGCACCAGGAACCAACATCGTTCAAGCCGAAGGATGTGTCACCTCAGGTACCTGCATCAACCTTCTCGGTGGGTCTGCTGAAGACAACGGCTACACGGGGCGCGGCTCAGGAACATCCTACGCAACACCCTCGGTGACGGGCATCATTGCCTTGATGATCGAAGCCAATCCAGACCTCTCACCTGCCGAAATGAAAGAGATATTGAAATTGACAGCGGAGCGACGAGGCGAAGCCTCAGCACCCGAAGTGGACCCCTTTTGGAACCGAGACTTCGGTTGGGGTATGGCCGATGCTTACGAGGCAGTCAAACTTTCAATGCACCTGCGCGATGAAAACTTAACTGGCCAAATCGACGTATATTCTCAAGTTCACATCACCAATGCATCCATGAACGAAAGTACGGGTTTGTACGAAGTTCGCGGTCTGGCGTGGGGTCAAGAAGGAAGCATTGCTGCGGTCGAAGGACGATTTGGAGATGGGGAATGGATGCAAGCTAGTTACGAGGTGGTCGATGGCGGCTTAGCGGCTCTCCAACGCTTTGAATGGGTCATGGCCTTTGATGTAGACCAACTTGCCAAAGGCAATCAGACGCTTGAAGTCCGGGGAATTAACGAGCAAGGCTCACCTTCCCTGTCAGTCTTTACGACCGTCGTAGGGACGGGTCTATCAGTCGATGACTCTGCTGGATTCTCGGTACAATCTTTGTTGACAACCATGGGAGTTCTTGTCTTCATTATTCTTCTTGGTTTGATGTTCAACGCTCGCGCAGATGAGCCAATTCGCCTGCACGCTGGTGAAGGGATGAAGGCTGAGGAGCACGGTATTCTTGAAGCCGAATTGGTTGAAGACGCTTCCGCTCATCAAACCGATTCCAAAAATGGGACCTCATAACTGCATTGAAATGCAAGGCGGCATTGGCGATGGACATGCGCACCTACAGTGACCGTGCTCTTGCCATCCAGCCCACGGGCGTTCGCAAGATGTTCGACCTTGCAGGTGACGATGTGATTTCTTTCGGTTTGGGTGAGCCTGATTTCCAACCACCTACGATTGCCATCGAGGCCTTTCACCAGGCCATGCTCGACGGGCGAAACAAATACACGACCACGGCAGGATTGCCGGCGCTGCGCCGCAAGATTGCCTCCTCATGGGAGCACTATCAAAGCGGAATGGACGAGCAAAACGTCTGCATGACCATGTCGGGCACCAACGCTCTCTTGAATCTCTTTATGACCCTGGTAAATCCCGGTGATAATGTTCTGTTGCCCGAACCTTATTTCCCTCTCTACGGCCCCGACGCTACTCTTGTTGGGGGTGAGGCTCGCTATTACCCGTGTCTCTTTGAAGATGAATTCATCCCGTCCATTGCTTCGCTTGAGGAACTCGTTGACGAGAGTACGGTTGCGATTCTCTACAACTTTCCAAGTAATCCCACAGGGGGCACCCTCACCCATCAACAACGCGACGAGTTGTTGGAATTTGCTAAGCGTCATGACCTGTGGATCATCTCGGATGAAGTCTACGACCGAATTGTCTTCGGTGAAGAGCATGTCTCCTTCATGGGTACGGGCTACGAGAAAATTATGATCGTTAATTCCTTTTCCAAGACCTTCGCCATGACCGGATGGCGAATCGGCTACATCATCTCAACCAATGTTGAAGCCATGAAACAGGTCATCAAAATACAGTACTACATCTCCGCCTGTTCCAACGATGCCATGCAATATGCCGTGCTTGAAGCGATGGAAAAAGCCAATGATTATCCCGACATGATGGCAAAAGAATTCCAGCAACGCTGCGACCTCATCGTCGACCGACTCAATGCCATGCCCGGTGTCCAATGCCATCGTCCCAAAGGTTCAATTTACGTATTCCCCAAGGTTGATGTCGACGGTATGACTTCTGAAGAAGTGGCTCTTGAACTGCTTAAAGACGGTGTGCTGTGTTCACCTGGTAATGCCTTTGGACCGTCCGGTGAAGGTCATCTTCGTTTTGCTTACACCATCAGTCAGGCTGATATCGCTCGCGGCATGGACAAGGTAGAGCACACCCTCAAGCGCCTCCAACAAGGTTGAGATGGTTCGTATGACGCTGGTAACGAACGTTGTTTTGTTCAGCATCGGATCCATCATCGGACACATTGGTCCACGATTGCCCACGTTGTTCATGACCCGGACGAAAGGATTCAACGTTCGCTTCGAGCCGCATCCTGAACCCGTAAGACTCTCACCCTACCTGAATCAACGCATCTTGCACATGCGTACCTTCTACTGGTTGAGTTTGGTTCTTGCGGGCATTATTTTGCTGTTTGGGGCTCTCAGTCTTCGATGGGGTTCTGCCTCTTTTGGATTCGGACTTTGGTTAGCATCATCTTGGTTGGTCCTTTCACGGCTTCAGGCTGCGCTTGGTAGCCGCCCTGCCCCGTGGAGCAAGGCCATGGCAGTTGAATTGCAGTTGGTCATGAACCAAGCATCAGGACAGCACGCTTGCTGCACCATGCCAGTACCTCTCTGGCACTTGCAAGCCATTCAGTGCGGTACCTGCCAGTCCGTTCTCGCATCCATTGCACGTCCTGACCTTGGACGCCCCAGAAGCGATGGACGTCTACGTGGCATCCTTCGTATGCTCATTACCGATGGATACCCTCTGGCGGAACCACTGAAGATTGATACAACCTCTGAAGAATAGGCCTGCACCCCCCATCGGAAGGGCAACCTTTGAGATACGCACGGATTGGCTGAGTGCTATGGAGGGGCGCTCGTCGGTGGGTTCATTGGCGGCACGCCTTGGATTGACGGCACAATTACTCGGCCAGATTTTTGTCACACCGCTTGCAGCATTTGCCCTGACCTATCTTTTGGTTTTCTCCATGGGCGGCGGAGATTTCAAAATGAGTGTTGAAATTGAGATGATTCCTTGGATTGGTATGGCATCATTGGTCTACGGAATGATCGCCCTTGTTCTCGCGCTGAGCATGGGCGGCTTTACGCCATTGAGTGTGGTTGAACGGGGCGGGTGGCGTTTGGCCCTCGGCCTCACGCGGAATCCAAAAAGTTCCACCCATCGCTTTGTTGCAAGGAAACGCTACGCCTCCTCTGCCCACGGACGCCTTTCCCTCTTGGTTCACGACCGACACGATGCAGGTCACGCCTTGTGGACCATACGTGGTTCCCTGGTGTTGTTGGCAATCCCCTTTCAGGTGCTTCTTGCGACCATTCCGCTGACTCTTGTCCTTCTTTTCCCCAAAGGTGTTGTTCATCAAAATCGACAGTTGGAGATGGCGCTGCTCCTGTATTGCATTTGCCTGTATTTTTCAATTCGATTCTTCCCTGCTATGGCGCGTCGCTACATCACATTGGCGTCCATTGGAAGAAAGTTACTCGGCAATACCCTTCGTATTTCATGGGTCTTTCCTGTGTTCTTGTTGTGGTCAATGGGTCAACTTTCCACCTACATTGTCCAACAGGTATTGGGGGATGATATGGCGCTCAATATCGGATTTGAGAAGCAATTCTTTGAATCGATGATCTCGGCAAGCAATACCCCCGAGAGTTCCTTTCTCAACCTGTTAACCGCTCTGGCTGTGATGCCAATGGCCGCCTTCACAACCCTTGCCGTTCTTGGTGGTGGGGCAGGTGATCCACCTTCCTGGATGCGTCCATCCAATCAAAACACGAATCAGGATGAATTGAAAGAACAAGTCGAGAACCTCTCCAATACCGTCAACAGGCTTGCAGCAGATGCACAGGAACCCAGGCGGCGTTCGGGCCACACACCTTCCATCGTTCAGCAAGTCTACGTCCCTGTCATCACGCCTGTCCCTGCCTTTCAACCGTCTCAAGAAAGCACAGCACCGCCCATGCAAAAGGATACGGCCTCGATGATTGACGGGCTGGACTTTGAGGGCATTTCAGCCACCAATCAAGGCGAGGTAGAGGTGGAACCATCGCCTGTACAACCAGCCCATGACGAACCAGTCATCCGCGGCTTTGACCTGAGCGAAGGCTCATCTTGAGCAGAGATTTCCTTCAAAATGAGCGAACCAACCAAAGGCGACCTTCTTATGCTCCACCCACTTCGGGATATTTGTTGATGTCCATGCGCCGTATGATGCCCTTTACCATCGTCTTGCTGTTGCTAATGCAAACTCTCGCAATGAACCTCGTTGTTCCTGCTGAAGCTGCGTCCGGTCGTGGTGGGACAAACGATGACTATACGGTCAAGAG
>DACE01000044.1:908-5298 GCA_002494645.1 Euryarchaeota archaeon UBA256 | reverse complement strand
CCCATCAATTCATCTTGTGTTGGCCGTCGTTCAACACTCGAGACTGGAGGCGCCTGAACGGGTGGTTCGGGAGGGCCTTCACCCTCTACCTTATCCTCCGGCCGAGGTGCAAGTAATCCAACAGATTTGCCCTGAGAGCGCAGGACTTCTTTGTCCAAGTCCGGCACAGCAAGAGCGGGTGCAAGCGCAGCATTCTTTTGTGCCTCAGTTCCTTCAAGAGCAGCCTCGAAACGCATCTCAACGAGTTGCTTTGACAAGCCAGGGTCTGTTTCAGTCTTGAGCAAGTCGTTGGCCAACACGCGGAGTTCCTCTTCACTCATCATGCTGGGCAGCAGGTCAATACAGGCCTGTCGCACTCTGATATCGTTGGAGCGTGCGCCAGCGATGATAAGGTCACGAGCACGTCCGTGACCACGGTTCAATCGCTTGAGGGTCTTGATGGCTGAAAGACGTACTTCAGCATCGATATCAACGATGGCTCGTTCAGCGAACATTGTCGCCATTCGTACGTCTTGGTTGGCAAGTTTGGGAAGTGATTTAGCAGCGGTTCTGCGAACCATTGCATCTTCGTCATTCAAGGCCCATGATACCAGGTCCCAAACAGCAGATGTCTTTCTTGAGATGATGCTCTTGAGCAATTTGGCTGCTTTGCGACGCAATTCGACCTCGGTTTCTAGAAGCAGAGAATCTATGTGATCTGCAACGACATCTGGCCATGTTTTTGCTAGCGATTCAAGTCCCTTCCACGCACATTTACGTCGGTGAGAATTCTCTGAGCGCAATTCGTTTTCGAGCGATGACCGTACACCTGAGGGGAAGGTCGGTGCAGCGCGTGCAAGCGCTTCACTCGCCGCTTGACGCACCGAACGGCTCGGATCATCAAGCAGAACCGAAAGCCAATCAAAGAGTTCATCAGAGCGACGGACTGCAAATTCAGGAAGCACTTCCAATGCTGCGATTCGGATGTCATCTTCTTCATCTTCAAAGGCCGTCAGCAAAAACTTGTGTGCAACTGAAATCATGTTTTGAGAAACGCTGCTAAGCGCTCGAATACCGTCCCTGCGAGTGAGCGTGTAGGTCACGCCCATCCATCGCACTTCACGAGATTCAAGACTTCCCTCGGCCAGAGACATAATATCGGATGGAATCAATGCCGACCAACGACCTTCGAGGGGTTCGTAGGAGACCTCGCTGACCTTTGAGGAACTGGTTTGAATGGGCTTGCCCGTTCGAGGGTCTCGGGCAATATATTCTCGAACCATGGGCGTCCCTTTTGTGCGCAACCTACCATCCATCATCAAGTTATGGCGTTTAAGCCTTGAAAAAGAATTGCATCCCCCTCCTGAATTCAGTAACGAGTGAAGTTCAGTCCAAGGAAGGGGACGGAATGGTTTTTGATTCGTAGACTCCACCGTCACCCATGGGCGAAGAGAACTGGACCGTAAGTGAGGCCATGGCAAAGCTAACGGCTGCATTGAGCGAAAAAGACATGACGATTGACGGATTGTTTGATAAATTTGACACAGATAGCGACGGTGCTATCAACGGTCCTGAACTTCATCATGGCATTCGTGACCTCATGGGGGACATTCTCTCTCCGGGACAAATATCACAAATCATACAAGCATTCGACGTCAATGAAGATCACCGAATTGACCTCGCAGAACTCAAAACGGCGATGTCAGAAGAAGAGTGAGTTGCCAGGGATGTCCTTTCGAGTCTGCATTAACTGCTATGGAATCCGCGTGTACCCCTACATGGGTTTCATGGTGGGTCAACGTTACCAATGCCAAGATTGTCAGGAACAAATGGTGATTCCACTCGAATTCGATACTCAGGAAGATTACGAAGCATTTGCTAAACAGATGGGCGTTGCTGTAAACGACCAAGAAGAGTAGATGAAGGTCCTTTCACAGGTGTCCAAGTACCCTCAGCATTCGCATTACTGACGGCAAGGTCTTGTATTGAGTCGCTGCTTCAGCCAACGTTGTGTCGAGATGATCTCTCTTTGACTACATCCGACTGCGAAGGACCACCAGTGTCATCAACACCATATTTAGGCCCAAGATAAGTTCTGGAAGATAATTGAGATGTTCAGTCAGGGCCAGAGAAAAAATGATCAATGACTGCATTCCGAATCCCAGTGATGAAGAAACAGTTAATTCAAATCCAAGGTTGGGGGAACCTTGTCCAGATAAATTTGAAATCATTCGGTCTTGCCAACTAAAACCCATAAGATAGATGATGTGAAAAAAGTTCACGTGTGACTGTTTTTCCCAAGGATACGCGACGGGTTTTTCTCGTTCATCAACACGGCTTGTCGTATCACCAGAGCCCAAGTTTCTCATCAATATTGAATAGTGATTGAACAGTGAATATTGGAATAACGTGGATAGAATGAGAGCGAATGTGAGCATTGGTTCCCAGCTATAGAGTCGTCCGAATGCCCACATGACGGCAACCAAACCTATCGTATCTGCGACGGTATCCCAATACCTTCCTACGTGCGACGGACGTTTACGAATCCGAGCTAATTCGCCGTCAACAGCATCAATAATTCCCTTCACGATAAGTAAGAAGCATGCTATGATTGTATTCCCTTCCAAAATCAGCCAGGCGCAGAATATGGTGAGCAAAAGGTGAAAAGTTGTTACCTGAATCACCGATATGGGTTTTTCTTTGAGGAGCCGTGCGATGACTCGGGCGAAGGGTCTGCCCCATTCGGATAAATCGATGACATTCCTGTCTCCATATTTCTTGAGTATCACAAGTACGCCTGCGAGGCCCTACGGCTCCTCATTGATAGGGTTCACCTAACATCTCTGGTTGAATTGAAGAATCTTGACTTCGTACGAGTCATTCGAGTCACGCTTTAGGGGCACACCTAATTTGAATGGGCGACTCCATGGGTAGCGAGCGTACTGGGGGACTGAACACCCATTGTACTCCTCCATAATGTCTAGAGGGGTTTGTGCAGTCACCCTCTGATTCGCAGTATTATCGATTGAATCATGGAATAGCTGAGATGATTGTTTCATCTCAACGATTTCGTTCAGACGTAGGTCACTTCTCTTGAGAAGAGAAGACGCCACAATTCAATACCGTCCCAATTGTCTTCACCAGCAAAGTACAAATTGCCGTTATGGTGATGCATTCCACCGATGTTTCCGCCTGTCGGCTTCAAATCGATGACTTGCCATGTTGTCCCATTAACCGAATTGTGTGCCCACAATTCTTCTCCAGTGGTTCCATCATCAGCGGCGAAATACACAGTGTATCCGCCGACTGTGAGTTCATGTGGGGCGCCAGTACCAGAGGTGGATTGGAGATTGGTGACTTCCCAGTACGAATGGTTCGTTGTTTCATATGCCCACATCTCGAAATGTGTGCCTGAGGTGGCTTGGAAATAGACGCGTGTATTCATGACAGCAAGATTGGAGGGCATACTGGTTGCAAAACTCGGGCGAATGTCTGCTACAAGCCATGTCGAGTTGTTCGTTGTCTCATAGGCGTGCAGCTCCGTTCCTGCTCCATTTCCATCGTTTGCTGCGAAATAGATGGTCGTGCCCATCGCTGTGAGATGAGAAGGGTCTGATGAGAGAATTCCAGGATTGATGTCTTTGACCATGAATGTTGTTTTTGTCGTAGAATCATGCTTCCACAATTCGACGTTTGCATTGTTTGGACCTGCTGAGAAATAGAGATCAGAACCAACAACAATCAAGCTTGTTGGTTGAACATTCGCCACCTCATTCCATATGGACCCGTTTGCCAAATCGTATGCCCACAAATCATACACGCCTGCAGTATCTCGTGCAGGGAAAAACACGGTCGTTCCAAGAAGTGTAAATTCTCCAGCAAAGCTGCCAGACGTTCCTGGTAAGACATCGGAAATCAATGATGCCGTTCCATTCGAAGGATAGTAAATCCAAGGTTCAAGACCGTTTGTTGGATCGCTTCCAAGGAACATCAGTACATCGCCAACTGCTCGCAGGCTCATAGCCGTACCAGAATAAACGCTTGAAATGGTTTCATTGACATCCATTGACCAAATTCCACCCGAACCTCCGCTCGTTGCTGTGAAGTACATCGTTGAATTGATGGAGGCAAAATCCGAAGGCGTGCTATGTCCAGCACCCACATTGATGTCATCGACTTGAGCGACATCAAACGTCGTACAAATCAGCGAAGTGGTAATGATTTCACCCGATTCCAGAATTCCATTCTGGGCGATGCCGCCTCCAGAACCATCGTCCAATCCTTGCTTCAACAATTGACTCGAACCATTGCATGTAAGATACGTCGGAGCAGGTTCCAAACTTGCGACCATCATGGTTGTCGTTGAACTCCCATCGGCTCCATCCGAACCGTCGGCTCCATCCGAACCGTC
>DACE01000044.1:0-848 GCA_002494645.1 Euryarchaeota archaeon UBA256 | reverse complement strand
GAGCGTCGAATCAATTTCTGAGGGCGCTAAGAATCCGTCTCGATCGTCATCGATTCCTGTCTCGATACGCGTTCCTCCAGATGGACAGTTTGCGAGCGCTGCAACACTTGAAACGATCAGTGACGTTTGTCCATCTGAGCCATCAGCACCATTGGCGCCGTTTTGTCCATCATTACCATCACTACCGTTGACTCCATCGTCCCCGTTGGTTCCGTTCACGCCATCGATGCCGTCAGTACCGTTGAGTCCTGCTTGTCCAGTGAGGTCAATTTCTTGCCAGGCATTGTTTTGACACACTTGGAACATTGTTTGAGAAGCAATAAAGAAAATTTGGTTGTTGAGATCTTCATTGCACGTTTCAAGTTCAGCTGCGGTGATAACAAGATGGAAGCTTGACCCGTCGGTCCCGTTCGAACCATTCATGCCATCGTTGCCAGAAGCGCCTTCAATGCCTTCTGCATTGGAGATTGAATAGATGGAAAAAGGCACCAAGACAAGCATGGCTACCAAAAGGATGGCAGACATTGGCGCTGGCATGGACGAAGCGAATCCAGATGATCCAAGGGGGTTACCTAGAGCCTCAATTTTTTCCTCCACAATTGGGATTGAGGTACTAACTTCTGGTAGTTCCGTCTGGGTGGTTGCGATTTCGGCGGCTTGTTCCACTTTGCGGATTGCAATTTGCTCATCGGTCCAACCTTGTTCGCGCAACTGTTCGTCTGTCCACATATCTTCTGTTCCGGTGGAGGGGTGATATACCATTATTGGTACATTGTTTTGACAAATCTGCATCACGTATACGAAGTCAATTAGACACTGCTTTGGATTTCTTTCGGTTGCGACACCCT
>DACE01000009.1 GCA_002494645.1 Euryarchaeota archaeon UBA256 | reverse complement strand
GCGATTTCCAACGCATGCTACTCTGTGACAGTCACGTGGTCATATTATGTACGGTTACGGGACTTTCACCCTCTATGGATCCGCCATTCCAGGCGAGTTCACCTTCCATAACTTAGACAAAAGACTGCCAACCACATCTCCCTCTCTTTCGATTTGGGATTCGGTTTGTCCTGATCCGTGTTCATTCGCCACTACTAACGGAATCTCTATTGATTTCATTTCCTCCACCTACTAAGATGCTTCAATTCGGTGGGTTCCCTATCGCTAATGCGACCGTTTCCGAAGAAACAGGAAGTCCTATTCAGCCATCTGCGGATCTTAGGCATACATGCGCCTACCCGCAGCTTATCGCAGCTTGTCACGACCTTCATCGGCACTCGAGCCGAGCGATCCCCCAGTTGGGTTGTAGCATCACATGTGTATGTTACCACACCATATGAGTAACCCTTCGGTATCTATATCATGCCAATTCGGCCTCCTCAGAAAACCACCTCCTCGGGGTGATTCTCCTCAGCCCTTCCCCCATCATAACGTGCATAACAGGGTGCTAAGCAACCACCCGACCTTCCCCCCGTATAAGAAGAAATCGGTCGTTAAAGGTCCGGCTGATGAAGAACAGTCTTCGTATTTCCGACCTTTTTAGGCCCCCATGGGACTGAATCTATGATTGAGCGGAAAATTGAGCCAAATTACCTTGCACCACATCATCGCTTCCGGCGAGTTTTAAGGTCGCAATTGCTTGAGCGGGCTGACCCAGTTGGAACATAGCGACCGCCGCCGTATTCAGGCCTTTAGCGGAGCCTTCTTCACGTGCATTGTGGACATTCATGATACCCAGAGCTTTCTCAGAACGACCGCTTTCGATGAGGGCGTGAGCCAAATTAATCAGAATTTCACCGTTGGTGGGGGCGTTTTTCGCTGCTTCCCTCAGAGCCAAAATGGCGGATTCAAACTGTGCTTCAGCGAGTTGTTGTTGCTGAGGATCTACATCCGTCTTCATGCTTGAAGCCCGTTGAAGTAAGGCAATACCGTAATTGTTGAAAACCTCGGGACTGGACGGTAATCGGGACGCCATCCTCTGGAAGCTTCGCGCTGCTTTCGACCATGATTGCTGTTGCATTGCTTGAAATCCTTCCTGGAGAAAGGAGGCCAATTCAGGGTCACTACCCACGTCCACATTGAGTGCCTGGATAGGGTGGAGGTCGAGTTTGATGGAGGGCGTGACTGCTTGAGAGGGCGTGGCTTCCAAAGGAGAATAGAATACAGCGGCAGGAGAGTCTGTCGAATGGTCATACACCACAACATCGTCATCGAGCGAAGCATAACTTACTTCAATCACTTCCTCGGTATTGTCATAAATTTCTTCGTAATTTGGAATTTCAGCATCAATCTTCCAATATGCAGGCACGTCCTCTTCCTCCGTGATGGGTGCTGGAGTCACCAAACGTGCGGAATCAAGGCGAACGGGTTGTGATGGTACGGATTCTGGCAAGGCAGGCGGAGCAGGTTGCTCCGTTTCCAATGGTGCTTGGACGGGGGGAAGTTCGAGCATTGATTCCACCTCGACATCAAACTCTGGCGATGAAGCGTTAAGAGGAGGTCCTGGGTGAACGACTACCGGCACGGGTGGGGAAGGAGGGACTTCAACCTCGGCAGGCACAGCGGGCGCAGGAGGAAGCGTTTCTACAGGTTCGACGGGGGGCACTGGTGCTGACACTTCTGGTTCAGACGTTAAGGGCATGCGGCCTTCGCCAGATTCCGTTGAATCGAAAGGTATCCCCTCTGCAAAACTACCGATGCCAAACGGCAAATTTGAGGAGTACACGGTGGATTCACCTTGAAAACCAAAGGGGAGACTGGTGGCCTCAGACGACTGAGCCTCTCCCGCATCTGGCGTAGGAGGCTCAATGCCTTCCAATTCGTACCAGGATTCTGCTGCCTCATCCAATCCTGGAACATCAGTAGGTAAAATCTCCTTGGAGTCCAATGTGGTCGATAAATCGTCACGGTGTTGGCTACCACAGGCTGGGCATGATGTCCCCCGAAGGGAGAGTAATCCACAGACTCTGCATTCAAACATAGCCCTGCCTCAGCCAGCCCTCGTCGCCAAAGGACTTGAACTCAACGCCCGTGTGAGCGTCGCTCACTCTTCTTCGGCACGGAGAAGTTGCGCTGTCTTGGATTTGACATCAGTCACCAATTCGGCGAGGCCATCCATTTCATCATCAACCAAGGCTTCTGAGAAGGATTTACCCTTGCTGTGTCCACGTGCGAGTTGACCAATAATACTGAGTAAGGTAACTCCAACGAGAATGAGCTTAACGAAGTTAGCACCTCCGTCTGCCCCCACAACGAATACCAATAACATATAGAGAGACACGATGAAGGTCGTGAGGATCATAATTGGGAATCCAGCTCTGAAAAATTCATTGAACGATATGGGGTAACCAGCATCCTCTGACATACCTGCTGTGACTACGTTTGCTGAGGCTCCTATGAGGGTCCCATTACCTCCAAGGCAGGCTCCAAAGGCCAACGCCCAAATGAGCGGAGTCAGAAGATATTCGCCAAGGTTGTAGGAGATTTGCAGAACGATTGGAATCATGGTTGCCGTGTAGGGAATGTTGTCGATAAATGCAGAGGCAACAGCAGAAACCCACAACACGATGAGAATCGCAGCCGCGAGGCGAACTGTTTGACCGTCTCCAGTATCACTTCCAAAGAACTCGATGGCCTTTTCAACGTATTCTCCAATGAAAGCGATAACGCCAATCTCCTGCAGTGAATGTACGAGGACAAAGAGCCCAGCAAAGAAGAGGAGGGTGGACCATTCAACATGGTGCAAGGGTTCCTCAATCTCGTGTCGGTCGGTAGCAAGAAGCATGACGACGGCTCCAACGAGTGCAATCCAAGATACTGCGATGTGGGTGATGGGGTGAGCAAAGAAATTGATAATCACGAGTGCGAGAATGACCCCCGCTACTTTGAGCATCGCTGGGTCTTTGATACCATATTTCGCCTCGAGTTCTGCGATATCACGGATTCGTGTCCCTGAGAATTCATCGGCGTAGAACCACTTCAAGAACATGAAAGAAGGCACGATGCACATCAGAATACCAGGCGCCATTTCGATGATGAAATCATTGAATGTCACGCCATATTGCGCCAAATCAATACCAGCACCATTGTTGTAAGTAGGGTCGACGTATTTGCCTCCCTCCGCCTCAGCAATCTTGCTTGCAGAGAGGCCAGATCCAATCATGATGTTTGGAGGGTCACCAATCATGGTTGCCGCACCACCGATGTTCGAAAACAAGACTTCAGAAATGAGCAGAGGTATCGGTTTAATGTCGAGAACCTTCGCAAGTTGAATGGTCACAGGAGTCAGCAACAACATCGTCGTGACATTGTCCAAAAATGCCGAGAGTACTGCTGTCACTGAACAGAGAATCACGACGAGCGTCCATATCGATCCTCCGCTCTTTTTGTAAGAAAGAACAGCAAAATACTCAAAGACGCCCGTGTTTGAAAGGATACCCACCATCACCATCATTCCGAGCAGAAGACCGATGGTTTCCCAGTCGATCATGGTCGTGATTTCAGCGAGGGTGAAAGTGTCCTCTACGGCATAATAATTTAGAGCCAACACAGCAAGAAGGCCGCCGACTGCAGCGGCAAGTGTTCGGTGGACCCATTCAAAAATAATCAGCGCATACACACCAAAAAGAATGGCAAGACCAACCCAAATGGCTTGAGACTCGAGGCCGTCTTTGATGTGAACTTCAATTCCGACCCCTCCGCCGCCACCGGCCTGAGTATATCCTGTAAGCAGCATGAACCCAACAAAAATCAAGAGAAGAAATGAAACTTGCCGACTTCGATTCGTGAAAAGGTGCGAGTTCATAGCGTGACCTCAGTAAATAGAGCCACCCGTATTCACTCTTTGACCCTTTGCTTCACTCGGAATCAACTTCGCCACAAAACACCAATGTTTCCACGCTGTAAAACCAGAGTCGATTGAGTTTGTTCTGCGATTTGAGACCAAACTGCCGAACGCTGTTCACGTTCAAAAAGACCTTTGTTAACCTTGATTTTTACCAGGGAACGAGAGCGTAATTGCTGGCGAATCTCATCCAATACAGTTTCGCTGAGTCCTGACTTACCAATTCGCACACTGGGGCGAAAATCACGCGATTTTGCTTCTCTCATGATGTGGGCTGGAATGTTTGCCATTCAATCACCTCGTTGGACCATCCGGGCTGCGCGATGTGCTTTTGGACCCGCCCCATAGCGACGAATATATCCACAGCGAAGACACGTGTGAAGACGTTGGCCTGCCTTAATGCGAACACGGAATTGGGATGTGAAACTGTGGGATGCCCAGCATTTACGGCACACTCGAGAGCGCACACGTGGCGGAAGCGTCAATCGATGGCGTTGAGACACTTTGGAAAGATGCACAGCAGCAGATTCAACGACATCCCTTGGATGCTCGGCCGGGTTAAGAAGAATCGAAGTGAGGTGCGATTGGGCAAGGAGAGCCTTTTGCTCGCGTTGTTGACGGGAACCACGTTGCTTACGGCGGCCCATTTGAAACCCTCACTCAAGTACGTTGAGAAGATCAGTCGTGATGTCATCAATCGCACGATCTCCGTTGACTCTGTGAAATAATCCACGCTCTTCATACCACGAGGCTAACGGGGCGGTTTGCTCATGGTAGGCTCCAAGGCGAGTGAGAACGGTGGCCTCTGTGTCATCTACACGGCGTTTCTCAACGTATTCACCGCATCCGCACCCGGCTGGTGGAACAGGATTGAATGTATCGTGATAGACTGTGCCACAGGTACCGCATGTTGAACGTCCGCATATTCGCTCAACGATTCTCTCGTCGGGTACCTCAATGGCCAGAACATGGGTGATCTCAGTCAGCTCACTCAGCGCTTCAGCTTGGGGGATGGTACGAGGAAAGCCGTCAAACATCACTCCATTTTTGGCATCATCCTCAGCAATTCGTTCTTTGATGAGACCGAGGATGACATCGTCTGGCACCAAAGCCCCACGGTCCATGTAGGACTTCGCTTCAAGGCCAATCGTGGTACCTGCTTTGACAGCGGCACGTAACATGTCACCTGTTGACACTTGAGGAAGGCTGGCGTGTTCCATGATTCGCTGTGCTTGTGTTCCTTTTCCAGCACCGGGAGGTCCAAAGAGAACGATACTGCCCATGGAGAAGGGTGCACACTCCACCCTTTCAACGTTGACACGGTTTCAGCCTTGTCGATTGAGCCATTCATGGCCGTAATGCTGCCATTGCTCCATCGTCCAACCAGAAGGCAAGCCACCGGGGGGAAGAGGTGGACCATTCTGGACAATGGGTTGGCTGGGCATAGGCTGGGGTTGAGGCAAGGCCGGCAATGATTTCGCAGCGGGAGGCATGCCAGCAGGTGGAAGCCCCATTGGAAGTGCTGAGGGAGCGGCTCCTCGTGGGGGCATGCCTGCTGGAGGAAGACCTGCCGGTACTTGCGCAGGCATAGCTGGAATGTCCATGGATTGCATGATGGCTTTGGCGATTTCATCATCACTGACCTCTCCACTTGTCAAATCGTCAACTGCATCACCCAAGTCAAGCGCACTGTTGCGACGTTCATTCAGAAGGTCAGGGCTGACATGCGTATTGGGCGCTACCAATTCCAAACCATCATCACCCATTTCACCCGACTTTTTCATTCGACGGCCCGTGATGACCAAACCAATGAGAAGCAGTGCGATGAGACCGAAACTGACGGCGGGAGGCAGGATGCTGAAGAGACCGCCATCACCAGTAGCGGATTCTACACTCACATCAAGCATATGTGAGGCAATGAGGTCGGTCGCTGCAGTGATGTTGAGGTGGAATTGTCCAGTAGACCGACTGACAGAATCGAATGGCATCAAGGTGACCACAACGTCAACCGATTCACCAACTTGTAAATCGGTGATGCTGGCTATACTCAACTCCACCGACCAGTCCTCACGAATCATCTCGTCGTTGTCCAAAAGAACACCTGTGAGGTCAGCATTCAATGGAATATTACCATCGTTCCGCACCAGGAATGTGAGGGACCGACCGTCCTGACGAGAGATGCCCCGGAGTGGTTGTTCGCTCTCGCTTTGAACGGTGATGTTAGCAAAAGAGGATTCACCAAGTGCAACAGTCATCATTTGACTGGATTCAACAACTCTACCCGCATTGGACCCAGAAACTGCGATCAGGATTTCAAATGCGTTTTGGGACGCTGGTTCTTGTGCAGGTGGAATGAGGCCGAACCGCACGATTTTCTCTTCGCGTGGCTCAAGATAGAGCGTGGGGTTTGCGAAACCTACCTGCCACCCATCAGGTGCTAAACCATGCGTCCAGTTGAGAGTGAGTGCGGTATTCCCGGTATTCTTGACGACGAACTCACCGTATGAATAGACATCATCTATTTGGACTTCAATCAGCGACTGGGAAGGAGGTGTTAGGGAGACGCCCAATTCATCACGAACAATCAGAGTCGTGATGTTTTGGATGAAATTTTGATTGGACCGTTCTGTCCGAATGGTGTAGGTATTTGAGTCACCTTCTGCGGCAGTTATTGGAACTGCCAAGACGAGTTCAACCATGGATGTAGCACCTGGCGCCAATGTAAGCATGACTTTCCGTGAATCCTTTTGTGTATCATAGCGAACTTCCATAGCCCACTGCGGGTTGTCAGGAAGAACAGATACCTCCAAATCGACGGCAATGTTTCCAGTATTTTCTACAGATACGTTCAGGTGAACCTGTTGGCCGCTGTCGACTGAGATATCATCGGCAAGTTGAGAAGGTCCAACCCTGCCATCGTCATCGAGAACGTCAACGTCAAAGGATTCTTGAGGCAAGACCTCAATGCTGACCGTTTCCGTGAAATTCATCGTTGGATCGGTGAATGATGTGACATAACAGGTAACCTGGTCGGTGTCACCCGCAGCAGGAACTCCGTTTGCAACAAGAGGTACGATGATCCGGATTGACATCGGCAAATACTCGAGAATGTTCAGAGGTTCAAAGTCAAGTTGCGAAGAATTTGACCCACCGAGCATCAATTGCCATCGCTGCTCAGAAGAACAATCGATGCTGTATTGTGCGGGTGCATTTCCAGTATTCCGCACAGAGATGGAGAAGAAAGTTGACCCTCCGGGTTGTGCTGATAGTCCACTGCTTCCCGCTGTTACAACCTGAACTTGGTCGATTTGCTCAACATTGATGGTCACACGTTGAGTATGGGTGACCGTTGGCTGGAACTCGTAACGAGCGATGAGTTCAACCACATAGGTGCCCGCTCGGACATAGCGGGGGTTTTCGGGATTTGAAGTGAGGTCTGCATCCAAGTCTTCAAGGCGCAGGTTGAGGGTTTTATTGGCGTCCTGTGTACCTTGTGAGGTCAATATGAAGTTTGGTGTTTCGTCAAAATTTCTCGACCAAAGGTCTGTACTTGGCAAAAAGAAATCGTCACGGCCGGGTGCGGGAATTTGAACCATTGAGGTCGAAACAAGGACGGATTGATTACCCGTTCCTTCGTGTAAGATAACAAGCGGAATGTCGATACCTGAATCGTTTCGGACATCCAAATCTACAACAGCATTGTTCGAACGCTCTTCGGGAGTCTCTGGAATCGTCCCGTCGCTATTTGCAACCACCACGCGAACACCAAGCGCGGTAACTTCAACATCTTGCTGCCAGATGTTGTTGTCCGTTCCGCTGGTCACATCGTTCATTTCGGCGACTTGGTCACCCGTGTCAATAGCCAAGCGAAGTGAATGTATTCCCGTGGTCGCAAATTGATGGAAGATGGTGTAGGAGTCAATCATTCCTGGACCGAGGGATGACCGGGTAGATGTTGCCAGTGTTTGTTGAGTGGTGAGGTCTTCCAAGATGATATCAAACTCTCCTGATATGCTGGTCCCTTGGTTTGCCCAAGCGAGACGAATAGATATGAGATCGTTCTTCAACGGGCTGGGAGATGAGGTGAGGATGCTACCGTCAAAAACCACCAAATCGGCTTGCGGTGTTGGCGTTGCAACTGCTGCCATCACGAGTCCAAAATTTTGCGTTGTACCGCCGCGATGCAATACTTGGATAATCCACTGACCTTGACCAGATGGCAGTGTACCTGGCGCGACACGGATTCGCTCGACGTTATTTGTATCGTCAGAAGAGCCACCCGTAACCGAGAAGCCTTGTGAAAATTGATTGCCAAGCCACTGTGTGCCCGATGGATCGATCAGCACCAAATCAAGGTCATTGACCAATCGCTTCTGATTGTTCGGTGCATTCGCACTACCTGCCTCATCGGTCCAAGCCAAAGTGATGTCAATCCCGTGAGAAGGGTCGAGTGAAAATGAATAGAGCAAACCAAATCCGGGCTCAAGGGGTTTGTTGTCGTCAAAGAAGGTGTCCAAGACCGTTGTACCGTCCATTGGCATGACGGTTCGCTCAAGATTCACCTGCCCCCAACCTTCGAGACTGTTGGGGATGTCAGGTGTATCTAAGTCGGTTGCACCGTTGATCATGGCGGCTTTGACTAAGGCACTCGATGGTGAACTCACACCGGCTTGTTCTCGAATGAATTCACGAGTCAATGCTGCAACACCGGAGGCTACTGCGGTTGCTTGTGAGGTACCTGATAGAGACATGTAGTATGCATTTCCACCAGCATGCGCCCCTGTAAGACAATCAGGACCTGCCGGATTTTGAGCTTCTTCAGCCAGACCGGAACAGATACCTACTCCGGGAGCTACGAGGTCGGGTTTGATTCGTCCGTCGAGGCTGGGTCCTTGTGAAGAAAAGTTCGCAACAGCGCCTGCCTGAGCGGTTCCCGAGATTCCGGTCGTGGAAGCGCCAATGGCGATGACATTCTTTGCTGTGCCAGGTGAAGTGACTTGTGATGCTCCCGATGTACCTCGGTCTCCGACCGAAAATAGTGGTGTTACATCTTGACGGTCGTGGACGAAAATGTCAACTGAACGGGCATCTGCAGTGTACTGTCCGTAATTTCCATTCAGCCCCCACGCATTCACTGCGATGCGTGCAGTCATTTGTTCGGCATCCCGGAGCAGGTCATAGATTGAACCGATCCTCCCGAAGACGCCTGTTGGGTCGTGTTCAAGAGCGTACATCACGAGGTTGGCGCCGGGTGCGATTCCTCGTGCGTCTGTGTCACCCGAACCGTCACCAAGTACGGTTACTGCAACGTGCGTGCCGTGTCCTGCGTTGCTGTCAGCGGGAGAAGTGTCCAGTCCAAATTGAGTATAGGTTGCGGCAACACGCCCCGACAAATCTGGATGATTTTGGTCCAAACCTGTATCGGCAATGGCGATCATTTCTCCTGAGCCGTCAAGGGTGAAGCCAGCGTTGTCCTCAACGCTTTGAACGCCTGAAAGAGACCAAGCGATTGCATTGTGGACTTTCATTTCAACACTTTCTTCACTCCAAATGATGCGGCCATCATGAGCGACATGACGAATGAATTGAAGATGAGAGGGAGGTGAAACAAGGGCTTGACAACTCCAAGCATCGCACCATGCTTCGACCGCTCCGAAACGGATGAGGTCCGTCGCTAAATCACCGTATCCACCAAGTCCCAAATCTGCTGCAGGAAGGATGGAGACGTAGCGTTCACCTTCTTGAGCAGTCAACAGTTCACTCTCGAGACGCCATCCGGGCTCTTGAGGTCCACTCCACCGAACCCGACTGTCTTCGCTGAGCGCCTGTAGTGTGGACATTGGTGCATTAGGGAGTCGAACAAGCCAGCCTTCATCGTGGAGGGTGTCGAGGACCTTGAGATTGTAATCCGATACGAGGTCAGAGAGGACTTGCCCGTTCGCATCATGAAGTTGAATGATGGCCAAGCCCGTATATGCTGCATCGTGTAATCGATGTAAACTCGGTGGGACTTCAGGACCACTTGTTTGAGTCGGGTCAAAGCTCCCCGCTGCGAGATGAAGAATACCCGATGCATCCTTCAAGTTCGTCTGAACCATGCTAGCATGGGGCATTTCACCCCAATGCTCTGCGGCTAAATCCAACAGTTCGGCCTCTGAAAGCGGCGTTGCTTCCATCACATTCATGCCTGATTCAGACTCAATTTGAGCGGATGAAACTGTCGAATTGATGGCCTGAGAGAGGGGCGTCAAAATAAAGAGAAGGAGTACGAACAGAAGGCTTGCTCGTGAACGCATACCATCGGGAGTCCCACGCCGCTTTTGAATACACCTCATCGGTGTGCTGACAAAACTTCAGCCTTTGATTACAATCCGTTGTAGGCAAAGATGGCAGCATCGGTTTTTTCAACCGATGTTCTCCAGTCAGCCTCCGTCCCCATCAGTGCTCTGATGGCGTCAACATTTTCTGGAATGACATCAGATTCTTGATGAATCGCTTGGAAATAATAGAGGGTATTACCGTCAAGTTTCACACCGTCTTCCCATACAAAAATTTCGTGGAGGTCACCCCATTTTCGCCCAATGTCACGAGCATATTCCATCACTTCTGCAGTCGTTGTAATGTTTGTTTCTTTGCCGTTCATAATGATGATTCGTGGTTGTTTCGACCAAAGGGCAAGGACACTTTCTGTCGTCAAGCCGTGCCCGTCTGGAAGAGTCGCTACGATGGAATGGCAGTGCATGAGCGTGGTCGGAACGGCAACAGCCATTGAATTGATATCGATTTCTGGCTTGACAGTCATCACGTCAGGACCATGATGCGAGGGAACTTTGAGAACGGGCTTAATCGCATTGATGGGCCCTTTTGCAGAATCACCGGGATCGGCTGCACGTCGAATCATGGTGCATTCCACCTTGAGCGAACCGCAGTGTTCGTAAAGCGGCACGAGTGTTCTCGAAAGACCCGTTGTATTGCAAGAAACGACGCGAGTTCCTGCTGCATTCATGTTCTCTTCATGGTTGGCAGAAGACGTGTAGGACATTCCGGCCATGGCATGCTTTTCACCACCCTGGAAGATGTATTTCACACCGGCACGTACGTAGGTTTCTTTGTTGGCGGCACCAACCTTTCCCGGAGAACAATCAACCACAATATCGGCAACCGCAAGAAGGTCACTCAAACCACCATGGCACGTATATCCTGCATCTGCAAAAGCGGCGATACGGTCGGCATCATCGAAGGTGCAGTACAATGGAAATCCTTTGCGAACAGCCAAGTCACAACCAAATGAAGGCCGTGTTTTTGTCACACCAATGATTTCCATGTCATCCTGGGCATCGACGGCGTCAGCTACCCTCTTTCCGATTGTTCCGTATCCATTGATGGCAACTTTGATGCTCATGACCCTCTCCATGCTGTGCTCTGTAAGAACCTCAATAAACACTTCTTTTCCCGAAGACGCCGCAAGATGTGGCCAACCAATCAAATAACCTCTCGCCGACGAGAACCATAGCAGGATATTTGTGCATGAGGTGCAAGGAAGTGCTATGGCGGATGTGTCAGAGGTCGTTGCTCGCTCGATGAGCATCAACGAAAAATTGGGTCCACGCTTGCAAGCTGCAGCTGACCAAAACGCAATTTTACGAATTGGTTGGACCAATGCGGGCGACCCAGTTCCCAAGAATGGTGAACTCGGTTTGTGCCCCGCACTGCCAGATGGCGCCCGTATCCGCGCCCTCGGTGTTCTCGGCTCATGGGTAGCCGCTTTCGGAAGAGGTGGTTCGTTCACCTTACAAGGCGATGCCGGAGGCTACCTCGGCGCATCCAATCAAGGCACGACCATCGTTTGTGAACGTATGGCAGGTGATTTCACCGGCTACATGATGAAGTCAGGTTCCATCACGGTGCTGGATGGGAGCGGAAGCGATTCAGGAGCATTGATGGACGGAGGCGTTCTCATCATACGAGGTGCTACGGGACCTCGCATTGGCGGGGGCATGAGCGGTGGTTTAATCGTCATTCACGGAGATGTTGGCCCCGACCCTGGTGCTGGAATGACAGGAGGGCGTATTGTCATCAACGGACGATGCCCAACCCCTCCACCAGGTGTTATCTTGCGTCCACTCAAGAAGAAAGAGGTCACAGAGATTAATGCCCTTCTCGATGATGAAAGCCTGCATGTGCCAAGTGACGCCGTGTGTCTAACACCCCAACAAGAAATGAAGGTTGAGAGCGTGGGTTTTGCAGTTTCATCCGGAGACCTGAGTCAAATTGGTTTACTCAACGACCAGAAAGAACGACTGCCTCCCTATGCTACGGTCGATACGGTTGCACTGGTCGGGGTCAAAGAACATGTGCAATCTCTTGCCCTACCCTTGCCACTTCTTCCGATGCTTGAACACGGCACGACCATGTTGGCTGGTAAAAATCAACCTGATGAATTGAGTACGGTACTCAACCGTCATCCTGCCATGGTCGAACACGAACCGAGAGCTGTTGATATGTTGTTAATACATGCCACCAATCTTTCTTCGCTTCCTGATGATTTGCCGAAAGCCGGTGGTTTTGCAATCGACCTTGAGCGTTTGCCACCAATGAATGCAGAACAAATTGACGGGTTATTGGTGGCCGTGCGGGCACTCACCAAACCGAAGGTTCCCGTGATGTTCATTGACGGTATCAGCCGAATTGAATTACTTCATGAAAAAGCGGCGTACCATCAAGTCGATGTTGCGATGGCTCGTATTGAAGATGGTTCAGGACTTTCGGAGGCTGCCTCCCTACCCATGATGGGCCGTTCTGCCAAAGCACACCTCTCTGGTGAAGAAATTCAGACGGGTTTGATGCTCGGTTTCGCTGCGAATGCTCACGACCTCGCCGTATTGGCCGCTTCGGGAATTAACATTGTATCGTGTGAAACACCCATGGCCGAAACCCAAGACATTGGCTACTGGCTACAAGGAACCCAGGGTGACCTATCGGATGAATTACGACGTATTGGTTTGAACAGTATTGACATGCTTGACCGCAAGCACCTCAGAGCATTGGACCATGAAACAGCATCTGTAAGCGGCCTCCGACTTGCAGGATATGGCCGCCCGCTTCCGCATTGGTTTGCACGTTAGGTGAAGGAATATGCCGACCATCTCAGTTGAACAAAATCTCTTGCGCCATCTTCTAAGTCAACATGGTTTAACCCATGATGTCGAAGCAATGGGTGACCAATTACCGTTGATGGGTACGGACATAGACCAGTGTGATGATGACACTCTGAACATTGAAATCTTTCCCGACCGGCCTGATTTGCTGAGTGGTGAAACCCTGGCACATGCTATCAGGCCCTTCCTTCACGGAACAAAAGCCACACCGGAAATGGAAGTCAGCCCAAGTGGCATCTCTATTGAAGTAGATGCGACGCTGGCTGAAGTCCGACCTGTGATCCTCGGAGCAGTTGTCAAAGGCGTTGATATTCACGGCGGTGAAGAGGAGATGGAGGCCTTCATCAAGTCCTTAATGGACCATCAAGAAAAACTCCACTTCGCTTTAGGTCGAGGGCGAAAGCGGGCATCCATAGGCGTACACGATCTCACGTCCCTACAAGCTCCTTTCCGGGTCGTAGCAGTCCCAGGAACAACCGAATTTATTCCTCTTGGTGAAACCTCACCAATGTCCATCGATTCAATTCTTCAGCATCACCCAAAGGGAATTGATTACGCCCATCTTCTTACGGGGATGAACAACTTTCCCTTGATTCTTGATGCAAACGATGCTGTTCTCTCCTTCCCCCCGATCATCAACGGACAACATACCACCGTCAATCACAATACAAAGGAGTTCTTTATCGATGTGACAGGATGGGATGAACGGGCTTGTGAAGCGGCGTTGATGTTGGTATGTTTACAACTTCAAGAACGCGGAGGAAGCGTATTTTCGGTTGAGATTACGACCTGCCACGGTCAGACCATCCAGAGCCCAGTCGGTGAAGGAATCTCGCACCATGTGCCCGAAGAATTGGTGGCCAACCTCTTGGGGCGCTTGTTTACAGATGAAGAACTGCAACACGCCATCAACCGGATGGGCGGCCAATTTAACGGACGGCGCCCCGCTCTATCAAACGCCCCAACAAAAGCACAGAAAATGGCTGAAGCCTCTGCAGGAACATCACTTCTTGATTTTACCATGCCCCGATGGAGATTCGATCTTCTCCACCCTGTGGACATGGTTGAGGAATTAGCGATCGGTCACGGATACGAAGACCTCGGAGAAGACAATCCGAAGGCTCAGTTGACCGCACAACCACGCAGCGACCACAACATGCGCCGCAGGTTACGGGAATCAATGCAAGGATTGGGTTTTATGCAGATTCAATCACTAACACTCTCCAACAAAAAGGACCAGTTTCACAGCATGCGTTGGGAAATCAACCATCAAATCACCACCATCACAAATCCAATTACCATCGACCATACGATACTTCGGCAGCATCTGCTTCCAGGACTCTTACGCTTACTATCGACAAACCGGCATCACGATTTACCACAGGGAGTTTATGAGTTGGGTAGCGTTGTTCGCGACCATCAAAACACGGACAGGTTAGCCTTCATCATGGCAGAACGCTCAGGTGGTTTTGCTGCAGTAAGAGGGCGAATCCAAGCATTGTGCAACGACCTTGGAGTCACTTCTTGGCATGCGGAGCCGATGGAGGCAAATGAAGGGCCGTGGCTTGCAGGTCGAGGAGCTAAATTAATCATCAACGGTAGGTGGGTTGGATGCTTCGGTGAAATCGACCCTGCTGTGGCTTCTTTGTTTGAATTACGCGTCCCGCTCAACGGAGCAGAGATCGATGTTGCAGCACTGATGAACCAGGTGACCGATCCCGTCTGAGTGGATAGCATGTGTGGCCGATTTGCTCTCGCTCGACCTCTTCACGAGGTGACTGAGAGCCTGATATGTGAACCGCTTTCCGACCTCACACCCTTCAAACCTTCATGGAACGTTGCCCCCCAAACTTGGACTCCAATCGTCACTCAAACGGCGGTTGAAGGAAATGATTCAGTCCAGCGGCACATGCGGTTGATGCGTTGGGGATTTCGTCCATCATGGGCTCGACCATCAAACCGTGAACCGATCAATGCACGAAGTGAAACGGCACACGAAAAACCAATGTTTCGCTCGGCACGAATGCATCGAAGAGGACTTCTTCCCGCCGATGGCTGGTTTGAGTGGATGACAACGCCTCAAGGAAAAACACCGTGGTACCACTACAACATGAACGGCTCTCTGAGTTACATGGCAGTTATTTTTGACCGTTGGAATGATGGTGAAAACATGATCGAATCCTTTGCCATCCTCACTCGCGAATCAAATGAGGATTGCCGACCGGTACACCATCGTATGCCAGTATTGGTTCAACCGAACCAAAGCAATGCGTGGCTCGAACAGGGGACGCTTCCTCCCGTGCCGGGAATCGGGATCGTTGACCGCCATGCTGTTGCGAGAGACGTCAACCACGCAGACCGTGACCACCCCGGTCTTATCGAACCCATTGCAACGCTGTTTGATCAGGAATATGGCGTGTAAGTACCATCGCTGGATTTGGTGTGCGGAGTAGGTTCAAATTGGCCGTCCTCTTTTCGCTTGTAGTGATAACCATCGGTATGATGAACCCAAGTAAATTGAGGCGTGTCTTGCTCAACGACAGGTTCTGATGTATTCGGTGTAGGTTGAGGTGCGGCGACACCGTCGTAATGCACGGATTGGTCTGTGGCTGCCTCAACGGTAGAAGAACCATCACCAAAGAGCGCAAGAGCGTCTTTGTAGGCATCTGCGTCAACTCCTTCTTGTGGTGGGCGGGCATTTGGGTCCTCGCCTTTTTTGTAAACAATCGGGGCGGGAGGAGCCTCGTCGACTTGTGCGATTGGTTCCTTTTTCTTGAAAGGCCAAATTGGTGCCATGACAATCCCAAGGTGCATCTGTTCATAGAACCTACGAATGAGTGGAAGCAGAGGAGAGGTCACTTCAAATCTAAGGCCTTACACCCCATTATCATGCGAAGCATCGGCCTCATTCTCTTGTTGGTCTTGCCTCTGCTTTGCCCACCTTCCATCGCAGATATCGGCCACCATGGAAGGGAAGGAGAAACGATTGGAATTACATCTCAAGAAGAAGTTATAGTTCATCAAAACGAAACCGTAAGCGCATACATTACCGTGCACAATAAAGCAACGACCAATCAAGCCATAACCATCTCACCTCTTTTCTTTCCCACATCACTTTCACCGGTGAATCTACCGCTTACTGAAACGCTGGTTCCTAACCATCTCAACCAATTCGTATTCGGCATCAAAGCCAATGCAACGGCGAGTTTCACAACTCATCAAATCCAACTTTCAATCAGCACAGATCTCGATGCTACATTCAATGAAACCGTTACCATGAACGTCACTATTGCACCCTATTCTAACCTCAACTTTGGCGTTGAGGGAACAACGTCATTAACGGTAGACGAAAACGTACGCACCTCGGTTGCCGTGAATATTTCCAATAACGGCACCTATCCTGACAATGTCACCTATTCTTTGTACACGCAATCCAATTGGAATTGGGGTTGGAATATGGCTAATCAAAACGGTGCCGAGGCATCTACGATACTTTCACCCGAAACATTGGCCTATGTTTACCTCTGGGTGGATGTGCCGGCAGTTGAGAACGGTATGCCCTTGTCACAAACGGGTCCACTGTTCACGCTTTCTGCCACCTCAAGTTTGGATAAAGCCACAACCTCATGGAGTTTTGAATTGCTGATGAACGAGAAAAAGAATGTTACCATTGACGAAGTTGATGAAGACATCACACTGGCACCAAACGATGACGGGCGACTCAATGTCGTCGTTCGTAATGTGGGAAATACGCCCAACACACTCAACATTTCCCTGCAGGGCGTGGACGAAAACGGCGAACCATTGGACGGTCTTCTACCGACCGACCGATTCAATGTAAATGGTTGGACTGTGGCATTATTCGGTGGACTCGAAGATGTTGAACTCTTGCCAAATGAATCGAGAACCATTGAAATTGGAATCCAATCGCCAAATCTATTCGTCGGGGAAATCTATGTTCAGGTCCAAGTCTTTGCAGACGGTGCGAAATTCAACACACGGAATGCTCAGGTCAAAGCAACCATTGAACGAATTTCCTCTGGTAATCTCTCGTACAGTCAATCTGGGTGTGATTCAATCCTTCCCAATCAATCCTGCGACGCGTCACTGGAGGTGCTCAATACGGGCAATTCATACAACTCCTACGCCTTGCGCACGGGTGCAATCACCGATGGGTTCTCAGTGGTTTTGCCCTCGGATGTCTTGTTGGTCCAACCCTATCAAAGCAAGACCTACCCCGCAGTAAAGATTTTTGCAGAAGAGCAGGCGTTAGCTTTCCTCCTCGGTACTGCAACCATCGAAGTATTGGATGACACGGGCAAGGTCGTTCATTCGGTTGAAATTCCGCTTAAAGTGGCACCCGAGATCAAATGGTCCTTCCGTAACATCGAAGAGCAGGTCAACGCCAAAGGGCGGTTATCCATTGCGATGGAAGTTCGTAATGACGGTAATGCCGTTGATGGGCTGCTTATTCAACTCCAATCAAGTCATTTTACGCCCATGGGATTCATCCCCCCGGATTCAGCAATTTATGAAGATGGAGTCGAATACCCGCGCTCTTTTGAAATCAACGACATACCATTGGGGGCAAATTTCACCATTCGTGCGTGGGTGGATTTACCTCAAGACCAAACCAGCAACGGAACCGTTTTCGTCAACACCTCAATGCGTTCTCGCTTTGCACCCGAACTTCCATTTGTACATACTTCAAAAGGCGATTATCTTGGTGTTGAGTGGCAACCTGTTGAAGAGGTTGATGAGGGTTTTAATTGGTCTTCGGCTTTTGAAACTACGGTCGCTTATGTCAAAGCTTGGGCTTTTGTCGTGATCTCCATCGCAGTTGCTGGAATCATCATTTACAAGGCTGTCATTGACCGCGAGCGTCGCATGAGCGAACAATCCATCCTGCCCTACCAGCAGGTCGATGAGGGCGCCGACGGATGGTTGAAGAAATTCAAAGGCGGCGAGCCTGAGGATAACCGACCTCCATCACCGACGACGTTCGCTCCAACAGGCGATTTATCTACCATGCAAAGTTTGGTTCAAGCCCAACCTTTGCCAAGTCGTCAAGACCCTCCAGTGGAACCTCGACTCGTTGAAGCCGCTTCCCTCATTCTTGGCAAGGACCTCGAGGGACAATCCGAATCCCAGCCAAATCCAACTTCATCAACGCAGAGCACCATCGAACCGCCCCAGCCCGTCCCCTTACCTGTATCGGAAACAAAACCGACGCTTGCTCAAGAAACCAAATCATCACAGTCAGCCCCGCAGGATGACCTTGAATTTTGAAAGGGATATACCATGCTGGTAGGAATTGATGAAGCAGGACGGGGCCCTGTCCTCGGCCCGCTGGTCATAGCGGCATGCGGCATTCCCGAAGAAGAATATGAATTACTCATCCAGGCTGGAGTCAAGGATTCAAAGGACCTGTCACCAAAACGTCGTGAAGAACTCGAAGCCTGGTTTTTCGAACAAACCGAACACAAAGGTTGGGTTGCATCAATCGTTTCATGCACACCTGAACGTATCGACTTGGCCATGCTTGATGACGGTCTCAATTGGCTCGAAGTACGAGGTTTTAGTGAGGCGATCAACGAACTCCCCTGCCGTGAAGACGCCCACATTCTTGCTGACGCATGTGATGTCAATCCGCAACGCTTCACGGACCGAATCAGTGAGCGGATTGAGGGGTGGCCCTGGAGCAACAGTACCATGACCAGCGAGCACAAAGCAGACCTCAACCATCCGATTGTTGGGATGGCCAGTATTTTGGCGAAACAGGAGCGTGACCGTCAAATTGAGCGGCTCAGGCTTGAAACAGGAATTGAGGTTGGTTCCGGCTACCCCGGCGATCCGAAAACAAAAGCAGCCCTACAGCATCTCATCAACCAAACGGGCATCCACGATGAAGTTCGATGGGGGTGGGCTACCGTCCGGCGATTCTGGCAGGCAAATCGAAAGGGAGATCTCCCCGTGAGAGGGCAACAAAGAACGAAGCAGCAACGTTTGTTCAAGTGAGATGATGCACGCATTTGATGAGGGGGCCCTGCGTGCGCAAAACGATGGGCGATAATTGGGAACCTGATGCAACCACGCGAGATTTTTTCCGTCATCTCGCCTATCAAAACGCAATAGAATATGAGGGGAAGGGCGCTGTTGGCTCAGTCATTGGCAGAATCATGGGGGCGCGAGCGGATTTGCGCCAACACGGAAAGGCAGTAACTGCACTGGTCGGTGCTGAAGTAGCCAAGGCCAATGAAATGGCTGCACAAAACGGTATTGAATCACTGCGTGATATTTTGGCGAATGAAGCACCGGAACTCCTCCAAAAGCGTGAAGTTAAAGTCCGTCGCGAAGGTTTACCTGACCTTGAAAATGCAGAGCATGGCAAGGTCGTACTTCGATTTGCACCTAATCCAAACGGACCTCTTTCTTTTGGACATGCAAGGGGTTTGGTCATCAACAGTACGTACCGTGAAAAGTACGACGGCACCTTCATATTGCGATTTGACGACACTGATACGAAAGTCAAACCACCAATGCTCGATGCCTACCGAAGCATTGAGGAAGAAACGGAATGGTTGATTGGAAGAAAGCCCGACCGTGTTGTGATTGCCTCCGACAGAATTGAGGAATATTACCAACATGCTATGCAAATGCTTGAGGGCGGATTCGGCTATGTTTGTCGTTGTTCAGCCGAGGAATTCAAGGTACATCGTGTCGGAATGACGATTTGCCCGTGTAGAGGCCAATCCAACGAAGATAACGTAGTGTTGTGGAACTCAATGCTCAAAGGTGTCTTCAAACCCGGTGATGCGGTTGTTCGCGTTAAAACCGACATGACACTCAAGAATCCGGCCCTGCGTGATTGGCCTGCTCTCCGCTTGCAAGATACGAAAGCGCATCCACACCCTCGACCTTCTGTTGCCTCAAATTACATCGTATGGCCGTTGCTTGATTTCCAAAGTGCAGTCGAAGACCATCTTCAGGGTGTGACCCATATTATCCGTGGGAAAGACCTCATGGATTCTACACGTAAGCAAAAATTGCTGTATGAACATTTTGGGTGGTCCTATCCCGAAACGATGTACTGGGGACGAGTCAAGGTACATGAATGGGGTGGATTTTCAACCTCACAAATGCGTAAGGATGTCGAGGCTGAACTGTACGACGGATGGAGCGACCCTCGTTTACCTACCCTTCAAGCCCTCAAAATGAGGGGTATTGATTCCAAAGCATTGCGGTCATTCTGGCTCGAATTGGGAATCACACAAAAGGACATATCCGTTCCTCTCGCCACGCTGTATTCCCACAACACGAAGGTCGTAGACGGTACAGCACCACGCCTAACCTTTGTTCGACATCCGATCACGTTTACTCTGGAAGGAGAGGCCCCTTCTGAGATCTCCCTTCCCGTTCATCCCAACGATGCCTCCATGGGAGTGCGAACATGGTCGTTAGGTTCGAAAGAAATTCTCTTGGAGGGCGAGGATCTTGAAAAGATGGATTTGCGCCTCAAGGAATTCGCAGATGTAGCCTTGAATGATACGATTGCAAGCATGGGGTCAATGGAACGAAATGACAAGCGCCCCATCGTACATTGGCTTTCTTCCGACCAATGCAGGGAATGTATACTCCGCTATACGAAAGACAACGAAATTCACCATGTCAACGGCCAAGTAGAAACCCATGCTTACACGGCTGGAACCATCGTACAGTTGGAGCGCATTGGTTATGCCAGAGTGATGGAGGACGATTCACTTCTTCTTTGCCATGAAGACCACGGCGAAGAAAATGCTTAGGAAATTACATAGGTAACCAAAGCAGTCAGCAAAATATGAGCAAGACCGTTGGCGACCTCAATCTTGATGACGAACACACTACAGTTGGTATTGACGATACCTTGCAAGAAGCTGCGTTGCGACTTTTGACAACGTCGGGTGGAATCGTGGTGGTTCTGGACGATGACCAGCATGTCAAAGGAGTCATTGGACAACGTCAATTGATCAAAGCACTAAGTGAAGGCGTGGATGCTGCTGAATCACAATGTCACAGCCATATGGAAATGGATTTCATGAAAGTCCATCTCAACGACCGTCTCAAAGGCGTGTTGAAGGACATCAAAGAACGTACACCCCAGGCGGTTGTTGCGGTTGATGAAAACGAAGAATTTGTAGGTTATTTCTCACCCAGTGACTATCAAGAAGCTGTTGATTTGGTAGCCAATCTGAAGGGCCTCAATCTCTAATTTCAAGCAACTAATTTGATGGTGCGCTGACATCCATCACAGGCAAAACGATGAGGGCGTTCTGTAGTCGTTACTGCATTCATGACCTGACAGGCAGGGCATGGGATTTGAGGATGGACCGGTTTCTTTCGAGTGATTCCATTGGCTAATCTGGGACTCGCAAAGGCCGTGATCCACCAAATGAGCGACATCATTAACAATCCGCCTCCAATGAATTGAAGTGGATAGCCGAAGATGAATATGAAGGCAATTACTGGTATGAGAATCATTTCAAAATACAGATACGTTCGTTGACGATTACGAGAGATTCCTAGTCCAATCATGAAAGCACCAATGGTTCCAAGGAGCGTTAGAATGCTTAGAACGAAGGGAGTATGAATGAGGTTTGAGGTCGGTATAACCGTGAGGGAAAACTCTTCATTTTGATCAATCCCCTCCCCCTTCAGGGTGACTTTGTCACCCCACGGCATGCGAGATACCGAGAACTCAAATGCATCCGATTCACGCAAGCTGCTCTTGTAGAGAGAAGTTGTGAAAGTTGAAGATGCTTCCAACTCAAGCGTGAAACTTTTCCATAAGGGAGCAGGTTGTGCAACCGTGAATTTGCTCACCAATTTCATCTGAACCTCATCAATCCATTCAACCGTTGAGAAACGGATGGTCACCGGGTGATTGATGACTGCATTTTGACCGTTCAGGTCCACTTCAATTTTCACCTCGTTAAAGGCACGGAAATCACCGAGCAATTCATCGGAATCCAATCCCAGACCCGCCGTGAGGTACAAGGGTGCGAGATTAACGAGTTGTCGCTCAAATTCACTCAATTCAACGGGCTCAATGAACCGACTGACACGGTCTTCGTCCGTGACGGCTCCAGCACTGAAGGCTCGGAGCATGGAGGAAAGAGCAGGGTTATCATCACCAATGTGGTCCATTCCCCAACGCATCCAGAAGGCAATTTCATCGTCGACAGTGATTGTTGTCACCCGTTCCAAGGCCAACTCTTTACCATCAGTATCGAGGTTCATGCGAATGTCAACATCGAGGAAACTTCCACCACCATCTGTTCGTAGCGGTTCATCTGGCGGATAATATGTACCTGTTCCTCCACCGGTGTCAAAGGTCTCGATCTCGAATGATGCAGAGCCTTTGAGCGAGGGTTGGTCTTGCTGAAACGACAATTCAACTTCGACTCCAATGGTTTCAACGCCTCCCTCTGCATCTGACCAAGTCCACGTCACTCGGACGGTATCTCCTGAGGCAGTTTCGATAGGGTCTCCAGTTACTTCTTGGCCGTTGACTCGTAGGGTAATGGATTCCGCTAATGCCAGGGTAGTGAGGCCCCAGGGCGAGTCAAGACGAACTCCAAGATAAACATCGGAACCTTCGATTTCAGGCTCCAGCATGAGGATGTCTAGAAGCGGAATCGTTGCTTCGAGCGATGAGGCATCATCTTCACTTCCCCATAAAAATTCCAATTTAGCATCTGCACCTGGCACGCTGAACACAATGGCTTGAGCCTCGAGTTCAAGTTCAATGTTTGAGGTACCTGTCGTGGAAAGTGATTCAACATCAATCTCAAAGGTCAGCGAACCCGAACCCTGCGCCAAGAAGGAGGAACCAGGGTCGGTTTGTGCACTGAAACTTTTCGACCCAATGTTGACTGTTGCAGTGGCATTGATTTGAACACCAGCGGCATTTTCTACCGTATATGCAATGGAAAAGGTCCACGTCGAGGATGGAATGTCACCTTGCCACAAATCTGGCATCATCCAGCGCCCCAAACTTTCTTGCGAAGATATGGATGATTCGACCGCGATGGATTGAGACTCATCACCGAGTTCCGAGATGAATGGCGTCAATTTCCTTTGACTGTCACTGCCTAAAAGATATAATTCAACGGGAGAGGCATCGCAACAAACCAATACTTCATCCGAGGTGTCAGCCGAAACCGGATTGGTCATTGGAATGAGAACTGTTGCAGTAAGCAACACCGACAGAAACAATGCCAGCCTCATAATTCCTCAGGCCTCCTACGGTTGGTGGGTTCATAACTTGAACTCACCGAAGTGAAGGAAAAGCATCAAAGTGCTTTCTCAAGCAGGTCGCCGAGCTCTTTCTCAAAGAGTGTGACAAGTGCCTCGCCAACCTCTCCTTGAAGATCGTCTGGTAACAATCGCAAACCGAGTCTCGTAGCAGCCCGAGTTGCTTTGAGTTCGGCGTAGATGCTACGGGCTTTGGATTGGAAGTAATAGCCAACTGCTTCCTTAATTTCAGCCTTCAATTCGGGGTCTTCCTCTACTTTTGATCGGATATGACTTTTCAATTCGTCCTTGACTAAGTCCCTGAAGGCCTCAATGACGAGATCTTCGGTCGAGAGTAATTCTTGCAGTTGACTTTGGATACTACCCGTCAAGAGTCGCTCAATCGCCATGGTGAGTCCAAGAGGCCGTGAGGTTTCAAACCGTCGCTTCATCTTGAAGCATCAACGAGCCTGTTCGTAACCAATCGTCAAGACGTTGTGAGGCATAAAGGCGAGAAGCATCAGCATCGATGGGCCATGCATCACGGAGAGCGTCCGCTTGACTCGCCAAATCAATTGCTTCCTGTCCCACGATCATACGCTTCCAAACGAGTTCTTCCAATCTGGGGGTTGAAAGACTCGAGTCGGATAAACAAGGTAGGATCAGTTCGCTCAAGGCCTGTTTGCGCTCATCAACATTCATTCCAGGCCAGGCTTTTTGCAATTTCACCAAACGACGTTCAGGGAGATGAGGTATCATACCCTTGCGAGGTTCACTGACTTCAGGTAGGGGTACGAGTCGTATACTACCCTCTTCTTTCAAGTGAAGGAGGGCTGAGGAGTGAATTGGGTCAAGGCTCGTGTCAAGTGCGCCACGCAGCCACAAACCAAGCGAGAGATAGGGCCTTAATTTTCTTACACGACGACCGTTCGGAGCGAGAAGGGCAGCGATGGCAGCGCATTGAATCACACAGTCCAATGAACCGTGATGGATGTGGTGTTGAGTACCCATTTGCACGCTCGTAGCAAGAGGCACAATTTGGACGTCCCCCTCATCGGAACGGTCTTCTGCTTGCCATGTATCTTCCTCGGAGTCAATGAGAACGTTCACACCAACTGAAGGGGATTGGATGTCCAGAGATTCATCACGAGGGCGATGATGTTTGGGCAAGTAGAAACGACGGCGATATTTGATGCCTGCATCAAGGCAAGCCGCTTCCAATTGCCCCATGGCGAGGAGGCCTTCGAGATTTGCAGGAGCATGAAGATGGATTAATTCACTTGATTTCATTCGTTCAAGGTCAGCGTTCAGCTTATCGCTCACGGGTTGAACGAAGGGGCTACTGAGCAAATCGCGCATGGACTATCGTTCATACGAAACAACGACACCAAATCAAGGTGTTCATTTCTGTGGATGAATCACTCGACCATCAAGCGGAGTTCATCACGCTTGTATCGCCAGTCTGCAGGAAGACGGCTCTCGGCCTTGTAGTAATTTGCGAGACGGCGGATTTTAGATTCGGTGATTTCCAGAGCACGCTTGTTGTGCAAGTCCTTGTGATTGCCAGAGCCCAAGTGGTTGATGATGGCGACTGCTTGACGCATGAGATTCATCATGTCTTCAGGGTAAGCACCACCCATTTCGTTCTCGGCCAAAACTTGGCCAAGACGCTTGCCGAGGACCAAGCGGACGTTGGGGACAGCGTGCTTGTCACGAAGAATCATACCAATTTCAGAGGTTGATTTTCCACCTTTGGCGAGGTCAAGAATGATGGATGTAACGGCATCTTTGTCCGTATTTGACCATTCAGGAGCTTCTGTAACATGCGGACGAGTTGAGCCACTTTGGCCTTTACGAGACTTGTACATACGTGCCATAGAGCGTCACCAAGCGACCTTCCGACTTATCTCCCCTTCTTAATCACTCCGCACCCTACGAAGCAGCCTGTGAATCTTCAGTTTACCTTTTTGCGTTGGTGTGATTTGGCAAGCGTACCGGGTGTACCTGCCCATTCCCAACCCGGCGCAACTGCTCTGGCAAGACCGACGACAACCCCGTTTTGGTAGACGAGGAGATCATCGCCACAGCGAATCATTGGGTCGTAGGATTGCACCATCTGTGCAAAGACGTCCCCTTTCCAAACCGTTTCCTTGATGAGATGAATTTTGGGGAGTGCGTCATGTTGGGCCAGGAGGTCAACAGAGGCTCTGGAGAACGAAAACCCGTTACGGTCAATAGACCAGACTGCGATTTGTTGCCCATCCAATTCCAAGCGCCACCGAGGCAGCTTACCACGAACCACGATGCCTTCGCACCACGCATCGTTCTTCATTGTCTTACGAGCGATGCTTTTGAAATGCTCCAGGAGGCGATGGCTGTTCTTTTGATTGCGTAATTCATAGGTTTGAACCGCATCTTTGACGGCATCGGTTAAGTCCTGAAGAGCATCATGATTGGTCGAACCACGACCCTTGCGTGTATTCACAACTTCAACGTCGATAAAGCCCAAATCCATGTTGGTGTGGTTGATGATTCGTTTGTATCCGGTTCTCTTGACAAGCGAAGTCAACATTCGTTCAACTCGGGCCAATTCGTCCAGCGTCCAATCGCCCGTCACTGGCACGTCGTAATTCGAGGCTGGCCATACATCCTCGAGGTCACGGGGGACCAAACCAAGAGGAGAAGTCATCATGACTTCATGACATCCTGTCGACTGAATGGCTCGAATAAACCGACTGTGCGTCTTGGATAATCGATACGGTTTACGTGCGGAGCAAGGGAGGAGAATCATGACCTCACTGACGGGACGGGGAGTTTGGTAGGATGACGTCATGAATTGCTCCCATTGTTCAACCAACGGGTCGCGCAGGGCGGATTCGCTGAAACATGCGAAGAGTCGGTCAGCCCGAACATGTGATGAAAGAGCGTCCTTTTGTTGACTCACGAGATGACGATGGTGGCGTAAATGCTCAACTGATTTCGGACTTGAAAGTGATTGCCGTTCGGCAAGGCTTGAAAGTGTCCCGTGGACGAGCGCTGCACGAACTTCATCGAGTGCCTTCATCCAGTGATAGGCTTGTGCCTCCATAACGAAGGTTTCGTGCTCAAGAGGATACCTCGGACCCTGCTGGGTCAATAGCACCTCATTCGCACTGGCTTCACGGCTACGCGCCATGTCAAAGAGGTCAACTCCCATGAGAGTCAACAAGGCCACATTGTCTGGACCACCGATACCTGGTGCCCAAAGCAGGGCGCCTGGGAACCGTTGTTTGAGGGCGAGAATCGCCTGAGATAATTTCTGACCTTGCCCAGCCAGTTGAACTGCATCGGTGAGGACCACGATGTCGGGTGAAAGCGACGCGTCAAGCAGACCCTCATCGTGGTTCATGCGTTGCCAGGACACGGGAAGAAGCGATGAGGTCCCTTGTTCCTCTCCAGCATTGGCATCCTCAAGTGATGGCGGAAGGACGTGGCCGACTCCCACCGAATAATTTGGACCGATTTCTGAAAAATCAGGTGCAATAAATGCGCCTCTTGCCCTCATTTCAAGCGTGGCCGGAAGGGTTGAAGTGGAAGTGGTACTAAAGGCTGCATAGGTCACTGGCAGAACGACATCGTCATCCATGAGCACCAATGATGGAGTGAGGCTTGTAGGGGATTTACGGTCACCCAAACCCCACTGTCTCGAGAAGCGATGACGAAGCATCACGGTACGTGCCAAGCCCTCGCCCATGATGGGTCGGGGTCGCTCGTCTTCTTCAAGGGTTTGAACCCAAAGAGGGGGGTGGTTTGAAAGTCATCACCGCTACGCCAAAGCATGGGAAGGCAATACCACAGAGCGGCCGCCCTGCTCCTCTTGGGGCTCTTCTTGATGGCTGCGCTGCCCATTCAGGCTTCTGCAGCCATACGAGATTTAGATGAACTTCAGCGCATCAACACCCTTGACCTCATCGCAGGAGATACCTATGTTGCGACCATTTCCGTCCAACCCAATACCAGCACCATGGTGACGGTAAATTGTCAAGCGTGTGAGGTGATGTTGGAGCATAGTGATGACTCCGCCAGCGACGGTCAGCGGGTGGTATTGTTTGCAGCGAATGCAAACGAATTGACCTTCGAACTCAGCAGTACGGTTGATGAGACCGTTCATTTCTCCCTCACCACGAACATCTCAGACACCAACCCAACCATCCGCCCAAGTCCATCCTCTACAGCAGTATCTCACGAGGTTGGTCGCTGTTTGAATGCAAGCATGTGCATGGACACCGATCGTGGCACATTAGCGGGCATCGATGATGGTAATCTTGCCAACCTTCACCATTCGGGCACCCTTGATACAGAACACGACGAGTACGTGATTGTGAATGCCTCAAAGGGTGATACCCTTGAGTGGCAATGGCTTGAATCCAGCCATGACCTCAACCTCCAAATGTACTTCCAAGATTCTGAAACCGAACATCTCATGGAGAACGTTCACCACCTGACTGCCGCCTTCACCGAGTTGTCAGGAGACCCACCACCCTCTTCCTGGTGGACTGCAAGTGATGATGGACGATTTATTGCACGGCTAAGCACGGGCATAACCCCGTCCTATTGGAGCGCTCATCTTTTCCTGTTTGAGGCACAACCAACGACTCCCCTTATCGGCCAAGATTTACGATACGGAAGCGAAGTACTCGGGCATAATTCAACAGTCTCACCCCTTGACTGGACCCAAACACGCTACCTGGACCTCCACTCACGACTGGGCGATGTTCATCTGCAAGTGGACCAGTTATTGGACGGCAATTGGGTCGAGGGAGAAGAGCAATTCTTGCTTCAGGGAGAATCACTTCGAACCTACCCCTATCCGGGTATCGACGGTGGCCGAGTCATCATCAAGGAAACACCCGTGTTTGCCATCGAGTTCAACATGCATGATTTCAGCGACCATGCGGGCCTTGAGGCACCATCAATACTGCCTTCATCACTCAACATCAACAATGCTTCATGGCCACTGTTGAACCTCACAACCAGCCTCGAGGCGGAATTCACCCTTGGCGTCCATGATACCGTGGACACCTATCGATTGGAGGTTGACGGTTGGATGGATTCGATTCATTTCCTCCAGTTCACCATTGAGGGGAACATCACGAATCTGGAACTTCAAGTTTGGGACATCGACCAGGCGACTGGGGAAGTTCTGAATACGGACATCACCCGACCTGCTGCAGACCAACTGAAACTCGGACTCCAAGTAGGTAGGGGTACGCAATACTTGCAAATACGGTTCCAAAATGCATCCCAAGCCACGCCTCATTTGTGGGGTGAAGACGTCCCCTCACACGCCTACAGAATCACGTCGACCTACGCCCTGGTTGATGAGGGAGAAGAACCATGGTTCCCTCCAAGTGAAGATGCTGTATTTTGGGGCGGCTTAGCCCGATGGTTTTTGGGAGCTCTGTTCTTAATTCCCGTCCTTTATTTGGCCATTGACATCAAACGGGCGAAGGACTTCGGTCGCCAAATTATTGAGAAAAAGGAACGACTTGCTTGGTATAGTGCACGATTGGACTCTGGAGAGCTCAATGTGAAGTCCTCACAGAAAGACATCGCTCGTGCCCTGCATGCCGTTGCTCAATTGGAATGGGAAGATGGAATGGATGCATGGGGTGAACCAACGCTACATCACCGTACTGAACATCTCGCTCTCGCAGTTTGGCGAGTAGACTCCCGTCTCTCCAAAGTTGAACTAAGTTGGCCTCTGGTGATCGGACTTCATGTGATTGAAGGTGATTGGGAACTTGCAGCCCTGAGGTTTGACGCTCCAGACGGAGAGGCGTATCAAGTCGTCTCCGTTGAACCTCGTTTTTTACATCAAGGCGAAGAAGTCTTCTTGGATACACTGAGTGAAGGACATCGGGCATTTTTGATGGTCGAATTACAAGGAAGCGCACCATCGGTTGACATTGAATTGAACGGCCGAATCAACAATCAACCCTTCGCAGCACGGATACCAGAAACGCTACCGAGGGCTTTGGAAGAATCATGAACTACGTCGTTCCTTAGCGTCGTCGATGATGCTTTGTTCGAGATCGTTTGGACTCAATTGGTCACGAAGCGTTGCCATGGTTTTCTTGGTACCTTTGGGTATTTTTGCAGGCATGTGCAGTTTCAACAATACAATGACATCGCCCCGACCGCTACCACGTTGCCTTGGCAAGCCTCGTTTTTTGATTTCGATCGTTTCGCCAGAATTGGAATTGGATGGAACCTTGACGACAAGTGGTTTGTCATCGAGATGGGAAAGGGTGACAGTCGTTCCCAAAAGAAGGTCGGGATAACCAAGAGGAAGAGACATAATCAGGTCAGAACCACTGCGTTCAAACCAAGGATGCTGTTCAACTTCGAGTTCAATGAAGAGGTCGCCACTTTCCCCTTGGCCCTGAGGAGCCGGTTCACCCTTGCCACGCATGCGGAGGCGACTACCATCTTCTGTGCCCAATGGAACGGAAAAACGCAGGGTGGTACTTTCCATTTCTTGCCCCTTGCCCGAACAGGCATCGCAAGCATTCTCGCTCACGCTTCCACGACCTGAACATGCATCACATGGCTGAACGGATTGTTGTATGAAAGGTCCAACTTGTTGGCGCACACGAACTTGTCCTTGTCCAGAACACCGTGAGCACGTGACCAAATCACCGCCATCGGCACCCGTTCCATCACATGAACCACAGGGCTGAGGCAGGTCAAGAGTCACTTCTTGGTCAGTACCGTTCAGCACATCAATGAGGTCGATGGTATGCCTGAGAAGAATGTCGGAGCCCCGGCGACTGCGTCGTCGTGAAGAGCCACCAAACATCGAAGAAAAGAAATCTCCACCAAGGATGTCTTCCAAATTGATATTGAAACCGCCCCCGCCAAATCCACCGAAGGGATTGCCCTGAGGACCATCATGTCCAAATCGGTCATAATGCGCCCGCTTTTGTTCATCGGAAAGAACGGCATAAGCCTCTTGAATCTCTTTGAACCGATCCTCAGCATCTTCTTCTGTGCTCCGGTCTGGATGGTACTTGCGAGCGAGCCTTCGAAAGGCATTTTTGAGATCACCTTCACTGGCTGAGCGTTCAACACCCAGCACCTCGTAGTAGTCTCGTTTGTCTGCCAAAACAGTGCCCCCTTACCGCTACGACGAGAGGTCTGCTTTCAATCTCACGGGTCGTTCTCTAAAGATCAAGACCACAATGCGGGCAAAATCGTTCACTGGGTGTGACCGGAGATTGACAACCAGAACAAACAGGGCCTGCCGTTTGGATGCGATTGCTGGCACTCGGCGCCTGACCCATCATGGCCATGCTCTCTATTGATTGTGAAGGCAAGGTTTTTTCTTCACCAAAGGAGGAAGAATCACGTTCTTGTCCCGAAGATGTAATGACCGTTTTTACACCGCCAGAATCACTCATGCTGGTCATGTCAATTTCGGTTTCATCATTGCTTTTTGTCAATCGCAACGGTGCAATGGGTCGCTGAGCCACAACGGGGGAGGAGGATGCAGTGGCTTTGAGCCGTGCCCGTCGTTTTTCTTCACGAACCGCACGTGCATCTCTGCCAAAAAGTCCGGAAATCCCGTCCAAAATTTGGTCCATTAAGCCTGTTTTGCGGGTAGCACCGATCGTCCCGGTGATAACTTCATCGTCAAAGGATGCTTCACCAGAAACACGTGCTGATGCCTTGCGGACATGTTGTGATTCTGTCAGCATGCTCACTTCGACGCGTTCTTCATCTTCGAGTTCCATTTCTGGAGCCTCACTCGAGAAGGCAGCCACACTTTGATTGAGGCCTGCTTTGGTAACAGCGTCCATAGTCGGGTTGAGTTCAACATTGGTGTCCCATACTCCGCGTTGTTCAGCCTCGTAAACATGCTTAATTTTCTTCATAGCCTTCGCACGATTGTATTCATGGTCTTTGATCACGCGTGATTTACGAAACAGTACAACACCAAGAACGATGGCGATGAGGTACCACCCGTACATCAAGCGAGGTTCCAATTCAAACATCGCTCGAAGTGGTTGAACTGAAAGGTGGGTTGCACCCATGAGGAGGAGAGGCAACACGGTCAAGCCGCGAGAGGTCTGGCGCCTTGCTTCAACCATCGAACTCATTTCCTGCTTTTGTTCATGGCTCATGTATCTATGGGCATGATGTGTTAACTACGATCACTGGGCATCCGACCTTTTCGAACCAGACCGTCAATTAATCCAACTGAGAATCCTGTGTGCAATATGAGGAGCGAAAGAGGTGTACCTACAAGGCACGTAATGTCCTTACGGAGAATACTTTGCCTCAGCGATTCAAGGGATAATACACCGGCGTAGAGACCCGCTCCAAGCCACCACCATGGAAATCCTGCTAGGGCTAACGCCAAGGTTCCAGCGAGCCCAATAAGCGGCAGAAATTCTTTCCATTTGGCCCGCTTGGGGTATTTTTTCAAGACTTTTGTACGCCAAAACCCATAACGATGACTCATTTTCCACCATTTGCCAAGGCTGGTGCGTTTTCGCATGGTCACCTCGCTATTCGGTGAACGATACAACGAATATCCGGATTGGAGCAAGCGCATTGAAAGTTCGCTGTCTTGACTGGTGAGATAGGCCTCATCCCACCCGCCGACCGCCTCAATCACATCCCGCCGGTGCATGACAAATGCAGGGACTTGGGTCGGGCCAACCGTTGCGAAATCACTGAATTGGCCACCGCTCTGACCAAAAGGCGAATGGAGAGCGGATTCAATCCACGTTTCGACATGGTTCATTGATGTCGTCGGAGAACATACTTTGACACCTACGCCAGCAAGAGGTTTGGTACTGAGCCCTTCACACTCGTCCCAAGCCCGAATTCTCTGCTCAAGATGTGTCGGTTCAACACTTGCGTGACCGATCATTTCGATGAGAAACTGCACGCTGGTCGGTAGATGCTTCATCGCTTCATTACGTCCGTGAGCAACGGTCCGGCCGGGATTCTCCTTGAAGACTAATTCGGGCGACTGCTCCGTCGCGTACTCTTCCTGAAGGTCGCGTATGATGCTTTGAGTTCCGTCGGTTGAACCGCCATCAAGAACCATGACCATGTGAAGCGAAGGGTCGATGTTTTGCTGCATGAATGAACGAAGGCATTTCTCAATGTGCTCTCGCTCGTTCAGGACGGGGATGACCGTAGCATATACTGGTCCGTCCGCGCCACCCATGTGGCAAAAAAAACCCGAGAGATTTTCACCCTTTGCCTTCATTGGAGGAAGGGAAGGTATGTTCTTGAAGGAAAAGCATGTACCCGAAGCATGGTTGGGGGGAGACTTCGCTTGAGCGGAATCGGTGAAGGTATCTCCATCAACATTGCAACACGTGTCTCAGGTGCAGATTCCTCAGATAAGGTACTACAAGCGCTGCAACATCTTTTTCCAGATGCGGCCAATGATGCAGACCCTCATGAACCCCACTTTGGTCAGGGAAGCGATGAAGATTGGCAATTTCTCAATCCATCGATGACCACCTTCCTTGGTGCTTTGCACGAACAGCGAATCCTTGACACCGCCCTTGACGCAATGTCCAAACACCTCAACAATGATTCAACATCCTTTGAATTGAGCCGTCAGGCCGCATCTGTCGGGAAAGTAGCCTTTCCAATCCCGGGAGATTCTCCCCTTGGAGGTGTATTCCGTATCGAACTCAAAGGCGAAGGATTGGCACAATGGATTGAAGCCGCCACCTGGCATCCGGGGCGAACACAAGTTCCACGGACCATCAATGACGAACGCACCATGGACGACGACGGTGAAGCATCCACGTGGCATTAATCCGAGCGAGCGAGGTGGGCATCCATCTCTTCATCTCTGCCAGTCCAATCAATGAGGTTGCCCTCCCCCCCCTGCTTCCACATCCACTGGTCGTGAACGCGTAGTATGGGGCTGGCGGTAGGCTCAACCAACTCACACGCGATAAGATGAATCATGAGAGAGACATCTCCGTTGGTGTGGACCCATGTTCCCAGTGGGTGAGTCGGTCGCACTTCAAGATTCAATTCTTCATTAAATTCACGAATAAGAGCAGCCTTCCAAGACTCATTCTGCTCAATTTTGCCTCCGGGAAATTCCCATGTCCCTTCTTGATCTTGTCCAGCCGAACGTCTGGCTAACAGGTGCTCGCCATGCTCGTTCAAGAGACAACCTGCAACAACATCGGTCGGTGGGCGAGGTGTTGGATGAAGCATGAACGCTACCGTTGTTTTGACGAATTCAAGCGCAACATCAAGGTCGATGGCCGTTTCAGCAGGGAGGTGCAAAAAGAGCGCAGGTTTGGGAAGGCCTTTGGCATCATCGAACATGCATGCCAAGGCCTCGAGAGTTCGATAATAGGTCTCGTTGCAGAGATAAGCTCCTGCATCAGTGGATATTTCAAACGGTGAATTGAAGCCTTCTTGCGGCCAAATAGAAGGGTCAATCCAGCAGCCTCTATCACCATCTCCCGTCAAGGTCTCGTTGGAAATCTGCCGACCTGCATTATCAGGAATCCGCATATGAAGCAGGTCTTGTGCCCTCCGCTCAAAGCGAGGAAGACTACACTGCTCGCACAATCCAAGGTGAAGTATTGCATCCCACGACTCACCTTGCTCAATTCGACGGGCTGTTTTGACGGAACCTTTTTTGTCAACCGACAGAATGTCAAAGGTGAAATCAACTTCAAAAAGCGAAGCATTCCAAGGATGGTGAAGATTCATCAAACCAACGAATCGCTCGGCAAGAAGAGAACTGATGTTCGTAGCATGGTCTCCAAAGGGTTCGAATCCCGTTACGAGAACCTGAGGTCTGGCCATGACTCTGCCTTGGAGCCCCAGTTATTCATCCATACCCTCCATTGAAGGCGTCACCTTGACAAATGAAGGGCTCCAGCATCGAAAGCATGGAGGAAGAGTTGGTTGTCCAGTTCTCTCCGGAAGAATCGCAACAAAAGAAGGGTCTATTGCCCGTTCGCGTGGTCAAGGAGATTTGGAGGGAAATCACATTTGGCGTAGGCACATGGGGGGCTTTTCGACCCATTCTTGCCGTGCTGCTCTCCATTATCCCATTCCTTTACCTCGGACAGCACTTCAACCGTGAGCACCGACGGGGTATGGATTGGTTTTTGTTGCAAATACCCCTTGCCCTTACCATTGTTCTGTGGGTTGGCTTGTATCTGTGGTCAATCTTCGATGCCTGGCGTGACGCCATTGCATTCAAGTCTCAAACTCGGGACCATAGTTGATCACGAATTGGGATGGACCCGTCGGCTAAACCCGCCAAGTCATTACGGTCATCCGTATCGAAGTCATTGGGCAGAGTACCGAAGATGAAATTGACAATATCCGTTGATTCCACGGCCCAGTACATCACTGAGTCATCATTATTGGAGTGGCCAGGATGGTCTGCATCTTCATGGTCGACGGGAGATTGATAGACTAAATTCACAAGACCAAGGAGGTGGCCTACTTCATGAATAACAACACTGTTTTCCACATCCTCAACCGAGGGGCGGCCCAATGGACCTTCTGCCTCATCAATGGAATCACCGAAGAGAGCGACCGTTGATGCATCAACAGCTACGCCCAGCACCGAGGCTTCTTCGTAACCGCCTGCCGGGAAGATCAATTGCCAACGAAGCGTTGAACCTTCAAGCGGAGAGGCGGTTTTTTGATCCCAAGCCTTCGAACGAACGTCTTCTGCACTCCAATCACCTTGTTGGCCAAAATTCACTTCTTGAAATTCAATACTGATACCCTCAGGTTTGTCACAAACGCTCGTTAACCGCTCAACAAGAAGGTCAGTGCTGCTCGCCAATGGTTTGTACCCCGGTTCATAATCAACTTCTACAACCATCGATGTATAGGAAGAAGAGGTGAGACATGCTAAGGTGAGTCCACCGGGTATGCCTTTCCGCTCAGGGATGATATCACCGAGGTCATTACCCAAACAACCTGCAAGGTTGGTTGACCCAACCAGCACGGCGAAGAGGAGCGTCAGTAGAGTCCGTCGGTCCATACCCCACCCTCACGAGCCTTCTTTTTCAATCTCATGCCTACCAGTCTTCGGGTATGTCAAGTGGGGAAAAGAGTTGCCCGGGGCCTTTGGCCAAGGCCAGTTGAGTGCGTACCAAATGTTCCCATGAACGTAATGCTAAGAGCGCTTCGATAATGGAGGCGTCAATTTCAATCAGCGTTACTCGAATGAGTGTTTCAAGGATATCCATTCGTTGTGAATCCACAACCTTCATCACTTTTTCAACAGGGAAATTAATGTCGGAATCTGCAGCTTCAATATCGAGAGGCCATGGATTCATCACGTTGTCAGTGACGCTTTGTTGTGCGTTGTTCAAATGGTCCTGAAGTGTCGTCATCAGGGCTGAAATGTGTTTTTGCAAAACAAGAGCAACCTCTACCAAAGGCATGCTCAATTGATTGATGAGATTGACCATCCGCTCTTGAAGCGTGACCAAACCATCGATGGACGCATCATCCGACAAGGCATCACCTCAGTTCTTTGAAAGTGCGTCAATGAATTGCCAACCGTAGGAATTCCATTGCTCATCAGTCCATCCATCGGGAAGTCCTGTAGGAGGCACCGGAGGTGGCGATGAACGGTCCATAGCAGGTGCTGCAGCAGGGGCAGGCGGAGCCGACGGTGCGGCAACTGGAGCCGACATGTTGGGAGGAGGGGGTTGAGAGGCGGCAGCGATGGTCGGTACGACCTTTTGATCTGCCATATCCTGTACAACTTCCTCAGTTTGGTCCGCAGCCTCCTCCTCGGTTTCTGGAGCGAGCATTCGTCGTCGTAGAACAAGAGCATACATGCCGAATGACAAAGAGGTGAGAGCGATGACAAACAACGTCACACTGAAAATATCGTCTGATAATTGCTGCGATAGGGCTTCTCCGTCTCGCACCGTTTCTTCCTTGACCAAGAGGGATTCGACACTTTGACGATCCATTTCAACACCGTCAACGAGAACCAAAACTCGGTACTCAATTGCGCTTCCTTCTTGGGCATCAGCAACCACGGGGAGAGAAGCGGTAAACGTCTGTCCAGAGGTCACTTCAACACCCACCGTTGAACGTGTTGACCAATAACCGCCTTCAACAAGTTCCTGCAGCGCAAATTCAACCTGACCGTTACCGCCGAGATTGGTAGCCGTGACGAACATTATTGCAGTTTCATCAGCATAGGGGCTTGGATTATCCCATTGAAGTTTCGTCCCCTCATCTTGGAGGTCAATACTCGGGCCGAGGAGAGCCAAGGGCCATGAGGCAAAAGGCTCCATCATGGAATTGGAGATCGTATCGTATGGATTACCCGCTTCATCGGAACCTGAAACCCAAACATCGACCGTATAGGAGGGAAGCAATGTCGTTGCTCCAGCATCGGTTAGATCCAACTGTCCGCTCCAAATAAATTCTGAACCAAATGAAATTACATCGGGCAAAAGGATACTACCACGAGAAATTTCTGCTTCACCAGCCTTGACACGGTAGTGGAGTACCGCATCTTCATTGAAATTGAATCCATTCTCATCATTGGTGATGAGTCGAACCTCGAGAAGGTTGGCTTCACCGATGGAAAGAGGTGACCCTGATGGAACCCCGTTGAGAGCGATACCGCCAATGGTGGGACGTACGTTGTCAACAGCGAGGCGGACACGAGGTGCGAAAGCGGTCTCATCCAGTGCGAGGCCTGGGAGGTCATCCATGCTCAATCGGAGGTCCAAACGACCAGAACGAACGGAAGGAACGAGGAGGTCTAAACTGAACTCCCCATCATCACGAGTCGATGTACGCCAGTTATTTTCAAAATCTCCGAACACGACATCAAATGCGCCAGGAGGTGCTGGTGTTTCATCTTCAGAGAAGAGGACGCGTCCGGATACTCGGAGGGCTTGACCGGCGCCAATAATTGTCTCAAAATTCTCTGCATTGTAGTGATTTTCACTGTTACGCAATTCGATGGCACGTATGTGTCCAGCCTCTGTATCAAAGCGGAAATCGTTGTCCAAACTCCACCAGTCATCGCCTAAGCCTTCTGTCACCTCAAAACAAGGAGTAATTTCCCCTTCATTGCACGGCATGTCCGTTACACGGATTCGAGGAATGAAATGGGACTCTCCGTTGGTATCAAAGGATTCGGGGAACATCCATGTCAACTGGAACCGAGCTTGGATGACAACAACGGTTTCGTTGTTTTCTTCCACTTCAACCGTTGAATAGAGATTTGAAACTGCAATGTTGTCAGAACCGGACACGATGGTGGCTACTGGTTGTCCGTCAAGACCTTCTTCAAGGGTTATGAACATGGACGACTCATCATCGTCAAGGTCACCACCAAAAGCGACTTGGACGTATTGAATGTCCTGCCATCCGTTCCGGTCACTCAACTTGATTTGTGCCGTGTAGGGTATGCCTGGGTGCATGGGTTCGTAATCGTCGTGGCCGATAATAGAAGAGTTTCCAAGGTCGACCAGAGGTTCGAATTCTTGTCGAATAAAGTAGGTCACCAAATCAGCATCCCAATCAGGGAGTACTTCACCTGGACGAGTACCACAGGTAATGGAACTCTGTGGACACACCGGCCCTTGACCCATCGCAATCTGGTTATTCTGCTCGTCCTCTCCAGTAACATAGAACGAGACACGCTGCTTGTGAAGCAACATGGAGTCGTCAATGAGGCCTTCGAAGATGTTCAATCCTCCCGTACGAGTTTCAGGGGAGGAGAGGGTAATGAGTTCGTATTCATCTTCGTTGGGTAGACCGTCAAAATTGTAGTCGTTGCATCCAATGGCTTCGCTTGCTCGGCAGCCAACCCAATAATGCAGGCTAATCTGCTTGGGAGGGTCGACGGAATCTTGAACGACGATGGATACTGCTTGACCAACACCCGATGCACCTGCGTGACGCTCTTCACCATCGTTTGGTGTTGCGCTCAAGACAAGGGGGGAATTTCCATCCAGAATGAGGCGCATTGAGTTGTAATTTGGATTCGTATAGGTTGATCCATTCTTCAAATCAACGGCTTGAACATAGAAAATCATTCCACCTGGTGCTGATTCAACTGGGGAGGTGAAGGTCATGTTGTATTCGCCGAAGGCTGGATTGACCTCTTGGTAGAGCAGCATAGGCTCACCCATAGAGTCGCCGTCATAGGTAACATTCTGACCGATCACACGCAATGAGAAACTACCCGCTGGCGGCATCAATTGTGAATCTTGGAAGTGAATCTTTCCGCTGAAGCTGAGGTTGAATCCACCACGAACCCAATCCATGGGGTACAATTGACGGCCGGTTTCTTCCCAAACTTGGAGTCCGTCGAGTTGAATGTCGTTTTCAACTGCTAATTCCATAGTGGTGGTATCCCATTGGCTAACAGCCACGCCCAAATCGTCTTCTACCGAGATAATCGCTTCAGTTGAGACTTCATCGTTCCAACTCCAATTGACTGAGGTCGGCATCCAAATCGAGAGGACACCCGAGGAATCCACCGACGATGTGCAGTTCGGTGCATCGAACATGACGATTTCTCCCACATTGTTATTGACACTGCAAGCATTCCCTTGCTCCCATGTGAAGGTGGGGTTTTCGCCGTAGGAGTGATTGATGGCAATGACTGCTTTTGTGACTCGGTCGACGTCGTCTCCCGGAGCAACACGAGTGATGAAATTACGATAAATGCCGTCTGGCGCAGCCAGTCCCCCCTCAAAGGAGGCATCAACAGCACGCGTTTGCATAGCGTAGGTGATGTCGATGTTGGAGATCTTAACACGGCCAGAGGACGCTGCTTTGACTCCGATTGGAATGTCCAGCCATCCATCTCCATTTTCTGGGATAAAGTCGTTGAAGGCATCAACCAGTGTTGGAGCCTTCTTGACCACATCGCCTACAACAGAATCGTCTGAAGCAACGACTGAAGATTCATTGAGGAAAATGTCGGACTCCCAATCATAATCGCCATCACCGCCGACATCGAGCATGGGACGGTCGGGATACCCCTCTTCGTATTCGAGTATGAATTCGTCAATGCTCGGTGTGAGGGATGAATCGGTGGTGGTGAAGGAAATACCGTACTTCAGCGTATTTCCTGCTGCTTCTGTGGAAAAACTGGTTTCTGCATTGTTGGTAGCCTCAAGCCATACAGAGCCGTTGTCGTTTGAGACAGTCACTTGGAGTGTCGTACCTGCAGGCACGTCTGCAGTCCATTGAGGGCGCACTTTGCCGACCTTTGTACCCGTATTGAAGTGAGGAGACTCCCACTGACCCGAGGCCGTGTAAGCAGTAGCGTATTCCATGTCAACCCACCATGAAACGGCCGTTGAGCCAATCAACTGAGCCTTCCAAACCAATTCCTTACCGGGGTAGTCAAAATGAATGGTTTCATTGGATTTGACTTCTTCCCAATGCGTTCCGTTATCTGCTGAGACCCAGTAATCAACTCGGTCACCAATGGAGGCAGCTGACCAGTAGGTCTCTACGTTCACTGCCAGTACATCTTCTCCGGATTGAATGACGTCTCCGTACCACGTCGTGGTTCCCGGAGCAGGTGTGGTCTCAAAGAGCCAACTCGTTCCAAATTCTCGATAGTAAAGGGTGGTGCTGGACCATGTCGAGTAACCGCTATCTACGGTTACAAATCGGTTACCGTCAAACTGGAGTCCATAACCAAGACGGGAGATTTGACGCACGTCAGTTTCAGGGATGAGGGCGGTAGAAGAACCCGATATGGACCATGCCTCTAATTGGTCGCGGTCGTTGTAGTAAGCGTCTTTTTGGCAGCGCATGAAGAAGGTCGTACCGTTCATCTCAAGTCCACGAAGCATTTGCTTCTGACTGGTACTGTAGGTACCGCCGCATTCCCACTTGGAACCTGAGGAAGACGAGTAGGTGTAGTATTCCTGACTGCGAGTATAGGTTGACGTACCATCACCTGAGAAATCATAACCATAAAGGCGATTCATCGCATTGTGCGCAACCCAAACTTGACCGGTCTCGCGGTCGTATGCAATCCCCGTGTATTCACCAACTGAGGGTGAAATGTCGTAGGAGTCAATGCACGTCCACGTATCATCTCTTGAGATGTCCATCTCCATGACTCGGTGGTAATTGACAGGGGCAGACGAACCGTAGGTGTATCGATATCCCGAAAGGATTCCGAACAGGCGCTCATCATCGGTGATGGTCCAATCTCTAAATCCGTAGTAGCCGTAATATGACGAGGAATGCTTCTGCGGGAGCGTACACTGTGCTTGATCAAGCGTGATAATGGATTCTCGCGTTGCATTGTTCGGGTAAAGTCGGTGAACCACATTGTGGAATGTTGAGGAAGACCAGGTTGACAAGAAGAGCCAATCGTGGTGCTTGAGAATTGCTCCTTGACTTTGCGCCATGAAACTTGACGAAGTTTTGGTCAGTTGTTGAGAAAAGAGACTTTCAGTAGCATTGGAGGTGTGGGGTTGTCGGAGCGCATAGGATCCGTTGTCCAACCATGCATCGGAATTAGCGTCAACGTAAGCATCCTCCCCGTGCGGGAGGAAGTTCTGGCTAAGATTGTCAAGGGCCAATGTCAAATCACCGGAGCGATCATCGACATTCGTTTCATCTCCACGGATCCAATGGACTCGGTCGTCAGCAACAATCTGAGACCATCCGGTTGCAGAAGCCCCGGAGAGGGTCATGCTCACATCGGTCACCAATGCTCCCTTGGGTAGGGTGACCTTGGCACCGAGGTCTGCATTTGCTCCTTGGTAGAGCGCTATGTACTCGTTTGAGCCATCATGGAACTCGTATACGTGGCGCGTGCCGGCAGCTGCTTCAGCCTCTGATGTGAACAATTCAGCCATGGGGCTCAACGGTGTAAACAACATCAATCCTACTAATAGCAAGAACACGCCGTAGGAAGTTCGAGAACGCTGACCGCCACCTTGCATGGACTGACACAGCCGACATACACTTTGAACCATGCGGTCAAAGGTCAGTCATGAATAAGGTCAAATCAAGAGGTTGTTCTTGAATCATAACGGATGGGTGAGGAGTCACCACGAACGCCATCCTCCTCGTCATCTCGGACTTCGAACCAGTCGTTCATCCAATCGCCGTCGGTATCCCAATTGATTGGACTGCTTCCCTCTGCAAGGTGGTCGTCGTCGAAATCCAAAAGATACCATCCAAATTCGTGTTCACCGACATTGCGTACGGGAGCAGTATTGGGTGAGCCTGAATAGTAAATGTCCCAAGCGTCGGTCCGATTGCCAGCCATCAAGATGGTGTCATCCGATGGGTCGACAATCAAGAAATTCGTATCGCCGTCATCAACAACGTAGCCGTATTGGCGGTCCATTCCCGCATATTTGTCAAGTTTGAGATAGTTGAGGGTGAGTTCATTGGTTTGACCGAGCCCTAGCAAAGCAGCCCTGAATTGCCATCCTTCGGTCACGGGAACGCCTTCGTGCGTCAATCCACTCAAGCGAACGGCATTTGGCGAAGCATACTCGCTGGTCGTAATGGCATAGAATTCTTGGAAATTCGTGTACGATTCATAATTGCACCCTGCTCCAGAACAATCCCAATTGCCGTCTTGATCAGGGTCGAGATTCGCGTCGTTGGGGTCTGAGGGATTCATAGTGAACCAGGTGAATTCAAGATCGGGACGGCTGAGTGTTCCCCCTGAGCCGTCTTGTGAGAGTGGGAGGCAGGACGTAGTACTCGTATCACACGGCCCCCCTGTAGCGACATCAATCCAAACCACACGGATTTCAAGATAGGTACTGAAGTTGTCATTGTTCTCGTTCCATCCCATCTTGTACTCGTACCAGTCGGGAAGCATGTCGCCATCCGTATCGTTATCACTCGGGTTGGAACCGTACTTGAACACTTCACGCCCGTCAGAATAGTTGTAATCGCGAAGGTGGGACGTTACGAGATTGTTCTCGGTGGTGGTCACAAAGGTACGGCTGTCCTCGTCACTATCGTTCAAGTCAGGACGTGTTTCGTTATCGTACTCCATGATGTTTGTGAAGGGTAGGTCGCCAAGCCCGTTTTGGATGAGTAGACCCGATGGTGTGAAGATTCTGTCCTCCCATGTCCCTTGTTGGGCTGGAATGTCAAAACTCGTTCGGTCATACCATCCATCATGATCTCCATCGTAATCGACGTCCCATGGATTGATTGGGTTGGCAGCCCAATGATTGATGGTAGTGATATCGTCCATTCCGTAGGTAGCATAACAATACTCCCAACCATCGGGAATTCCATCACTGTCTGAATCTGCGTGAGTCGGGTCTGCAACACCACGAAGACTGCGGTTGAAGTTCTCGCTATCGTAGGTATTGATTTTGGCCATTCGGTCTTGAGAATCCTGACCTTTTTCAACGAAATCAAGGTAAAGTGCATTTTGTGCTTGGATCAATGAATACCCAAGTTCTTCCTGGTATGCGGCCATAGCATCTTCACCGAAATCTATGATTCCCGATGGCACAGTATCACGATTGAGATATTTGCCCCATGTTCGGGATTCCCATTCACGTAAATTGCTAAATGTTTCATTGACGTCAATCGTACCGTCTTCGTTGCAGTCGAAACTATCTCCGTCTGAATCCAAGTTGACGTCACCGTCAATGAGTGGATTCATGGCCCATCTATTTTCTTCAAGGTCCCATGATGTAAACCAGTATTCGAACCCGTCGTACATGCCATCTCCGTCAGTGTCGGCAATGGTCGGGTCGGTCATGCCTAAAATGACTTCAATAAAGGCATTGGGTGGCTCTCCTTGCTGCCATGCGTTGAAGTCGTTAAGAAGGCGCTTGCCTCGGGTTTCCTTTGAGATCAAGATGTTGAAGACGCGTTGGGCTTTTTCAGTTGGTTGCTGATAATCACCATCGATGTGCAGGAGCGGTGCATCGCTGGGATGGTTGATTCCGTTATCGGGCTGCTCCAAAGAAAGAGCAAATTCTTGACGGTCGATGAGTCCGTCTTCGTCACCATCGAAATCACCATCACCAGCGACCAAGGGGTTCAGCGTCCACATGTTGGCTGATACATTCCACGTGGTGAACAGCAGTTCAAGGCCGTCGAGCATGCCGTCACCGTCCGTATCCACGTTATTGGGGTCGGTTGTCCATCCAGTTGCATTGATCTGGTCTTGGGTGAGGAAGTCCCCGAAGGAAGAATCGGTCGGAATACCCGGCCATTGCTGGAGAGCGTATGCTTGGCCAATCGTGGTTACAAACCATTGCGGAGATGAGCGATTGGCATCGGTTTGAGAGTACGATGGAGCGATTGAGTTGTATTCTTCCCAGTTGGTCATACCGTCGTTATCAGCATCACCCCAACGGTCGGATGCATCCATTGGATTGAGGGTCCATTCATCCTCAAGCAAGTCCCATCGTGCAAACCAAATCTCCCATCCGTCGGGCATACCGTCGTCGTCTGAATCTGCGTTCAGTGGGTCAGCCGCACCGATGCTGTAACTTGATAGCCCAACAGAAAGTGCTCCTGATGCACGTTCACCAAAGTTAGCCTCAGGTATTCCATATTCTGAGATGTTTTGGAAGAGATTGGTGGTGAATCCATCGGGCAACTCAACACCATCAAGCGTCTGGTTGCCGTTAAAGAGATCGCTGCGTATGTGGTATTCGAGATAGTTCACAAAGGCTTCATCGGACGAAATGATTCCGTCTCTGTTGATATCGTATCCGTCACCATCCGGATTTTCATACGCATCCGAACCGTTGAGTGGATTCACACCCTTGCGTGAAGGGTCCCAATTGCACAACCCTTTGGATTCCCATCCGTCGGGCAGTGAATCCCCGTCCGAATCAACCGCATTGGGGTCTGCCACAGACCAGTTAGCCACGGCCTCGGGAGATTCTCCGTAGTCGGCCAGTAAGTCACCGTTGAGACCAATCAGTCGCACGATTGACCATTGGTATTCGCAAAGATTCGGCAATCCATCCCCGTCAGCATCCCATTCAGCATCATCAGCTCGAAGGGGATCTAAACTCCAATTATTGCCGCCGGTGAAGGTTGCACCTACCCATCGGCGGTGTTCAATTTCCCATCCATCGGGCATACCGTCACCGTCAGAATCGGGGTTGGTCGGGTCGGTATTGCGATCGATGTTGGCGTATTGCAGGTAGGTATCATTGGCAGCAAGGCCGGCGGCATCGTTGCACAGGTATACGAGTTGGACGTCATAATGACACCATAAATTGGATTCCTCAAAGAAGAAGCCGAAGTATTCTGCTCCGTCTCCCAATCCGTCGCCGTCGGTGTCACCCTCTCTGGGGTCGGTTGAATTGTAGCCCTCAGGCGTTGATTGGACATATCGGAACTCATCAAGATTGGTCCATAACCGTTCAAGGTTCATATCACCAGACTGGTCAAGGTCAAGCCCGTCACCGTCTATGTCGTAGAGTGCATCCCAAGGGTCTGTTGGGTCGAGCCCGTGAATGACTTCCCAGCCATCGGGCATGCCGTCAGAATCCGAGTCATTAGCCCCTGGGTCAATGAGTTGCAAGTTTGCATATTGACCCGGTGACGCTCCTGCAAAGAGAGTCATATTACCGCCAACAAGCATGGTCGTGATGGCGGAAATTTCTCCCGGTATTCGAGTCTGGTCTTGAAGACCGTAAACGGCAGTATAATCGCCAGCAATCGCCCACAGGCCCCAATCAGAACCGATGAGTAATTCATCGCCAGTGGCATGGATTGATTGAATGCTATTGGTTTGTTTGGATAACTTTCCGTCAACGCCTGGGTGCAACAAAAGCCCACTGTGTTCAATTGAATCCTCAACAAGATTCAGTTTATGCAATCCGGCTGGTGTTCCAAACCACAAGGATTGGGAGTTGCTCGAAAGAGGCCCGTCAAGAAGGATATCTCGGACTTCTGCAGGATTGCCAACGGTGCCGAGTGGCAGGCTGCGCAATTCATCAACATCAGGGGAAATACCCGTTGATTCTTGTGTGTAAAAGAAACGCCATTGTCCTGCAACCTCATCTCGCGCTGATGCTGTTTCAACCGTCATGAGGCCACGGTCGGTACCGACGAAGAGAACCAGCGTGGAGCCCCCGACCGAACCGTGCTGAATGGAGGTGACCGATGCATTGGCGAATTCAAGACCAGCACGCAAACCTTGTCCGAGTGCATATGTTTCGCTGATGGTTCCAACCGATGAAATATCAATAATACCGCCAGTACCGGCATGACCTAAACCGATGACCTGATCGTTTCCATCCGTTCCTTCAAGGAGTGCTAAGGCGTGAATCTCGCCAACCATACTCCAATCCCACGTGCTGAGGGAACCGAGCGTGCCATCAGCCAACAATGGCGCTAGAGCAAATCCGGCAGTGGTTGCAAGAGCGAGCGAATAGGGAACCCCGTTTGAGCGTATGAGCAATCCATCATGGATTTCAACACCCTGAGGCATCCATTGGTGGTATTGCGTTGAATCGTCAAGATTGAGAATTGATATGCCGTATTTTGTCATGGTGTAGAGGTTCCCCTCGTACTGGTCAAGAGCTCGGATATCATGGTGCATGACGGCCAATTCCTCTCCGGTCACATCATACACCAGCGGCATCACAGAATATTCAGAGTCGTCACCCAATTGGGTAAACTTCAACCCGGGATAAATCGTATTGCCGTTATCAAAATGAACGCCATATTCTTGCAGGGTTGAGAGAGCTTCCCCAAACTCCATCGCCGTTTGGGTTCTGGCGAGATCGGCTGAAATCCCGCCATCTCGATTTGTATCCCAACCGTCTTGGTCTGGGTCTGCAAGAGCGTTGCTGCGGTTTAACGGGTCAAGGCCAAAGTGAACTTCCCAGCCGTCGGGCATTCCGTCACCAAAGGACGGATAGAGGGGGCGGACTGAAAATCCGTCCCAGTAATAGCGGTCTGAATCGTCGAGAAGCGGGTCGGTTCCAAGCCACATATCTTCTCCGACTGGAGCGGTAGAGTTCGTGGTACAGGCCGGCAAAAGGTTGTGGAATGATGCATTACTCCCTGATTGTATGTACGGCCAACTCTTCAAGATTGACCCCTCGGGAAGCGTAGCATGACACCATAATCCATCAAGTTCCGTTGTAAAATTTGATGGCGAGCCAAATGCGTATTCTTCTGGTGCCGTGTAGCGTTCAGATTCACTCATCTCTCCGTTTCGGTCGACGTCAAAGCCATCATTGTCTCCATCAAGAGTGAAGTCACTGTTGTTGAGGGGGTCGAAGGAACCGCAGTTATACCGCAGAGCAGATGAATCAAAACCACCAGTGCGCAAGCACATGTAGGCCTCATACCCGTCCGGCATTCCATCACCATCGGTGTCGGAAAGACGGGGATCAAGATAGATTCGGTCGTTATTTTCATCGAGTTGTCCTGTGAGCCCACGAGGGAAACCCGGCGCAGTACAGTTCGCAGGATAGGGCCAGCAAAACTCCTCGGTCGCATTTAATCCATCACGGTCGAAATCAGTGGTGGCATCGGATGCGTTGTTTTTGTCGAGCCCTTGAACAAAGACGTCACGGCCGTCTACTGAAGTCCAGTTCATCCATTCTTCAAAGAGCGTTTCGTGTACGTCAGGAATCATATCCCCGTCGGTGTCGGTGTTTGGGGGAGGAGTTTGTGTGGTGTCATCGGGGTGGATGTTCGCCACGTTTGAGATGGCAGGAAATTGGGACATAAAGAGAAGACTTGAGATGACCGCTATGGTCGTCAACAGTGTGGTTTGACTCCTTCGCATATTACCGCCCCACGCGTAGCCTCCGCTTCGCCCTAAGAACACCTTGGAAAGGTTGCTTATGAGGCTGATGGAACAATGTTCATACATTGCGCACTTCCCTAACTTTCAAATCATGCCAAAACACCATGATAATGCGATACCGAAGCGGTGTGTTCAAGTCCTTCCCGCGACGGGTCACCATCGTTCACATGACGATGACCATCACGCACTTGGGAACAGGTAGTAGAGGAAACTCTACCCTGTTGGAAACCCCGAATGCAAAAGTGCTCGTCGATCAGGGATTCAGTGGTGTTCAACTCAAGAAACGTTTGGCGAGACTAAACATTGAACCAGAAGACATTGATTGTGTCATCATCTCACATCACCATGGCGACCATGGAGGAGGTGCATCCGTTGTCCAGTCAAAATGGAACATTCCCGTCTTGGCCAATGAACGCACTGCACTTGAACTCGGCCTTGACCCCGAACTTACGAACTATTTTGATTCACTTGACCTGGTGAAAATCGGTGACGACCTCACGCTTCTTCCCGTGCCTGTACCGCATGACGGCTCGGACAATGTGGCATTCATTGCCAGCCATGGAGGAGAACGTGCAGCCATCATCACCGATTTGGGCTCATGGACGGATGAGCTCATCGCCCACGTCCGAGGCTGTGAGCATATTTCGATCGAATCGAATTACGACCATCATCGCTTGGTTTCAGGACCTTATCCCTATTCCCTCAAAGACCGCATTACGGGCAGAGGAGGCCACCTTTCCAACGACCAAACCGGCCAATTCCTTGCCGAAGTTTGCACTGAAGCAACACGAACCATCACCCTTACCCACCTCAGCGAGAAAAACAACATGCCCCATATTGCTGAATCAACGGTTCTGTATTATATCGATGAAATCTTTAGCGGAGACCTCAAAATATCATTGCAGGATGGTCCCGAATTCTCCCATTATATCGGTGAAGTCACGGCTGAGGTAGAAACCGAAAAAAAGACCGTCAAATAAGCCATCATAGCCAAAACAAGGTCAATGGCTAAATGATACCGCATCGTGACATGGAGCGTGAACCACCACGCCGACGTCATAACACGACGCCAGTCCAAGCAGGACGAGCGTGCAGTGAGTGAAGTTCTGGGCGTCGTCATGCTCTTGGCCATGGTGATTACCATCATGGGCGGAGTGTGGATTTTCCTCAATCCATACCTTTCGGATTTTGAAGACAACACCAATTGGAACTCGGCCAGTGGTATCGCAGACCGTATTGAAGATCGTGTAGAAGTTGCTGGCAATGCTCCCGACGGCACAGGCTTTCGTAATACACTCGCCATGCAATCCACCTCCATACGCTCCGTTCAAAACGTGGAACATTGGCACATAGCTTCCGATTTCACGCCCACTGAGAGCGTCACGCTTCGTACCGTTAATGGCACAACCATCGCCGTTTTATCTGCCAATGAAAGTGCCCGTAGCATCAAGATTCAATCGGAAGACAATGAGTTTACATCATCGCTAACCGCAAGCCATCAGGAAGTATTTGTGACGCACAACATCAGCAAAAGTCACTGGATGATGGTCAGCGTCTATGGAGAACAAGGACAACTCCTTCACCGCAGTTTTGACATCACCTTGTCTGGACTTCAAATTCAAACATCATTGGGTCAGGGAGAACACCAAATCGTCCTGATGAACAACGCCCGTGCAGAACGCTTCCCCAACGGGGCGTGGGATGTCACTACCATGCCGATGATCCAATTTGACCGAATGGCGAACGATGAATTACGACTTTCCCTTCTCCTTACAGACATCGTCTCAAACGGTTCAATTGGAACGGGAAGTAACATTGGAATGGAATTCATTTCACAGGGACCCATGACCTTGTTCACTGGACCTTCGTACAACGTTCGATTCCATGTCACGAATGTCCTGCACGATGTCATTACACCCCAGTACCATGACACATGGCTGTCGGATTACACCATCCAACGCTCTGCGGGAACCCTTGACACCTTCATTGGATTTGCACCCTACCAACGAGCCAGTGGTGCTGACGGATTCAGCATCTCCTCGCAAGACCTACCACTGTACTTTGAGGTCGATTTGCAACGTATTGAGGTGAGCCGTTGAAATTCAATTTACAACGTGATGAAGAGGCCGTTTCGGCAGCTGTTGCTACCGTTCTCCTCTTTGGAGGCGTCCTCTCCATCATCGGCTTGATGATGATTTCAATGATGCCGGTTATCGAAGAAATGGAAGGCTCTGTTGAACGCCACGATATGGCATCACAAATGACACTCCTCGCACACGAGACTGCTGAATTAAGCGAGCGAGGAATGCCAGGTGATTCCACTCATAGCACTCTCATACCAGTCGATGGAAACCTCGTGTGGGACAGCCTTCGAGGCGGCATGTGGTACTCTGCTACTTGGGAAGAAGCTATGTCACTTCGGGCACGCGGCGCACTAGATTTTGACGACACACTTGAGATTCGACACCCCGAAAGCCTGGTGTCATCCGTGTGTATAACCGACCTACGTCTCGGCCCGGACCGACCTTACTACTACACGCTTGACCCCGCATTTGACGCCGCCACAGTTACCGTCACACCCGGCCTTGCTATGCCCCTTGGCCCAATCGCCCTGACGCTGACTGAGAACGGAACAGAAGTGAGTACAACGCAATTGCGCGTGGATGAAATGGTCACACTCAACCTAAGTGCACTTGGAGAGACTGTACTTGCGTCAAGCCATCCTTTGAACGTCATTGGATTGCGGGGTGATTCAGGTGCCACCTACATGTTGCCCAACGACCCAGAACCCGCTGACAAACGCGGACAAGCATGGTCAATACCGCTCCAGCCAGGTCCAACAACACTCCACATCATCAGCGATGTTGCCAATCAAATCCATCTCACCATCAACGGAGAGACATCGATTCATTACGCCTACTCGAGCAACTTGTCACGCACAGCGGTTACCTCAACACTTGAGGTCAACCTTTCACAAGCAGCGGTTGCTCACATCACGGCCAGTACCCCATCTCGAATGTTGGTCATCGCAGGCAGCGGAGATGAGGCTGGCCTAACGGCATGGCCCTCAGACACCGGTGCCTACTTGGGCCAAAGGTTCCAACCACCCAACGTGAACGGCTTGCTTCGTCTATCAAACCCAGGTGAACAAATCATCACCATCACATGGCGAGGTGGTGGGATTTCAGTGCAGCCAGGTGGCATTGAAGATGTCCGATGGCCACCAAGCGGCGTTGAAGGTTCACCTACCTTGGACGGCGATGGAGCATTTTTCGTGACGTGGTCGGTGGGTCATGAAAGCAACCTTACCGATGCTGTGAACGGCCATATGTGGATTGCGGCTGACGATACTGGAGCATTGTCAGGAGGGGCATACACCTATCACAACAGCAACAACACCACAGCTGAACATCTCCGTCTCCAACTGGCTGGTTATACTTCCTCATGGAATGCAAGTGGTGCAGCCAACCAAACGGGCACGTTCCTCGATGCCAATAACGACGCTACCCTTTCCCTCAACAGTGGCCTCACCACCGTCACTGTTGAACAAGACCATCCCATTCGAATCATGCGTCTGAGCGGCGAGGATGGTATGCAGCATCTTGGGCATGATGGTGCCCAACGCTGCACACAAGTCAACACACAAGCCAGCGGTTGGATCACCACAGACCTACCATGGGAACGCATGGGTGGACGAGGTGAGGTCGACATCAAGGAAGCATGGATTGAAGGTCGCCATCCCGCAAGTTTGAGCATTGATGTTCTGGGCGATAATGGCGAAAGTGACCACGCTACTATTGGAACTGTATGGGCCTTCCATTTGTCGCGATTGTCGTACCAATTTTCCTCCTCCGTAGACGGGATGGAAGTAGCCTACAGCGGAGGAGCAGTGCTCACGAATCATCCTGAATTCAGACCCTATGTCGTCACACCGCCTTCCGACCGGGGCGGACCAGGTCCACGGTTCGCAGCCACGATACCCTCCATGCACCCCACCGCCGACAGCATGACCGGTGCGGGTGAACTCGAACTCGACATTGAACTCATGCAGCGCACATCGCTCGCCTCTACACCTGCTTACGAGGTGCGACGTGGTTGGGCGGAACCCTATGGAACCGCCATCGCTGATGAAGCAGGTATCGGATTGGAAGCGAGTGAAGATTGGACGGTCTACCCTGGCCGATTGGATTTACTCACTGATTACGTCGGATGGGTCCCTGACCCGTCATATGGAACCTCTGAGGCAGTCTGGCACACCAACGGAGAAGTCATTGAATTCACGCTCCAAATGGCATCGCTTGATGTTCACTCAAGGGAGGTGCTCGTCTGAAGTTCCTGCAACTCTCAAAAGACACCAGGGCAGCCGCTACTGAACTGGGCTACATTTTCACCTTCCTTCTCGGCGTCCTTTTGATGACGATGTTCAGCGTTTGGGCGTGGGACATTGAAACAAATACGCGTCTAAGGTGGAATGAAGAAGCCATCCAAGCCAATATGGACGACATTGCAGCAGCCGTTGAGCGTGCTGATGAAGCCAGTCGAATAGGAAATGTCAGTTATGCCGAAGAAATATCGTGGCGACCAACAGAAGCCGATGAGTCGCTCTTTACCATTGAACTAACCGATACCGCGTTGATTCTCAACGACGAGGGTGGACCACTCGACATGCGAGTAGCCCTTTCAGGTACGGGGGCTGGCACGCATGAAGGCGTTGTCCCACTTGCAGGCGTTGACCGAATTTGGGTCGTCCACGAAGATGGAGTGACCTTCCTCTCACTCGATAGACCGCAGGCCGTTCAGTAATTCAACGACCCATGACTGCTCGGTGAACCATTGTTTGAACTTCCTTCATACGAGTTCGGGCACCAAGTTCTCTGAACACAGTAAGAGCACGTTGTAGGTATTCCATCCTACGTAGTCGGTCTGGAGTGACACCACCCAATCGAGTTAACAATTCTCCTATTTGCATACGAAGATCGTTGTTTTCTGCGACGACCAATGCTTCCCGGTAATGTTCCATGGCTTCTTCGGTCCGTCCAGCATCATGTAGGACTTCTCCAAAGAGGATGGTGATTTCGACGAGGGCTTGTGGGTCTCCAGCCTCGTTCATGGCTTCCAAGGCTTCGTAGTAGTGGAAAAGGGCAAGTTCAGACTGGTCGACTCGTGAATAATATCGTCCCAAAACGGCCTGAGCACGAGCGTGTAGGGCGGAGTCCCCCAATTCGGAGGTTCGCTCGTGTGATGCCATGGCGTGTTCACGGGCACGGTCAACTTCACCCAAGTCAATGAGGGCTCGAGCGAGTGTAATTTGACTGTTCAGAAGTTCATCATCTTGTGAACCTTTGAGGATGGCTTCAACTTCACCATAGGCCTCGAGGGCTTTACTTCGTTCGTTCTTTCGACGCAATAAATAACCGATGTTGTTGTATGTTCGAGCAGCCCAACGAGCATGGCCGAGTGCGATATAGTGGTTGAGTGCTTCTTTGTGGCGCTTGAGAGCCGTATCGCTATTGCCGTGCTTGCGACTCACGTCAGCAAGAGCCGAGAGGATTTCAGCCTGAACCAAAACATCTGACTTTTTCTTGGCCAAAGCAAGCGCTTCATTCAGGACACCCTCTGCTTCATCAAGTCGTCCGAGAAGTGCGAGCATCTCCCCTCGTAATTGAGACAAGGATACCATGACGTCATGGGCGAGTGTCGTCGTATCGATCTGTTCAACCAGGCCAAGTAATTCCAGATGACCCTGAGAAACGAGTTGACGCCCTTCCTTAACAATCAGGTCGGAGGCTGCGTCAAATTGTTTTGCCTGTATGGAATGGTAAATCAATTCGATGAGAATGTCATGGCTCGGAGATTGTTTATCGTACCATTCAACACATTTGCCGTGAAATTCTTCCCGAAGAGCGGGAGACAAACTTCGCAGCAAAAACTCTCGAATCAAATCGTGAACGTCGTAGGTTTCAGTATCGGCTTGTCGAGCTAATCCAGATTCAACCAATTCATCAAGTTCATCGGTGTCAAGGCTCTGCTGTGCCAATGCTTCAAGCATAACCGGTTCACGGTAAATGGAGAGAGCGGAAAGAACACGCTTTTGCTCTGCGGTTAATTTCGAGAAAATCTCGACCGTCACGTAATTCTCAAGCGTTTCGTGGAAGGCACCGGCCGAAGCACCGCGATTAATGAGTTCAAGCACCAAGGGGTGGCCTCTGGAGAGGCCGTGAATGTGAAGCCATTGTTCATCGCCTAGTTCGCCAAAACTGCTCAAAAGTTTCCGGCCTGAATCCGGGTCGAGACCATCGAGAGGCAGGACCAAACTAGCGATCCGACCTTCGGCGTCCTTGGTCGGAACAACCGGCTTGAAGGAACGAGAAAACATCACCAAACCAATTTTTTCCTCACTGCCCAATAAGGCAAGGGACATCGCTTGGAAGGTTTGGTGGAGGACAAGATCAGACACCTTGTGGAAATCGTCGATCACAATCAGCGAAGGTGAACCTTCGAGTGCTTCGATGAGAAGGCGTGCTGCGTCAGCAGGTTGAGGTATCGGGGTGGCAGCAAGATAGGTGGTGAAATCTGAATTCCCCATGCTGGAAAGCCAATCTGCAATGGATTCGAAGAATGACCGAGAACCTTCCCAATCTTGACAACGATGATACAAAAGATTGCGTCGATGCATAAAGCGTTCAATGAGTTTGGAAGCCACGGTCGTTTTTCCGATTCCTGCAATACCGGGTATGAGAAGGGTTGTTGCTCTCGCTTCAAGTAAATTCACCATGTTGTCCAATTCGGTTTCTCTTCCGTAAAAGTGACGCAGGCGAGGTAAATCCGCAAGTGAAGTGACGAGTTGCTTCTCGATATGCTTCGAAAGGTCACGCTCCACTAAATCTGCGGAGAGCGTACGTAAATCCAAACATCCGTGTTCGTCAAGATAACGGAGGATGTCAACCGGTCTCATTTCAAAAGGTAAAACCGACTTTGCGCCGCCCAAGGTCGTGTCGATGGGAGGTTGGTCATCAAGAATGCAACGAACTGGGTATTCCGACAAGCGCCCCCATGTATCGCCCGCAAGTATGGTACCACTATCGGTTAGGAAGTAGGCTTTACGTTTCCTCGATACACCTTTGACGTGAGCCTGACGCTCAACGAGGATGCCATCATCTTTCAAACCTGCAATCGCACGAGGGACGTTGGAACGAGCGATGGCGACTGCATTGGCGATTCCCATTTGAGACAATGCGAAGGGTACTTCGATGCTCTCAATGAAATCCGAGTAGTCAAGCAAATGCAACAGGATCCTCTCTTGCACACCCGGCTTAGGTTGAACCGCCATTGAATGAGCCTCAGGGGTGACCTTCACTGTTCAGGTTGGTAATTGGGGTCTGGCACCCATTGGTTCGTGGCTTGGTCCCACAACCAACCGGGATGCTGAGCAGCAGGCGCTGCAGCAGCATCTTGCTGAACCTGACTCACCTGTGTTTCTTGAACTGGGATAGCAGGAGTCTGCTTTGCCTTTGCCCATGCATACGGGTCTTCGTCTTCCACTGAATCATCGCTGGTCAAGTCATCTTCATCGGGAACTTCTTCAAATTCGATGAAGAAGAATGCCCCTACGGCAAGGAGAACAAGAACTGCAAGCACAATGAGAATGATTCCAAGCATTCCTGAGTCGCCGTCATCTGCACCTGCCACCTTGATTGAGAATTCAGCATCCTCGGTTTGTCCTGCGAAACTGAAGGTCTGACCGTCCATCTCAAAGATGACTGCGGATGTACCTTCAATTCCAAGTTGGCTGCTTGTCAAGTCCATTGACCATGTACCATCAGCGAGGACACGTGTTGAATTCAACTTGGATTTCCCTTCTGCAAAGCGAATGATTACTTCGCTTCCTGGAAGGCCTTCCCCTTGGAAGGTTGCAGGGTCACTCACCGTAATTGAACCCGTATCGACGCGTTCTGCACTAAAGGCAACAGCACGGACAAGGAAATTGACCTGAAGGGAGTAGACCTTGGATTCTTGGTCATCTTCCGCATAAAACATCACTCCATTGAGCGACCAGTCTGGTATGCTGCTGGTGGTCTGAGCCATGTAGTCCATTGGATCGTAGGTGGCTACTCCAGTAACTCGGTTGATTCGCAGGTAAAAACCGTAGAAATCATCCTCAAGCGTACTTTCATCGTTGAAAACGTCAAATTCGAGGTCGTTAGACGGAACACCAGTGCCATCGGGGTCGGAGAAGAACTCGGACAAATCGATTGATGCGCCGCCGCCACATCGGTCAAAGGAGTTTGACTTCGTATCACAGAAAATAGTCACCGTTCCAGCCCATCCTGTTTCATTGAACACAGGGTCGAGGTTCGCTGCATCCAGGGGGTTGTTGATGGTCATACGCCATACGGTAGCAGTGGAGTAATCTTCGCCATCGTACGCCCTTACGGTCACTTCGTAGACTTGGTCATGAATCAATTTGGAAGTATCCCATGTGGCAACCCATGAACCGTCGGGATTGAATGAGGTTACGGGCAATGGGCCGTCATTGATTTCCAAACCGTTTGCGAGGTCAACGATGTCAATTTCAACACGAGTGACTAGGCCACCGATGTCACGGGCAACACCAATGATCTTGGTATCTGAATCAGCACGTATTGTATCTCCATCAATTCCTCCAGTCATCTGATCAGCTGAGCCAATCCATGAAAGTTGGAGGTTCGGCGGCGTGTTTTCGTTAACGATGTTGAGTACACGAGTTTCAACGTTGCATTGAGATTCGTTATCGATGCAGAAGTCACTGTCTGAAGCCCAGATTGTCACCGTATATTCACCAGAGGGCAACGTAGAGACATCCCACTCGTAAGCCCAGCTCGTGGAACCAGTTTCAGGGAATCTCAGCGTGTTGTCTGGTCCAACGATATTGAACCAGATTTGTTTCACATCGCTCCCGTAAGTGCCCTGATAGGGGTCGGATGCCGTACCTTGGAACAAGACTTTGCCCGTAGTATGGGTGCTTCCAGTCGTCGGTACATCAACGAGGATGGTCGGTGCAACGAGGTTGAGTTTGTATTGGCGTACCTCGACAGGAGAGTAATCCAAACCGTCGTAAGAGCGCACGCGGAAGGTAACATCGCCTTCACCCTCTGGGTGTGCTGACATGTCCCAATCGAAGGACCACTCTTTGAAGGGGTGGTTGGCGATCGTGATTTCGCCGTTTGAGCCCGAGGTATCAGATGCAGAATACCATTCTGATGAGCCCGGGGGTTGGATTTCAACGCGATCTATGAAACCAAATTGCTTCTGAATTGCCGTGTTGTCGTTGGCATAGGGCCACTTAGCTCCATCCCATGCTTGGCCGGTCAAGGTGACCGTTGTGGCAAAGGAAGTGCCGTCAATCTCGTTGACCGTCACACCAGGACGTAGATTGTCAAGATTGATGATGTCGTCAACTGGGCCAGAAAGAACGTAGGAGAGGTCTTTGGTGCCGCTGCCGAATTTGAAGGCTTCAACGGAGTAGAAGGGCATCTCTCGATTTCCACCCACACAGTTTGAGCCATCGTTGGTGGTTGTGTCTGCATCGTCAATGAAGGTGTCACCGTCGTTGTCGATACCATCGGCACATGAATCCTCGTCAACATAGATGGGTTGACCCGTACCGTCGTTTGAACCGGGAATGGCTGCGTTTTTGTCTCCGACATGATGGTTCCAGTTTCGGTCGAGGAGGAAATCCGAGGGCAAGGAGACTTGTTGTGTGAATCCAAAGGCATCGGTTGTCAATTCGTAGAGAGGCAGACCGGTTGCATCCTTGATGATGACCGTTGCGTCAGCAACATTGGAATTCTTTGCTTTAACCTGATAGCGGACGAGTTCACCTTCACGCACTTGGGAGCCCCATGCGGTGTTCTGGTTTTGAACGTGAATCATGGAGGAATCAAAATTTTGTAAATCAGCGTAAGAAAAGACAGTGGCGTTGTCTACAAGTTCGAGAGCAAGCGGCATTTGTGCCGGTGGCATGCTCACCGTTCCAGGGAGTTTGAGACATTCATCTTGCACATATGGGCACTCTGCACCGAGCCAACTGATGCTGACGGGGTACAATTCTCCAAAGCCTGGTGATGGGATTTGTTCTGATTGCACGGTCAAACGAGATTCTGTGACGTTGTATACTTGAGAGACACCCGTCCATGTATTTCCTGAGAAATAGGCGATGGAACCGTATTTGTTGCCGTAGTTGTCGTCATGAACGCTGATGTTTCCAGCGAAGCCGCCTTGCGAGTCAGCTGTGTTTCGTTGAACGTTAATGATGCTCCCCTTGGCGCGAATGATGTCGCCCGTGTTGTTGGTGATGGTATTGTCAAGAATTGATGCAGAAGAGCGGAAGACGTGAACTGCCGGGCAGGGGAAATCTCCGCCATACATTTGAGAGTTGCAGGTTCCAGCGTTTTCCCTGATCATGTTGTTCGCAAGATAAAGGCGTGCAGCGCTTGGTGCAGGGACTTGCCACCCAGTGTCTTGGTAGTGGTATTCACCGATGAGAACTGCTTCTTTTCCTGTGTTTTCGATGGTGTTATTTTCGGCAATTACATCTGATGTGCCGTAGATCCAAATACCGTTCCAGCCACCAATCGGGCCGATAGAATTCTCGTGAAGTTCCACAGTTGACGAACGGATACCAACGCCTGAACCTTCCGCTGCTCCACTAATGATATTGCGTGCAGCGTACACTTTGGCTCCGTCATAAGCTGTGATTCCTGCACCTTCTTCTGTTTCAATCACGTTATCATTGACCAGAAGTGTGTGCTCAATTGTCCCCGTGGTCTTGAGGGAGTTGGTATCAACGGCGTTGCACTTGACGGTAATGTCCGAGTTGGTGAGAGACCCCGAACTCGATTTCAAGAGCAAGCCATACGAGTTCTGAGAGATGGTGAGGTCGTCCATGTCGATGTAGGAGTCTTCGACATAAATGACCGCGCGTCCTCCGCCTTGTTGTCCGCAATCTGCGTCGTTTCCAACAAAGGACGATGTTTTGAGTTGGAAGGTAGAAACAATTCCTGCGCCTGCCCCGTAAGCACGGACTGCGGCGGCATCGTAACCCTGCCCGTCAATACCAAGTTCAAACTCGGAGTCGGTAATCAGAGGTGATGCAAGGTCAACCCCAATCACGTTGGAGGTGTTGATGTCTTTGAAACTCAATCCGTTCGCTGTGGTGCTTGAACCGTCAAAGACCAGTGCTCCGTACTGGACGGCTTGGAGGCTTGGGACATAGATGGGATATCCGTATGCCTTCTCAAAATGTGCGAAGTTGATTGAGGTAATGGATTGGTCGATTGTGTCACGAATGATCATACCTGAACCGCAAGCAGCGTCGGGGTTGTTTAACACACTTGATTGGTTGTTGAGGCATCGACCCACCTTGTCGTAATCTGTTGGTGTCTGCCACATGAAGCGAGCCTTGCTGGATGAAGAGCCTGCGCTTGCCCCGCATGCTGTGTCTCCGATGCAAATTGCACCTTCGACATCGATGTATTTGCCGTATGGAATGTTGACGGTTGTACCTGCGTTGATGATAAGTTGGGCACCCTCCGCAACGGTAACGTCACCTTGCAGGTTCATGGTTCCAGACCATGTCTCGGTTCCCGTCACAGTGCCTTGTGTCGTTTCGTTCACTGCTTGAACCGTTGGGACAGCAGCCATTCCAATCATGATGGATACAAGATACAACATGATGAGCGATACAGATTTTGCTTTCAAATTTCGGGACATAGTCAAGTCTCCAAATTGTCCCATGAACGGGACGAATATAATACTGCGCCTCAATTGACGAGTTAATCGTATCAAATAAACGTTAGAATATCATTAGATTTGCCGAAATTAGGATGTTTTAGGGCTTCAAAATGACTCAAACAGGTAATAAAAATAAGAATATACCGAGTTAGATTGGGAACATTTTCATTGGAAATCGGATTCAGCAAGCCGAAATGAGACTGGATTGTTCCATCCACCCCTTCGCATCAAGTGAGCCATAGCCGTAATATTCGTCGTGTCCAGAGGTCTCAGAAGAACGGGCGGATTGTTCCAAAGCTTGCTTGACATTGATGAGGCAGGAGGAATCCCCATTCGGCTGAGGTTTCAAGTGAGGATTTGCTTCGAGAATAAGAGCGAGTGCCCCGGCAACAAAGACAGTGGAATCGGAAGTACCACTGCTTGAATACCACAAATTTTGTCCGCCCGTGCTGATGATCCGTTCACCAGGCGCAACAATTTCGGGTTTTTGATGGGGGCTTTGACGGAGTTCGCCAGTTGGGGTGAATGGGTCTCCAACCGATGAATTGGCCCAAATCTCACCTGATTGTTGGGTTGCCCCTACCGAAATCGCGAGAGCCACACTCCCCGGTGAGGCCACGTCTCCATCATCTTCCCGACCGTCATTTCCAGCAGCAGCAACCACATAGACTCCTGCGTCTGTGGCTTGACGAACTGCTGAAGCTGATGCCCCTTCTCGGCTATCACCAACTGCAGACGTACCGCCAAGTGAGAGTGAGATGATGTCTGCCTCAAATTCAAATTGACACCATTTGACGGCATCTGCAACGTCTGAATCCAATCCTGCATTTTCCCCCTTGCCATTATCCTCAAGAGCGGCTACCATGGCAAAGGTGACATTAGGCGCTGCACCTAGCTGATGGTCACCAGCAAGAAGAATTCCAGACATAAGTGTCCCGTGTGCGACAGCACCGTAATCCAGAGGAGTCACCGAAGTCCCAATGAGATCTTTGAATGCAACATTGACGTCGGTGAGAGCTTCGTGCGTGATGTCAATACCCGTATCAACCATGCACAATCGCACACCGTCTCCGCTCAACCCGTCGTTTTGTACCGAACGGATGTTCGTTTCTTCGTAGGCCCACTCGGAATCCGGCAAGGGCAATGCAACCACTAGCCACTGATTTTGCCACGCAAGAAGGCTGATTGATACAAAAACAGCAAAGGCGATGATTCCGGTGAGTGTTCCACGTGCCCGGCGTGACCTCACGACCGGCTCGACTTGTACGGGGGCCCAGCCCATGACTTCTGAACGCCACTCGTTTTGGAAGTCAAGAACAGTTGGGTCAACGGCTGAAACGATGCTTCTATCGGTAGGCTCTGGAAGGTATTCAACATCGTGAAGGCCTTCCATGGCTTTCGCTCTTCCGTGTTGGGCACAAGAACCCTTGTTTGTTTTTCAAACAAAAACGAACATCAGAACTTCGTTCCACCGCGGCTACGTGCGGTTCGCACACCACCGTAAATCACGAGAAGACCAAGTGCAACGATAGCAAGAGTGAGCCAAATTGAATCACCGTCAGTGGATGCTGCATTGTTGTATTCGATGGTCAAATCGAATTCACCGTCTTCGGGAGAAATGCTCTCTACGTTGTTGGCTTCCTCTCCTGCAACTTCAATGCGAACATCGTAGCGGGTGTTTCCTTGTGATTGCGTGATATCTCCAAAGACCGCATTCACTGTACTGTTGGCAGGTACGGCAATCGTCTGCTGAAGTTCAGATGCTCCTTCGGGAGTAAGATAGACGATCACAGAGGTTGCATCGAGGAGACCCAAGTTTTGTACGGGAACGACAACGTCACCTGCTTCGTTAGCGATTTGACTTGAAGCTGTAACGATTCCACCTTGGTCAACATAAAGCTTGATTTGAGCATATTGAATGGTCACATCAATTTCTTCGGTTTGCTCACCATCACTGCCGGTTACGTACACTGTCAAGTCAAATTCACCGCCTTCAAATGTCGCTGGAGCAAAGACGGAGAATTGTTGGGTTCGCGTCTCACCCTTTGATAGCGTTAGGTTGGTATTCATTGGAGTGACCGACCAGTTTGCTGGCACACCGCTCTCAAGAAGTTCAATGCTGAATGTATCTTGGCCGTTTCCATCATTCGTTACCTCAAAGGTGAACTTACGCTCGACAAGAGGAGACATACCAACAACGTCAGTGGCCTCTCCTATGCTGAATCCAAAGTTCTGAGGCACGACGACCTTGACCGAGGATTGACTGGCTTCACCGAGTTCACTTTCCAACCGCAAGGTGACTCGATGCGCATCGTCCAAATGCCAAGCATCTTCCACAGGCGGAAGGGTCACACGAACAGTTACCGTTGCGGTAGCAACAGCCGCAGTTTCGTTGTCACCAATACCGAGACTCACCTCAGTGATGCTTTCGTAGGATTCACTTGTTGAATTGTACACTTCAACCGTCCACAATCCTGAATCTTGAGCCAGTCCCATCTCAGCAGAGACTGAGAAGATATCCATGACTTCTGTTCCGTTGTACGTCACATCGATGTCAAAGGTAATCGCATCGTAATTGCTTGCATTGGTAGAAGATACACGGGCCAATACTTCTGAATTGTCAATGTCAACCGAGGTTGCATTGACCAAGGAGGCGTTGTTGTATTCCATGATCAATTCTGAATTAACACGGCGGTTGTAGTTCAGCGTGGTTGAAATGGTAGAGTCGGCATTCACAGTCGCTGTTTGACCACCGTAGTATTCCATCTCGAGTTGGTCTGCATGTTGGATTGTGACAAACTCACTGTCAAAGGCAACACTGCCTTCGGGAAGCAACTTCGTCAGTGTTCCGGATGCTGGGACATCCATCATCCAACTCATCTCATCAAAGGTGACTTCAAGGTCAACCGGTGCTTGCAGCATGGCAGCACCTTCTGTATCATCGGAACCAGCGTGATGAGTCTCTTGGGCGATATCATTCCACGAGGTTGCAAGGTCTACATATCCACCAAGCGCCATCACCATGGTGATATTGCCACCGTTGGCAACAGAGGCATCAAGCATACCAATAGCGACACCGCCACCATTGGGTCCGGGATTAGCGTCTGTAACGACGACAATCCATTCACCTGGCTGAATTTCAGCATTCCATTCAAGCACTTCATCAACCACGGTTCCAGTGAGTACGATGATGTCTCGCTCGATACCAACAGCAGGATAGAGGACGATTGAAGCGCCCTCAAGACGAGCTGCGTCAATTTGGTCGGTTACCGACCCGCTCACCTGAACTGAACCAGCGGAAACTTCGATATCCCTTGAATCGGGGCTATCGAGAACCACATATCCTGTTGTGTTGTTTGATTCGTAGTAAACGGTATCAAAACCTTCCTTTTCAACAGAGACATTGTAAGCATCACGAATTGGCACAAAGGCTCGCCATACTCCTTCCTCATCGCTTTGAACGACGGTTGAGTACTCGGAATTGTTGGTTCCTTGAACGGTGACATTCATTTCTGGAATGCCCTCGCCAATACTTGGGAGACTGTTGTTGTCGAGATCCCAGTAAATCTTACCTCCAATTTCAACTTCCAATGCAGCGTAATTCACATCAAGAATTAACGTGTTGTTGTCAGCATCGTCTGTTGTGAACGGTTGGCTACTGGTATCCATGAACCACATCTTCGTCCCGACGGTGCGGTTGAGGTAGAGACTCCATGTTCCGGGCATCATCATTTCTGATGCATTTCCATTTTCATCCGTTCGCTCAAAGGTGATATTACCGTAGCCGTCGTGACTCACTGCCGTGACACTCATGTCCGATAGCGCTGTTTCTGTTAGCAATTCCTTGAGTTGCATGGTGACATGCACACTTTCATTTGTTTGCAAGTCGAGGTTCAGGCGAGTCGAGGCTGCATTGACCGTAAGCGGTTGACGGAGCGTTTCTGTGACATTGTCTTGGCTGAATGGTGCAACGATGATCAGCCACTCTCCTGCAGGCACATAGGCTGCAAAGGTACCATTTTCGTCAGATCCAACATTGAACCACTGGTCATCCGCTTCGTTGTAAAGCAGGAATTCGTTAGCGATACCATCGCCAGATACATTGGAGAGGGTACCATTGACGAGGTAAGTATTACGAAGTGGGACCTCAAGAGGTTCATCGAACTCCTTCAAGCCAACTTGGATGGATTCAAGGAAGATTTCACCAATCAGGTCATAATCGGTTGCATTTTCTGAATCTGCAGTGGTTCGGTTGAACACCAAATCATAGCCACCAGGAGTTAATGAGACGGTGATAAGACCGTTCTCCGTGTAATCTTCCGAGGTATAGTAGATTGAATCACGATTCTCAGCCATTGGGCGCATGTGGAAATCAGGCATGACCTTGGTCCCGTTCTCAAAGGTACCATCATCGTCAGAATTCATGAAGACGTTGATTGTTAATTCGACGGCATCAGGATGCACAAAGAGTTCAAGTTGTGATAATTGTCCAATTTGAGATGCGTTGACTTCAACATCATCCACGCTGGTTGCATTGAGTAATTCATCTTCCATATCTAAAGTCCATGTTCCGCTTGGCACATCAAGGAAGAATTCTCCAATATCGGTTGCTTCTGAACGCCATTCAAGCCCGTTACTATTTGTTGCCACGATGACTGGTGCTTCCCAACGAGGGAGCGTATTGTCCCAACGTGATGAATTGTCATAGAGGTATATGACACCGGGGACGGCGACTGTAGGCTCAAGGTAAAGTACGCCCATGTCAATATTTTCACCAGCATCAACGGTCAACAGTTGGCCGTAGCCAACGTTGAACACACTTTGAGAAGTCATATGATAGTCAAATCCGGAGGGTACACGGACCGAGAAGTCTCCGCTGGTATTGGTGGCCGCTGAGAATTCGAGGTTGCCTGCACGGAAATTAATGGTGAGAGCAGATGCAGGTTCGGTTGTTTCAAAGCGGTTTTCCTCAGGCGTCATTTCGTCCCATGTCTGGAATTCTTCGTTTGTTCCAGCGAAGCTTCGCATGCTTCCGTTCACGTAGGCTGCCTTAGCGTAGGTGACATCTCGTTGAACATCGTCATCGCCAACCTCAAGTTCAATTTGGTCAAACAGAACGAATTCAGGGTTGATATCATCTCGAATATCCCATTCACCATAGAGCAATTCAGCGTAGATTTCGCCGTTCTCATCCGATGTGACGTTGATCGGTTGTAACAGGCCTGCCGTATTGTCAAAGGTGATGGTTCGGTTGGTAACATCGAACATCGGCTCTTGAGTAATCGGGTCAACTGGCGATACCAAATTCAGGGTGACATCCGCCGTATCTGGAACGTTGAACAACAGTGTGATGTTGGTGATTTCATCGTTAACGAGGGCTGATTCATTCATGTCATACCAACCGTCTTGGTCCACATCGACTCGATAGTAATACTCGCCCTTTGCGACTGGTCCGTAACTGAACGAACCGTTCTCGTCGGTCGTGATGAGGACCATGTAATCTTCTCCGAGGTCTTTGTCGACCATCTCAATGGTTTGGTTCGCCAAGACTTCATCATGCATGTCCTTGAGCACATCTTCAAAGATAGCTCCGGGCATGTTCATCTTCAAGTCGTAGGACGGTTCGATACCTACTTCCACTGGGTCTGGTAGGAGAACTTCCTTTCCGTTCGCCAGTTGAGCAATCATGTTGTATGTTCCCGGAAGAAGACCGGTCTTGTAGAAGGAACCTGCTTCAACCATTGGGCCTGAGAAGGAGCCAATGCCAACAAAGAGACCTGTGCCGTTGAAGGTACCAACGCCAGCAAAGGAACCAGCCCCTTCTATGGTCTCTCCTTGGCCAGTTTCGTAATCACCGTAAGTTCGGGTGAGAATACTGGTCCCTTCAGAAGTGAACGTACCTGTAGCGTTGACTTCGCCCTCTAATTTGTAGACCGGCAAGTCGCCCGTGTCGTCAACCAAACAGAAGGTTTCGTTGGCTGGCATGATCGGAAGAGAATCGTTGTCAAATTCACAAGAGACCACATCGTTTGATTCGGTCCAAGATGCTTCGATTGTTCCATAGCCAGACCATGTACCATTTGCAAAGAAGGTACGATCGTTACCGATGTCTCGGGTAAACGTACCGATGAAATTGCGTGCAATGGCGATTCCTTCGCTGTCAAAGGTACCGTTTTCATCAAAGGTTGCTTCTCCTGTTCCCTGAAGAATACGAGACTCTTCGCTGGTGAAACTACCGCTTGTCGTTTCAACGGTGTAGTTTTCAGTCATCGACCAGATATTACGGAGGATGAAGGTCGTTTCCGAAATGGGGTCGCCTGTAAAGGATTCATCACCGCTCCAAGCAACTGTTCCCGATACACCACTGCTTTGAATGGCAAGGTCAACAGATTCGGTAAGATCGCTAAAGCGTTCGGCTTGTTCTCCAGTAATGTTGACTTGGGTTTCACCAAGCCAGGTCATGTTGGCGACATTGCCGAGAAGTGCCGTGATTTGGTTGATTTCCCGGTTGTCATTGGTGTCGGTGAGGATATCGCCCAAACGGTCGGCGTAAGAGCCATCACGGATTTCATCACGGGTCGAAACAGGGTCGTATTCGCCACCAAAGGCGGTCACTCGAATGCGGCCTGCGGGGACAATGAAACTGTATTGACCATCATCGTCTGCGTCAACGAAGCCAATGGGCACCCAATAGGTGTCATCGTCAAGGTCTTCAGGACCTTCACCAGAAAAGGCGTCTCGCTCAATTAACAAACGGACACCAGTCAGGCCTTCTCCGTTGTCGCTCATGGTGACTTGACCGCTCATTTCTGCGCCGGGATAGTACTTCAAAATCTTCACGAGGGTGTTGGTTTGTTGGATTGAAACATCTGGGTCTTCATTGTACCAATTTGCGATGACAAAGTTGTTCATCATGGCACCGGGCAGTGGTAGGGCTTGGTTCAGAATAGTACCTGGGGAACCGGATTGGCCAAAGTGTTGAGCCGGTTGAGGATTGGAGGAGCCCGTTGCAACACCCAGCGTTGAGGCACCGTAACCCACGTAGGTTCGTGCTACCATGGTATCAAAGAATGCAGGATTGTGGTCGACTCGGACGTCATCGACGAGAAGCGGGTCAATATCTGCACCAGATTGTTGATTCAAGAAATCCTTTTGCATGGCATCATCCACTTCTTCTCGTGTCATTTCATCTTGGAATTCTCCACGAGTGGTTTCGTAGACTTCATCCATGTATGTTGACACATCTTGTCCTGAAAGGATGGTCGGTGCACCGAAAATTCCCATCGGTTGACCACGGTTGTAGTTGGCATCAGCCGTGTAGCGGCCAGCACGAGGATACAAACGATCATCAATAGCGAAGTAACGGATTTCGTGGTCGCGGTCGATGGTTTCGCCCGGTAGACCGTTGAAATCTTGAACCGTGTAAAGACCTTCAAGATTAATGAGGTCAGCGTAGAGGTCGTGTATGGTTGCGTCAGGGTTCGCATCAAATGCGTCAGTCAGCAATTGTGTTGTCATAGCCAAACGGGCATTCGTACGGTGAATATGTGTTGAAACAGAGAGGTATTCATCGATCAAATCCTTTGTGTACCAATAATCACCGAAGATGACGTGAGTTTGGCCAGCGGTGGTGTCTTCGCCCGTGCGGATGTTGTTACCAAAGGTGATGTTGGCTTGGTCTTGTGAACTCCAATCGTCACCCAGACACGAGGTGGAAACATCTTCTGTGCACGGAAGAGGAATTCCGTCTTTGTAAATTCGATAGATGTCAGTGTCGGTGTCAAAGATACCAGCAGTTGATGGATGTCCTTCAGCCATGACCACGTTACGGTTGGTTTTGATGACCTTGAAGGAGCGGTCTTCAATGAATTCAAGCATACTTTCACCAGAGTTCATCTGCATGTGCTCGAAATCATCCCATTGCGATTCAGTGAGATAGTTTTCAATCGTTCGTTCAAATTGAGGTGTGAAACTGAGCTCGTCGTTTCCATCCGAAGCATAGGTTCGGTCACCTTCAGCAAGTTGCCAAATGAACATCGCAGTCAAATCTTCTTGACTTCGTGCGAGAAGCATGTTACCCGTTGCTGGAATTCCAGACTGGAAGTTGTCAGAAACAGATGGGTGCTTACCAGTATTCATGGCTTGGAAACCATAATCCCACCATGATACGAAGGCAGGACGGTCTGAGTAAGTATCATTGGTGTCCTGGTCCGCTAACCATGAATAGGCTGAATTCCAGCCATTGTCGTTGAATGAAGAGCCGAAACTGCCGAGGTATTCTCGACCGTCGTAGCTGCTGCTATCAAGGATTGAAAAGCCCAAACCATCGAAACGAAGGATATCTGGGACGATGTTGTGAATACGCTCGTCAATTTCTGCCTCTTGGTTTGAGGTACTTGGTATCGCCGAGTCCAATCCGTAGGTCGCTTGCTGACCGAAAATCATGATCATCACGAGGAAGACTGCTGAAAATTGTGGCGTCCTCCAGACAGCCTTTCGAGCTGCAGTAATTCTGTCAGCAGGAGTACGGATTCCGAATTTCTTCCAAGAACGAACCAAACCGCTCCATCCAGCCCACTGCCAGAATGCGAGGATACCAGCGGCTCCGAGAATCGCCATGACAGGGGTGGCATTGAACATGAAACGAGCAGCGTTCCAGGCCATGAAGGTGGCAGCAAAGACCCACACACCAAACACCAACGACGTGGCTTGGCGATGACGCATACCCTTCCAGAGCAATCCGCCACCCATGATGAGGGCAAGCAGGAAGGTAATCGGTCCAAATGATGCAAAGAGTTGCGCTCGGTTGGGGGCATTTGCCTCTGCAACCGTTCCGAAAATCTTGGTCTTCGTGAAGTATCCACTTCCTGTGAACAGGACGTCCCAAGCATTTGAAAGTTCCAAGGATTTCAATACGTACAAAATCAAGAAGAAGACTGTCGCCGTACCTGCAAGTGTTCCCAAAACAAGCAACCAAGGCTTGTCGCGGAAACCTGTTGTCACGAAGGCAATTGCCAAAGTGAAGCCGAAGATGAACAGGAAGGGTTGAAGTCCAGTTCCATCAAAGATGAGGTCGAATTGTGGGTGTCCATAGTAGGGCAGTGCCATCATGAAGGTCGTAGCCAGCATGGTAAGGAACATGACGCTGAGCGTTGTTGAATCTCTTCGTCGGAACATATTGAGTGCGACTTGGAGGGCGTAAGCAAGGAAGAGAATCGAAGGTCCGACAACGAACCCTTTCCAACCAAGTGCCACAATTCCAAAGGCGACACCTGCAAGAATGGCATTGGCCATTGCGGCCTTTCGGTGGACAGCAACATCTCGGAAGGCCCGAGCGAAAGAGAGAGGGTGAGCGGTAGTGGTTCGTGTGATGCGTGCTGAACCTGCATACTTCACAGCACGCAGCCAGTACATGAATCCAACACAAATGAAGAGCATCACGAAGGAATCGTGGTCCGCTAAGGCCCATGTTGAGTGGGTCACGTGGGCTGGCATGAAGGCAACAAGCCATGCTGCGAGAACACCAGCACCCTTGCCAAAGTGGTCTTTTGCAATAGCGGCGATTGGGAATACCGTCAGAGCGCCATAAACTGCAGGAAGGCCGAGCATGCTGAACCAAACGGCATCCTCTGGGTTAGCGATAAAGGGCTTGAGCAGCATTCCACCAACGGCCATCGACCACGAAAACAACGGAGGACGAGGATTGATACCACCAATCGGGTAAAATCGGTCTGCATCGTAGACCAAATGAGCATTGTTTGCGATGATGTAGTCCACAACTCGCTTCATGTACCAAGGGTCAGAACCACCGGTCATGTCCCATTGTCCAGTTCCGAAGGCGTTCATGGAAGGCACCGCATACCATTGAATGCGCACGGTCAAACCCATGATGAAGGCAAGTGCTACCATCATTCCAGTGCCGTGAGTACGCATGAAGAGACGAGCTTGCGATGGCTCGTGTTCGCCGCGGTTCGCCCAGCCACCATACTTTTCGTGATTGGCGATGGAGTAGATTGCGACACCGATAAAGAAGGTGATACCCAACCAAATCAAAGCACCCCAAGAACCGTCAAGTTCCTCAGCGTACCAAATTCCAGCCTCAAACCAAGACGAAACGAGGTAAAGACCCCACATCGAACCAGTGAGCATGGCACGGGTGAACCAGCGTTCAGCCACCATTCCTGCAATGATCAGTGCGATAACCCCGGTGAAGAAGGCGGACCAGTAGCCGTAATAGCCGTGATAGCCTGCTTCGTCTGTAATTCCGAGTTGGTCTACGACGCCTACCGAATTGAAATGCCAGAGCGAGCCAGCAAAGGCGAGCACCCAAACTCCGAGTGCGACCATAAGCGGCAACGCCTTTCGGTTGAAACCATCCTCATAGCCCATGAAGGAAAACCATCCGTCATGACCTGCGGGGTGCAGAACACCACGAGATACAACACCAGCAAAGAGACCGGCTGCAGTCGCCATCGTCCAGTAGGCGAAAAAGACGTAGAGTGTTGCTTGGCGTTCGAGATTGATGGTCGAGACCAATTGTCCAGAAGCACGCTCAAACGTACTTGGCAACTCGTCCATTGCACTGCCTGCGGCAGCCATAGCAAGCCAAAAACCAACGGC
>DACE01000025.1 GCA_002494645.1 Euryarchaeota archaeon UBA256 | reverse complement strand
ACCCTTGCTGAAGACGGTTCAACCCAACTCTCATGGCGCAACGACGACATGTTCGCTGCTACCTTCGGACTCATATCCACCGAATCATTGGTCGGTACTACCGGTGGGTTCCTCACCGGTACAGATGACAAGGTGGATGTCAGCGGTTATGCGATTGCTGATGTGAACTGCGACGAAAAAGGCACCGTGAAGGGTATTCCTGTCGACGTGTGCACCGCAAGCGTGGTCGCAACAGAGCGGAACATCCAAGCCAACCTCTTGGAGACGTATTCCCTGCTTGATGCAACACCTGGAGCCCTACCAGTGTACTTCGGCAGTGAAATCAGCATGAGTGCAGAGGAGATATCCGGCCTCATCATCGCTGGTGAATCCGCCTCGACGTTCTACCTTGACACACGTGCACATACCAATCAAGCCACTGCACCGTCCATGGACGATCTTGTCCCTGTCTTTGAAATCAAATCCTCATCGATGATTGGTGATGATGATGCTGAAGAGATGGAAAGTGCAATTGTGACCAACCAAGACAGCATGATGTACTGGACGAACTTTGACCATCCGATCGACTTCGTGACCTTGCTCTTCTGGCTCGGTGGCATTGCCCTCATTGCTGTGGGCATGGTGAGTGCAGCCAATGCTCCTGACGAAAAGGAGTACACGGCTGAAACCACGGAATCAGAAACTGAATCCAGTGAACCTGATGCCGAAGCCAGTGAACCTGATGCTGAAGCCAGTGAATCAAACGTTGACGAGTGATTGAATCAGTCTGAACTTTTCTCACCGAGAAAAGGTCAAAAGGTCGCAAAAACGGCCTCTCGACCCCAACTATTGAGAGAAGAACATATAATGATTCAAACAACGGTTAACCGAAGGGAACATCTCTTCGGTGAACTGCTTGACATGCACGCTGAACATCCCGCTTGGCCCTTCGACCAGAGACCCTGCCTTGGAAGCAGACCTCCAATCAAGGCTTGACGATGGACACCGCGTCATCGTTGTCGGCGACCTTCACGGCCACTTTGCGACCTTCCGGGCTCTCCTGCATCGGTTGAAATTGAAGCCCGATGATCGGGTGGTTTGCTTGGGTGACATGATCGACCGTGGCCCAAACTCAGCAGAACTCGTCGCTTTTGTTCGCTCACATCCGCAACTCATTTGCATCAAAGGCAACCACGAACAGATGGCCATACAATCCATTCAGGCAGACGGGAGTTTTCAGGCGTGGCAGCCCTGGATGAAACGCGGCGGAAAGTCAACCTTCGGCTCCTACATCGTTGCAGCTCAGGGCGACCTGTGGAAGGCCAGGCGAGCCATGCTTCACGATTTCATGTGGCTCGATACCTTACCGACTCAAATCGTCCTCGACCACATCCGCCTCGTTCACGCAGGATACGACCCGAGAATGCCGCTGGACATGCAAGGTGAGAAGGAATTGCTGTGGATTCGCAAGGCCTGGCATCAGCATGAGACGCCTGTCGACCCACATCGAACCGTATTCTTCGGCCACACTACCACAACAAAACTCGGCGATGCGGCCGGAGAGGTTGCCCATTCTCCCATGCAGTTGTCCGACGGCAGACCTGCATGGGTGGGACTGGATGTTGGCGCTTACAACCACGTATCACCCTGCCTTGCAGCGGTTGATGTCGTGACGATGCACTCAACAAAACAACCGACGCTGAAATGTGACCGTTGGTTCGAGCGCATCGATGAAGGGAGAGGGCGGCAAAAGAAAGGAGCGAAGGTGTGGCGTGGACGAGGGAATAAGAAAGAGGCTGAAGTTGGAGACTCATTTGGACTGAACACCCTCAAAATGAGAGCCAGAACCTTCCGTACCTCTGCTCTACGAGCACGGCGAGCATTGGAGGAGGTCGGCATTACCTTCCCTGCAACTGATGATTCTTCGATGAACCAAACGACCGATTCAAGCGATGGAAACTTTTCTGTCGTTCATCGCAAAGCCCCTGAACAAAGGACACCGAGCGGCGCAAGAGGGCCGACAACCTTCCGTTTCTATGCCAAGAAAGGCACAGGCACAAAGCATCCTTTGAACGGAAAAGCCTCATCCTCACAGCGCAGCATCAACGCGTAATTTCGCTAAAATGACATATTTGTGAATTATATTACCGGATTTCTTCAATGATGCAAGTTTGATGCACATAAAAGAACATTAAAGAGGGAGAACAACATTCAACGGTACATGGAGCCAAACGCGACAACGGATAACAAAACCCCAACATTCCTCAAAGCCTATGCCCAAGTTCTCAATCAACGTCGTACAACATCATCCATGCTTCGCTGGAGTTTGGACTACGCTGAAACACTGAAGGCTGAGAAGGCCAGCACCGGCGTCACGCTTTACCTCCTGTAAGCGTCATCAAGTCCATCAAACTTGAATGCGTCAACCCCTTGCCTCGTGCATGGAGGCGGTGGCGTGGGACATCCTACTCGCCGCTGGGGCCGTGTTTTTCCTCGGTGCCATCTCTCCGGGACCGAGTTTGATGGTGGTGCTTCGAAACACCCTCATCGGTGGACGGCGGCAAGGCGTAATGTGTGCGATCGGTCATGGTTTGGGCTTCGGCGTCTATGCAGGATTGGCCGTATTTGGGCTCATCGTACTGCTCGAACAGGCACCTGAGGTATTCACTGCTCTGCAACTGATGGGTTGCCTTCTCCTCGTCTGGTACGGATGGAGCATGTGGAATATTGAGCATGAGCACCTCTTTGATGAACATCAGGCCTCGGGCCGCCAGGGCTTTGCAGAAGGTTTTGCTATCGCCTTCTTCAATCCAAAAATTGCTCTCTTTCTCGTTGCCGTCTTGGCTCAAGTACTCGAGGCTGACATGACCTTTGCAAGCAAAGCTGCCGTTGGATTACTCGGCATGACCATCGACACACTCTGGTACATCGTTGTCGCCCTCATGTTGACTGGGACATCTCGCCTTGATGTACTGAAATCAAATGCACAATTGATTCATCGAATCACAGCCCTCGTCCTTTGGGCCTTTGCAGTGAGCGTATTGTTCCGAATCTAACGCTGACAGCTAGGGCAGTAAAAGGTAGAACGATTGGATTGGACGATGCGTCGCACCACTCCACCACAGCCGTCATTCCTACAGCCTTCACCTTCGCGTCCATAGACGGCAAATTGATGGGAGAAATAGCCCAAGGTGCCGTCAACACTTGCGAAATCATTCAATGTGGAACCACCTGATGCCAAGGCCTCGTGCAGAACCTCCTTGATATGACCGACCAGAGCCTCAAGCCGTTGGGTTGGTTGTCCATTCTTTTTCACCAGTCCACGGGCTTCCCTGCGAGGCGATAGCCCTGCGCGATGCAGGGATTCACAGGCGTAGATATTGCCGACACCCACTACCGTTTTCTGGTCGAGAAGAGCCAATTTGATCGATGTCTTTCGTCCCTTAAGGGCGAGGGCGAGCTCGTCAGCCCCCCACGGGTCAAAGGGCTCAGGACCCAATACTTCGAGCAAGGGCTGAACAGGTTCATCCATTCGGTGAAATAAATCCACAATGCCAAAACGGCGTGGGTCGGTGTAGACCGCACGAGAACCATCGGTGAAAATGAATTCAAGGTGGTCGTGCTTTCCTCCATATCCAGTTCGCTCCCCAAAGGATGAAACGGGAACGCCACCGTTCACCGTAGCCAAGAGATGACGGGGGGCGGAGGATGCTTCATCCGCGTCAAACAGCGTGTAGCGTCCAGACATTCCGAGGTGGGACAGCAGGACTCGGTCGTCGTCGAGGTCGATGAGGAGGTATTTCGCTCGTCGTCGAATACCGCTCACGGTCGTTCCTGCAATCGTGGCAAGGTCAGCAGGAAAGGGGTATCGCAAGCCTTCCCGACGTATCAAGACCTCTTGGATGGTCTTGTTGAGAATGCCTTGGAGGAGACCCTGCCGGACGGTTTCAACCTCGGGCAGTTCTGGCATGCTATCGCCTCGACTTGCGAACCACAAAAAGGCGGTGATTGTCTTCAAAACCCGTTAGTTCAATCGATTCTTCAAGGTCGTATCCCGCCTCCATCAAAGCGGCTTCAACGCCTGCAAAGAGAGCGGCTTCTCCATCACCAGTCCATCGTTCACTTGCGGCTTTCAGCGAGAGCAGGCCAAGACCGTCTGCTTCTAAGAAGCGCTCACAAGCACGAATGAAGATATCGACTTGTCCGGCCTGAGCAACATCCTGAAACAGCCAAGCCACGCGACGAGGCAACAAAACTCCCCATTCAGCATGCTTCCGAGCATCACCGAGTACAGGAACGAGTCCGGGCCGACCTGCAGCCATGAAGGTCAAATCACGCAGACAACGAGGGGCGAGGTCAACGCAGACCAAACGCCCTCCCATTCGATTTTTTTGACCACACAGGTGGTCGTAAAGATGGCTGACGGACGTGCCGTGACCGGCCCCCAAGTAGAGAATCGTGCTTCCCTGCTCTGGCAATAAGAGTCCAGGGTCTCGGCGTGTTCGCAACATCGCCGCTGCTAATTTGGAACGGTTCGGGTCCCATCGACGATGTTCTCGTCCGTTGAAGGGTCGGAGGGTCTCACCGTACACGGATTGTTTGGGAACTGCGTTCAATGTCCACAGAGCCCTACGGTCAAGACGCACGGTAGAGGAGAGCGTTTGTGGGCCTCGTGACCCTTTCTTTCGCCCGGCGCCCATCATGCATCACCTCATCGGCGGCGCGATGGCGGTTGTTGATGTGCCTCTTTGATGGCTTCAACACGCGCTTCTACAACGGCTACGTCCTCTTCACTCCATGGCGTGCCTTCAAAGGCATCCAACTTGGCTGCAATGCTGATTTTTCCAGCGAGCATACGAGCGATTTTACCCCTCACCCAGCGAGGTGAGCGGCTGATCCAAGGGTGCATGAAAATATGGCCATGCTTGGGTGACGGCGCCCCTGTTTTGAGGTGATGGAAGAAGGCTTTCTCAGCGCCAAGAATCTGAACGGTTCCGGATGGAAGCCGAGCCAGTCGCATTCTTCCGTGGGCTTCCACGCACAAGCGTGCGGCCAACAAGGGTCCCAAAAGGGCGGAAACGGAGGGCAGGTGTTCGGTCGTAAGAAGGCGGAGCGCATGCTCCATTCGGTCAAGCCGCCCGTTGGCTTGGGCTGTATCTGCGGCCCATTCTTGGAGGGAACGCCATTCGGAATCACTGGCTTGTTGTTCAGGCAATTCCAGTCCCATGGCTTGGGCGAAATCCGCTGGAGTATCACTGGCTGCAACCGTACGAACGTATGCAGCACGGTCGCCTACAACTGAAAGGGGAAAGAAAAGGCCTGCCCACTCCAAAAGGCGTGATTCCATGGTGAGATGTGCTGCGCGCAACTCTTCACTGCCTCGCACAAGATGTTCAAGACGGCGGTCTGGGTCACTCGCTGCTCGTTGGACACCTTCAACCGCCAAACGAATGGCTGCTTGGTCGGCAAGCTGTTGTTCTTCGCTCGACGGAAGTGGGTAACGTGCCTCTGGAAGAGCGGGGTCTCCGTGAACACAAACTTGCGCCTCTGGAAAGCGGTTGGCCAATTCAAGAGCCTCTCGAATCGGTTGTCCTGTGGCGACTTGGCGAAGGCGTTCAACGACGGCCTGCTCGGTCTTGTGACCGTCCCATTCCATCACGTCAACGAGGTTGCCCCGTTCATCGACGACGGCCGCAGCACGCCAATCATACCACAACCACATAGCAAGACCCTGGAGGCGTTGGATTTTGACCCTTGCCCTTGCTCAGGCCAGTGTCCGGGTCGGTAAGGCAAGAACAACAGGTGATTGAATGAAGGATAAAAGATGCTAAATACTCTTATGAGTGGCGTCAACCATGTTTTGCCCCAAGTGTGGAACACTGTCTTTCCCAACTCCTTCAGGAGACATTTCCTGTACGAATTACAAATGCGGCTATAACGGTCCAGCCAATCTCAAAACAAAGATTGGTGGGAAAGAGGTTGACCTCTCCAAAGCCACCTCGAGTACGAAGGTTGAATCTCGTGAATATGATGTGGTCAAAGACTCGGATAAAATGCAAGGCGTATTGACCACCGACACTTACATGTGTCCACGTTGTGATTGTATCGAAGTCTTCGCTTACCTTCAACAAACTCGTTCGTCTGACGAACCTGAAACACGGATGCTAACATGCAAGGAATGCAGTCACGGTTGGCGAGAATACTGAAACGATCAGTAATCGGTTTCCACTCGTGGGGCAAGGAAGTAGACGACTTCACCAGCTCCATCATTGAATGAGAACTCAAGGCGCAGCGGGAAACTTTCTCCAAAGCCGAGTTTGACCGTTCCCAATGAGGAAAAGACCTTCGAAAGAGGGACGAGGTAGGTCAAGGAGTATTGGCTTCGTGCGGGGTTTGGACAGTTCAATGATTCAAGTTCATCTTTGTCGAAACTGACGGTCACTGAATCGGTTTGACCTTGCACGTGAACGGTAAATGACGATGCATCAATGCTGAGGTTGACCAAATCCCCGACTTGCTTGGCCGCTCGCAAAGCTTGGGCGAGGGCAGCCCCGTCCATCTCAATGGAGGAAGGGATGTCGATGCTGGGCAGGTTGGGGGAGTTCACCGTGCTTGGGTCCAGTGGGCGGATGTTCCGGTCAATCTTGCCCAGATTCAAGGTGAGAACGCCCGTATCAGTGGTGTAAGCCATTTCAATCAGGTCGTCAGCACCGCCAAGGCTGATTAATTCCTTGACTTTTCGCAATTCCAGTGCAAGATCTGTTTCTTCCAATTCCCAGGTGTCAAATGCAGCTGCATCGACCTTCATGTCGATCATGGCCACGTGGGATGCATCCACTACCGTGGCTTGCATTTTGTCTTCCTTGAACTCAAAACGAGCGTCTTCTACGACGACGTTCAAAGTTTCAACGATCTTGTTCATCAAGTCCTGCCGGGCTGTGACGTTCAACATGAGTTCATCCCTCTCTAATTTCAAGCCTATCGCGACGGCTTATGAACTTAGCACAAAGGGGGCATGAAAGGAAGCCATCATGCGCGGTTATATGAAGAACTCATATTCTCCGCGCATTCGGATGAAACCTTATATCCTTGAACGGTGAGGGTTTCCTCATGAAAAAGCATACTCACCGCATGATAGCCTTGCTGCTGACCTGCCTCCTCCTCGTATCTGGATGTCTAGGTGGAGCAGGAGATACGGATGAAAGCGGAGGTGCAGGAATCATCCCAACGGCACAGGGAAGCGAGACAACGGTCGTCAACGGAAATTATCTCCCCATGGTAAAAGGCGAGCAAATCGGACTCACAACGGAGAATATATCATGGGCATGGGAAAATGAAACGACAACTGTCACAACAACGTCTGCTAACGGAACGACGACCAATACCACTGAAACAACCTCGAGTTTCTATAA
>DACE01000036.1 GCA_002494645.1 Euryarchaeota archaeon UBA256 | reverse complement strand
AGTTCGCAGTAGGGCGGCGTCTGGGAAGACGGGTCGCTGTTGGCAAGGAATGGAGCTCCATCATCTGGGTGATTTAGAGATTGGAAGATACCAGCACAGCCGGCTACAATATCTCCGTCAATTGAACTCGTCCATGTGAATGAAAGAGGGTCGTTGTCCAAATCCCACGAACGGCTTGCGTTGAACATCACTTCGCCTTTTGAGGGGTAGATCATGGCATCATGAGGCGTATCCCAATGGACGAAGGGAGGTTGATTGTCCAACTCCAACAAACAATAGACAATTCGGTCTTGGTCAAGGGTGGTAGTGGTTGAATTTGAGACGCTATCGTAGCCGCATGAACTGGTGGCCGTGTTGAAGGAGGTTGCGCCGCTCGAGGTCCAACGTTGGCCGATGAAGTCTGGAAGAAGAATATAGCCGAGGTCGTTGGTTGACAGTTGTACAGAGGGCTCAAAATCACTGAAAGAGACGTTGATGCTGGCCATAGGAATCCCGTTTGAGAAGTTGTTCACGGCCCACACGGTCAAGTCCCAGGCCACGTCAACGCTTGCACCCGCCGCTATGGATGCTCCAGCAACATCGATGGATTGGGGTTGGTGAAGATGGAGAGTTGAGGTTGAATCGAGGGTGAGAAGGTGAGGGGAAGCGGTCTGACCGTCAGCGTCTTGAAGATTTGACCAGTTGACTTGGCTGTTTTCAAACTCAATGTTCCCCGTACAGGTTGAAGCGATGGTATTTCCCACACCGTTCAAATCAGGATGGTCGACCAAATGAAGGCAGTGTGTTCCAGAAAAGGTGCTGTCTGAGAGGGTTGAAGGGAAGTTCCCGTTGTTGTCGCCCTGCCAAAATATGCCAGTATTATTTCCATAGGTAGACAAGCCAGTGATGCTTGCAGCGGTTCGTTTCAACTCAAGAGCGGGGTGTGTTGGGCTTTCGCTGGTGATGCTGGCTTGAGAAATGGTCACGCTTCCCAATGCCCCTGCTGGCATGGTGTCGCTATTGTCAATTTCAAGCGCTGGAGCGTCCCCGCTGTTTTGCGCCAGTATGATGTTTTCCAACCATAAATCAACCGAGTTTACAGCAAGAATTCCCGCCCCCGTGGACCCCGTAATGACACAGTTTCGGCAGCGGACATCTCCTGACGCTGATTCAATGTCGTTTGAATCTTCATAATACAGACCGGCCTGATTTTGAGCCAAGGGGTTGCTTGAAGCCGTACCACCGTTGTTGTGCGCACTGAGATTCTCAAAGGTGACGTACCGAGCATCCCAAACCTGTGCGCCCGATTGTAGGTTGTTAGAGAGGTCCAAACCGTTCACTACGACCGTTGCTCTGTCGATGTATAGGCCGTGTTCGGTGTTGTTGTGAAGGTTCCAATCTGAACCCTGCATAGCACCGCCTGAAGTCGAAGAGACTCCCGGCCCTACTGAACCGCTGATCTCCATGCCTTCAAAACGCGGGGCAAAGAAGGACGAGCGAATCGCTAAGCCTGCTTCATGGGGGCCTTGCCCGGGATCGCCTGAATCTCGAACGGTCAAATTTCGAAAGGTCGTGGTGTCATCCACGAAATACAAGCGCACTCCAACTGTCGTGGAATCCTCAATCAACGTATCGTCAAACCACGCGCCCGTTGCGTTGACTTCGAGGGCCGCATAACCAATATTGGCTGTTTTTGCACCCGAGGTTCCCGTGCCGGTTATGGTCAAATTTGTGAAGTCTGCCGTTTCATAATTGGTGTAATTCGTGTGGTTGTTTTTATCCACATATACGCCTCTGTACATCGAATTACTGATCGAGGCATGACGAATAACGGCGTGCGTATATCCTTCATCATCGATGTGGCGAACGACAATACCCGAGTCAGATTTGTCAATGCTGATGTTGGTGAGCAGGGGCTGGCTGTCCTCGACCCAAATACCTGCGACCATGGAGTAGGTGGAACCTGAACAATTGTCAATGGTGATGCCTTGAATCAAACCACCTGAACCGCCCCAGATATTGATGCCGCGTGTCAAAATATCAGTAAAGACAGCCCGTGTCACAATCGGTGTTGAGCCTGCCCCAATCGAAAGTCCCAAACCGTAACGCCAATCACCTTGGAAGGGTAGGTCTCGGCCTGCCTGGTCCACAAACAAATCGGTAATTCGTGGTGCTGCGTTGTTGAAGATGTCCACAGCAACGCGGTCCGGATTAACCACGGTTAAATTCTCAATGACTGGGTTTGACCCGTAAATGGTCATACCGTAAATCGCGTCGGTAATGGTGAGATTTTGCAGGAATGAACCACGTCCGTTTGATGAGGTGTTGAATTGGATTCCTTCGTGGTCTTGAAGACCGCTTGCTTCGAAGGTGACTGGACAGGTTTGTGTGCCCAAGACCGTCAGCCGACCTTCAACGATGATGCGAGCCGCCCCGGACATCTGGACAACCGTGCAGGACTGTATGATTAACTCGTCCGATATCGCCACCGTGTACGTTGATGAAAGCGATTGAGTCCCCGACCACGTCGTTTGTGCCCGTCCAGATGTTTCCATGACCAAGTCCGTAGATTCTTCAAAGGAATCCAACGGCACGGGAATGAAGGCTTGAAGCATTGGAAGAATGAAAAACGAGACGGCGAGGATGGCAGCCCAATGGGTGGATTGAGCCTGCTTCATGATTCACAACCCACCCTTGCCACACTTCAAGCATTCCCTTCCGTGTGATGCCCTTCATCATATGGAGGAAGCCATAAAACCCGAGTAGGAATAGGAAAACCATGCCTGAGGCTTTCGTTTTGTTCAAGACTGAACCCACCCATGAACGTGAAGTTTACTTGACGCTCAGCGAACATCCTGATGTTGGTGAAGTTCACGCCCTCTATGGTGAATTTGACCTCCTTGTGCGTATCTCCTCTCCCGATTCAAAAGGGCTTTCAGGCTTGCTGATGAACACCTTCCGTCAGATTGCTGGAGTGAAGGAGACACAGACCTTAATCGCCGTGGAGGGGGAATAAAATGGCCATCGGTTTCGTTTTGATGACCACTCAGCCCGGTCAGGAAGAACATGTCCGCCAGGCTCTGAAATCCATCACATTGGTGACCGGCCATTGGATGCTTTTTGGAGAATATGACCTCATCGCTCGCGTTCAGGCAGACGAAGAATATGCACTTACACGGTGCATCGTTGAAGAGATTCGTCAATTGCCAGGCATTCGAGAAACAAAGACACTCATCGGTGCTGAACTCTAATCAAAGCAAACGATGCAAACGCTGAGCCACTGCACGGGCTGCATTGTGGCATCCCGCCTGTCTAAACCGATGTGCTGATTCCCGCATGGCCATCCTTGCTTCCTCGAGGTATAACTGGCCGCGAAGATACCACCAGCGAGCGGCATAACGGTGGGCTGTAGCTCCTGTGACCAAGAGCGAATCCGGATGGAGCAAAGTGTCAAAGCAAGCACGCGCTTCATCTGTGCTGCGAGGGAAGAAACGCTCGGCCAGCGCCAAACCGATGATGGCTCGGTGGAAAGGTGAGGGTTGCGCTTCCATTGCTCGTTGAGCCCTCTCATTGAGATCGTCGAAGGTGGCGTCAGGATTGAACGCAAGATAGGTCTTGAAGTTGAGATGAAGCAGAAGGGGGTCGTGTGGGCTGCTCAAGGATTCAAGCACCTCAACCAACTCACTGGCTTGTTGTTGGTTTCCAGCCAATAAGGCCAAGCCGTGCTGAATCATCGTGATGCTTACGGTCATTGGAGAACGAAGTCGGGCATCTTCTGGAAGTTTGATTCGGGCGAGAAGCGACTCGATATCAGATGATGTAGTTGATTGGAGGTGGTCAAAGACCCGATCGTCGAGATGTTGAACAGCAGCCGAAAGAAGCAGACGGGTTGAGCCGGCTTCAGAACCTTGGGCCAATTGAGCTTCCAACAATCGTTTGGCCTCTGCTTCATCACCCTCAAGCAGCGCCAACTGGTACAGTAAATCATTGCGTAAGGGCAAGGATTCAACGGCTTTTGCATGAACTTTGACGCGGTCGTTTTCGCTACGATGAAGGGCGATTTTACCCGCCCAATAATGCAGTTGTTCGTCGCCCGGTCGTTGTTCAATCGCTCGATTAAAAATCACCGCCATCGCTCCGTCTTGGGTTGTAATGAGGCGCTCGAATTGGTCTTCCATGGAGGCCATCATGTTTTCACGGTCGAGAGCCATTTGATGGTAGAGGCTCAAAACGGCGTAATGTGGTTTCTGTTCGAAGGTGTTCCAATGCTTGATCGCTGCTTCATGAAGAAGTTTGAGGTCTTCATCGTCCAACATGGCTCGACGGACGTTTCGGACAAGATGTTGCACCTCGACTTCTTCATGCCCCACAGTCCATCGTAGGAGAGCATGGTCGTCAAGGGCGCCAATCATCGCTGAGTTCGGCAAGTCTTCAACGGGCAAGGGACTGGGATTCAAAATCAAGTGGTCAAGGGTTGAAACTTCATCCTCACCGAGGGGATTGAGCATGGTCTCTTGGACAAAGGATTGGATATCAGTTCCCGCTTCGGGTAAAGGGTCGCCTTCCTGATACAGATTCAACGCCATGGGATGGCCGCCCAACGCCTGTGAAATTGACAGGCGTTCGTCGTCGTTCATGTGTTCTCCGAGCATCTGCATCGCATCCTTCGGTTCAAGACTTGTCACTCGCGATTCTGCCCAATCGAGGTCCAACGAAAGTGGGTAACGGCCAATGACGACGACTGTTCGCTCATTGGCTTTGAGCAAAGACAGCAGAGCAAGGACGTCCTCGCTATGCCTTGTGGAAAGCGTATGAAGGTCGTCAAGAACAAAGCAAGCATCCCCGTAATTCGCTCGCTCAAATAGTGCATCACGGTCACTCAAGCGTTGGAGGTCGTCTGGAAACCAATCAGAAAGAATGCTTTTCACATCGCTCAATTCATTGACATCAGCCCAATGAAGGGGCCGGGATGAGAAGGGTGGCTGCTGCATAAGGGAACGGACGAGAGTGGTTTTTCCAATGCCAGAAAGGCCTCCGATGATGACGGTGTTTTCCTCAAGGAGGGTCGTTTTGAGGGCCGCGAGTTCTTGGTTGCGCCCAATGATCTCGTTTGAAGGAATGACAGTCTCGTCATCAGCACTTGTTTCAGCAGGATGTTCAGCCAGCCAAGTCCTGCCCTTTTGTGTGATGTGGTATACCTGTCTGCGGCGCGTCCCGCCACCGATCACGTGAGCAACTCGTACGGTAAGGAAGCCCTTTGATTCAAGAAAACCAAGCGGTTGGTTCAGGCCAGAACGCACTACGCCCATGGCTTCAGAAAGTCCCGGCAGGGAGAGTTCTCGAGGCACATCCCACGCCTTCTCGAGAGTTTCTGGAAAGCGCCCGAGGTAGCGCAATAATTTTTCTTGCGAACGGCTGAACATGTACTGACTCAGAGCACAGGTTAGGAGCCTCCTTCATGAAACATCCCCGCCCGCGTTTCGTACTTCGCTCAAGGGTTGGCCTTTTGAGCGACCTCGGATGTGGTGAAAATATGCCCGTGGACTTGGCGTCAGCCGACCTCCCAAAAGAAGCGGGCGTATACCTCTTCAAAACCAAGGAAGGGCGGGTGCTCTATGTCGGAAAAGCCACCCGACTCAACGAACGAATCCGTTCCTATTTCGCTTCCAATCCCGACCGCGTTATGATCCCCGAATTGGTGCGCAGAGCCGATGAAATCGAATGCATTGTCACCCAAACTCCTCAAGCGGCCTTGGTACTGGAACGTCAATTAATCCGCGAACACATGCCTCGATTCAATTCCATGCTAAAGGACGGGAAATCCTTCCCCTATCTCGTACTCACGAACCATGAATACCCCCGAATCATGTACACTCGTCACCCTCCAAAATCGAGTGAACAATGGGGACCCTTTCCCAATGCTGGTGCTGCGAAACAGGTGATGCAGTTGCTGCGTCGTCAGTTTGGGATTCGGGACTGTAAGGAATTACTTCCTCAAGGATGCCTGTCCATGCACATCGGTTTGTGCGATGGACCTTGCATTGACGGTACAGGCTACGCAGACCGAGTCAAAACCGTCCGTCGGATTCTCAACGGTGATGCAGCCCCCCTATTGCAAGAATTAGTGGCCCAAATGGAAGCAGACGCAGAGGCCGAAGCCTTCGAACAAGCCGCACACCATCGCGACATGATACGGGCGGTAAGAGCCACCACCAGTCAACACGTCGTTTCGAGCAAGGTCTACCGTGATTGTGATGCTCTCGGTATTGATGCCGAAGGCGACCTCGCAGCCATTGTCGTCCTTCACGCTGATGAGGGAATGGTTCAGGGTCAAGAGGCGTGGCCCGTAGTCTACAGAGGCGATATTGGTGAATCCATCTCGATGTTTATCGCAGAGCATTATGCTCACCGCCGCCCACCTCGGCTCCTGCTTTCGCCAGTGCCGCTCTTCGATGGACTCCAATCGTGGCTTGATGAACGACGAGGAAGTCGAGTTGAGGTGAGAACACCGCAACGAGGTGACCTCGAGAACCTCGCTACGCTCGCTCGCCAAAACGCCACGATTCAACTGCAGCGATTAGCCAGTAAATCCAGCGGTTCCTTGGAACAACGTGCCGCAGTTGAAGGAGCGACCGCACTTGGCATGGAACAATTGAATCACATCGTTTGCTTTGACATGGCACAACTTCAGGGTGACGAACGAGTCGGGGCCAGCGTTGTGATGCGGAATGGACGCCCAGCAAAAGACGAATACAGAAAGTATGTCGTCAAAGGGGACGCCTTGGATGATTTACGCATGATGAAAGAAGTCGTTGTACGCTGGGCAAAACGTCAGGATGAATGGCCCGACCTGTTGTTAATTGATGGAGGAGAGACCCATCTCAACACGATTCGTACCGCACTTGACGAACATGGATGGAGCGGGCGATTCCCCTTAGCTGCTCTCGCCAAGCGTGAGGAAACAATACATCGGGAAGGGCATGAACCTCTGGTTCTTGACCGTCAAGGCCGTGTTCTCGTTCATGCTCGTGATGAAGCCCATCGTTTCGTGAACACCTTCCACCGTCGCCGCCGAAGTCGTCAACGACTTGCTGACCCGCTCGAAGCAGTGGAAGGATTGGGGGCAAAGAAACTGCAGGCATTGCTGCGCCATTTTGGAGGCCGCAAAGGCATCGAGCACGCTTCTGTCAATGCGTTGATGACCGTTCCAGGCATCGGACCTGCCTTGGCTGAACGCATCTATACTACGCTACACTGAGCGACTAATAATCGTCAATATGAGCCATTTCTTCGATCGATTCCCCACGGCGAAGAGCAGGACTTGCAAAGCCGGCGAGGTCGGCAAATTCATGGTCGCCAAGTTGGGCTTTGTTGATGTTATCAGCGCGATTGGCCACGGCTTGTTTCTTGCGCTTTCGGCGTTTTCTCCATTTCCGAATCACCAAGACCAATAGAAGAATGACGATGGTTGGGTAAATCCAAAATTGAATTAAAAAGTACATCCAACCCACTTGGATTCTAAAGAAAATTTCATCATCGACATCGCCCGCTGGTACGTAGTAGGTCAGCGTTTGACGGCCTCCTTCTTCTGAAAGAACGAGGTCGCCTGAGGTTGAGGTCACATCCACGAATTGAATGCCTCTTGGAAGTGTGAATGAAATAGGACCCGTCAAGTTTTCGCTCAGCATGGACGTTTCGAACTCAATACCACCTGCATCACCCAAAACTTCCGATTCGTCACCGCCAAGTGTAATTGGAAGATTCAACCGGTCTTCACCTTCGGGAGGATAGGTCACTCCGTCCGCTCCAACAAGCGAGTTGTACAGGCCTTGAGTAAAGAGATTCGAGGCGATGCGCATGGGTTCCATAAACACCGATTGCAATGTATCGGTCACGAGATTGATGCGTAGGCTGTCTGGATTGCCTTGCTGTAATTCAGCAATGTCAGCCTCCACACCAATGGTGAAGGAAACTTCGGGGATGGTCACCTTGAGCGTGACTGGTTCATCATCGGTGACGTCTTGGTCGGGCGCTTCAATTCCGGAAATTGAAGTTTGAATGATAAAGGACGACAGATCCATCGTTTGAACCTGATCAGAGTTCGCTTCGGCTTCATTCCCCGAGGCATGGATGATGTCCGTTACGACTTCACCGATATCTTTGGTGAAATCCTTCATTCCTTGGCGCGTGCCGGTCACTTCAAGGTCTGTTTCCGAACTTCCAACCGGACCGAAGTTATGTGAAAGGGGTTCGTCCATCCGGCTTGAGATGTCAATGAGGAGACGGAGAAGGTCGGATGGAATAGCCTCCATCGTCACACCCGTTCCACCTTGTTCCAAACTTCCACCAGGGATACCGATGCGGTAAACGCTGAATTCAACGTCCAAGGCGAAGGTGAAACTCAACGATTGTGACCATTCGTTGAGATTGAATTGCTCCCAATTAAAATCAATTGAACTGACAACGCACGTTGATTGGTTGGCATGGCAGATGACCACATCGTTTTCATCACGAATTTCATGTTCCCAATCGTAGGGGTCGGTTCCCGTGAGCGAAATCTGCGTTTCTTGTGTGCCTTCTATCGTTTTATTGAGAACGATTTTTGAGGTACCGTCAAGGGTTGAAATCCAAGAAGGTACGAGAATTTCAACCGTCAATTCTGAAGGCGGGAGATTGCTTGGAATAATCGTGTCCAAATAACTTGAGTCAAGCATCGTCTCAAGGGCGATGCCAGAGTTCATGACCCGTTCAAGATCATTTTGTTGAACGCCCGCAAGGAAGTCATCGACGATTTCATTGGTGTTGTAAGCTTTGAGAATGTCCACGATATTCATCGAAAAGGGTTGGCTGGTTGTTTGCAAGTAAATGGGGTAACTTTCATCCATCGCTATCGCACCTTCCAAGCAGTAGTAGAGGCTGACGCCTGCAGCAACGGGTTCCGTGCATCCAGTTGAATGAGAATAATTCAATCCACCCGCTTGGTCAAAGATACCGTTCGCTTCGGTTTGCGAGACCCATTCAAGTTCACTCATTTCGATATCGCCAACACCCGCAACCGTATCGCCAAGTCCTTCTACAATATCGCCCAAGGGAAATTGGTCGGTGAATTGCGTCAAATCTACAATACCGTTGTGATAAGCCAGCCGAATGCCGTCCGAGGTAATGACGGGGACGGTTGCTGCAGAGGAAACCGAGAACATATCAATGCCCCAACTCGAAAGGGTGGCATCGTCAAGATAGTAGAGTCCTGCTGCAAAATCAATTGTGGCAGCCGTATCGTCACGCAGGTCAAGCACGAGTTTGATGTCCAAGGCTTTGGAGTCAGGTTCAATCCAAACCGTGGGCGTTTGACTTGAGTTCCGATGGGCCATTTGCAGGTTGACTGTTTGCAGCAAGTCGCTGTCAACTTCCTGAGCATCGAGATGGTCCATTGACCATTCAGCAGCCCAGTAACTTGGAGGCCCAACACGGGCGACAAGAGAGCCGTTGTCATCAACACCCATCACGCTGGAGTAACTCGGAGGGTTGATGACGAAATCGGACTTATGGCCGGGTTGGGTCGTCAATTGAAAACTGGTGTTGATTTCAGCACCCATGGTCAACAACCCCTGATAGGTTCGCTCTAAATCAAGGTCCGAGGTAGCGTTCAAGTTGAAGTTGCCCGCTGCTAATTCCACTGAGGCTACGGCAGTAAAGCACAATGGTGGTTCGAACACGTTGTCAACTTCTGCACCCTCGGCGAGTGCATCGGTCGATTCGTCTGTAGAACAATTGGTCAACTGGCCACCGTTGGTAAATGAATCGATATAATCGGTGGAAATACTGGTCACGGTTCCAAAGCCCGATTCAAGCGCACTTTGGACAGCATCGTTGACTTCTGATTTCAATTTCTGCCCGACCGTTGGCGATCCGGCTCCTGCCGTCGGTTGGTTGAAGGTTTCACGAATCAAATCAGCAGGTGCTCCGTCGTTAGCGTCAAGTCCGTCGGTGTCTTCAAGCGCATCACCGATGATGGTCCCCGATCCCAATCCGAGGGAGTCGCGGTCGAATTCTCGTACCGCCCACGTCAATTCGAGGTCGATTGAAGAGGTTGAAACGAGGTCGAAGACATAGGTCCCTTCAACCCAATCTTGACGGTTTGGCGTAAGGTCTTCTGCATGGTCGTACTCATCGCAAGTTCCTCCTGTTGCGCTGCACGACTGCATGCCTGCGGCACTCACGAGCGGGGCCCACATCTGCAAACAAAACAACGACATGATGAGAAAAGGAAGAATACCGAATTTCAAAGAAGGTGATTCGGGGTCGTGCGTCATAAAACACGCTAAGGACGGGAACTTGAAAGCAGTTCCCCTTGTCGGCCAATCATGAAGGAAGGGGTAAACCTCCATCAATTCGTGGCTGTGAATCGCCGTGATGGCGAAGTGATTCACACACTCCTCAAAGAGCACTTGATGCTCAATCCCGACCTTACACCACAGCAAATTGGGAAGGATGAGGTCGCCTTTCCTTTGGCAGAGGGTACCACCCCCGGGGCCGTCGTAGCCTGTTTGAATTCGATACATCTGAACCTCCGATTCTGCTCTCTTGAAGCCACCATTCAACCGCTGGTTGATCCGCATCGCCGCTTGACAAAGGCAGTATCATCTTGGGTCGATACCCACGGTGGAGCTGCTCATGCTGACCTGTTGGCTATGATACCGTCCAAATGGGAGCGACTCGGTGGGCTCATTCTCCTTCCAGCTGAAGTCAACGAACAACCCCCTTGGCTCGAGGTAATGAATCATCCCAAATGCGACATCATGTGGCTGAATATTCTCAAGGCGCTGAAAGCCGAATCCCTCGGCCTCCAAGCCCCGATTGCCAACGATACCTTTCGCTCATCTCAAGTGAAAATGCTTCACGGTTCATCCGAGGTTGACTTTCTGGACCATGGCATCACATACTCCTTTGATGCTGCGCGGGTGATGTTCTCTTCAGGAAACATCACCGAACGACGAAGAATTGGTGCTATCAACATGCAAGGAGAAACAGTCATTGACGCCTATGCTGGAGTCGGCTATTACACATTCCCGATGCTGGTTCACAGCGATGCTGCTCACGTTCACGCCTGCGAACTTAACCCCGCTTCAATCCAAGGCTTGCGGGCAGGGGCGAACGCCAACAAGATCAATGAACGATTGACCGTTCATGAAGGGGATAATCAAATCAGCCTCACTCATCTTTCCGGTATCGCAGATCGGTGCCATCTCGGATTGCTTCCTTCGTCTGAAGCCGTTTGGGAATTAGCCATCAAGGCGTTGAAATCGCAGGGTGGGTGGCTTCACGTTCACATGAATGTGGAAGAAGAGAGAATTCCGATATGGATTGAGGCAACGAGGGAACGCTTCCAAGAATATTCAATTCAGCACGGACTTGGTTTTCAAGTTCATGTCAGACACCTCGAACGAGTGAAGTGGTTTGCTCCTTTTGTGCGGCATGTCGTTCTTGACCTCGAATGCCGACGAACTTAGTCGCTGTCATCGGGGAGTTGGCCTTCAATGACCAGTTCTGCCACAAGGATACCGTCTTCGCGCATCATCGAGACAGGTTGGTCCGTACGGGAACGGAAGAGACCGACGATTGCAGCGACCACAAGAAGACTGACCAGCGGAAGCGTGACGACACGCACCAAAGATTCAGCGAATGAGGATTGATTTTCTATCGGTTCTGGAGGATTACGAATCAAACCATCAGGGTCAGCCACCCCGATCATCTCCATCGAGAGGATTTCAACCTGGTACACCGGTCGCCCAGCAGAAGATGCAGGATTTTGGATTTCTTCAAGTCCTGTCAAGTCGTCGCTGGTTGGAGTCACTGCAATAGCCCGAATGTGACTCATGCCGTCACGGACAATACCGAAGGTTGCGTAGCCTTCGTCATCTCGGTTTTCGGGGTCCAGTCCGTGAGCCTCTGTTTCAGCGATGTACCATTGAGAATCGGCGGAATCAGGATCAGCACTTCGTGCCATACCGATGGCGCCATCCACGTGGGAGAGATTTTCATCGTGCTCGAGAGGAATCGTTTCACCCGTACCCCCACTTCCACAGGAAGGGTTCGTGACGGGGTAAACTCCCAAGGCTTTGCAGGAGGGGTCTCCTGATTGTGTGACGAAATCGTCGATGACGCGATGAAAGAAAACGCCGTCGTAGAGACCAGACTCGACATGTGAGATCATGTTGCCCGTGGTGATGGGTGCCCACTGTTCAAACAATTCAATGATGACCGTCCCCTCTGCTCGGCCACTGAAATGACTTTCCTGATAGGAGACCGTCATTGATATGATTGCATTTCCTGTATAGGATTGCATCATTGGTGAATCCTCGCTTTCGGGACGGTCGGTCCACAATGATGGGTCAAGCCCATTGGTGCGCCACATTGGTTCTTGGTCTTGTGCCCCGCTGACACCGGGGACAAGAAGCGGGATGAGCAGAACGAGCACCAGCATTGGGGCCATCCCAGCAGTGCGTGCCATGGTGGGGGATGAGCACCACCACCATGAAAGATACGGCTGGGGGTTGAATTGACCGCCAACAACAAAAAGGAGGAGGAGGGTGGTTCAGGTATGGATGAACAATCAAACTTCATGCCCAATTTGACGCTCGGCTACGGATTGTTTCTGATCGCTTGGGGCATTGCGGTATCGGTTCTCTCCGAATCGAACTCTTTTACCTCCTACGTTCCTAGTTTCCTAGGAGCGCCCATCGCCGTTTCAGGATTGATGGCCAAGTCCAACCCTGAACGTCGGAAAGATTGGATGCATGTCGCAGTGGTCTTTGGCCTGCTGTGTGCGCTTGGTGGAACTCGTTTCTTCATGGTGATGGGCGATGGCCTTGATTATGCCTCAGGGTCGATGCTCATGCTCTTCTTGACAGGGTCGGCGTATACCGCTCTGTGCGTTCGCTCCTTTATTGAAGCACGAAAGGCCAGAGAAGCGTCAGCCTCTTGACGGTGAGAAGCCTCCCATGACCATGACCGAAGGCGTACAAGGTAGCGAAACCGAGGCCAAGTCGGTCGAGGGTCACGCTCAGCGCCAACTGAATTTCTCAGCCGGAGCGACCATCGCTGTTTCAATCGTATTTCTTTTGCTCGCTATGACCATCGGGCCTTCCATCCAAGAAGCCTTGGACAAGGATGCAAACTTCAGCGGTGAATGGTGGAAAACACCACTACAAGACCGTCATACGATGGACCTGCCCATGGACACCATGCGTGCACAACTTCCGGTCAACGGAACCTATGAGGCTCTGCCCTACGAGGAGCATTTCGTTGAGGTTGACCTTCCTGCCAGTGAACAAGACGCTGGATTCCCAGGTGACGCACTCATGCACGTTGCTCTTTGGCTACCCGATGTCCCAGAAGGCACCAAAATACCAGTGATCATGACCATTCACCCCTACTACGACTTCGGTGGCGAAGGTATTGCAGGTGATGATTCCTCACCCAATACCGTGCCCGACGGCGGTGTTGGCCAATGGGTCTACGATACCTTTGTTCCACATGGCTATGCTCTCGCACAGGCCTCCACCTTCGGTACCGGGCAATCAACGCACTGTCAAGACGTCAAAGGCCTCGGTGAACAGACTGGAATCCAAGCGGTTGTGGACTGGTTGGGTGAACAGAGTTGGTCCAACGGCAACGTTGGCTTGATGGGTAAATCGTACGCAGGAACCACCAACTGGGAAGCGGCTCAGCAACCCTCGCCCTACCTCAAAACAATCGTCCCGATTTCAGGGTCCATCGGTGTTCAAGAGATGTTCTACCGCAACGGTTCCTCAGAAAGCCGAGCCATGCTCTATGACGCACTCTACGAAGGCGCGACAACCGATGCAGGAACCGATGACATGCGTATGTGTGCTGATGATGCCATCGGTCCGCTCAATCCGTTCACGACATGGGCTGGTGCAGAATTCGGCGGCGCTCAATGGAACGATTACTGGGATGAACGCCGCCATCTGCCTGACGTTCTCGAAAATTATCGCGGCTCTGTTTACCTCGTTTGGGGTTTGCAAGATTGGAACGTTGACCCCTATCACGCCTTCCCTACCTACCAGATGATGCGTGATGCTGGCATCAACGCACGGGCCATTGCTGGACAATGGGCGCACAATTACCCCGACCAGCCCGACCGACACAGCGAGTTGAGTACCGGTTACGGGCAGGAGGCCTACCCCAACATGAGTCGAATGGATTGGGCTGTTGAACTCTATGGCTGGTTCAATTACTATCTCAAAGACATTGGAGAGGAACCTGAGCCAATGGTGCAAATCCAAACGCATGACGGTCAATGGCACGTGGAAGAAACTTGGCCTCCCGAGGACATGACTTGGATGCCTGTAACGCTTGATACGACCGAAGGTTCTGGTGGCACGGTGAACGCCAATAATCAGCGTACTTTCAGTCTGCCCGCCCTCGAGGAAGCAGCCCACATTTCCGGCATGCCAACCTTGCATCTCTCGGTGAACACACTCACTTGCCAGGGTGGTCAAATCTTTGCAACGATGTACGCTGATGGGCTTCGAATCGGTCATGCGACCATGGATGTTCGGTACCGAGACGGGGGGCATGAGGCAAAGACCACTTTTCCACTCTCCAACTATCTCATGCTGATGGAATTCAATCCGATGGACGTGAACCTTCAGGCTGGAGCCGTGATTGAAGTCGTCCTTACTGAATCTGGAGAGGACTACCTGCCCAGTCCGTGCGCAGCCATCGGTCTGAGCGTTAACTTTGATGCCTCTTCAACACTCAGTCTTCCACTCATTGACCGACCTGCAGAGGATGACCGCTGGTTCTTAGCTCCGCCTTGGTGGGAACAGCAACCCATTCCATCCTGAGGGCTTTCGGTGCGCGTTTTGGCATTCGAGGACACCTACGACATTGAAGCCATCCTCACTGCTGGCGGGCTTGATACAGCCTCAATGCTCCTTGAACAACGCTGGAATTCCACTGATGCACTGCACCATATTGAACGCTTCAAGCCTGACATCCTCCTCCTCGATCATTACATGCCACCTGAAAGTGGAATGGAAGTGCTTGATTCGCTGCTCACTTCCTTGCTTCAAAGGCCTACGACCATCGTTGCAATGTCAAGTGAAGAAGGGAAAAATCAGGCCATGGTGCAGCGGGGGGCAGACATCGGTATTGTCAAATTTGATCTCGCCTCTCTGCCTCATTGGACGACTTGAACGCAAATTCGCACGCCGAAGCACACACTCCTGTATGCCGATGATTCTTGCAACGGCACTCGCTTCATGCCGATAGGGCAGAGGGTTTGAACAATACCACCTCGACGGACTGATAATTCTAATTATGGCTCAAAAGTCCCAAATTGGATGAGAGACCATCCAAAAACAGCGTCAGAATAACGCAGTTCGATAACTGAGATGACCGTGTAATAGGCACCGAAGAAGATGAAAATCCAACCGAACAACAACGCTGTGAATCGCTTGTGTGGGTCATGGTTCACAGCACGGTTTGCTAGAATGATGGTAAGCGTCCCGAGAATCAAATCTGTAATCGCTGCAACCGGTGCGAGAGATTCCGTCGCCATATCTACGGCTGGTTGGCGAAATATCATTTCATTGACAGAATCGACTCAAGCTTCTTCAAAACAGCATGACAACGAATCCCAGAGGCTCAACGATGTCTTCGGCGGGCGAAGACCAACCCGAACAGGAACACAGCGATGAACACGATGTCGAGACGGAATTTAGCACGCAATGCTGAAAGATAGGCGGTGGGGTCAAACCAGGCACAGTCGTTCATCGGACCTTGCTGGTAATTGAAGATCATCCCGCTGCCGTGAAGAGACTGGTACGTCGCATGCATCATTTCGTTTCCAACTGTCAGGTCAAATAATACGAACATGGGGAGGAGCAACATCAGGCTGTACGCATAAGGATGGTTGACTGTTGGCGATGCTGCCATGTGCCAAAGGAGCGGGAGGAAGGGCAGAAACCACACGTAGAAGGCCCTAAACTCTGAATGCTGGAGAGGGTCTTGACAATAATGACCGGGCTGCAACGTCACCAAAAGCAGCAACCAAATCTGCAGTGGCACCACCAGAACAAGGTAGAACCAGGGCACCAGCCGGGGTAAACGCTTCCGTCGTTCAAGGAATACAATGAGCGCAGGACCAAGAAGGGTTAGCGCCATCACGGCGGCAATCCAAGGAGAGGACGTAGCGTATTCAATCCATACCGAGGACATGCTCAGTCCTCGTCGTAAGGCTGCCAATCATCTTGACCTTCCTCACGATACCACCAGTAACCGTCTTCGTCCTCAAACCACTCTACCCCATTTTCGTCAATGGAGTAGTTCTCGTCTTCGTATGCCTCTTCCTCGGCTTCCGCTTCAACTCGTGCGGCTTCAGCGGCCTTGGGATCAACNNTGGTCACCTTGGCGGATGGCATTGTCCGATTCTTCGTAAAATTCATCGGTCATTCGGTCACGGAATTCTTCGAATTCGTCACGGCCAAAACTGCCAGTAAATTCGTCGCCCTTGGCCTTCATCAGATCATCAAGGTCGAGACGCTTTTCCCTCTTGAGTTCAGGGGCATCGGGGATGTCGCCGCCATAGAAGGCGTCTTCTTCAGAATTCAATTTGCTGAAGACACGACCTTCAGGGTCTGCTTCTTCAATGGCTTCGATGATCAGGTCGTGTTCCTCCTCATCGATGTTTTCTTCCTCGAAAGCATCGCCTGCTTGGTCCACCAAGGCTTCGAGTTGTGAGGCCAATTCCTCTTGGTCGTCTTCAAACTGATCGACCATCTTGTCCACCTGCTT
>DACE01000016.1:875-33717 GCA_002494645.1 Euryarchaeota archaeon UBA256 | reverse complement strand
CTCAACCGTTGAGCGAGCCATTGAGTGGCTACGGTCATCATATGATGTAGGAGATGGCACACATCAGTGCAAGCAAAAGCGCAGGCAAGTAGGCGGATGCTGCACTCTTGGCAGCAGACAAGGCAAGAAGTTCAGAACCTCGATGGGTCATGACCTTGTGCCCGGGTTCGTCTCCTTCTGCGGTCAACATTGCGAGTGAGTGAGCGATCGTTTTGTCAACATATTCCGATTCTTCGTTTGTCTTTGGCCGTACATAGCAATGACTGAAGAAGGGGTCTCCGACGCAATAGCCTTGTGATTTCCACTGGTGAAATGCTTTGCGATTGCGGATTTTTCCCGTAGCGAACATACGCCCCTTTGATGCCCAAAGGGAATCGTCTCGATTGGCCCAGCCCCCCGTACTTGGCAGTGTTCCATGAGCAAGTAGGGCTGGCTCTACACTCACGCCACCAGTCCCATCATGAACCATAGCGTCCGATTTGCCCTGGTCGTTGCGGATCCGGTCGTAGGAGCTTCTATCCTTCCATTTTCCGGATTTATTTCCCTCGGAGTCCGTTGACTCTACATATTCTTCCCACTCAAACTTATGACCGTACTCCCAGTACCACTGAACTTGGCCGTTGACAACCTTGTCTCTTGCGCCGTCAACGTAAACTGGAGCGGGCCACGAGCCGGGTGAATTGGGTCGAAGTTGGCCAAAAACCTCCACTCCGCCCATCGGTAGGCCCTGCATTGTTGACGTTGCAAGGTCTGTAATTCGCATGTTTTTTCGGCGACTGAAGTATTCGATCGTGAGAAGCAGCATGCTGAGGGCAAGGCCTGCACCTGCAGCGGGTAGCATGGCACTGTCCAAGTTGACGGCGAGAAGGATGAGTAAGCCCGCAGTGAAACTTTGGACTGCGCGAATCAATGAGGTGGCCGTCAGCATGGCCGGCGTTGGAGTTCCAATGTTACGGGGATGCTCTTGAATCAATCCCGCCTCATCTGCTGAGTGTGGAGAGGTGGTATTCCATTCAGAAATCTGCGGCGGAGGTAAAATCCAACCATCTCCGCCGGAGGTGAGTTGGTGCTTTTCTGCACCGTTACCACAGCGCACTTGACCCTCACTCTCTGTCACCTTAGCCTGAAGGTTCTCAAGCGTGAGTTTCATCATCGTTGGGAACGAATAAGCAAAAAGAAGTCCGCCGACATAGATTGCGGCCGCTGCTGCAACATAATTCCCGGCTCGGTTCACCTCTTGACTCACTCCATTGGGACCCATTGTTGTGGTTGTTGAACTGAGGGCAAGGAAGGTGAGGCCTACCATCAAAACGAGGCCGAAAACGAGCGAGAGCCAGTTCAAAATTGTCTTTGGAAAATTAAAATCTACGGTGGGTGGTTCAAGAACAGGTTGGAGGAGTTCTCTGACTTCTTCAGGTGTTGCCATGGTCGCGGGTAGGGGCGTTTCCCTTTACAGGTTCTGCTTTTATTGACTCCTTCGTATGGATTCACGAGATATTGTTTGTAGCCAAGTCCAAAAACAGAACCGCTTTTGCCCCAACATGGTGGATGCAAGTGGTGTGGGCTCCTCATTGTTGGACCAAGTTGTTCAAGGAGGTATCTTCTTCGCCATTCCTATCTTTTTACTCTCCCTCGTCCTCTTTATTCAGGGTGCTAAACAACTTCCACTCACCGTTGGCATGGTAGGGTTTTTTGTTGGTTTCGGACTTTCTGGTCAGTTCTTCTCCGAAGTTTCTAAGTTTGACCTGCCCGTCACAGAACAACAATTCAGGATGATTGCCGCCGTATTGATTGCGGGCGCATCGATTTCGGTCGCCAAAGTAGCCATGCGTTTTCTGGCGGCGGGCCTGGTCTTTTTGGTGGCAACAAACCTCATCGCAGTTGGTGACCGATTTGGTTATGATTTCGAGGGTGATGCTTTTCTATCTGGGATTCTCACCCTCATAGCCTTCATTTCCAGTTACGCCTTCCGAAGACTCGTTCCTGCCTTGATGGCAGGATTGGTTGGGGCACTGGGTATGATGCTTTCGACGTATGTGGTTCTTGGATGGCCGGTTGAACGACTTGACGGGGTCGCTTACCCCGATGCGTACCTCGCCATACCCTTCATGGTGCTGAGTTGTTATATCCAATACAAGTATTTCATTGACAAGCTCGAAGAGAAGGAAGCCGAGGAGTTCTCTGAAGAGGATAAAGCCTACATCTTTTGATGCTCAACCATTATACAACGCAGGCTTGAGCCTCTCATATGCCTCAAGCATTGGTCACTGGAGCCAACCGTGGAATCGGTTTGGAATTGACTCGGCAACTCCTTGAATCGGGCTACACCGTTCATGCTACCTACAGAAACGCAAAGGGTGGGTTGGTTGACATGAATCATCCATCACTGCATCTTCATCAATTGGATGTTCGTAGTGACGAGGATGTCGCTGCGATCGCATCAAAGATTGAGGGGGGCTTGAACCTGCTGATCAACAATGCAGGAATCGCTGACGGTCGGTGGTCATCCGTGGAAGAGATCGATTTGGAAACGGTTGGAGTTGTGATGGAAGTCAATGCCATTGCTCCGATTCGTGTTATGCGAGGTTTCCTTCCGGCTTTGGAGATTGATGGAGGAGGTACTGTTGTCATGATGACCAGTTTGATGGCTTCAATTGCTGATTGCCATAGTGGTAAATCCTACGCCTATCGGGCGTCGAAAACTGCGCTCAATATGCTTACTGTAGCAATGAAACAAGAGTTAGTGGAACGAAACATATCACTCATGCTCATCCATCCTGGGTGGGTTGAAACCGACATGGGTGGTCCACGTGCTCCACTTCAACCAAGAGAGAGTGTTGCTGGTATTCTTGACCGAATCAATGAACAGACGCTCGAGATGAGCGGTCGCTTTGTCCAATATGACGGTGAACTTTTGCCGTGGTAATCACGCAGTGCAGTTCCGGCAGACCCCGTGAAGGGTCAGCGTGACATGTTCTACTGACAGTATTTCAGAGCTTGTCTGTTCCACACTTTCCGGTAGAGGGATGTCCCACAGGGTTCCACAAACCGTACACGAAGCATGGGCATGTTGGTCTGTATTGCAATCGTATCGAATTTCTCCTTCGTGGCTTACCGCTTGTATGTGCCCTTCTTTGACGAGGTGAGCCAGATTCCTGTAAACTGTGGCAAGGCCAATACCTTGGTGGAGGAGTTCTTTGTGAAGGTCTTGGGCTGTTGGATGATCGTGACGGTCAACAACTGCGTCATGGATGGCGCGTTTTTGCCACGTCATTCGACGGGGTGGTTGGTCCGCCGTGGACGGGTCGCTCATGCCAACGCCTCAGTTGACTCAAGCCGAGTCAAAACGGTCTGCGTCCATAACCTTGGACCATGCAGCGATGAAGTGGGCCGTGAACATGGCCTGATTGTCATCTTGTGCGTAAACTTCTGCGATGGCTCGTAGTTGGGAGTTGCTGCCCAATACCAGGTCGTAGCGTGTGGCGGTTCGGACGTCTTCACCAGTAGAGCGGTTGCGGGCGACGTAGGAATTGCTACCGGTAGCTGTCCATGCCACGTTCATGTCCAAGAGTGTGGTGAAGAAGGAGTTGTCCAGCGTGTCACCTGCACCCCATAGGCCGCGTGTATCAGAACTGACACCGAGTGAGCGCATGCCCCCAATAAGGGCGGTCATCTCAGGGGCGCTAAGGCCCAAGAGTTGGGTGCGGTCAAGCATCATTTCTTCTGGGCTAACAGCGTAATTCTTCTTGAGGAAGTTGCGGAATCCGCATGCACGTGGTTCAAGAACGGCAAAGGAGTCAACGTCAGTATCTTCGTCAGATGCGTCGCCTCGTCCAGGGGTGAAGGGTACGGATTCCCCGCTGGCCATCTCGATTGCAGTACATCCGGCAAGTACGATGGTGTCTGCTACACTGGCGCCGTGGGCTTGGGCCAGCGGCTCAAGAACTGCAAGGACCTTGGACAATTGTTCTGGCTTGTTAGCAGCCCAGTCCTTTTGCGGGGCAAGACGGATACGGGCACCGTTAGCGCCACCGCGCATGTCCGAGTTACGGAAGGTCGAAGCGCTCGCCCATGCCGTTTCCACCATTTCAGCAATGGAAAGTCCACAGCCTTTGATGGCGGTTTTGAGTGCATTGACGTCGTATGATGTGGAGCCTGTGGGTACTGGGTCCTGCCAGATGAGGTCTTCTTGAGGTACATCTGGGCCGAGGTATCGTGCTTTTGGTCCCATGTCACGGTGAAGAAGTTTGAACCAAGCACGAGCGAAGGCGTCGCCGAACTCGTCAGGATTCTCATGGAAACGCTTTGAAATTTCACGGTAAGCAGGGTCTCGAATCATGGCCATGTCTGCAGTCGTCATCATGGTTGGAACCTTGATGGATGCGTCTTCTGCATCAGGAGCCATGTCTTCTGGGTCAGGGTTCGCTGGCGTCCATTGGTTGGCACCGGCTGGGCTCTTGACGAGGGTCCAGCTGTCGTCGTACTTGAACAGCAAGTCAAAGTAGCCGTTGTCCCACTCTGTTGGGTTGGCCGTCCAGGCACCTTCAATTCCGCTTGTAATCGTGTCTCTGCCTTTGCCCGAGCCGTGGGTATTTGCCCAACCGAAACCTTGCTCTTCGATGCTGGCTCCTTCGGGTTCTGCTCCGACTTGTCCTGCGTCGCCTGCACCGTGCGCTTTTCCGAAGGTGTGGCCGCCTGCGGTCAAGGCTACGGTCTCTTCATCGTTCATGGCCATGCGCGCAAATGTTTCACGGATGTCTTGAGCGCTTAGAAGAGGGTCTGGATTTCCGTTAGGTCCTTCTGGGTTGACGTAAATCAAACCCATTTGAACTGCTGCGAGGGGGTTTTCGAGGTCTTGGCGAGTTTCTCCGTAGCGGTCGTCGCCCAGCCATTCGTCTTCACTGCCCCAGTAGATGTCTTCTTCAGGATGCCAAATATCAGGTCGGCCACCACCGAACCCGAATACAGGTCCGCCCATGGACTCAATGGCTACGATTCCTGCGAGAACGAGAAGGTCAGCCCAGCTGATCTTGTTGCCGTACTTTTGCTTCACCGGCCATAGGAGGCGTCGCGCCTTGTCGAGGTTGCCGTTGTCGGGCCAGCTGTTGAGAGGAGCGAAGCGTTGTGCTCCTGTTCCTGCACCACCGCGTCCGTCCCCGATTCGGTATGTCCCTGCTGCGTGCCAGGTCATTCGGATAAAGAAGGGGCCGTAGTGGCCGTAGTCAGCAGGCCACCAGTCTTGACTGTCGGTCATCACGGCGTGGAGGTCTTTCTTGAGGGCGTCGTAATCCATGGATTTGAATGCAGCAGCGTAGTCAAAATCAACACCCAATGGGTTGGATTTTGCATCGTGTTGATGGAGAATTCCGAGATTCAATTGGTTCGGCCACCAATCTTGATTGGACCGCTTGTCGTTGGTTGAAGAAGTCATGGCTCCGTGCATGACTGGGCATTTTGCATCGCTATCGTGGTGGTGCATGGACGAGGGAGTTGGGTTGCCCTAATAAAATTGATTTTCATTCTCAATAGACTTAATCTTCAAGCCACTTACCTCATACCCATGTTATGAGCGAGGAAGTCCCGTGCATGACATTGGTCAAATTGAGGGAAATTAACGCTCGTCCATCACTCTCCCCTGGCGACGAAGGGTTGGAGCGGACGCTCAGTATGCTGTGTTCCTTTCTGAGTGTTGATGATTTTTGCAGTTTCCTCGCATCACCAGCATTTGCGTCCCTCGCCCGACGAGATGTTCCTTGGATCACCTTTGAGATTGGCCTCTATGCCGACCATACGAAAACGCTGCAACTTATTCCATCCAACAGTGAGTTCCAATTGGCCGATGCACATGGAAGTGGGGTCTTTGAAAACAACCTTTGGCGCGGTACGCTTGAGGACGGGTTGTCCGAACTGCTGAGGCTGTGGATCGGCGTAGTTAGTGCAGATCAATAGAAAATCGAGCAGCAAGTTAACGAACCATCAGCGGCTCGAATTTCGCTCATATCAAGTTCAATTGTTTTGAGACCTCGTTGTTCAAGCGTTGCTTTGACGGTTGGATACCCCTCAGCGATGAGAACGGTTTGGTTGGGAAGGCCAATGGTATTGCAACCGTAAGCCTCCTCTGTGGGCATCCAAATCACTTCGCACCCATCGGGCAATGTTCCAAAGGCTTCTGCATCCAGATATCCTTCTGGAATCAGAATCAACTCGTCGGTTGGTGTAGAGCATATGCTCGTCAAGTGGAGGGCGTGTGGGGGAATGTCAATAATTCGCAACTCATAGTCAAAGAAATCGAGAAGGCTTCGGAGACTGGCGATTCCTAAATCATTGGTTCTTGACGAGCGCCCGACGAAAAAGAGATTCCCAAGCCTGATGATGTCTCCACCGTCCATTCTAGCGTCTCCACCCATGTTGCAAGTTTGAATGCCCTCGAGAGCGCTCATGAGAAATTCGGCGATAGGGGGTTGTTCAGCCACCCGTGAAGGGGCTCCGGGTGTTGGAAGCAGCATATGGCCGTCAACGACAACGGCTTGGTCTTCCACGAACATGCAATCGGGGTGATTGTCGTCTGCATCAAGGCAGTGGACCTCAACGCCTGCATCACGAAGAGCATCGATGTATGCTTGATGTTGGACCTTTGCGAGAGCAACGTCAGTGGGCCCGGTGGCGAAAAATCGGGCAAGGGCCTGCTTGTAGGACGAAGGAACAGAACGCACCAAAGCACGGTGTTTCTGGTCCACCCGAACGGTTGCCATGCCTCACCTGTTGACGGGCGTCTCTTAACCCTTCGCCTTTTTTCGGTAGGCGATTTCCGGTGTGCGGTAATTGGGCCGCTGGTTGTGCGGAGATGCAACCCCACCGTTGGCTTCAACAAGTGATGGATGTTCCGGCAACCATGGCCAACCTTCGGTTGAATGCTTTTTCCCTGATGTTCCTCATGCTGCTGGCGCCGCTCGCTGGGTGTTTTGGTGAAGACGGTAGCGACGCCATCACCGTCAAGAGCCTTGAAGTGGTTGAAGCCGATTCGTTATTGGGCGGGTCATGGCAAAAAATAACCTTGGTCGCCAACGACGATCTTGCCGTCTATCTTCCATACTTCGTACAAGACCCTGGATCACTGCGAGCACAAAACGGAACGGTATTGGATATGCGAGCCGATGATACTGTTTCGGTTGACATTCTCTTCCCGCCAAGGAATGCAGATGTTGTCTTCTTCCTCGGTGATTATGGCCGAATGAACTGGCCCATCCGAGCCGCTGACGAGTCTTGGATGGCATGGCTGAATGACAGTTCTGAAGGTTCCTCAATTCAAGTCATTGATAACGAAGACGAGGGGGGTTTGTGGCCCTGGCTCGTCGCAGGAAATGACACTGGGGGTGAAGTTACTCCGCTCATTATGGAAACGGCCCGACCAGAACGTTCGGATTTGACCGATGCAGACGGCGTTGGTGCGAGTGATGGTTGGGTCAACGGCCGAGACGTTTACGAATGGGTTGAATTCATCACCGATGATACGCCATGTGCAACCTGTGGCCCCGACGGTGCAGTAGGATATCTCGACAGATGGATTGGAAACTCAAACCCCTCCTACGAACACTCGATTGTCTATTTTGAAGGCGTCATGCAGGGCTACGGCCTTGATGTTGAGGTCCACCGCTTCCAGTCTGGAACGGCGTGGGCAGTCAACATTTGCGGCTACAAAACTGGAACGGTTTATCCTGATGAGTGGTTGGTCTTCGGGGCTCATTTTGACATTGCACCCCCCGTTTTGTTCACTCCGGGGCCCGATATCCCTGGATATGGCACGCGCCACGGCGCCTACGACAACGCCGCTGGTTCCAGTATGGTTCTGTCTACTGCAAGCGTTCTTGCTGAGTTCGATGCTCGTAGAACCATGGTCTTCTGCTTGTGGTCATCCGAAGAAGAAGGGTTGTGGGGTTCAAGGGCCTTTGCTAATGATCTTCCTGCTGGCGTTACGGTGAGTAACTACCTCAATCTCGACATGGCAGGTATCAATTATCCGGGTGATTATGCCCTGTCCGTCTATCTCGGCCCTGATGGTTCTGAAGAAGCCATTGACCAAGCTGGAATGTTCCATTTAGCCGAATGGATTGGAGCGGATGCTTTTGACCTCGCCTATCAAATGGAGCGTGGACGTACAGAATGGCTTGCAGGTGGAGAGAGTCCTTTGTGGCAAAACCAGTATGAAGATGTGGTAGCCATCTATGAGTCTCCAACCGCCCGTAGTGACCATCAATCCTTCCAAGACATCGGGGTCGCAACCCTTGGTTGGAATGGAGTGGTCGACGGGTACCCTTGCTACCACCGAAATTGTGACCAACTTCCGACCATGATTGAATACATGGATACAGACACTTCGACGGGAATCAACAATCTTGTCCACTCATGGGACATCGTGACATGGTGGGCGGTCTACGCCTTCCTCCACATGGACCAAACGCCCGTGCCCAATGAATTGTGACCTCACAGCGTGTGAAGGTAGCGAAGGTCTTCGAGGAAGAGGTCGAGAATCCAATCGTTATCGCCCCACCATACGCGCTGATAGCCAAAGCGATCGACGAGAATGGTGCCTGTTGAATGGTTGACCGTATAGTCGCCAGGATGGTGGCGTGCAGATGAATTTGTACCGGCCTCTTCAATGGAGAGTCCTACGCCAAAGTTCACCCAAACGTCTTGAATAGCCTTCATTTCAGGGCTATCACTGTCGTTGTTGGTGACGGTGAGGTGAGTCCATTGGCTCTTGGAGCCTGTTTTCCATTGGTGAAGGGTTGTGACGTTGTCCCTCCACGGGTCAACGGTGATGGTGAGGAAAGTGGTTTTGTTGAGTTCTTCCTCGTTTAGTTGGGATTGTACCCACTTCATGTTGTGCGTGACAATCGGGCAAATATCTATGCAATTTGTGAATAAGAAGGCGATGGCGAGGGTTGTGTTTGAGGCGTTTTCTGAATATGTCCATGGCGTATCCTCGCTGGTTTGAAGGGTGAAATCAGATACTTTGACAGAGTCGATAAACTCGCCATTCGGCTCCCACCTCGGGGCGTCTGGAGCAACGCAGCCTGCTAACAGGAGTGTGCCAGCGAGGAACATTGCCAAAAGATAGTGTCGCAGCGTCTCACCTCAGCGTCGATACGGTTCGTCAATGTCAAGTTGAACGAGGTACAGCCCTGTGGAGATACACGAGGCATATGTGATACCGTCATGGTGTTCTACCGCCCAGAGGAAGGGTACCCACCCGAAGTCATAGAAGCTTGAATCAAGGGGCGTTCCATCTTCACCGTGAGGGAGATAGTAGGCTACTGTAGCCTCCGCATTGGTTGCAATTCTGTCGTCGGGTTCGGTGGGTGCGACCAATGTTTCAATGTCAATGACCCAAAGTCCAGCATGATAGTGAGAGATGTACAACCGACCGTCCCAGGTTCCTCCGCGACTTTGGTCGGTCTCTTCGGTGGTCTCAAAGTATGCACTGTCAAGGTTGTGTGGTGAGAAAAGAAGCCACTCATCGCCGTTGGGATGGGCTTCACAATCAGCGCCGTAGCAGTGTTCTTCGGCGTAGGGAATTTCCCAATCTCGTATGAGTTTGGGTTGGAATTTGAATTGCCCGTCTTCAAGCGTGTACTCCGTTGTATCGATTAAGTAAATGATGCCCGTTCCTACATTTGTAGAAAGAACTTCAACAGCTGCTGTCACCATGTGGACAGGTTCATCAGAATAACCAAGGTGGGAAAGGTCAAGCATCTCGGGGAAGGGTTCTGCGTAGTGAATGTAGGATACGCGCCCGCCGTTTTCATTACCCGTAGTTCCGCTATCGGGTTGGCCGTCTTCATCCATGTCGAGGAAATCCATCCACAATCCAACCTCGGGAGCTCGCCAACGACACATCAGCGGGTTACCCTGCCCCGCTTTGCAGGTCGTGGCATGAAGGGTGTAGGCTCCTGGAGAGTTGACTGGATGGGGGACATCGGTCACATCGGCAATCCGGAGGCCGGCTTCCCAGTAACTTCCGTAGATGAACGTCCTTCCAAATCTCGGGTCGTTGGCATCTTCTCCAGGCCAAGTCTGAACGGTCATATCGTGAATGTAAATCCAACCTCCCCGGGTTGTATCCCAAGCAACTTCGTATTCGCCCACCTTGATCATCGTATGACCTGCCCCACTGAGTGGAACGCCGGGGAGGTTGCGTGCTGCTGACCCGTCAAGGTTGAGATGGACTATCGTTACGCCACCACAGGCTTCGCCGATGGCATCGTTGCATTCATTATAATCTGGATTTGCGATAAAAACATACCATTCACCGTCAATCATGTGCGTATAGAGGTTATGTGGGCCGCTTGGGTGGTCGCTATCGTACCATGAATCGATGAGGGTTGGATTGGTTTTATCGGTCACGTCGATCAACAGGGCTGATACTTGGGTCGGGTCACTCCATTCCCCCACATTGGGGTCGGAATTTCCAGGGTCGATCAGTTGATTTTGTTGAAGAATGTACTCTCGCCCGTTATATTCGAGGTATTTGACATCAAGAACTTGGGTGTTTGGGTCTTTGAAAACTCCCACGACTTCGGTGTTCTCGGGGTCGGTGACGTCAACAATGTGCATGTCATTCCAGCCAGCCAAGTAAGCATAGGTGCGGCCATCGGGTGTCGTGGCTACTTGGACTTCAGCATTACCCGGGGTGCTAAGGGGATTGAAATCAAGCAGTTCCATATTGTCGGTTCCAGCCATGTGTTGACTGGCGTTTTTGTGGTCATGCCCTTCTCCTTGGAAAAGGGGGTCTCCGCTGGAAATTAAGGTTTCATTCACCTGTGATGTGTTGGCTTCGTCACCCAAGAGAAGGAGCGCCGCTGAAGATGCAAAGAGGAGTACGAAGAGTCCCAACGCAATTTCTTTCCCGCCCATGTACTTCGTGAACTCTTTCCTCCGTTTGGTCTTTATGACCCCTCGTTCCCCGCAGACTATGGGCAAGTCCATGTTCGCCATGTGCTTCTGCATCATGATGTTGGGGCTCATGGGATTGCCGGGAATGCAAGCCCACGAACAAAAGACGCTCTCTGTGATCCTCCTTGATGACGGTGCAGTCTACGGCAACATCACCGACCCTTCCTTTGTTCAAGGCAACGCAATGTGGTTCAAGATGGAAGATAGTACGGAGAATTCCACAATGGTCGCCCGCCTTGACGTCGATCAAGACGGTGTTTTCAACGCCAGTATTGACTTTGAATCAGAAGTGATGGTGGAGGCGTGTGACCTTGATGAAAACGGGTCCTTAGTGGACGAAACGTGTGTTGTATCAAGCACCTATGTCTTCCTCGGAAATGCAAGTACTGGCAATTACACCTATTGGATTGAGCGGACACAGAACGCAACGACAACGGTTTGGAATTACACCATTTACCTGCACGAAGACGTGCATGAAGAAGACGGCCCTTCACCTGGAGATTGTTTTGGAGCGGGTTGTGAAGACAATGCCGCCATCGTTGAAGAGATTGGGTCTGATGGTATCTCAGACGAGGCCGTACTGCAACTCCTCGCTGTTGTTGCCTTCATCGGCATCGTATTCTTGTCACTCTCGATACGAAAAGACCGTTTGGAAGACAAGGGGCTGGCTTCAGTTCACGTGAATGAAGAGGAGTGATTAGCCCTCAATCAACGGGCATCGCACATCATTGACCGCTTCGAGTAAAAAGCGGGCAAAGAGGGTGCGTGACGCTGTGCTGCTGATTTCTTTTTGTGGTGGATGTTTCATGTTCTCATGTTGAATATGGGCCTGCTCCCCTATCAAAGAATCGGCTCACTTGAGGGTAGGACTTGAGAAGGTGGACCACGACGCATGTTCATGATGCGGCAACGCTACGGACAAGCCTGTCTGCTTGTCACCCTCATGTTACTCGCCCCGTTGGCTGGTTGTTTTGGTGAAGGAGAAGAGAATGGACCTCGTTCGACCAGTGACGTTATCGTCACGCCGGAAGTGTTGACTGGTGGTGTATTCCAAGGGCTCACAATCGCTGCTGAAACGGACCTTTCCGCCTTTGTCCCCTACCTCATCAAGAACCAAGAGACCGGTTTCGTTCAGAATTCAACCGTTGTTGATTTGAAGGAGGGGGAATCGATTCTTCTGTCCGTTCTCGCACCGCCCCGGACCGACACAGCCGTCGTGCTGATCGGGGACTACGGACGAGAGCACTGGCCCATTCGTGCCCTCGAGGAATCATGGAGAACCTGGTACGACCGTGACGGTCATGAGCGAAGTGATAATCCAGGGATTATGAGGGTGGCCCCAATAAATGGGACCCTGAACACCGTTCAGCCCTCGAATGAAAGTGGGGGGCCCGCTCTGACCCTGCGAATCGCTATCGAACGAGCCGTTGCACCGGCCTACGGGGAAGCTGAAGGAGGACGACATTCAACCGGTGTTGTTGACGGGCGGACGACCTTCAATTATCTCTCGATGCTTTCAGATGAATCTGCCGACCCTTCCGATGGAGCTGATGGTGCTTTGGGCTACCTTGACCGTTGGGCAGGACAAGGAAACATTGCCTACGAAGATGCCGCTTTGTATCTAATACAAACATTGGAGAATTTCGGTTTAGAGGTCATCACCCAACGATTCACCTACGATTCCCTCATGACGGGTGCTCAAAACCCAGAAGCCTACAACATCTGTGGATACCGTTATGGTGATGTAAATCCCGACAAATGGATGGTCTTCGGTGCCCATTTTGATATCGCCCCGCCTGCGAACGCTGGAATGTTAGATCCGCATATTTTCGGAAGAACATACGGAACCCGCGTGGGTGCATACGACAACACCGCTGGAACCAGTATGGTGCTCACTGTGGCTGAAGCAATGGCCAATTACAACACCCGCAACACCATGGTATTCTGTTTGTGGTCGGGTGAAGAAGGTGGAAAGCGCGGAAGTGATTTCTGGACGGATTATTGGGTAAAGGAAGACAACCCCAATGTCGAAGTTACCAATTATGTGAATCTCGATATGGCTGGAGTTAACTGGCCGGGTGGTGGCGGTGCACCGTGTGGTAACGGTCACGGTGGAGGCGAGGGGGATTGTGACCCGCAGCCTGCTATTGACCCGGATGGTTATCCCAAAGACGAGGAGGTGTGGCCAATGCGCGTCTACATCGGCCCGAGCCTCGACCATGATGTGATGAATCAACCCGGTATGGTCGGCCTTGCCATGTGGATTGGTTCAGATGCCATTGGCGTTGAAGAACAAATGGCTCCACTCATCGGCACAGGCTATGATGCCGGAACTTGGAAAGTTGACGATTGGATGGCAAAGGACCGTCCTGAAATCATCGTCTATGAGGATACTACGGCTCGTTCAGACCACGCTACCTTCCAAGATAATCTCGGGACCGTAACCATGGGTTTTGGTGGCCTCGTTGACGGATATTGGTGTTATCACCAAACTTGTGATACCGTGGATGAAATGATCGACTGGATGGATACAACTGGGAAAGACTACGGTGATGAACAAAGCGGTACGAGCAACCTTGTAGACGCCCTCGACACCATTACCTGGTGGGCAACCTACTCCTTCTTCCACCTCGATGAGACGCCCGTTAGGAATGCATACCTCTGATGGAATCGTCATCTTACCTAGCATTCAATGAAGTGTCCGTTGAGGATACTTCCTGAGTGTCTTCTGAATCTATGAGCGGGTGTATGAGGTGCCCGTGGAGTCGGTTTGGGATGTTACTGTTAGGGCCAATGCTTCACGTGGTTTCTGTCGCTGCAAGCAAACAACCCGATGGTATGTCTCATCGAATCAAATTGGAGATAGGGTCGGCGACAGCCTGCAAGACGTTGGTCGGTGACCATACGCCTGTAAACATCGTGAATACCAAAACAGCGAAGACCATGATGACTCCAAAAAAGGCCTGTTCGTTCCAATCCTTGACCTTCAAACCATCAAGGGGGCCGAAGGGAAGCATGTTGAACAATCCAAGAATGAGATTTGCGCCCAGCCAATAAACACCAACATCGACCAACATGGCCTGCCATACAAGGCTACCATCACTGAGATACGTTCTACCGAAGAGTGCCGCATCGGGCAAGTTGTCAAAGGCGCCGGTCAGTCCGAGAATGATTCCCCAAAGAGGAATTCCGATCAGAAATAAGCCAAGGTTGGTGAGTGGTCCAGCCACCGCAATGTGCCCGTTTTGTCGGCGTGTGACAAGGCCAGCAACCATCACGGCCCCTGGTGCCATGAACAGAAAGCCGATGAGGAATGAGATGGCAACTCCGAACTGCAAACCCTTCGGGTCTGCACGGAATTCAGCCCAACATCCGTTTTTCTTGGCCACCAATTTATGTCCAATTTCATGAAACAAAAAGGCTGGACCTATGGCAATGAACATCACTGGCATCGAGAGGAGAAGCATCACAACCCAGGTCGAAAAGCCGTAAATGGAAATTCCACCGATACCGCCCACGGCCATGAAACCGAGTGCGAGTGTAAAAGCACCCATGGCCAAACGAAGGTGTTGCTTTTCAACATCGCTGAAATGCCACAACGGACCAGTGTGGTGTTTCGGTTTCTGCCACGTATCTTGGCCGAAAAACTGCATAAAGGCTGGGGGCAGATTGCTCCGTGAGGTTTCAAAGTGAATCGTTCCCTCATTGTCAGTCCGCTGGTGTACGCGGCGTATTCGGGAGGTGTTGTTTCGGTTGGTGAAAGGGTCATCGTCCAGAATATCGGCTCTCTTATCCCTGCCCGCCATAGGCACTTGTATTTCAGGGATGACTTTGAATCCTCGTGTCCAAGAGTTCATGAAGACGATTCCCTGTGCTCCCTTTGAGTTCACCATGTCCATGCCGCGAAAAGCCATGCAGGAATTGGGCTTCCAAGCCTGCTGTGTATGGTGCGACGCCCCTGATGATGCGAGTTCAAAGCGATGTGGTCCTTGCATCGCACATCATCGCGGTGTACGTGAAACTTTAGCAGCCGGCCCGCCCGATGACCCACTTTTTCAGCTCAGTAAGGAGATCATGGCAATGGCTGCTGACCCACACCATTACGACCACGATGAAGTTCATGGTCCAGTGCTTCGAGAATTGCAACGTCGAGCGGGTTCGATGGTCGATGCCCCATTACCGTCAACCACCGCGTCCATCAATGAAGTCTTTCAGCAACAAAGGAGGAAGAAAGGGGTGAATGTTCTCCAGGATATTGCCAATCAAAATCCGTGGAAAGACCAACCGCTCGACGCACGAGAAGCCGCTGATATTGGAGCTGCAACGTGGGATTTAGAGGGTGGCGAGATCGACCAGCATTACGGGCGGAGGACGATTCCAAGTCGGCCCATTGACCAAGTTAACAGGGATGAGCGATTGGGGGAAGATACAGAACTCACCGATCGAGTTCATGCTGCTGCGGCTCAGTCTGAAGCCATTGACGAGCAGGTTGCTGAAATTTTTGAGGCGATTGAATTCAAACAACGACAAGACCAGCGTAAGGAATTAAAAAAGGCCCTTGATGACGTCAAGAAAATGATCGATGACGACTTGGACTTCTAGAGTGTTGTTGTGTAGGGCTGCCGTAATTGCGGCGATCCAATCAGGTCGTATTTGATTCGTTGAGTTCCTTTCCCTTTTGACTTCTTTTCGAGAATGTTGATGTGTCCAATCTCTTCTAAATTTGTTACGTGAGTTCCAGCACAGGGGCACATATCAAGACGGTTTCCAATTTGCACAATTCTCAATTCAGTAACACTGCTTGGAAGGAGGTCCATGTTGGTTCGATCCGGCGGCATGATGGCGTTAATCTCCGCCCTCGTCATCACACTGTCGGTAACAGGTAAGGCTTCATCAACGCGTTGATTGACTGCTTCTGTCAGGATGGAGAGCATGTCCTCATCAAATGCGATGGGGTTGAAGTCAATACGAGAACTGTGTGCGTGGATTTGATTACCGACTGTTCTCGCGCCGTTGAAGTGTTCATAGACGATTCCGCTTACGAGGTGTTGCGCCGTGTGCATGCGCATGTGCGCATAGCGTGTCTCCCAATCGATGCTACCACGTACTTCGTCGCCTGGCTCCAATTGATGGGCGTCCTCTACCGTATGATGGACGGCTTGACGACCGCGAACCTCCGTTACATCGAGGTTGCCGTTGGGTCCGCTGAGGGTCCCAGTGTCCCAGTGTTGGCCTCCTCCAAGAGGGTAGAAGAGGGTGCGGTCAAGGACGATATTATTGCCCTCAACAGCAGTAACAACAGCATCAAAGTGCTGATAATAACCTGCGTCAAGCGTTTTGAGGTACAACTTTTCAGTCATCGTGTGTCACCCCGGATCTCGGAGGTTTCATGCTTCAATGGGGGGTTGAAGCGTGGTGAAATCCTCAATCAATGCAGCGTTCTCAGGGTTGGATGCATCGATTTCAATCGAAGGTGTTTTCCAAGCGGTGTGAAGAGCAATTGTTGACATGACGAGAGCTCGGAAGAAGCCTACCTCTTCATATTCCCATCCACGCTCCTCGGCGTATTTCTTCACAATCGGGGCCGCCTTTGGGAGGTTAAAGTGAGACAGAGCTGGAAGCAAGTGGTGTTCGATTTGGTAGTCAAGTCCTACGAAGAAAAAGGAGCCGAATTTCCCCAGTTTAATCCGTCGGCCAGTTTCGATTTGCAAGCGCCAGTTTTCGTCGTACTTCGTGACAATGGGTCGGCCAGCGTGACCAACGATGAAGATGGCTGTAAGGAAGGTGCCCACGAGGCTCCAGAGAAGGATGTAGAAGCCAAAGGTGACTTGCCAACTGACGCCCAGTATAATTGGAAGAGCCAGCCACAAGAAGAAGTGAACGAGAATGAGAGAAGAGTCGAGCATCCATATCTTTGAGAAACGGTTTCGCTTCTTCTTGAAGGGGTGGAGAATGGTGTACTTGATACCGTCCCAGCGCATCAAGTGGCCCACGAGCAGGGAGATGGGCCAAAAGAAGTAAGCCTGAATATTTCGTTGGAACCACTGACGTAGCTTCCCACTGCTTTCATATTCTTCCTGTGAGAAGGTTAGGGGCCATGAGTGGATGTCAGGGTCTTTTTCAACGACATTTGGATGCGCGTGGTGCTTCACGTTGTGTTTTTCACGCCAGTATTCCATCGAAAGACCTGAGAAGAGAGGGAATGCAACGGCGGCGAGTGATACGTTTCCTAACTTCGATCTGCAGGCTGAAAGATGGACACCTTCATGCCCAATCATGGCCACTGTTGTCGTTAGGAGGGCCGTGATAGGGAAGAGGACAAGGCCCCATTTGAGCGGGAGAAGAATGTGAGCGGTGTAGAGCCCTCCGAGAATGGCCAAGAGAACGATGATTTTCGTCCACGACTTGGCTGTTGGTTTGTCCAATAATCCGTGGTCTTGGAGTTTTTTGCGGAGTTCAGCCATTGGATGCGCAGACATTGTTGTCACCTGAACAGGGTATGTTCATCGCGAGACCGTGCGCCCCTCCCCTATGAAACTGGTGTTTCTACCAACACCGTTTTGACCAGTCATGGAAGTGAATCAATGAAGCCGTTGACGCGTTCAATGGTTGCATCGAAGGAAAGTTCGTCGGCAGAAGGATGAAGTTTTCCCGAACAAGTTTCAAGATAACCCGTTGGAGGTGTCCAGGGACACGCACCTTTCCACCATACCTCGGTTTGCCCGTCGCTACGAGACAGTGTTAATTCTGGCTTAGGCATTGAAGAAAACGGATGGTGAAGAGTAAGAAGTGTGCCTCCAAACCACGGGACAGAATCTTGATTTGTGTAAGAAAGCACGAGTGATTCGTCGATATTATGCTGGAGTCGTCCGGGTTTCTGTGATGTTGGGGACGTTGAAATCACGAGGTCAAAGATGAAGGAATCCGGTTGATTACGCTCGTTTTTTGTTGTCGTCAAGAGAATCTGTTCACGGTTGCGTTCCATGGATAGAACTCGAGTTCGGGGGTAAATATCTACACCTTCAGAAGCAGTCACAGTCGTCATGTGTTTCATGATCCATTCCCATCGACATCCCCAACCGTCTAAATTTTCAGCAAGTTTCAGAAATTCAATTTGCTCTGGTGTGAAATATTCGTTCAAAATGGATGGATTGAGGATGCGTCCTGGATGGGCGATAGGCAATCCTAATTCTGCATCGATTTCAAAGACAGAAACTGTAGCATGCTTCCGATAGTGTAGAGCTAAGAGTAATGCATCAAGCGTTCCTCCGATAATCCCTACATTCATGTTAATCACTTGGGACAATATCAAGAGCAAAGACAGGACACGAGGGGATGCAAAGTCGACAATGCGTACAATTTTTTTCATCAACATAGATCATTCTATCCTCGAGTTTGAGAACGTGCACTGGACATAATGCAATACAAGCACCGCATCCGAAACAACGATCTTCACGGACGATAAATTCGTGATGATTCAGTCTGCCCATGTCAACTGGAAAATACAATGATAAAAGGTTCCTTCGCTCTTCTATGGAAAAAATGGTAGGAGTATTTTGAAGATAAGGATGATTCGTCCATGCACCCCCTTATTTCCACTGGAGTCGTTTCTTCTGAGCTTCGACAATGAAGGAAAAGAGAGAGACAATGACAAGAAGGAAAAAACCCGTTTGATATGAGCGCGAGAGGTTAATCAATATAATGATGGAAAAAAAAGAATATTTTGAACTGGGATCCTGAAAACTCACTCCACTGGAAACATAGGGGTCTCTACCCACATCTTCATGTGTCACTGTGGTTTGGTAGGGTCATGGTCTTGTATTCAGCAGGTCGAACCAGCACCTACCCCGACCATCCCCCAGAAAAAGGACTTCAATACCATTATCTCGGTGGGGGTGACGAAGTAGGTAATGTCGGTCTTGTTTTAGAAGACCATGAAGGTGTTCGCCTTTTGCTTGATTATGGACTTGCACCGACATCACCACCTCGTTATCCTTCAGAAGCACCACTTGTTCACGACGCTGTCATCACCCACTCACACGTTGACCATCTTGGTATGGCGCCGTGGCTTTGTGCTCACCATCGAACACGTCTTCACGGAACGAAAGTAACGGCAAGCTTGTCCGATATGATGTGGAGAGATTGCTATAAAGTGAGTTCAATTGAACGCTATCCACTTGCTTGGGATAAAAGAGATATTGACACTGCTCTTGACTCATGGCATGTTCACGAATTTAACCAACCATGGCAACATCATTCCTGGACCCTTACGCTGCATTCAGCAGGACATATACCAGGTGCGGCCATGCTTCACATCAAAACACCTACTCATACCGTCTTGCTTACGGGAGATTTTGACACACGAGACTCCCCTCTGGTGGCAGGCGCCAAACCTGTGAAAACAGATATCCTATTTGTTGAAGGTACGTATGGTGGGCGAGATCATCCACCGAAACAAGAAGAAATCCAACGATTTATTGACGCTGTAGACCAAGTTGTACGACGGGGCGGTACGGTGTTAATTCCAGCCTTTGCGAACGGCCGCACCCAAGACGTTGTGATGCTTCTCCATCGCCATTTACCCCACCTTGACGTTCACGTTGACGGTATGGGAAAACGTGTGGCAAAAATCCACATGGAATACCCTGACATGCTTCGAGACAGTGAAGAGTTTGAACGTGCTTGGCGGTGGTCAAAACGCATTTCGAGTAAATCCGATAAGAAAAAAGCACTCGACGCCGACGTGATTGTGACAACTTCAGGGATGCTCAACGGTGGGCCAGCACACTGGTACCTCAATCGACTTCGACACGATGGACGAAACGCCGTATTTTTTACCGGGTACCAAGCAAAAGACACGGGCGGAAGGAGCCTTTTGGAGACTGGCCGAGTTGAAATTTACGGAACTCCAACCGAAATCAATCTCCCGACCGAACAATTTTCGTTCTCAACGCATGCAGGGCATCAAGAAATTCTTGACTTTGCCAAAGCGTGTGAAGCCAAACATGTGATCGTTTACCATACCGACCCGAACCACGCAAGGCCCCCACTGGTGGAGGCTCTCGAAGAGCAAGGCCATATCGTCCATCAACCAAAAAATGGTGAATCGCACATTTTGGAGTGAAGAATTGAGCCGAAGTGTATGAATACATCAACACCCAGCGGTAGATGAGTCCTATGGCGGCAAAGACACCACCTGGAAAAAAGAAAGGCAAGCGAAAGCGCAAGATGCGCCTATCGCTAAAGCAATCCAAACTATCTGCTTCTAAAGACAAATACTCCGATTCTCTCGGATGGTCTCAAGATGTAGGGCGGACCTTGACTGACAAAGAAGCTCCTAAAGGACCGGAGACACTCAAGGTTCAATGCGATATGTGCGGATCAATGCTAAAGATCCCCAAGCCAAAACGCTCCCGATACACGGTAACCTGCACCTATCCAGAGTGCGGCAATGAAATGAAATTCGATTAAGATGAATTTCAAAGTCATTCTCATTACCCTTCTTTTCATACCGCTCTCGGGGTGTTTTGCACCCACCGATGACGACACGACAACGCTGCGCTTAGCCACGACCACATCCATGCGAGATTCAGGATTGCTCGATATCCTCATCTCAGATTTTGAACGTTCGCACAACATCCGTGTTGAATACGTAGCAGTTGGGACCGGCGCCGCCCTTGAACTGGGTGAAAACAAGGATGTTGACGCCCTTATCGTCCATGCTCCCGACCAGGAGAGGGTATTTATCGAACAGGGGTTTGGACTTAATCGCACCCTCCTTGCATGGAATTCATTTGTTCTTCTCTCACCCCTTTCGTTACCAGAACAACTCAATGAAGCGTTTTTCAAAATTCAGAATGAAGGCCATTGTTTCATTTCAAGAGGAGATTTTTCTGGAACGCATCAGAAGGAACAAGACATATGGCGCCAATTGAACCAATCCCACGATGTGGCGGTGATATCTGACTCAAACGGCGTTCACCCCGATGGCGATTGGTATCGGTCAATCGGTCAAGGAATGGGTGCGGCAATCAACATGGCCCATGAGAAAAACTGCATCACACTCTCTGACCGAGGCACTGCTCTTCACTATCAAGACAAGGTGACATTGCAACGTTTCGAATTTACAGACGAGATCCTGTACAACCCCTATTCCTTCATCTTCATCACCGAGCGACCACTTGTCCCAAGCACGACCTTTCTTGACTATCTTTCAGGTGAAGGTAAAGACGCCATTGCCAATTACACCATAGGCGGTGAACCTGCCTTCTTCGTCCCCTACTGACTCATCCATGAGCCGCTTAAGACGCCCTTGACCAGCGGATGATCGTCCGATAGCCGCCGACCTTCATGGAGGACGACCACTTCATCTGCGAGGCGCTTTGCCTGCAGGATGTTATGAGTGACCATCACAATACAAACCCCTTCCTCTTTGAGTCGTAGGAGTTCCTTTTCAATGGCTTGAATGTGAGTCCAGCCAAGATTTGCAGTGCATTCATCGAGCAATAAGAGTGATGGAGAAAGTGATAATTGGCGTGCGAGCACCAAACGTTGTCGTTCGCCCCCTGAGAGATGGGCAGTTGAATGAGTGCTTAGGTGGCCGAGTGAAAACAGCTCTTGGTAGTACAGAGAAGAAGGGGTAAGGTCGGGGAAATATTGAGATGAAAAAGAGAGCTCTTCGGCAACACTTGGTGTAAGGAGAACCGGTCGCTGGGGAACAAAAATACACGCTCCAGGTCCACACATGACTTCGTCATCTTCGAGTCCTGCAAGGCTACGCAACAAAGTGGACTTACCAGCCCCCGATTCACCAACGACAGCAATAATACTGCCAGTGCGAAGTCGGAGGGTGATGTTTTCAAGTAGACGAACCCCCTTCTTCTGAACCGAAACGACTTGCTCATTTTCACCGTTGTAGGGGGTGGCGACGGTGGCTTGGTCACCGTTCAAAACGGGCTTCTTTCGCGCCCGCTGCGTCCGAGCAAAGGATGCAAGAGCCACTAAAGCAAGGGATAAACACAGGAGAAGTAAGCCCAACAAGGCCGCTTGCTCCATATTTCCCTTTGATGTCTCGAGCACGATACTGGTCGTCATGACCCTCGTTTTACCAGAAATATTTCCACCCACCATGATCACAGCACCAACTTCAGCAATCGCTCTGCCAAAACCGAGAATAACAGCGTGATAGACGCCATTTTTGGCCAACCCAACCTCCAACATCAACCGTTGACGCGGGGATACTCCAAGGGTCCCAAGCGTGTCGCTATAATCATCTCCTACCGCTTCAAAGGCTGCCCATGAGCCACCCCAAACCAAGGGTAAAATCAAACATGTCTGGGCGAAGATCATCGCTTCAACAGTGAACAAGAGATCCAGTCCACCAAGGGCTCCACTTTTCGAGAAGAGAGAATACACGAAGACGCCAACAACAACTGGGGGCAGGCCATAGAGCGCCGTGATGACGGTTTGAAGTTTCGAGAAAAACGAAGCGCCTTGACGAGCGCACCAGGCTCCGAGGGGGACGCCGATCAGAGCTGCGATGAGCGTCGCGGTTCCACTTGTGAGAAAGGTGGTGAAAATCACTTCCCGAAGCGCCGCTTCATCCACCATGGTTGGGCATTGAACAGACCTCCATCATCTTACCGTCTACCCACATCCTCAAACATCACCACGATTTGCCCCTTGACATGGAGGGCGTACCGTACTTTATTCCAGTCGAGCAAGCTCAATCCATCACCTACCAAACACTTCCCGTTACAAGCGTTGAGGAATGCGGACTCGACGATGCTCACGGCCGCATCTTAGCCCAAGATTTAGTGAGTAAGGTCAACGACCCTCCGTTTGATAATTCATCCATGGATGGTTTCGCATGCTGTCTTCAACCATCAGCAACCTATCCCCTCACTCTCAAAATATCGGGAATGATTGCCGCTGCAGGTCAAGACGCCCCCACTACTCTCGGGGAAGGCGAGGCCTTCCGAATCATGACGGGCGCCCCTATGCCAGAAGGTGCAGATTCAATTTTGCAAATCGAGCGTTGCGAGGTTGCGGACGACGGAGCAACTGTCACCCTTCTCGAAGCACCCAAGCCACACTTCGTCAGAAAGATGAGTGAAAACCTCACCCTGGGCGAAGTGACGCTCAAGCAAGGAACGCGCCTCACCCCCTCTCGGGTAGGGCTGTGTGCAACCATGGGGTATGCTTCCATCCCCGTGTACAAACCCCTTATCGTTGGAATTTTGTCGACAGGTGACGAATTGAAAGCACCTGGAAGCAAACTCAAGCGAGGCGAGATCTACGAATCAAATTCCTACGGCCTTGCAGGCCTCGTACAATGGATGGGGCATCAAGCCAAACGCTATTCTTCCGTGAACGATTCTATGGATGCACTACGCTCAAGTCTCAATACTGCAAGCGATGAATGTGACATTATCTTGACATCAGGAGGGGTTTCAATGGGGGAATTTGACTACGTTCGTCGCATTATGGAAGAGGAAGGGGACGTGCATTTCTGGCGGATGAAAATCCGCCCGGGTTCACCGCCATTATTTGGAACATGGAACACCACTCCCCTTTTCGGCCTTCCAGGAAATCCCGTGTCAAGCCACGTCGTGTTTCGCATGCTCGTTGCACCTTATCTTCGCCACGCCCTCAACACAGATGGACCCGTTGAGTGGAGCGTGCGAGCCAAACTATGCGACCAAATTAAATCAACAAAGGACTGTTTGACACTCCGAAGAGTCACGCTAACATCCACCGATGAAGGCATGATGGCCCATCAACCCCGCCATCAAGGATCGGGAAATTTAGAGAGTTTAGCGAGTGCAGACGCACTCACCCTTCTGCAGCCAGGGCAGTCTGGAGACGTTGGTGAATGGATTGATGTCATGGTGATTGAATGAATCATACTGCAGAAGATCATACCGTTCTTTTGGCATCTCTCGAACGGATGTTTCCTTCAACGAGCAAGTCGAAATTAAGGAAAATGTTGACTCAAGGGCGCATTGAAGTCAATCAAGAAGTTCAGCACCGGGCTAAACATGAGATTCAACCCGGGGACATCATCACGGTCCTTGACCACCAAAAAGCGATTGAGCAAACACCACCACCTGAATCAAAGAATACCATTGACCTTGACGTTCTGTTTGAAGACGATTACGTGCTGGTTGTCAACAAACCCGCACACCTTCTTTCCATTGCTACAGATAAATTAGAGATGGATACGCTGCACAGTCGCTGCGTGGATTATTTGCGGCAACAACATCCCGAAGCATGGTGCTTTATCGTTCACCGCCTTGACAGAGAAACCTCCGGCGTCATGGTGTTTGCAAAATCCAAGCACGCCAAGGCTCACCTTCAGGAGCAATTCAGCCAACGGGAAGTTCACCGCCAATATCTCGCCTTGGTTGAGGGAATGCCGCAGCAACAGCATGGTACCATCAGCACCTGGTTGATGGAAGATAAATTTCTCAACGTCAAGGCCGTGAATTCGAAACACCCAAAGGGTAAACAGGCCATATCACACTACCAAGTCATCAATGGTAACGAAGAGTTGGCATTGGTCGAGGTTGAAATAGAGACAGGTCGTCGACATCAAATCCGTATGGCAATGCAATATATCGAAACACCCGTGGTTGGGGATGCGTTGCACGGTGCTGAAACCAACCCTCATCGCCGCCTCATGCTTCATGCTCATGCGCTCGAATTTCTTCATCCAGAGCACGACGACCCGGTCCGATTTGAAGCACCTTCTCCCAACTCATTCAATCTGTGAACGAAGAATCTCATAGGCTTCTCTGGATGGCGTGAAAGCAGGACTTGAAGAACTGTAGACGCACCGCCAAGAACGGAGGGTCGCCTTTGAGCAAGATAGGTGATGACGGATGGATTGAAATCCGAGGGGCCCGAACCCACAACCTCCAAGACGTTTCTGTGAATCTCCCCAAAGGCCAATTCGTTGTGATATCGGGCGTCTCTGGGTCGGGAAAATCAAGTCTCGCCTTTGATACACTGTACGCTGAAGGGCAACGTCGCTACGTCGAGAGCCTCTCTTCATACGCCCGTCAATTTATCGGGCAGATGAAAAAAGCCGATTGTGATTCAATTGAGGGCCTGTCCCCAGCCATTTCAATCGATCAAAAACAAGGCAGCCACAACCCACGTTCAACCGTCGCCACAGTGACGGAGATTCAGGATTATCTCCGTCTTCTTTGGGCGCGTATTGGCAAACCTCACTGCCCTACTTGCGGCAAGGAAGTGGCGCGGCGCACCGTGCAAGAGATCGTTGACGACATTTTTTGGAAAATGGAAGGTCACGGAGTAGCCATCTGGAGCCCTGTTGTTCGAGCTCGCAAAGGTACTCATGTGGATTTATTCCGCCAATTGGTCGAGCAGGGTTATCTCAACGGAAGGGTCAACGGCCACGAAACTCCCTTTGAAACACCACCGACACTCGACAAAAATTTCCGTCACGACATCGATGTTCGAATCGACCGTCTGCGCTGCACCCGTGACAGAAAACAACGTCTGACCGAAGCCGTGGAATCTGCGTTACGCTTGGGTGGAGGTACATTGGCGGTTGAGAGTTTGGAACAACCCCCCGAAGGAAGTGTCAAAACCAAGAATTCACGTTCCCATGAAACTGAGCAGGGCCAAACCATTGCCTGGTCGGAAGATTTCGCTTGCCCCGACCACGGGGCATTCATGCCCGAACTCTCACCGCGCGTCTTTTCCTTCAATTCACCACTCGGGGCTTGCGGTACCTGCCAAGGACTTGGCGTACAGCGCCAATTCAATACCGAACTCATCGTTGACCACAGCCTCAGCGTTGCCAACGGGTGCGTTGTCCCTTGGCGCCAGTCAATGTCTCCTTCGTGGTACCGAAAGTTACTGGAATGTACCTGCAGCCACTATGGAATATCGACGACACTCCCATTTGAACTCCTTGATGAAGACGAACAAGACATCCTCTTGCACGGTTCGGGTTCAACCATCATTCATTTTGAATTCACTTCGGAAAACGGGTCTCAGTACAAGTACAGCAAACCGTGGGAGGGTATTATTCCACGTTTGGAGAAAACGTATACTGAAACAACTTCAGAACGTTCCCGAAACCGACTAATCGCCTGCATGACGGATTTGGATTGTTCTGAATGTGGAGGAGAGAAACTCAATCGCGCAGCCCGCTACGTCACGGTCGGCGGCATTCGTTTACCAGAAGTGAGCCAGTGCTCCGTGCACGATGCACTTGGTCTGGTACGAGCCTGGGACCCACAAGGAGCCGGCCCCCCAGAAGCATACCAAGACATCCTCGAAACACTTGACGAAAGAAGCATGTTCATTGGAACCGAAATCATCAAAGAAATTGAAAATCGCTTGGGCTTCCTTGACAGCGTCGGTTTGGACTATCTCACCCTTGACCGGAAAGCAAACACCCTCTCGGGCGGCGAAAGTCAACGAATCCGCCTTGCGACGCAGATTGGTAGCAGGCTCACGGGAGTCATGTATGTTCTCGACGAACCCTCCATTGGTTTGCATCAACGAGACAATGCACGCCTGCTTGCAACCCTTCGTGAACTCAGTGACTTGGGCAATACCTTGCTGGTGGTCGAGCACGATGAAGACACCCTCCGCCAAGCGGATTGGTTGTGCGACCTCGGGCCAGGAGCCGGGCTTGAAGGCGGCCTGATCGTCGCCAACGGTACACCTGAAGAGGTGATGAAGACGGAAGCCTCTGTAACGGGCGCCTATTTGAGTGGACGACGCTCCATTCCATGGCCAGAAAAGCGCACCCGCCCCGGGAACAACAAACTCACCATCAAAGGGGCGAGCCATAACAATCTTCAGAACATCACCGCATCCTTCCCCCTTGGTTGCATGACCGCAGTTACTGGGGTGTCGGGGTCTGGCAAGTCTTCACTTGTGTCGGGGATTCTTGCTCCAGCGCTGCTACGCGAAGTGCACCGTGCGGAAACCCTCCCCGGTAGACATACGTCTGTTGAAGGAATGGAATATGTTGACAAAACCATCATCATTGACCAGTCCCCTATTGGTCGAACACCTCGTTCAAATCCGGCCACATATACCAAGGTCTTTGATGAAATTCGCAAACTCTTCGCTGATACCAAATTATCCAAAGAACGAGGCTACAAGCCCGGGCAATTCAGCTTCAACGTCAAAGGTGGCCGTTGTGAAGCCTGTAGCGGAGGCGGCTCCATAAAACTCGAGATGAACTTCCTCCCCGACGTATGGATTACCTGCGATATCTGTGACGGTAAACGGTACACAAGGGAATGTTTGGAAGTGACTTGGAAAGGCCGCAACATCCACGACGTCCTCCAAATGCCGGTTGCTGATGCGGTAGATTTCTTCAAACATCACCGTAAAATTCACCGAACCCTTGACACCTTGAACGCTGTAGGTTTGGGATACATACGCCTTGGACAACCAGCAACCACGCTTTCTGGAGGAGAGGCTCAACGCGTCAAACTTGCCAGCGAACTGCGAAGAATGCCAAATAAACACACGGTCTACATTCTCGACGAACCGACCACTGGCCTTTCATTCAGCGATGTTGCAAAACTGATCAGCGTACTTCACCAATTGCGAGATAAAGGCCACACCATCATCGTCATTGAACATCATCTCGATGTGGTAAAATCTTGTGATTGGGTCATCGACCTCGGTCCGGACGGTGGCGAGCGAGGCGGCCAATTGATTGCAAGCGGTACGCCTGAAGACATTTCAAAGACGGCGGAAAGCGCTACGGGACAATTTTTGGCCAATATGCTGGAACAATAGACGCCGCAGACTACAAAGAGCGCATGGAACAACATCCGCTTGCCCAACGGGCACGGTGCATCCTATGCCAATGACACGGGTTGAGATTACGCCCCGAGAAGGCGCGGGTATGCGCGATGTCCGAGGCGACGTCGTTCGCCGCCAATTGCAGGCAGACCACGGCTGTTCCGTGGAACGAGTACGCTCCATTTGCGGCTACCTCATTCAAGGTGAAACGGCCTCAGAAACGATTGCGTCACGGGTTGACGACCTCTTTGCAGACCCCATTATTGAGCACGGCGCAGCCAACACACTGTTTCTCTCAACAGAATTGTTTGACCAAACACCCGACATGGTCGTCACCGTGGGGTTCAAACCCGGAGTGACTGATAACCCCGGCAAGGCAGCCACCGACGGCTACCTCACTCTCTTCCCTGAAGACAGGGATGCACGAATATCGACCTATACGACCTATGCATTCTACGGGACCAGTGACCTTGACCCTACGTGGCTTGCAGGAACGCTGCACAACAACCTCATCGAGCGTGCATTGGTCGCCGACCGTACGGCTTGTCAAGGAGGACATTGGCCCGCACTTGACTATCCAACGCCCCCCGAACAGGTCTTCATTCAACCAAAGAGTATTGATCTTGAATGCGACGATCAGACGCTTGAATCCATCTCAACAGACGGACTCTTAGCACTGAACTTGGAAGAAATGCATGCCATTCAAGCGCATTACCGTGACGAAGAGGTTCGAACGCTTCGAACCGCCCACGGAATTTCTCCCAATGCGCCAACAGATGTTGAACTCGAATGTCTCGCTCAAACATGGAGCGAGCACTGTAAACACAAAATCTTTGCATCGAGAATTCACCATGTCGACCATGAAACGGGCGAGGATACGGTGATCGATTCACTCTTCAAAACACACATCATGACGCCAACACACGACATGCAGAAGGACGTGGATTGGCTTCTTTCAGTGTTCCACGACAACTCGGGCGTCATTGCTTGGGACGATACATGGAGCGTTTGCATGAAAGCAGAAACACACAATTCCCCCTCTGCCCTTGACCCTTATGGCGGCGCTATGACGGGAATCGTAGGCGTGAATCGTGACATTCTCGGCACGGGATTAGGCGCCCGTCCAATAGCCAATACCGATGTTTTTTGTTTTGGTCCACCCAATTGGGAAGGCACCCTACCGGACAACCTCTTTCACCCATCGAGGGTACTACGTGGCGTCCATGCAGGAGTACGAGTGGGTGGCAACGAGTCAGGCATTCCGACCGTCAACGGAGCGATTGTGTTTGATGACCGCTACATCGGTAAACCCCTCGTTTATTGTGGGACGGTCGGCATCATGCCGCGCAATCTTCCAGACGGGCGACCCTCACACATCAAAACCCCAGTTGCGGGCGATATCGTATACATGGTAGGCGGACGTGTAGGTTACGACGGCATCCACGGAGCGACCTTTTCTTCACTTGAACTCACGGAAGAATCCCCCTCCAGCGCCGTCCAAATTGGTGACCCGATTACGCAGAAGAAAATGGTAGACATGATCCTCGAAGCACGTGATGAAGGACTGATCAGCTGTATCACTGACAACGGGGCTGGCGGGCTCTCTTCATCAATCGGTGAGATGGCAGAATATACCAATGGATGTGAAATTGACCTCGCCACAGTACCGCTGAAACAAGCCGGGCTATCGCCCTGGGAAATTCTCGTCTCTGAGAGCCAGGAACGGATGACGGTCGCAGTACGTCCCGCCGACCAGGCAGCCTTTGAAGCACTGGCGGGCCTGCATGAAGTTGAAGCAACGCCGGTAGCTACGTTCACATCTACAGGCATGTTCCACGTACGCTATGGAGAAGAAACGGTGGCTTACCTCCCCATTGAATTCCTTCATGACGGCGTCCCACAACTCCAACTTGAATCGGAGTGGACGCCGCCCGAGCAGCAGCCCTTTGTTGCCCCGAAGCAAGTCGATCATAATGAATTACTTTCATCAATGCTTCAACGACCAAACATCGCCAGCAAAGAGACATGGGTGCGCCAGTATGACCACGAAGTCATCGCTCAAACAGCCATCAAACCCTTTGTCGGAGTTGAGCGAGACGGGCCGGGCGACGCAGGGGTCATCGCACCATTGCACGGCGACCCACACGGGCTTGTCATCTCATGCGGTATCGCTCCACGGTATTCAGATATTGATGCTGGAGCAATGGCTGCAGCAGCGATTGATGAGGCGGTCCGAAATGCCGTATGTGTCGGCCTTGACGTGGACAAAATGGCAGGCTTGGACAACTTTTGCTGGCCCGACCCCATAGAGTCCGTGAAAACGCCCGATGGTCGTTTCAAACTCGCACAATTGGTACGAGCGAATCGGGAATTAGAACGAGTCTGCCGTGCGTATCGCCTTCCCTGCGTGAGTGGCAAAGATTCGATGAAGAACGATTATGGAAGCGGCGAGAACAAAATTTCTATCCCACCCACCCTCCTCTTTTCGCTCTTCGGAGACCATCCCGATGTTCGAAACAGTGCAAGCAGCGACTTCAAACAAGCCGGTGACCGAATCTATCTCGTTGGACACTCCCAACAAGAATTAGGGGCCAGCGAATTAGCCTTTATGATGCGGGAACGCGATTCAAATAACGGCATTGGTGGCAATGTCCCCCTCCTGTTGAATCCCGAACAAAATTTAGCGACCTATCGACAACTTTCTTCCACTATTCACCAAGGCTTGGTCAAAACCGCTCACGACTGCAGTGAAGGCGGTCTTGCGGTAGCCATCGCTGAAATGTGCATTGGAGGGCGCATTGGGGCGAGTGTTGACATTGATGGAACAGGAGAAGGTGACCTTTGGGCTCGGCTTTGGGGTGAATCACTCGGACGCATTGTCGTCGCCGTCAAACCCGAACACGAGGCAGCATTCCTAGCAACGATGAAAGGCCATCCAACCACTATTTTAGGTGAAGTAACCGCTACCTCCGTTCTGGAAATGGTTGATGGAGATACACTTCTTGTTTCAAGCGATGTCAATGAATTGGCGCATGCATGGAAAGGCACACTGGACATGACAGGAGGGGTCGCATGATGCTGCCCCGTGTCGCCGTACTCTTTGGTTTCGGCATCAACTGCGATCATGAAACCAAAGCAGTGTTTGAACTGGCTGGTGCAGAAGCACACCGAATTCACGTCAACAGATTCATCTCGGGAGACTCCAACCTCGCAGATTTCGATATTCTTGCAGTGCCGGGAGGGTTCTCCTTTGGCGACCACCTCGGTAGCGGACGCCTTCTTGGAAATCGCATGCGTTTTGCTATGCGTGACGCCCTTCGTGACTTCGTTGATGCGGGTAAACCGATCATTGGCATCTGTAACGGATTCCAAGTTCTTGTAAAAACAGGCCTACTGCCCGGCCCCGGCGCAGGAGAGTCGCCCGACTTTGTCCAGCGCGGGAGCCTCGGCCTCAACGACAGCGGTCGCTACGAGGACCGTTGGGTAACGCTGGAATTTGACCAAAACAGCCCCTGTATATGGACGAAAGGCATGACCAGAATCTCGTGTCCGGTACGCCACGGTGAAGGAAAATACATCATGCCAACGCCAGAAGCACTTGAGGCCTTGTCAACCACCCATCAATTGACGGTGCGTTACGTGGACCCCTCGACGTCCGTCGGAGAAGGACTGAGCGACACAGCCCTCCCATATCCACTGAGTCCCAACGGCAGTATGAGAAACGTTGCAGGAATATGTGATGCAACGGGCCTTGTCTTTGGATTAATGCCACACCCTGAAGCGAATTATGCACGTTGGCTGCATCCAGACCATACGAGGGGAACGGCACCTATCGGGACGGGTGACGCACTCGATTCATGGGAGGGAGAGGGATTGCAGATGTTTCGAAATGCCGTGGAATATGTGAAGCAAAACCGTTGATTTGAATGTTGAATCATAACAAACGCATCCTTCACATCGACGCATTACGAGGGCTTGCCGTTTTATTGATGGTAATGGTTCATGCGGCAGCCACATGGAATCCATATTCAAGCGCTCAAACATCGGTTCTAGCCTACGTTGTTTCAGGCCTCGGTGGCCTTGCAGCGCCCCTGTTCATCACGCTCTTGGGCTGGGGGTTGTTGAGGGCGAACTTAACTCATCAACAGCGTGTTATTCGTGCGTCTTTTCTTTTCGTATGCCAATTTCTCGTGAACATCATTTCACCCCACCTTTTCGAACCCTTTACTCCAGGCGTTCTCTCATTGATGGCCTTATTGATCCTCACAGAACCCATTTGGATCTATCCCCTCCGCCAGGGGCGACTTTCTGCTCAAGCGTACTTCTTGTCAATATTTGCAGCCGTACTTACGCTGACATTTTTGGCTCCAGAGATACAAGGAGTATCGTCATGGAACGCTCGTGTATCAACCCATTCAACGGTTGTGTTTGTCGAACATCTGGTTTTGACAGGGACCTACCCGCTCCATCCATGGGTTCTTTTTGCAGCCTTTGGAGCTACTATATCCGCTCTTCCCTCAGGACGCACAAGACCAGCTGTCACCTTTACTGCGCTGGGCTTGACGTATAGCGGCCTATTACTCTTCTACGCTTGGAAGAATAATCTGGCTTGGGCGCTTCCCTCAGGAACAGCCCTTCTAACGTTCTTTCCTGCCAACGGGCCTTTTCTCATCGCAAGCCTCACCGGGGTGACCCTTCTATGGGCTCTTGTATCAACACGCCTCCACGCGGAGTGGTTGGCCCTCACCGGGCGATGTTCACTCACCGTCTACGTCATGCACTTTCTTCCGTTTACCTTCCTTCATGAGGTCGATGAACGGAATGGGTGGTCGTTAACGCAATCGATGCTTGTGACTCTTTCGTACACGCTCTTGTGGGGGTTGCTTGCTGCTTATTGGTACAAGCGATATCCATCAAGGAACCTTGAGTCGTTGATGCGAACGTTCGAAAAGAGATTCAAAGGACGCCGTCAACAATTCGCAAACCAGTCTGATGAATGAGCCACCAGGAGTGGAGGGTTGACAATGACGTTGTTAGATTAACAAGTCACAACATTGTGTATCACCATGGAAACAGGACAGCC
>DACE01000016.1:0-766 GCA_002494645.1 Euryarchaeota archaeon UBA256 | reverse complement strand
CGATCTTGTTGATGATGTCTGCAATGTTGTAAGCAACAGCCATGATCTCTGCTCCGTTGTCCATCTTAATGAGTTCGACTTCAGGGCTGAAGAGGTAACCGAGAGGGTAGATAATCCATCCAACGACGATGAACCAGCGGAGAGCGTTTGCGCTCCAGAGAAGTTCTTCAGAAATCTTGGAGTTGTCGACGCCCAGACCGTCAGTCCAAGGTGTTCCAGTGGCGACAATAATCATTGCCCAACCCATACCGCCAAGCAAGAGAGCGGGGATAGGGCTGAGGAGGCCGGCTTCACCGAGGTATCCGAATCCAATCATGATGAGAGCACCGGTGAAACAGATGCCGGTGAATCCGAGACCTGCCACTTTCTTGTCAGTGATGGCTTCCTTTCCAACAAGGGACGGGAATTTGAGGGCCATCAACGGAACGGTGATGATCCAATCCATGTATCGGTACTCGATAGAGACCACGCCGAAATCAGCGTAGACACCACGCATGTAGTAGTAGTGGAATGCAGCGATACCAACGATGAGCGCTGAAATCGTCATGGTTGTGCGGAATTGTGGAGCGACGTTACTTCGTTCGCTCATGAAGAAGACGAAGGCAGCACCCATTGAGATGTATCCGACGAAGAAGAGGAAGAAGGTCACAAGTTCCAGACCGTCATTTCCGAGGTCATCGGAAAGGAATGCCGGAAGTCCGGTTGTCTCATTCATATCACCGACCGCAGCACTGACCGTGGAGGCCATCGCAAGGGCGATTGTGGC
>DACE01000019.1:22142-22884 GCA_002494645.1 Euryarchaeota archaeon UBA256 | reverse complement strand
TTGAACGGAATCGACTTCCTTCGGCTTTGCAGCAGCATTCACCTTTCCTTGTAGTTCGAGGATTATTGGGCGGAGATTTAGCCAATAATGATGTGAAAAAGTGGGTGTGTTAACTACAAGCGTCCCGTCGCGACGATAAACCTCGAACCAGTACGCGGTGGATGCGTCATCGCCTTCACCGGTGTACTCTCTAAACCGGGGGTCGTCGCCGTGCTGCATGTCGAAGGCAAAGAAGGTCTTCCTCCTCTCCAACTTTCGAGAGGCAAAGGCCACGTTAAGGTGGTGCGAGACGGGATCCCACGACACGACCATGACCTTGTTGCGGTCCAAGAGCCCCTTGATGGAGACGGCGATGGAAAATAGGAAGACCAAAAAGACTAGATCAATTACTTGACTGCTTGATTCAGGCGAACCCCTGAGGGCGTCAATGACCAAGAAGACCAAAATAATGGATAGGAGGCCAAGACCAATTTGAAGCGCTGTAGGATCACTTTCAATGACCTGTTCACCGACCCCTACGGTTGTCTGAGGCACTGATGGCACGGACATGTCTGCCTGAACGGTAACTTCGTCGTTGACAGCCTCGGGTTGGCTCCAAAACGGCTCAGCCATGAAGGAACCGTTAGCGAGAAACGATTTGAACGTTTTTCTCTGTACCCTTGACAAAACGAATCAACCCATAATCCGCTTTAGCATTCATCATATCAGAGGGTCAATGCACAAACCCACTGATTCGTTTTGA
>DACE01000019.1:0-22115 GCA_002494645.1 Euryarchaeota archaeon UBA256 | reverse complement strand
CGCTACCGTATGAGTTGGCGACAAGGTCAATGCCCGAAGGCGCCCTATCTCCAAGCCCATGAGGTTGAATAGTTCGCCCGCTTGGATGCACATGTGAGCACAACCTCCTTCGAATCACTTCAATGGTCACGTCGTTTCCTCGACGAGACGCCTGGTGAAGAACAGGTTGGAGGAAGGCCGCGGCAAGTCCCCAACGTTTGCTGGTCTCGGGTTCATCCGTCACCAGCACCCTCGCCTGCACTCCGCCTTTGGTCTGAAGACATGGGGCTCCAACTGGGTCTTGAACCCGGGCATGAAACCGTATTGAGTGGGTCGGGCGCCGTGGAGGGGATGGACCCCTATTCCCAACGATATGGCGGACATCAATTCGGTCATTGGGCCGGGCAATTGGGGGATGGACGGGCAATTACCTTGGGCGAAGTCGGAACGGATGGAGGTGTTGTAGAACTGCAATTGAAAGGTGCCGGAGCAACGCCCTATTCGAGAACCGCTGATGGGAAAGCAGTGTTACGTTCATCCATCAGAGAATTCCTCTGCAGTGAAGCGATGCATCACCTTGGCGTTCCAACGACGCGGGCTTTGTCGCTTGTAACGACGGGGGAGGTCGTGGTTCGTGATGTCCTGTACAACGGCAACCCTGCTCCAGAACCCGGTGCAGTCGTTTGCAGGGTTGCTCCAAGTTTTCTTCGATTTGGAAGTTTCCAGATTCACGCAGCGCTGGGAGATCGTGATACGCTGGCTACGCTGGTAAAGCATGCAGTAAGGCATCACTTTCCAGACCACTGCGTTGACGATGATGACGGTCGAATCGCTTGGCTTGACTGCATCGCGGAAGACACCGCTATGATGATTGCCCATTGGAATAGAGTCGGATTTGTTCACGGTGTGATGAACACGGATAACATGTCCATCCACGGATTGACCATTGACTACGGCCCTTATGGCTGGCTTGAGGATTACAACCCGAACTGGACCCCCAATACCACTGACGCTTCGCGCCGACGCTACAGGTACGGGCAACAGCATCAAATCGGAGCATGGAATGTCGCCCGACTTTTGGAATCAATCGGACCTTTGATGGAGGACCCGGAGCGCCTCCATGAAGTGCTGAAGACCTACTATGCTGCTTACGAGAAGCACAACAACCGCATGTGGGGTGAGAAAATTGGTTTGGACGAATTCAGAGCCTCTGACGCACAATTGGTGGAAGAACTCGTTGCACTCCTGCAAAGGGTTGAGACGGACATGACCATCTTCTTTCGCCTGCTCTCGTCTCTTGAGGAGCCTAAAATTGAGCACTTGAGTACGGCCTTTTACGATGGCGCAGAGTATCCTGAAGAGGAATGGAATGCATGGCTGAGCCGCTGGTGGCAGCGGACCGAAGGGGAGCCGAATCATGAACGCATGCGGCTTGCCAATCCCAAATATGTGCTACGCAATTGGATGGCTCAGCTGGCTATTGAAGCGGCTGAAAATGAGGATTACTCGGTGGCTGAACGTCTGTATGATTTGCTGAAGAAACCATACGATGAGCAACCTGAGTTTGAGGATGAATGGTTCAAAAAACGCCCTGAGTGGGCGAGGCACAAAGTCGGATGTTCAATGCTTTCCTGTTCGAGCTAAGCCTCATTTGAGCGGCAATGGATTGGAGCGCATTCGCAGACCCAATGCAAATCCAATGGTGTTAACGACGAGGTCGGAGAACTTGTTGTCCCACGTCTCGTTCACGAATTCAAAGGGCAAGTATAATTCGAGCACTTCCCAACCGAGGGAGAGAATGAAAAAAACAGGCCAATTCGTGAGTAAAAAGCGCCCTACTGCCGTCCACTGGAGAAAATGACCGAGCGACCAAAGGTTGAGCAAGACCATGTACAGGGTTTCACCCACCCCTTTATGATGCTTCATGCGTCACAAAACCACGGTTCTTTCTCAAACAACTTGTCCCGAACCGATTATGAACACTTGGCTCGTGAAGAGGACCGAGGGGGAGCAATGCGGGACAACTGGCCACCAGAAAAAGTCGCCTTGACGCAGGGAAAGCGCGTGCTCTTTTTGACCAAAGATTTGGACCTCATCAAACAACAACTCTACGACGGTCTTGACCTGAGAATGGAAGACCTTTCTGTCGAAGACCTGCTCGACGACATCAATACTGACGTCATGACCCCAGCATGGGTCTGTTTTGACCACGAACCTGCTGAGATTGCGAAGAATGCGTATGCTGGCCTCATGCACAACGGATTGCGAGTCTTCCGGGAAAAAGCACTGAAGGATGGAAATTTCGAAGTCATCGTATCCGGTCAGCGAAAAGGAACGGGCTCAAGCCGTGAAACCGCCGCTCAATGTGAACGGTGGGCTGGCATTAACATCGTCATCGCAGCATCCTTCGCGCCCATCCACGAACGCAATAACATCAACCTCGGACAATTGATGGGTGACCACGCTATGCTGGAACGCCTCCAAAACGGTGAAGAAATCGCACTCGCGGAATTCACCGGTAGATACGACCCGGTCACCCAACTGATTCTGGAACGAGGGGGGCTCTTCCCCTTCGCAAAGGCACTCAAGGCGGGCAGTCTCGAATTACCTCCACTGGACACCCCTCCTCGGCCCATGACCATGGCTGAGCGAATCATCAGTCGTAACCTCGTTGGCCAACCAGATGCGCAATGCGTCAAGCCAGACGACCCCGTCATCGCTCAGGTTCAAGGTGGATATTCTCATGAATTTACCACCGCACAAGTTCACACCTTCCTGCAAGAAGAATATGGAAACGATTACACCCTTCCGAACCCAAGTAAGTTTGCCGTCTTCGAAGACCACCTGCTCTACGCACAACACAACCCCAAATTTGTTCCTTTCATGCACAAAGTGCAAACGCTTCGCGACCTGCAAGTCGCCTTCCAGCAACATGCAGGTGTGCGCGATTATTCCGCCGTTGACGGTGTTTCTCCGGGAATTTGCCACCAAGTTGCTCGTGAAGAATTCATTGAGATCGGTGATTTCATTCAAGCAACCGATTCTCACACCTGTATGGGTGGAGCCTCCAATGCTTTGACTTGGGGTGTTGGTGCAACGGAATATGCAAACCTCGTTAGTGCTGGATTCACCTTCGTCAAAGTACCCGAGTCCATCCGCTTCGAATTGGTCGGAAAACTGCATCACGGATGCACTGCTAAGGATGTCATCTTGGCTATCTTGGCCGACCACGCCCGAAAGGAATTGACGCTCAACCGAAGCATGGAATTCGGCGGTCCCGGACTCACTTCTCTTTCGGTGGACGAGCGAGCCACACTGTGCAATATGGCGACGGAATGTTCAGGGCGAACGGGTATTTGTGAAGCCGATGATGCGCTCATGGAATGGATGCTCAATTCTCAATCCCACCTCGATGAAGTCGAACAACGCGCTCGCATGGCAAAGCCCGACGAAGGTGCTCACTACCACGGCGGCGTTCATACAATCGACCTCTCCACCATCGTGCCCATGGTGGCTCACCCGGGCGATCCTGACGAAGGAATCCCGAGCGACCCCACCAACGGTGCGAACATCAGCGATATTGGAGCAGTGCAGGTTGATATCGCCTACGGAGGTTCATGCACTGCAGGAAAAGAGGACGATATCGCCTATTACGCTGAGGTATGTCAGGCTGCGAAAGACGCAGGTCTGACCGTGAAGGAAGGCGTCGACTTCTACATCCAATACGGCTCAGGTCAGGTCAAGGCTCTCGCTGAGCGAAAGGGCTGGCACGACCTCTTTCTCGAGGTCGGTGTGAAACTCATTGACCCAGGTTGTGGCGCTTGCATTGGTGCTGGGCCTGGCGTTTCGATCACGCCCGAACAGGTGACCGTTTCCGCCATCAATAGGAATTTCCAAGGTCGCTCTGGACCGGGCAAGTTGTACCTCGCTAGCCCACTCACCGTTGCAGCTTCGGCCTTCACTGGAACCATTTCAGCCTGGCACACCCAACTCTTTGCTTGATTGACCCTCAAAGTAAGGGTGTAATTTCGGCGAATTTCATGCTACGTTGACTGTTGTGTATATTTACCCTCAAAGTCGGGGTAATGACATCTGTTGGCCCGACGTCGTCAAGACGGAGGAGGACCGAGGGAGTGGATACGATGGCAGGAACTGCAGAACGAATGGCGAGCAATCAGAAGCAAGTAGCAATTTCTGAATTTTTTGAAAAGAACAAGCATTTCCTCGGTTTTGACTCACTGCCCCGCTCACTCATCACCGCTGTTAAGGAAGCAGTTGACAATTCCCTTGACGCTTGCGAAGAGGCTCGGATTTTACCAGAGATCAAAATTCAAATCACCAAATTGGACTCCAACAAAGACATCATTGAATTGAAAAGCGAAGATAACGGGCCGGGAATTCCCAAGAAAAGTATCGAGAAAGTATTCGGACAATTGCTCTTCGGTTCTCGCTTCCACGCCATTCGTCAATCGCGTGGACAGCAAGGAATCGGTATCACTGGTGTGGTCATGTACTGCCAGTTGACGACCGGGCGTAAGACCCATGTGCGTTCAAAAATCGCAACCGAAACCTCCGCAGCCATTGTCGATATCGGACTTGATACTCGTAAAAACAAAGCCACCAAGAGTGGCGAAGGCCGAGAGTTATGGGAATTGCCAGACGGTACCCTGAAGGAGCACGGTTTGGAAATTACAGCGCGAATGAAAGCCAAATACCAACGAGGGCGGCAAAGCGTCTACCAGTACCTACGGATGACCAGCATTGTCAACCCCCACGCCGATATCACCTTCGTCGACCCCGATGGTGAAAGTCACCACTGGCCGCGTGTGACCGAACGGCTGCCGCGAAAGGTGGAGAGCATCAAACCTCATCCGCACGGCATCCACTTGGGCACCTTGCAGCGAATGTGCACTGAATCAACCGATTCACGAATGACGGTGTTTTTGCGCAATAATTTCTCAGGCGTATCTTCACGAGCTGCAAAGGAATTACTCGCAGCAGCAGAAATTGAAGAAAAGGCGAAGCCTAAATTGCTCAAAGCAGACCATTATCGCGCCCTCTTGGAGGCTTTTCAAGGTGAGCGTATGCTCAACGATAAGCCGGTAAAATTGTTGAACCCCCCGACCAATTGTCTCTCGCCCATTGAAGAATTGCTGATCAAGAAAGGGTTGTCCAAAACCATTGACTCACGCTATGTCACCACGATGACTCGCGCCCCCACCGTCACCCAAGGCAATCCCTATCAGGTCGAGGTCGGACTCATTTTTGGAGACGGTATGGCTGCCGACAAACCCGTAGAAGTCCTTCGCTTCGCAAATCGCGTTCCACTGATGTATCAACAAGGCGGTTGTTTGTTGACAAAGGCCATCGAATCGGTTGATTGGCGGCAGTATGGATTGGACCAAGCGGGTGGACGTGGTGTTCCAAAGGGTCCAGCAGCGATTCTTGTTCACCTTGCCAGTACCAACGTGCAGTTTACTTCCGAAGCCAAGGAAGCCCTCGCGGATAACGCCGAAGTGATTGATGAAGTGCGCAAAGCACTGCTCGAAATGGGTCGTGGACTGCGCAAGCACCTTGAGAAAAAGAAGAAAATGGCCAAAACGCAAGAGAAATTCGAGTTGGTCAACGACATCATCCCCGCCATTGCTGCAAAAGCCGCATCAATTCTTGACCGGCCAGTACCGAATCTTTCGGGCTCCATCACACGAATCATGGGAGCGGTCATTGCCGAGCCAACGACCGCATGGAATAAAGAAACCAAACAAACCGACGTTTCCATCACACTGTTCAACTATACGACTCGGGCTCGCTCCTACACGCTCTTAGCATCGTGGCCTGAACGAGATGGAGCGACGATGGTCAACAATGAACAGGGCGGGCGCAAGGAAGCGACGGGCGTTTGGGCGTGGAAACTCGATACGCTCGAGCCCGGTCAAACCATCACCTTCACCTATTCACTCACAGGTTTGGAACGAGGTGATTGGACGGATACTGACATCTTCTACCGAGGAAGTCAGGAAGTCATTGGCGCCTCCAAGATGGATGAAAAACTCCTCGAGGAAATCCGACGTCAAGAAGCCGCTACAACCGGAGAAGATGAAGTCTCACAGGATGAAGAGGTTGAGGCTGCGCCTGAAGCTGTTTCAGAAAACAACGCGGAGGTCCCTGCGAAAACAGGCCAGCAGACCCTGATGGGGTTCGGAGGTGATGAATGATGTCCGCCATGCACACGAGTGAAGAAACGAAGACGGCCCTGCACGCTGTTGTTGAAGAGATGTATGACAAAATTGTCAAAGGTGAACCGCCTACGATGACCTTGCCTGTTCGCACCAAAAACAACATCGGCTTTGACGATAAACTCGGCGTATACAAGTACGGGAAAAAGCGATCCATTCGCGACGCTACGAGTTTGGGTTCTGCCAAGCAATTGCTTCGTGCTCTGCACGTTGTAGAATTCATCGAAGAAATGATCGATGCTGGAAAATCGTCAACACTCAGAGAGATGTATTACATTTCTGAGGCATGGGGCCTTGGGAAATTTTCATCTCAAAATGAGTCGAACAATCTCGCTGAGGACCTTGAAGTCGTTACGAAATGCATGCGTGAAGATTTCAAATTACGACCTGAGGAAGACGGGGCTCGCATGATTGGGAACCTCACCCTGCGTGAACGAAACCGACGAGGTGAATGGATGCGAATCAATGCTCGTGACGACGTCGGGGATTCCGGGTACGGCGTACCCTACAATGTTGAAGAAGAGAAGATTGAACTTCTTGAACACGACATTAATTTCATCATGGCCATTGAGACCGGTGGTATGTTTGACCGTTTGATTGAGAATGGGTTTGATGAAGCATACAAATGTGGTTTATTGCACCTCAAGGGACAACCTGCACGGTCGACGCGGCGAATTCTCAAGCGCATGAGTGAAGAATGGGATTTACCCGTTGTTGTCTTCCTTGACGGCGACCCCTGGTCCTTCCGCATCTTCGCATCTATCGCTTATGGCGCCATTAAAACGGCCCACATTTCGGAATATTTAGCCACGCCATCTGCAACGTATCTCGGTATCACCGCAGACGATATCGAAGCCTACGACCTTCCGAGTGATGATTTGTCTTCACGCGACGAAGACGCCCTCAAGGCTGAACTTTCAGACCCTCGTTTTGCTGACCCGTGGTGGCAAGAACAGATCAACATGATGTTGGAATTAGGGAAGAAGGCTGAGCAGCAATCGCTTGCAAAATACGGTCTTGATTTCGTAACCGATACCTACCTTCCTGAGAAATTAGCCGACCTTGGCTTAGCCTGAGCCCTATGAGCGAGCCTTATGGAGGAAGAGGGTTTGGGGAATAACGATGCAAGCCGTTGAACCTGCCAAGCGGTCCCCTTGGGCCATGCGCCTTGCCATCGCAGGCGCAGTCATGGTCGTCATTGGAGTCGTACTCGTCAGCAGCCAATCGAGCAGCATTACTGCGGCGATGGACCCGCGAGAAAACTATCATCAAACCTTTGACGGCCCCGGGAGTGAAGTCACAGGACAATTGGATGATGTGTGTTACCGCTTTTATCAACTCAAAGAAGACCCAGAGATGAGTGTTGAATTATTCCGCGTAGAAGGTTCGTCCGTTTCGGGTGAAGCCATTGAAGAAGCCGATTGCAAACTTGATTTTCAACCCATGACAGAGGAGGGTAATATTCTCATTGAGCGGGCTTCGTGGAAATTGAATGAATCAGGCGAATACGCCGTCACCATCACCTGTGAAACTCCATGTGAAGAAGCGAAGGCTTGGTTGTCTTCAATCGATGCTTTCCAATCGAAGTTGTTTGAATCAACCACACTTCTCTTTGGCGCTACCATTTGTTGCTTTGGTGTCTTTACAACGCCGATTGCCCTCATCATTTATCTCGCCTCCAAGCCCAGTAAAACCCCTCGCGTTATGATGGTTGGAGAAGACGGTCGCCTGATCCCCATCACCGACCTCAACCCTGACAACCCAGTCCTGTTTGACCAGCCCCAAGAGCAAGCGAGGCCTGCACAATCTCCGACGGTGGCGCCACCCTTCGCAGACACGGCTGAACAGAATCAGCCGGATGAATTCGTTGATGGCTTACCCGACGTCGCAGCGGGCAATCTTCTCACGACCGAACAAGTCTACGCGTTAATGAAAGGCGACGTAGAAGCAGCGCAAGAGCATGCTCGCTCCGGTCGCTATCAGGGCTCTACGGCAGAGGATGCAATCGAAGAAGCTGCTAATGTTGCAGCCATTGCTTCGTGGGACGAGGGAGTATCCCTCGCTCAATCTGGCGATGAAAAAGTACTCAAGCAACGGCCAGCAACCAAGCCTGCAAAGAATAAATCAACGAGCGTAAGTGACCAATCTTGGAAAGAGTGGGAAGAGCTTTGAAGCGAACGATGAGTTCAAAGAGGGGCGAGGACTACCCAACTTCAGGTTGAGAAGATGACTGACCTTGATAGCGCCCTCTATTTGCTCCAAAACAAGATGCGGCGTCAAATTCTTGAGCGCTTGATTCGAGAGCCGCACTACGCGATGCAGCTGTCTCAAATTATCGGTGCAAGTCAACCCGCCATCGTCAAGCATCTCAAAGAACTCGAAGATGGCGGTATGGTTTCAAAATCAAAAGTTCCGTCACAAAAAGGCGGTCCTCCTCGAACCATCTATTCGGTAGAGAAAGCCTTCTCAATCCAAATTGACCTTGGCCCAGATCTCTTTCGTTGTGAACAACGCAAACTTCCTGCTGGTGGTCCGATGAGGCTCTCAACTCAACTCCCTCCATCCTCCATCCCTGTTGCTGAAGCATTGGGGGGACGAAAGAAAATTGCAGTGGCTGAGGGGCTCTCTCACCTTCGCTCACTCAGTGAAGTGCTTGATGAGTTGGACGCGCAGAGGGATGCGGTTATCGCCCTTCATCAACACGTTCGTCAGCGTGTCTCGGCAGGAGTCGGTTCTGATTTCGAACTCTATGAAGAACGAAGCATCATTCAGTCCATTGTTGAGTCCAACGGTGAGCGTTTGGACGTGGCTTCTCTCATTCAACGTGAACTCATTGGAGAAACCAATGTGGCAGAACTCATTGAAACTCTGAGGACCCAACTCGAACGTCAAATCGCACAGCGCTCAGGCCAAATCATTGCTGCTCCGCTCGATACGGAACTCCGCTGGTACCTTGGGCCAAAGCCCAAGTGATCACCTTCACAGATTCTCTTCGGACAGAACCGTCACAAGTGACGACTGTTCGGCCAATCGCTTGTTGACGTCATCACGTCGGCCCTTGCCAACGAGATAAACCACGCCAAGTAGAGCGATGGTGAGTAGAATCACTGCGAAGGGGAGTGCTGTCTTACCAACAACTTCCTGAGCCAGGTCAAGAATCGGGTTCTCGGATTCGAGTGCTTCACCAATCGCCTTGACGTTGTCACGCTCATCGGATTCAACGATTTCATTCATCGGGTCAACGACGACGTAAACACCCTTACTTCCCGCAGTGACGGGGTAGAGGAGGTACAATTCAATCTCCTTGGCGTCTTCGGTGTCGTCCGGTGCGAGCAGCGCTCCAACAACCTGACGCATGACGACTCGTTCTTCGTCACAGCCGTTCTTGCGGATTTCGTCAATGAGGTCCATATCGTTGACATCATCGTACTCGCAGAGAACGATTTCGATGTCTGTAGCATGTACGTTTCCGGTGTTCTGTAGGATGATACCGATTGGGATTGTTGAATCAACTTCTCCGTTGAGTGACGGTGGTAGGATGATTTCCTTAATCTCAAGGTTCGGTGCACGAAGACGGAGCGTCACAATGAATTCGTTCGAATCAAAGTTTTCGCCGTCCCATTGTGGGGAGTCGTCGTGATCGCCGTTGTTTTCCATGTCCCCGTGCATTGAGACGACCTTCAAACCAAGTTGACGTGTGTCGAGCTTGGCGTTGATGCCGATGGAAACTGCCGCTACTGCGGAGATGGTTTCGTAGGGCGCCATTTCAGGAAGGCGGAATTCACCCAAGTCAGTGAGGTAGACGCAACTGTCTTCGGGGTAGGACGAAGCGGTAGAGACCTCTTGGATACAGGCTTCCTCAACCACTACATCTGCGCTGAGTTGTTTCATCATGTACCATTCAACACTCCAGCCGTCAAGCATGTTCATGCCGGGAGATTCGCCCCAAAGCAGGTCGTCGCCGTCTTTCTGAGCCGTATGGTTGTTCAGCGTTGGAACATCTGGCACGTTTCCGTTGTTGGTCACGTTGAAGGTGAATCGAACGATCTTGCCCGGAGCGGATGTCTTGACTGCATTGTCAACACTGGGGTCCATCGAGATTTGCATGTCGTGGAATTCCTTGACCGTCACCGTGAGGGTGATGGTGTCTCGGAGGCGAGTTTCTCGTCCACTGTCGTCAGGGTAGGCTTCTTCGGAAAAGGCTTGGAGTACGATCGTGTACTCGCCCGCTTCAACACGGTCCGGCACGTTCATGAGAACGTCAAAGGCCTGGTAGGTGCCAGGAGTAAGTTCCATCAAGTTTTCTCGAGGAATGTCAATGTCCCAGATGACGTCAACGCCGAAAGCGTCAGTGACACGTGCGAGGCGGAAGTCAAAGCGGTCAGGACCGTTTCCGTCGTTGCTTACAGAGATTGGAAGCGTGAGTTGCTCGCCGGGGTTAACTTCGAGCGATGTCCCAACATCGGGGTCAATGCCAGCATCCAAATCATAAACGTGAATCACGTTTGTAGAGAGGATGGCCGAGTCAGATATTCGTGGATATCCGTCGAGGTACGCCTTGAGCGTCACTGCAGGTCCGAGTCCTGAACTGGCGTTGGTGGGGGCGCAGACTGAAACGCTCACTGTCTTGGTGACCGAGTCGTCGTTACCTTGAATCGTCCAAGCGATTGGGTCGCCGAGGCCGTCACCAGCATCAGCAGAGCCAGCAGCGTTTGAAAAGTCAACGCTCACCACCCAGTTCTCTTGCCGCCATGCATCCATGGTGATGCCGTCGGGCTTTACTTCGGGAGCGCCAGGCGTAACAAAGACAAGTTCTCCAGAATCGAAATTCTTGGTCACGTCAATATCGTACTCAGCACAGTCGCCGGGCAAAACTTGCTCGGAACGGTCAGGGACGCTAAACTCAATATTTCCAGTTGAACGAATCGAGACGAAAACACCCAGTTCAAGGATGTCATAGGTTCCTTTTTCAACGGACTTGATCGGTTCACCTTCCGACCAACCCTTGACGTAGATGACGAAGGCTCCGGGGTCTTCGGTTGTTGGAACACTTACCTCGAGGTTCTTCGTTACCGACTGTCCTGGGTCAAGTTCAACGCGGATTGGGAAGTTGATTTGCCAGCCAAATGGAAGGAGCCATTCTTGTTGGCCTTCCAAACTATTGGGGTCCCAGAAGACAAAGGCGTCGTTGACGTTTCCTGTATTTGTGATGGTGATTGAAAACAGGGCGGTTTGACCTTGCTCAATGTCGGCCATGCTGTGGGAGGTATCCAGGTTGATGCCGTGTACGACGTCCATCAGGGTGAGCGTGATGATGTCGTTTTGGATTGCTGGGTCCTTGTAAGACTGCGCCGTTATGCGAATTTCTGCTAACTCGTCTCCGTTGGCCTGATAGATGGACGGTGCTTGCACCCTCATGTAGAAGCGTACATCTTCGCCACCTTCGAGGAAGATTGGCGTATCGGGGAAAATGCTGGAATGGTTGCTTGCGAAATAGAGGTTTGCTGTCCAGTTCATCGGTACACCGGAGATGTTCAATCCGTAGGTGTCAGCAACCAAATCCTTCGGACCAGGTGTTGAGTTGTTCATGGTCAAGTTGTAGATGGTCTGCTGACCTGGCTCAATCACGTGATAGAAGGTCTCGCCCTCATCGAACTCGACGTCAACTTGTCCGGTAAGTACGTGAGAATAACAGATGGTGAATCGATTGTTATTTCCTTCGTCACCGCACTTGTTGGTATCCGACCACGCAATGTGAGCTCCGCTTCCCAAGTCATTTGAGAATGCTGGCGGCATTCCAACACTCGGCTGCCGGCCACTATTAGGTCCAAGTTTGTTTGAATTCCATGAGGTCACAGCAACGGCTTCCCAAGGGTCCAATGCCGTTAGGCCGTCACCCGTCAGGTCAGTTTGATTGAGGCGGGCGTAGAGTACTTCTTCGTTGGCCGAAGTATTTCCAGAGTCAACCCACGCAATGTGGACGTTGTTTTGGTCATCGGTCAAGAGTGAGGGGAAAACAGAGTTGCCTGCATAGGGGGAGGCGGGCGGTAGACCGCCGTTGCCTTCAACGTTGGAGATCGGTGTGTCGTTAATCTTCTTGATAGCATAGGTGGAGAGACCTTGGTCGGCTCCGTCCCAGGCGCCTGCGCCTTGAAGGCGGAGTTTCGTGTAGTAGACTTCGTAGTTGACGTCCTTCTCGAAACCGTAATCTCGTCCATCCATCCAAGCAATGTGGGTGTTGCCCTGCATGTCCACGCCAATCGAGGGGTGGAAGGAATAAGCATCATCGATGGTGACACGGGTGTCATTGACCACAACCAGGTGTCCGTCTGCGCCTGCACCAGTATCTTCGTAATAGTTGCCGCCTTGGACCCAGTGACCGGTTGAACCGGGAGTAAAGGATGGGTCGTTGTTCATCTTAGCATAGGGGTCCAGTACGGACATGTAGATTTCTCGAGAGTTGTTGGTCGAGATGTACACCATTGCTTCAACGAGGAGAGCCATTTGGTTGGTTCCTGAACCTGAAGGGAACTCGTACGCCTGTCCGCCAGCGTCAGTGTTGGCCAGCGTATTTCCAGGGCAGTTGCGTGTTTGGGTTGAGACAACCCCGTTCGGGCACTGCACCAAATCCATGAAGTGAGATTGGATGTTTCCTGCACCTCCGTAGCCTTGTCCGTATAGTCCAACTGGGATGACGCCTGAAAGGATGCAGTTGTCGTGTGCTTCTTGGATGGCTGCCTTATCATCTGCTTGTTGAGAGGGGTCGCCGTCCTTGGGTCCTTCGTCGGAAACTGGAATGACGATCTTGGTTGCGTTGGGGTTCCAGCGGTGGTCAGATTGTGTTGGAGGATTACCGGGAACGTTGCCTGAGGCATCCTTCCATGAGAGACAGGCCCAATTGGAACCGGGTCCCCAGTCTTCGCCGGAGTATCCAGAGTATGTATTGCCGTTGTAGATGGTTCCAGGCAGCTTGCGGATACCTCCTGAGTCATCGCCGGGTGTTTGTCCGAGAGGAGTGGTTCGTGGACCTGTGTTCTTGTTGTATCCCTGGCAGTTGCCTGAACTTGCAGCACCTGGGAGGGTGTTGCCCAAACCGTAGATGGTTTCGAACACCGTCATGTTGGCGACTTCAAGCATCGGCTTGATGCCTTGAAAATAACCTCCAGAGGCAAAGTTTCCACCGTAAACAACCGTGCAGATATCTGCCCACTCGGAGTACATTGAACCCGAAGTATCTACGATGAAAGCCAATTCGACTTTCCCACCACGGGTGTCATCCCATGCGATTTGAACGTAATCATTTGCGTCAACAACGACGTCGGGGTGGCCTTTGTGACCGATGATTGGCGTAAGTAGTGTGTCATCAAAGAGGGTGACGATAGCGCCTGAGCTGATGTCGGGTTGAATCATAGAGTAGTAAATTTGAGGTTGGTTAAAGAAACGACCAAGTTCGTCATAGTTGTCTTCCCAAACAATGTGAACGTTGTTCTGGCTGTCGATGTCCAGGGCCGGCCAATCGCGGTTTTGGGAACGGCGTGAGATGATGGTGTCATCGATAGCTGAGAGGGTTCCGTCATCGGATGCCATGCCGTCCATTGGAGCAGAGAAAGGCTGCAAGGCAGTGTACATGATAGCATGTTGGCCAGATTTGTCAGCCCAAACGACGTGCACACGGTCGTACTCGTCAACTTCAAGATCGGGGTGCCAAATCTTGTGGAGTCCCGAATTTGTAATTTGAGTAGCATCGATGAGGGTCTCGCCACGAGGTGAGATCATCGAATAGTAGAGGTGTTGGTTGTTACGAGTCCAAACGACGTGAACGTTGCCTGAACTATCTGAGCCGACGGCGGCTTGAGCATCGGATGCGGTCCCACCGTCAACAATCTGGACGGCTTCGGTGATAACAACGGTACTGGCAGTCACTGAAACGCTCGCGAGAAGGAGCGAGGACATGACGGAAAGCACCATGATGGAGGCTAGGCTGATCGATTTCATTTTTTGGCTCATGGAGTCACCTCAAAGGTTCAACAGTTTCACTAAATTCTTATCATACTTAACCGCGTTCCCTATCGGTCTCAAAAACCGCGTGCGGACGGGGCGTAAGGCGTCTGTTCTCACATCTACGGTTATTGGCCGTTAAGCCCATTCACTCGGGTCAAAACCGCTTCCAAATGACATCTTTTCATCAAACTCAACTTGTGGTGCGGTTCCCTCACCGTCAGATGATTGGCTGCCGTCTGGTTTTGCCTTTGATTTGGGCCAATCATCAACCGGTCCTGGTTTTCCAACGCCCGGGCCATAAGAATACTTTATTTCGTGAATGAGGGCAAGTTTTGCCAGCCACAATCGGCGGAGATTGTTCATGAACTCATGCTTGTTCAATCCATCAAACCATATGGGGAGGCTGACATTGAATGCCTGTAGTGGGCCCGGCTTTTTTTCGCCATCATGACCCATGTGGATGGCCCAATCTACACCCGTTCGAATAAGGTGTAATCGGCTCTCATGAATCCATTCAGTCCAATCACTGTCCTCATCATCCATGTGGGCCTTCATCTCTTTTTGTTGGCCTTCATCAACGCGAGTCATGCTCGACAAAGCGACGAGGTCTCGCCCTTTAGGAACAACGACGGCGAACATGTGACCCTGTTTCCCTCCGGGATACCTCACGAGAAAGTGGGCATGCGCTCGCGGGTCTGTTTGAGATTTCACAGTGAGTCGCTCTTCGGTAAGCCACTGTTTGATTGAATCAACCACTTCATTGGGCGTCATAGTTCATCCCAGACCCTCATCCCGTTTGAAACACACTCTTTTTGAGCGCTAAATTTGACTAAGAAGATGAAAAAGGCGGTCTTTTTGCTCGCGATTCATGGTACGGCGCTTCCACACGCCTCTGAGGTCAACCCAAGCATCCCATGCTCGGGCGAAGGTTTTTCCACTCATCCAAAAGAGGGGGAACATCAAGAAATATACGGCGATGGTCGCCAGCCTTTGTTCACTCATAGTGAGACTCGTCCATGCGGGTAAAACGGTTGAGAAGACGTCGAAAACCGCGACGGCATTGAACCAAAATGCGCTGGTCCAGAGTAGTGCGATAACGGGCCACACGAGCAAGGAACCGAAAAAGGCAGCAAGGAATTGATAACTTGTCCTTGCATCAAGCCCTTCGTCGGTTGAATCGCCAAGGAGACGCCCGAGAAGAATTTGGAGTCCGAGCGAAGAGAGGGAGAGTGGAAGAAAGAGCAAGAAGGCAAGAATGGCCACGCCGTTCATCGGAGCCTTGACGAGGCGTCCGCTTCTCAACCCCGTTCCTGAAGCATTGAGGGCGCGACCATCGAGTTGGTTGGCCTTAAGAATCTCTGCGGCCTCAATGGCATGCGCCATGCGCTCATCGGCCATGGGCTCGGGAGGGAAAGCGGTCGGGTTCGTGGACCATTCGTCGCGGACGCGTCGTGCTGCGTGGACTTCATCCTGCCACCGAGCCAATTGATGCCCTTCCCTGCGAGCGTTGAGATGTGCAACGAGATGGAGGGCTCGGTGCTCTTCCCATGTTGCAGTGTTCGGTGTTTGGAAGGGGAGTTGTGCTTGAAGGCGGTCTCGCAGCGCATGGACAACTTCCGCAGGAGGTTCGACCCAGCCCCCTTGTTTTACAGCGTTGATCATTTCATCAGGAATAAGGTCGCTTGAAAGTTGGATGGGTTCGCCGAACTCAACGTATTGGTCTGTTCTGAAATCTTCTCGGCAGCGGAAATGCAAGCCGACAGGAAGCAAATGAGGGAGTTCCAAATCACTGGCCTTGGCCAAAGCAGCCGAGGCTAATACGGTTCGGATCGGGCCTGTTTTGAATCGTATCATGTGAGATTCACTGTGACTTGTTCCCTCGGGGAAGAGAACGCATCCAAAGCCATGCGCAACGCCGTTTGCTAAGGCCAATAACGAGCGCCCGTTGAGGTGCATGGCTTCTTCTTCTGTACATCCGCCGCGCAAGAGTTCTGCCTTCCTCACCACCGGTTGAACGGCGAGGCGGCGCGTCCACCAGCCCAACAACGGTCGAGTTACGAGGTCGTGACGAGCGCCAACAACGAACTCTTTGGGATGGTTGAGGAAAATGCCGAGCGGGTCCATGAGGCCATTCGTATGCCAACCGCAGCACATAGCCCCGCCTCCAGACTGAGTAAGAGGTGTGACGTGGGTTGTGCTGGTGGTGCGAAATTGTACGGCGGCGACTCTTCGGCACATCCAAAAAGCGACTTTGGTCCAGAGATAGGACCCCGGGATGGAGTTCGTGTAAGTGGGCAGCGGCGTGGCAAGTAATTTGTCAATACGCATTTTTTTCGCTGAGGCAGAGAGAATTGGCAAGACCTCCCCGTTGTGGACTGCTTCTTCTTCAGTCACAATCGTTGCCATCAATTCAACTCCTGCAATGATGTTGCCAATGAGGCCAGGGAATCATGGTCGGGTTCGGCATGAATGGTCTTGGGCCACATGGACATCAGCGTCCCGCCTCCATCCCCCTCGGTCCGAGGGATGACGTGGAAATGAACGTGGGGTACTTCTTGACCTGCGAGGGGGCCGTCGTGAAGGCAAACGGTGAAATCTGAGGTGGAAAAGTGATTCCCCAAGCGTTCTTGGACCGCAGTAACGCCTTCCATCAATCCGCCCAATTCAACGGGATTGAGTTCAGAGAGACGTTGAACCGCCCTTCGGGGAATGACAAGAGTGTGTCCTTGTCGTCGCGGGAAGATATCCAAAAAGGCGTACCATGATTCACCTTGGGCGACGCTATGAGATGGGATTTGACCCGAAAGGATGCTTTCAAACAAGGTCCCCATGATTGACTTCGAAGCCGTTCATGCCTTTCGTCATTGTGGAGCGAGAACCCAATGACCGCCTGCTCCTTTCTTGATAGCGAGTGTTCCAGTCACGCCTTCGTGGTCAACGGTCACGTGATGGAGGAAGTCTTTGTTTGCTTCTGGGAAATCTTCTCGCACAAAAGAACCCCGAGTTTCTTCGCGAGCGAGGCCGCTTTGTACCGATGCGGTGAGAAGACGTACGGAGGCTTGGGTGCGCAGCACTTCGAGGAGGTTGGTGTTGGCGATCAGGGAGTGCTGGTCCAAATGGAGTGATTCGGCCGAATGGCTAGCCGCCTCGAGTTTATTCAGAAGGGACGACATTGAGGCTGAGGAAAAGGTCGGTGTCGAAGCAAGGGCGGAGTGTACTGATGCCATGACGGTACCACAACGTACGACGTGCGTTTCATCGCTGTCCCCCATCATTGCGGAGAGGTCTGCTGTAGCTTGGTCGACGGCTGCTTGGATGGAGTCGGGAGTGTTGAACTTGCGGTCTGCAACCCAACCAGCGGCGTGCTTGCCGGCGTTTGCACCAGATTCCAGGGCGTCGAGGAGGCGGTTGCCAGGCAGAGATGCAGCGCCGTGAAGGCCCGTGCAAGCAGCGTCTCCTGCTGCATACAAGCTGGTGAACCACCGGGACCAAGTTCCGACAACGCAGCGTCCGTTGCCGTCAACAGGCAGTCCGCCGATGGTGTGCCCCACGACGGAATCGAGGGGGACGGTTTGGCGATTCATGTCAATTCCCGTTCGCTGCTCCACGAGCCGGAATAAGGAAGACCACCAAGCAGCGGATTCACCCATGTTGCGCGCATCCAGAACGGGTTGAACCGCTGCTTGAATGGCCAGGGACATCTCGACGGGGCTAAGGTCTGCTATTTCGATGGCAGGGCCTGAGCCTTCGTGTAATTTTGCACCGTCATTGAGTAAACCGGTTGGCAAAAAGAGACTGGTGCCCTTGATCGTGAGTGGGTGGTGTGTCATGAATTCCATGTCTCGCAAGGCGATGCCTGCTCGGAAGGCCATGTCCATGCCCAATCCTACGACGCCTGATGAAAAGGCACCTTCAAAACCCTCGTCAGCGATGATGAGGGCTTTGCACTGTAAGCCAACGACGCGCCCGTTCATCATGTCCAAAGCCACGAGACCGTCAACCGATTGATTGGAATGAACGAGAGTGAGTGGGACATGATCGCCCCGACGAATGACGCCGTGACGCATGCATTGCTCTTCTCCAATTTGTTGGAGTTGTCGGGCTGTCGCGCTTCCGGCATCGACCGTGCGAGGTTGGGCGTGCCCAATCGCTTTGCGTACCATAGGCAACCCTTGCGAGTCTCGGCGGAAGTTGATGCCTCGGCGCTCAAGGAGGTCGACGTGACGGTTGGCATTGGCCGTAGTTTGGGCGACGACATCTTGGTCGTTAAGGAACGCACCGCTACGAATCGTATCCTCGCGGTGGCTGCGATTGTTGGTCTCTTGGAGCGAGGCGGAAAGGCCTTCGAGGGGCGACATTCCGGGTTGTCCAAGGGCTGTGGATGAAATCATCAGCGTGCTTGCTCCGTCTCGTGCGGCTTCGGATGCCGCATTCATGGCAGCAGGGCCGTCTCCGAGAACAATGACATCCCATGCTTCCATCTTGAATCCCCTCAAGGCTGGCGAAGTGGCGGACTGACATAAGGTGCGCGCTTGAGCCACCTCTGACTCAAACTGGATTCTTCGCTAATGTGTGGAGTTTCAAAATTTAGGAAGGGGGCGCACGGCCCACTTTCTTGCCCCTTCTAATCGCTTGTTCTTCTTGCGATAGTGACTGCTGTTTCGGCGTTTGACAACCGTCCTTAGAACACGAGATTCAATCACAACGCCTTCCTCATTACGAAGAATAACTTGGACGTAACGGTCCCCCTGTTCCCGCTCAGGCCATGCAACGCCCAACCACAAGACAACGCCCTGCTGCAGGTAGCGAGGAACCCAATCAAGTGCATCATCCTCTCCTGCAGTATAGAGATTGACGGCTTGGCGCGGTGGCGGACAGGCTTTGAGTTCAAAGCGGTGGTCGCGCGCGAACGGTTCACCTCCCGGGCAAACGACTTCGATACGTGCAACGGCATGTTCGAAGGTCTGGTTGTTGAGGGCAATGAAGAGGTGTCCCGTTCCTTCATCGCATTCCGGATCGAGTGCCACGTCCATGCGCCAGGGTTCGCGAAGCATCATTGGAGAGCCAGAGAGCAGATCCAACTGAAGTCGTTCAAGGAGGCGGAATGCGCTTGGTTGCCAGACTCTTGCATGGGCGAGCAGGCGTTGGAGTGAGCGCCAGTTGAATTTGGCTTCAGGGTCCAAGAGGATGTCGTTCATTGCATCGGGGCGAATGAATTCATTCAACTCACCGTGGGCGATTGAATCGCTGAGGTCGCCTTTGGCGTGAAGGTGTAAAATGTACAACACACGCTCCCAAGACTGGTCTTTGTCATAGCCCGGCAGGATGCTGTTTCGGAAATCGTTCAACCAACTGAGCCAGTCAAGGTACAAATCAGGGTCAAGGTGCAGAACGATGAGTTCACCAAGAATAGAGCCCAATTGAGTCGGATGGTGTGTGGGGGCGTGGTGAACCAAGCAAGGCATCAAATCGCCTTGCTGGCGTACGGAGTCATAGGTGAAATATGCGTGAAAGGTGTGGGCGAGGCCAAGCGTCATTGAAACCAAAAACGACAGGCTCCAAACGATTGATTCCTCGGTAATAACGGTCCCAAGTCCGAGTAAGAAAACTGAACTGAGGGCCAAGAGAGCGTTCACTGAATTATGGCGGCGTACGTCTGTGAGCCCCTCGAGGATGCGGTCCATTCCGGGTTGGGAACGTAGCGAGAGTTTTCCGCCGGTGGATTCACCGTCGATTTCCCTTAATGATATACGGGCTTGGATGGACTGCCACATCGCTTCACCGGCCATGAGTGCGGGCACGGTGGCGAGCAGAAATGGAATGCCACCAAAGAGCAGAACATAACCCGGATTTGGCGGAGCGTATTGGGGTAATAACACCGAAATGAGCGCTGTGACTGCCACGATACTGCCAAAGCACACGCGCAACCCTAACAACGCGGGATGTCGAGCGAGAAGGCCAAAACGGAGGCGGAGGCGTTCTTGGTGCAACCATTTTTCTGTAGTACGTTCAACCGGATCTTCGGTGCGAGCGAAACCGTGTCCGTAGGGGTCGGGCAAGGCACCCAAAGCATCGACTTCGTCCTCGGAACTCACGGCTTCACCCGTTGAGGCGTGGATGCTCATCAATATGGCTCTTGTCCAGAAACTGGCGGGCGCGGCAGGATTCGAACCCGCGATCTCCGGCTTAGGAGGCCGGTGCATTATCCAGCTGTGCTACACGCCCAATGGTGGCTGCTCGCCTCTTGGTGAAGATGCTTACGATTGCTGAGCGGTTGCAGCGGCTCCGATTTCAGCGACTTGGTGAAATAATTCTTCCAGTTGAATCCGTTGTTGGGCCGATCGTTGAAGAGCAGTGTCGCATCTTGAAAGGGCGTTAAGGAGCGATGCAAGAAGGTCATCATCGTAATGAGAACGTCCTGCTGTGAGGAATTGATGCATTCGATCCAGGACGCCTCGGGCATCCAAATCATGCGTTGCCATCAATTGGTCAAGAGCTCCCATGGCACCTTTGAGCACCCGGCTGCTCTTTTCCCCCTGACGTTCCCACTTCCAATCATGAACACGTCCGCGCAAGGCCTCTTCCAAAACGAGTTGAATCTCTCGTAGACTGCTGTTTGACATCAGTGTTTGGACGTTGCGTCGGTCGTTGAGGAGATTGCGCTGAGCGAGAAGTTGAAGCATGAAAATTGCTTTTCTGAGATTCCCGTTGGCGACGTGAGCAACATCGCCTACGATGCCCAGTGTAGAGGGTTGCGCTTCCTGTTCAAGAATCGCTTCAAGTCGCTGTTCAATCATCAGGCGGGTTAGTGTCGGCATGCGAATGTGTTGCGTTCGGCTTCTCATGGCTTCAATCATTCGAGATGGAGTATGGGTGGTAAAAATAAAGCGGGCACTGCGACTACTTTCTTCCATCATGCGGCGAAGATAAGATTGTCGTGCATGGCCGAGATAGTCGGCGTCTTCGATCACGATAATCCTCGAAACTGGAACAAAATTATCGCCTTCACGCTTTGAGTACTCTTCACCTGCAGGGGCAGGGGATTCGTCACTGCTAGCGCTGATGTTATGGTCAAAGGCATCAAGACTGGTGCGTCCAGCAAGGGTGTCTTCAGAACCACTTCCTTCCGGGCGAAGGAAGGCTTCGAATTTGGACATCGCGCCGGCGGTTTTTGCGAGGTCTCGGGCCTGTAGCACGTGGGTGGTGGATCGCCATGAAGGACCGAGGACTTGGCGGCAAACGAGTTGGTAAGCCGCAGTCTTACCGCAGCCTGTAGGCCCTGAAAGGAGGAGGTGGGGTGGGTTCGCTTGAAGGGAAAGTTGGCGAAGTGCCGCAATGACGCTTGGCGAAGTAACCAAGTCTTCAAACAAAATTGGCTTATGCTTGTCAAGCCACATCGTCATAGCAAGCGAGTGTAGACCATGGTCTTTGAAGTCTGCGAAGTGAAGAAACCATCACTCGGCGCTGAGGCGCTTGGTACCGTGACGGCGGAGTTTCATGAAGATGCGAGATCCACATCCCTTGCAACTGATTCCGTTTCGCTCACGGTGGAATGATTCAAGACTGCCGCAGTTGGCGCATTTGTAATCGACGAGTTCAACCATATGTATCTCTCCGTGCCACGCGACCGTGCATCCTGTTTTGAACCTGTTCATTGGTAAGAACGTCGCAAGATGGCGTCAAGGGTTGCAGCAGAAAGCACGATAACGTCTCCTTTGGAAAAAAGATCAATGACCTTGAGCATGAGTTCTTCCACCGTGCGATTGTGAACCTCAGTCAATTCCTGCGGAGTGTATCCTTCCTCGAGATGGGCGATGAATACATCTTCTTCCTGAGGCGTCCAATGAGGAGGTGACGGGGGCATCAGCAGTACAGGCCACCAACGAGGCCTGGCATCAT
>DACE01000011.1:33747-33970 GCA_002494645.1 Euryarchaeota archaeon UBA256 | reverse complement strand
AACCCGGTCCTGCGGTACAACCCGACCCTGCTCGAGATTACTACAACAGTTTGCTCGCACAAGGCTATCCTCCGGCAGACGCCATGCGGTACACGCAGCAATACTACGGACATTTCCAAGGCTGAAGCGTGAGCAGTGTGACCAAGGAATCTTCCATAAGGACAAGATTGTGGTCAAATCCTTGGATGCGTGGATTCTTGATATTCTCTGCCTTTCGGGCAGT
>DACE01000011.1:33162-33599 GCA_002494645.1 Euryarchaeota archaeon UBA256 | reverse complement strand
ATCATGGCTTCGGCGACCTTGAGGAATCCTGCCACGTTTGCACCGAAGACATAATCTCCTTCACGACCGTATTTCTTTGCGGTCTCTGCTGCATTGCGGTGAATTTCAATCATGATGCCCTCAAGGCGTTGGTCAACTTCTTCACGCGTCCAAGACAATCGCAGTGAATTCTGTGACATTTCAAGTCCAGATGTTGCGACACCACCAGCATTGCTCGCCTTACCGGGTGCAAAGAGAATACCTGCTTCCTGGAAGACCTCAACTGCTTCGGGTGTGCAGGGCATGTTTGCACCTTCGCCCACTGCAATCACTTTGTTGGCAACGAGAAGTTTGGCTTCTTCACCGTTCAACTCGTTCTGTGTTGCACACGGTAGCGCAACATCAACGTTAACTCCCCAGAGTCCATTGAGTGAAGGTTCTGGTGCACTTGCGGTGAA
>DACE01000011.1:0-33075 GCA_002494645.1 Euryarchaeota archaeon UBA256 | reverse complement strand
TCGTGAATCCATCCGGAGGAGTCGGACATGGTTACGGGTACACCTCCGAGGTCCAGGACTTTCTCACATGCAAATTGTGCGACGTTTCCAGAACCTGAGATGGAGACCTGTGCTCCTTCGAAGGATTTCCCTTTGGTTGCCAGCATTTCACGAGCAAAATAAACCAAACCGTAGCCGGTTGCTTCTGGACGAATCAAGGAACCACCGTACGCACGGCCTTTTCCTGTCAGGACGCCGCCTTGGAATTCATTTTGTAGACGCTTGTACATTCCAAACATGTAACCTATTTCTCGACCGCCCACACCGATATCTCCGGCTGGCACGTCGCAGTCTTGGCCGATGTGGCGCCATAATTCCATCATGAATGATTGGCAGAAACGCATGACCTCACCGTCAGACTTACCCTTCGGATTGAAGTCAGAACCACCTTTTCCGCCACCCATTGGTAGACCGGTCAAAGAATTCTTGAAAATTTGCTCAAAAGCGAGGAACTTCAAAATTGAAGCGTTGACGCTTGGGTGGAATCGTAGGCCTCCTTTGTAGGGTCCAATAGCACCGTTGAATTGAATTCGGAATCCACGATTGACCTGGACGACTCCTGAATCATCAACCCAAGGAACACGGAAATGAATCAAACGTTCTGGTTCAACAACGCGCTCAACGACTGAAATGTATTCAGGATTCGCCTCGAGCACGGGCTCAAGGGATTCAAGAACTTCTTTCACGGCTTGGTGAAATTCTGGTTGGTCGGGGTCTCTGGCTACAACTTTCGAATATATGGCGTCGCTTGGGCTCATAGGTATACCTTCTGATACACTCTGTGTATTGCCTCGCCCTTACGCAGACCCTTTCTAATAGTTGTCCCTTTGCCCCCACAAAAAAGTGCTTTCACAGAGGCGTTGTTCAGGACTCAATTAAAGGGGCAGACGGTAAGAAAACGGTCGAGCCGTTCAATTCTCCTACGACCCTGAGCATCAATTTCGCTCATCGCTCGTATGGCTTCCTCAATCAGACCGTGTTGGTCTTCTTGAAGCCCAATAATTCGGCGAAGGTGGTCGAGCATAGCCCATTCATCTTCTGAGATGATGTCGTCGTCTAGAGCTGCAATCAATGCGGACTGGTAGGTCGTTACGTCCCCCATGTGATGCCCGTCATAATCGTCCTCTTCGGTAAAAGGGCTGGGGATTTCATTGGCCACGATAGAACGACACTCTGCTGTATCGCTTGGGGCAACGCCAAAGCATCTTGCGAGTACATGCAAAATCTGTGCTTCATCATCCGTGACGATGGCGTCTTCAAAGGCGACTTTCAAGATCTCGAGGTAAAGGTAGAGTCCACGACTTGGTTGAAGGGTCATAAATGGCTGGACTGGGCGCTCGTCTTTGAAACTTCGCTCAAAAACGAGTGATGGAGCCACCATCTCCATTGTATGACATATAATTTCAATTTGTCATCATTTGAGTTATGTTTATAGAGTGGAGGGTCTACCCACCATTTACAGGAGCCACCCAGAATGACACAGCCTACCAGTGCAGTTTCCCTCAGAATCACTGAGGAAGACCTTGTATTGCTGGATGCACGTGTTGGCTTGAACGGAACTCGTAACCGTTCAGATGTCATACGATTGGCGCTCCAAGAATACCTTCACAACCAACCTTTGCTCCAAGACATGAGCACCGTGCGCATTCCAATTGGTCGATACGACCAGTCCCAACTTGCCAAACTCTACGAATTACAGGGGGTTACACCTGAACTTGCAGCCCAAGAGGGGCTCAAACTCTACATTACCAAGGCAACAGCGTCCTTGGATCCAATTAGCACACGACTCGATGCTGCTCTGGAGGCGTCCAGAGAAGCGACGATACGACGCAGTGAATACCAAGAATAATGGTGAGAGAACGGAGGGGATGGGATGAATTGGCAAAACTTTGGATTCAACCTTAGTGATGCCGCCTTTTCGGCCAAGCAAGACCGGTCAACCTTGCATGGCTTAGCCTCACTGTGTCGACGTGCCCGTCATGCACGTCATGGCCATGGTTCCCAAAACCAAACACCCCCACACGCCCCTCTGGATGACGGCCAGGGGGGCTCAGATTCCACTCCGGCTTGCTAAGCAGGTGGTACCCCGTGCCCATCCCCCACATAGTTGGGCACATTGATTCACAGCCTGTGTAACGTCGTTCAACATCCCAATCCTTTAGGAGGGTCGGCATAGGATGGTGGATATGAAGAGCGAAGAGATGCCCTCGGTTTCACCACCGATGCCCTTTCTCGCGCACAAAGAACCTCGACCCGGTCAACTTGAGATGATTCAAGACGCCATCGTCTCCCTTGAGAGAGAAGGATACCATCTCGCAGCAGCACCTACTGGAATCGGCAAAACTGCAGCCTCATTGGCTGCAGCTCTTGAAGTTGCCAGCCATGCTCCAAAAAAGAAAACCGTCTTCTTCCTCACCTCTCGTCAAACGCAGCACCGAATTGTGGTGGACACCGTACGGCAAATCAACGTCATGCGAAAGGGCATGATGCCAGTTCGCTTGGTTGACATGGTCGGTCAGGCAGGAATGTGTGTACAGCCATTTGCCAAAGAATCGCCACTGGTCTTCTCATTACTGTGCAGTCAAGCGAGAAAATCTCGTTCATGCCGACCTTGGATGACGGCTGCTCCAGGCTTGAAAGAGAAAATTTTAGCAACCCCGCTGCACGTTGATGAATTGGTTTCACTCTCCCGCTCGCATACCTTCAACGGAGAGCAAGCCCAAACGTGCCCTTGGAAAATAGCCAGGGAATCTGTCAGTGGAGCCGATGTCTTTGTAGGAGATTACAATCACCTCTTTGATGAAGGTGTCCGCCAGTCAAGCCTCAAAGCGATGGATGTCGACCTTGAAGACATCATCATCATCGTGGACGAAGCCCACAATCTCCCTGACCGCATCCGTATGACCCTTGAGAAGCGCTTGACTCAAACCATGATCAGGAATACATGGATGGAACTTGAAGAATACGGGGGAACGCTCGCTCAAAGTATGAAGATGCCTGGTGGTGAGGCTCTTGAGATGACCCACGGTTTGGTTCAATGGGCCTTTGATGTGATTCGGGGTTCTCGCAACGGTTTCACCCAGTTATTTAGCCGGCTTCGCAACGGACTTGAACGAGGGAAGGAAGAGGCTGAAGTCGGTGTAGACGACCTCCTCAATGTTCTTCATGAATCGTGTGATATCGTTGAAGGAAAGGTCGGACAAATGCAACTTGAGGCCTCCAAGACCACCAAACATCCGGCGGTTGATGCCGCTGTGAGAATCCATCAACTTCGGGATATTTTGTCGAGCGTTGACGTCGATATGGACGCTGGTGATGACGGAAATCCAATGGAGCCGAACGCCCACAAAGTCGCTGAGATTCTAGATTGCTTGATCCGTTTTGGTTCAAGCAGTGCCTTGACGATGGTATATGATACCAAAGGAAAGGACGGGCGTATCACCACTCATCTGCTCGACCCGGGTTTGGTAGCCCAGCCAGTATTCACGCAATCAGCAGGTGCCATCTTGATGTCTGGAACGCTTTACCCACCAACCATGTATGCTGAGATGCTTGGGCTACCTAAAGCCTCGACAACTGCGGTTGCCTATGATTCTCCTTTCGCTGCCATGCGACGCCCGGTATTGGTTGCCACCGATGTCACCACAAAATATACTGAACGTGGTGAAGCCAATACTCGAAACATACGCACCCACATTCAGTCACTCATCAACGCAACACCTGGCAATGTCGCCGTGTTTGCCCCCTCCTATGCCATGCTCAACGAAATTGTGGCTGAGGCACATTTCTCCGGTGTCCGAATGATGGTTGAGAACCGAGAGTGGACAAAGCAAGACCTTGACCAAGTGGTTGAAACCCTGCTCGAGGAAAAACGTGCAGGTCGTCGAATCCTCCTTGCTGGCGTTTTTGGAGCACGACTTTCAGAAGGCGTGGACTACCATAGCGGAGCCTTGGATGCAGTCGCCTGTATTGGGATACCAAATTCTCCACCGTCCGTTCTTTCCTCTGCTCTCAAAACTTACGCCGAAGAACGATTTGGACGCAACCTCGCATGGCGCTATACCGTGTCGCAACCTGCAGTGAACTCAATTCTTCAAGCGATGGGGCGACCGATTCGAGCGATTGAGGACCGGGCGCTCATCGTCTTACTCGACCGTCGCGTCAATGAGCGGACGTATGCGCATTGTTTCCCTTCCGACTTACGAATGAACGAGGCCAGTAATCCAGAGGCTACTGCTCGCTTTGCGAAGCGCTTCTTTGCCAAAATTCAACCAAGATACATCAAGGAATGATAAGATACAACGTCCGAAGGTTCATGTGGGCTCGTCATGTCCAAATGGCATGGACGAATGGAAGGAACTTGAAATCCTAACTCAAAACGATGCCTTGGTCGAAGTGGAAGAGGCTCACGACGGGTTGATGTCCGAACCATCACAACTTCACGCTCAATTTGAGATGTCCAGCGAGCATCTTGACGAGGTTCGCCACCGCCATAGCGAAGTCCTCGTCACTGCGGGCATGCTTCCCGAGGGAAATCTCGCACAAACTCAGCCCGAACGTGCACTTGCGTGGATGGTCAATTCCTTGAATGGACGTCTGAACCCGCATGGCCTGTCTATTCCAATGCTTGGAACGAACCTCGAGAAGATTATGCTCAAGGCCAAAACCACCGAGGATGCGACCTTGGTACAACTCAACGTGGCCGAAGGTGAATTCGAACCTTTGGTCAAGGAGTTCCCTCTGCCACAGGAAGCATCGGCCTCACTCACCGCAACATTCCTCGACGGTCGCCTTCACCTTACTTGGTGAAATCAGCGCTGCGGGAACTTTTGGATTTGAGTGATTTCAGTACTCATTCGTGTGAGCGCCTGTCCTGCAACTTCTTGGTGCTGTGCACCCATCTCTTCACGGCTGTAACGGGCCATTTCGAAGGTATTGTCCAAGGCAGTTAGTGCATCTTCAGATACACCATGGAGCGCTTGTCGAATGGCAAATTCGAACTCACGAACCGTTTCGAAATCACGTCGCAAGAATCCACGTTGCTGCAGTAAACCGCAGAGGTCCTGGTAGCACGTGAAGATGGATTCACGAATTGCATCGCCTGCTGCTAACAATTCAGCGGTATATGCGAAGACCTCGGCTGCATCCTTGAGAAGATCATCAGCCGCCTGCTTGCGACGGTACATCACAACACCGCCAGCGATGAGGGCGGCGAGAAGGAGGACGAGAATGTAAGACCACCATGGTGTGTCTGCTTGTTCCTCGGCGTAAGCATAGCTTGGGGCGAATCCTTCGCTGCGTTGCGCTTCAAAGGCTTGGATACTCTGAGTTGAGAGACGTGGGTCGTTGATGAGAATGTCCATCGTTACTTCACCCCAAACCGAGGCGTCGCCGTATGGAGGGTCTGCACTGAATTCAAAGGCCACTTGTCCATTAGCGTCGGTTTGTTTCCGTTGCGTAGCGATTTGCGATTGATTTTCATCGTAAACATATACCACGACATCGATGCCTGGGATGCCGTTCTTGGTATCTTGAGCGATGATTGAGAGGTCGACGCCCAGGTCTTCCTGCTCGTCTTCAACCACTTCAAGAAGCTCGACGGTCACATCTGCATTGACTTGAACAAAGACGGCTCGGCTGACACTGGCAGCGTTGAGGTATTGTGAGTCGTTACGGGCCACGTCAACAAAGAAGAATTGTGAGCCGACATCAAGCCAGTACGGTGCTGGGGCGGTCAGTGAGAAGTTGCCGTTGGACCATTGAACAATGCTTGTTGGGAAACAACTGGCCCCTTCTCGTCCGCTGGTACAGTCTGAACCGTTGCCGATAGACAGTATGAGGTCTTCAAAGACTTCACCGGTTCCGCCAATCTCTTGAATGGACCCAGTGTAAGCAATCGGTGCGAATACATTGTCTGAACGTGTAACGATTGACGAGGAGGTCGTGTCGAGTGTGATCAACAGGTCGGACCAGACCCGAACACTGCTTTCCGCAGAAGCAGGCAAGTGTGCTTGTGTGCCTTCAAAGACAACGGAGAGTTCGTGGTCGCCACGGCTGAGATCCATAGTGGCAGGAACTGTGGCCGTCCAAATCCCATCCAGACCAGTTGTGGTCACGAACAAGGGCACACCGTCGAGAGCCACGGTCAATTCCATGCCAACCAAACCGTCTCGGTCAACGGTATCGTAGTCGTACAGCCGGCCGTTGAGTTCCCAAGTATCTCCACGAGTTGCATCAATGCCGTCATCGAACACCAGAGTGACCCATGAACGGTGTGAGAGGAAGAAGGTCGTATTTCCATCACCTGCTCTGTAGTAGCCTTGAGGAGCAGCCTCTGCGAAGAGGGTGTTATTGCCAAAGTTGAAGATTTCAGGGACGGTCCACTCAAAGGAATAATCGCCGTTCGTGTCGGTTTGGAGCGTGGTAAGAACAATGCCTTGAACGATGAGTTGTACTTCATGTCCAGCGATACCGACCAATTGATTGTCAACAACCGACCCCGTAATGGTCACCGTTTCATTCACCGCAATGGGCGATGCTAAGTCAACGGTGACAAGTACTGGACTGTAAATTTCCCAAAGGCCTGTAGCATTACTCGGAAGATAGGCAACGGTCCCTGTGAAGCGAGTTTCGAGGGCAACCGGTCCGAGAGGTGCATCAGCAGGCACAGGATGAATGGCAGTGAACAGTCCATTTTCGTCTGTAGTCGTATTGGTGAGCCATTGACCGCCAAGCCAAATCTCAATGGTCATGTTGGGCAATTCATTGTCAACGATGTCCAACAAGCGACCTTGAATGGTCATCGTGGTCTCACGGTCAGCATCACCTGTAGCGGTGATCAGAAGAATCTTGGTTGGTACACTCACGTTGAATTCAAGCGTGGCTGTACTTGGCAGATAGTATTCTGGATTGTTGATGTCACCCACGCCGACGGGGTCGACCCACTCACGGCCTCCACGGAATTCTACCGAAATCTGATGAGGACCTGCTGCGGTTTCTTCGGGCAGGACATAGGTGAAGTTGTAGGAACCTGTGTTGATGTTGGTTTCGAGACTGGATACGGGGACACCATCGATGAGGAGATGAACAACCGCTGTAGCGTCATTGCCACCAGTTTGCAAGACCAATCCGAGGTCATCGAGCAAGGTACCATTGACGTACAGGGTGTCGCCAGCGGTCAAAACATCCGGTGCATCGCTGATGACGACTTCAGTTGCTCCCAGAACAACAAAGGTCGTGCTTGTGTTTGTCCCAAGGATTCCCGTTGAACCTGAAATACCAGCATAATCTGCGAACAGATCAGTTGGTCCGACTGACATATCGGCTGGAACAGTCAGAATTCCAGTCGCCGTACCGTTTGCTGCAGTCATCACCGTGACGTTGACAGGAGCGGAAAGTTGTAGCGTTTCACTCAATGAGACGGTCACACTCTGGTTGCCCATGGCCAAGCCTTGGTTGTCACGCAGCAAGAGCGTGAAGGTCACGTTTTGACCCCGGTTCGTTCTGTCGTTAAGGGAGGGCTGGCCAATACCGTCAAGGCTTGGCTGTATGAAATTCAATGTCGAGTAGCCTCGAGAGTCAAAACTGGAGTTGTTCTCCGAGCCCACGTAAAAATTGACGCTTGGGATATAGGTGGCTTCCACGGTGTGATTGCCTGCTGCAAAAGTCTCACCGAGACGAATGGTTGCATTCCAATATCCGTCAACGCCAACAATACCGCCAGTGGCAGTAAAGCCGACGGGTTGACGGTCCAACGAGAACAAGATGTTGGCGTTGGATAGAACCGAGTTATCACGTTCGACCAAACCAGAGCCGTTGTCCGAAACGATTTGTCCACTGATGTTGAAGGATGTACCCGCTACTGGATTGGCTGCTACGGGGTCGATTACAATGAACGTAAGAGACCGTACCGTAATTGTAGTGAGATTTGCACTGGTTGACAAGAGGTCTGAGGAGCCGTTGAAGACCATTTGGACCACGATAAGACCGAGAGGATGGTCGTATGGGATCTGGTAAGAGAAGTTAGCATAGCCTTCACCATCGGTTGTTTGAGGAGCGAGCCATGTTTCATGGAATTCAAGACCGACCTCGTAACTTGACAGAGGCGCAAAGAGGTCAGATGCTTCTACTAATTTAGCCGACATGTTCACGGTATTTCCACGGTTGATGACGACTGCATTCAGTGGGACCAGGTTCTCCAGACGAGAAACGCCCATCACCTGAATTGGTGACTGTGCAGATGCCGTGAGGTAGAAGGGTGAGGATTCGTTGACAACGCTGACCACGAGTGTGTGAGGCCCACGTGTGGTTCCGTTTCCTGCTGTATCGGTGGGGACAGTCATGTTGAAACTACCATTGTTGGTCGTGGCGAAATTGCTCACAAGAATCTCATCTGGGTTCTCAAGCCAGAAGGCATCCAAGCGAACCGCAGAGATGAGCGGACGGGTGCTGTTGTCTGCATCCTGTATCGAGCCGATGACATTGAAAGAAACGCCGGCAGTGACGGTGGTTGGTACCGAGATGAACTGAACATTGCTGTTCACTTGAACTGTGACGTTGATCAGAGTTGAATTACCGTATCGGCGTGAATTCCCAGCGCTTAATGCCGAACTGAGATCGTCTTGAACCACGATGAGCACGTCATAATGACCCGGTGCGATGCCCGATGGTGTGAAACTGAAGGTCGCATTACCGTCAGCACCTGATGAGACGGTGCCGAGGCTCTGATTGGTATTGCCGTAATCCCAGATGTATTCGACAGCTGCTCCGCTGATGTTTGAACTGTCTGCCAAATCAGTAATCTTAGCCGTCCAGTCAACCGTATCGTTCATCTGAACGATGTAGGCTCCCCGTTCAGCCTCAACCACTGCATCCGTGACAATACCCCCGAGCGTTGAGATGAGGGTCGGTGGGGCGGGTGGCATTGAGGAATCAACGTAGGCGTAGTAAGCGCCGCCAGGTGGTGCGAGCGTCATGAAATCAAAGTCAAGAACCAGTTCATAGGCACCGGATGCAAGGAAGGTCGGCATGGTGATGGGTATATCGAAAGCTCCCGTGGTATTGTTGAGTGATGAGCTCGCAATGTCAATGGGACCTTCGTCCGTGTTCAACGAAACCAAAATCAGCGTCTCGTTACCAATAACTGGCGTCAAGAATACCGAATCAAAGATGTCACCAACCAGTCGGGTTGAATTGCCCATATAGGTCCAATCTTGAGCGATGGATAAGTTCCAGTCAATATCAGCCTGAACTCGTATCGAGCCGAAGCCCGTAGAGACCTGGTAGTAATCCGAGCCGTTGAAGGAAACCCCGATTGGGTAATCACCAGCGAGTAGATTTGAGGCGAGGACGAGTTCGAGTTCGAGGAAATCAAGTTCAGGATCAACGGTCGTGTTGAACCATGAGCCGTTGAAGGTGAAATCGTAATTGCCCAGCAAGTCAGGTGAGGCTGAAACGCCGCGATGGTCGTTGATTTGAACATTCACTACAGCATCTTGACCTCGGATTTGAGCGGAATCTTCGACCACGAATGAGAGGAATCCACGCAGGAAGTACGGTGCACCAGCACTCACGTCTGCATCATCGGTAGCAGGGAGTGAAGCAGGGAAGAAACGCAATCGCACTTCGATCACTCCAGCCGCAATGGACAGGTTATTTGGTAGCAGATATTGAATTGAGAAAGTTCCACTCACGCTTGTGTTGAATACTTCGGTAAAGAGGTCACCGCTATCGTTGGTACGAATAGCCAACTGAAGGTCCCCGGCAAGGGAAACGGGCGAAGAGCCTACGGAAACAGCCGAACCGTTCACCCAAACGTCGTCACCCAAAAGCAGTATACTCCTGTTGGTCAAAGGCCCTTCAATCGTCGCCGTGAGGTTGGGTGCGTCGGTGACATTGAGCACAATTGAGGTGGTTGTTGGATTGAGGTGGAATTGTGGCAGAGTGATGGCACTGATGGATGTGTCTTGCCATCCAGAGAAACCGAGGGTGGCAGAGAGGTTGCCTTTTGTCTCAAATTCACTGAGATTAAGCGTAATGGCCCAAGCACCACTGCTGTCAGCCTGTGCAGAGAAATTTTGAGCACCATCAACCGAAGAAGTGTAGGATAGCCACACCGTTTGATTGGGGAGGTTGGTATATTCGTCCGTTGGTTGGTTCGCCAATTCAAGCCGTCCCTCGAGTACCGTCGTGGCACCCGCACCTGCGACTGGAGCATTGATCGCACCGGGTGCCGTATGGACGATGGTCGCATTTTCAGTGACATTGACGTAGCCGTCATAGATCACTCCATCTGTCGATACATAACCAGACTGCCGATGTTCGATTACAATGTTGTGCATACCCGGAGCGGTGATGGCGCTCGGGAAGCCAGTAATTGTGAAGTTACCGTTGGCATCGGTCATGTTTTCTGAAAGCATGCGCTCGATGACACCGCCAGGGCCTGGAACAAAGGAAGCGTCGGCCACGGGCGTCAAGTAAGCCATCACGCGTATACTCGTGGCAGGCGTACCGTTGGCTGCATATCGAAGCTGTCCCGAAACCGTGAGGTTGGTACTGGCGTCGCGGCTCACAGTAAAGGTCGAAATGGTTTGGTTGACGATTTCAATCTCTTCTGCAGGTGGGCAGGGGTCGAAGGCAATCCAGCCGAGGTCCGTGTTTCCGTTAGCACTGTTTTGTTGCAAGCGGACTTCGGACCACGTAGCTGCGTTGTCAGCGTACACAGCATAGCCGTCACCCGTCCAAGTTCCACCGATGTACCCCGTCACTTGACGGGCAGGTAGGCCTGCGAGACGAGCCATGGTAACGAAGAGCGTGTTGAATTCTCGACAGGTACCTTCCTTGCGGTTTTCAAGTACATTCAACGATGTGTCTACGGGATTGATGGTTCCTGAACCGTTGTAATTTCGCTTGAACTCTGTCGTGCTGTTCCCGTTGATGATGAAGTCTTCAAGCGCAAGTGCGCTCGAATATGCATCGGTTGCTCCCGATTCGCTGATGATGGCGTTGGTCACATTGAACAGATATGAACTCGGGTCGGTGGTGTCTGTGAATTCGGAGGGCGTAATGAGTTCGTAGGGGAGATTTTGCCCCGGAACCGTTGTTGCTGCAAGTGTAGCCCAGTCGAAGTAATACTCTGGTTGCTCGTAAACGATTTGCTCAATGGAGCCAGAATCGAGATTAATAATGTGAGTATCGTTACTGCGAAGCAATGATGAGAACGTTTCGAAGTAAAACGAGACATTGGAGTAATACGCCGGTGCAGGCACAGGACCTGAAGAGAGCGGTTGAGAGAATTTGAAATCCCATTCCACCGTTGAATTGGCAAAGGATGCCGGAGCCAAATGGGTGAGATTGGTCACTGGGACCGTGAGGTTGCTGCTCGGATGAACAGAATCAAGGTGAGCATATGTTGAACCCGTGTAGAAGTCGTTGGTGATGGTGCGCCACCGATGTTCAAGGTTGAGATCGACGACGCCAGAGGTGTTGTTTGCATAGAACACAACATCATTGTTGAGAATATCATCGGTGGGGTCGAAGGGGTCAAAGGGTGCACCCGCACAATTCACGAACCAGTACAACTCGGGACACTCCTGACCGTCAAGCATTCCTCCGCCATCCGTATCGGGATTGGTCCAATCCGTTCCTGTTTGATTTTCAATTGCATCTGGAATACCGTCCCCGTCAAAGTCATCGGGCTGGATATCGTCGGTTGGATCATTTTCTGGATTGGTGCCGTCAAAGTATTCCGTACGGTCATCAACACCACCCTGATCGGTATCGTAAGAGTTGTAAGTCGTCAACCAAACATCTTGAGAACCGTTGGTAATGCCGATGTAAATAAGGTCACATCCAGTTGTATTCTCGAAATAATTGTTCAATCCGTCACCGTCATCATCAAGAAGGTTGGTACAGGGTTCATTCGGGTCTGTGTTGTCAGCAACTTCATCGAAGTCATTCACACCGTCGCCATCAGAATCAGCAATACTCGGATTTGAGAACCATCCGAAGGTGCCGAGCAATTCCTGCCAGTCGGCCAAACCATCGGCGTCTGAGTCTTCATAATCATCATCACAATATTGCTGCGTCGTACCGATGGTTCCGGATGCAACGGCGTCTGTGTGGCAGAATGAACCGTTGCGGTTGGCAACATCTGTAGCCGTCCCAGTCGGTCCGTTGGACACGCCCTGAAGCACGTTATTGACGATCGTCGCATAGGCGAAGGACTGCCAAGAACCCGAAACGTTGTACCAGCCAACCCCACCTCCAGGGTTGAAACCTGAGCCGTTACCAACTTCAACTCGGTTGGTTGTACTTGTATATTGAACAAAGGTAGTTTCGAAATTGACCAAGGAGTCACAAGGGTCCGTACCGTGGCTCACGTTACGTTCCTCGCCGTCATTGATTCCTCCGAAATCGGTATCAGCGACATCCCAGAGCGTACATGTGAGGTTTTCCTCCCAATTTTGAATCCCGTCATTGTCCGCATCTCCCGCATCTTCACGGCGGGTTGGGTCGGTTTCACCCGGATCGACCAGACCGTTGAAATTTGAATCTTCATCCCCGTCATCAAAAGCGTCACCATCAGTGTTGTTGTTGCGTGGGTCACTTGCTTGGGCAGGGTTGCCATATGCACCGTTCACTTCAACACCGTCACTGATGCCGTCGTTATCGGTATCTGCTGCAGTCGGATCGGTGAGAAGTGTCAATGCCTCGTAGGAATCGTTGAGGCCATCCCCGTCGGTATCGGCTCGTTGGGGGCTGGTCGAAGTGATACCGTCTACTTCGGCGGTATAGGTCGCACAGGCTCCCGGGCCAATTCCTTGAACAGGGTCACAAGGTGAGGTCGTTTCAGTGACAATTCCATCAGGACCGTTTCTAAAACAAGGAGAAGAACCGCACATGGTCGTCCACGTAGGGTTTACGAATTCCATGAGGTTGATGAGACCGTCATTGTCGGGGTCACCGTTGGGCCCATCATCACCGGAGGGTGAAGTTGCGTTGAGGCCGTTGGCTGCTTCCCATCCGTCACTCATACCGTCGCCGTCGGTGTCCCAACCTGCTGGGTCTTCATCGATAACACCGTCACCGTCGTCATCATCGCTGAGACAATCCTGGTCGCCGTCGTTATCGCTGTCAGCTGCGTCAACAAATCCATCTTTGTCATCATCAAAGCCGTTGGCGCAGATGTTGCCTACGGGGTCTTCGTCGCAGAGAATGATGCTGCCCGTTCCATCGGAACCCGAGTCGCCACAACCCGGCTGGTTGAACTGAAGGGCTCCTTCCTCGTTCCAGTCATTCACGGGAATGGTTCCATTCCACCAAACGCCGTTGTCAAGCACTGAGGCCGTGTTTGTGTTATCCCACCCGGAGGGTTGGAGGTAGAGGTATTCTTGGAGATTGGACATTCCATCTCCGTCAGGGTCGGCTACAGCCCCGTTGGCACCCGATGATGAAAGCGGATCCAATCCGTACTTCCACTCCCAGCCATCCGGAAGTCCGTCATTATCGGAATCCGGATCATTGGGCTGAGTATTCATGAGGTATTCCAGCCCGTATGTCAGTCCGTCACCGTCTTGGTCGGAAGCCGCCTGAACGTCAACGGCGGCGTATTGAATTGCAGTAAGGGTGGAAAACACCATCAATGCCGTGAGGAAGAGGGATTTTACCGCTTTTTTGCGCTCTGCCATGGCCTGTCGGACCGCCGCACCGGAGAGTTTTGAGCCTGTCTGCATGGTTCTCACACCTTACGCTGTTTTTGATGCCTCATAAGGGAAATGGTACGATGTTCATACAAGGTACGTTCTGAACACCAAAAATCGGCTCACAAATCGTCCAATTCATCCAGCAGTTCGAGATCGTCATCATCGTCATCAGCAGTCACTGCTGGCGGGAGGTCATCAGCATCATCTTCGACCTCAATTCCTTTAAGTTCGATTTCGGCCATATCGTGGGCGTAGAACTCACCGTTTTCGGTTCGGCCACGACGGGCAGCGTACACGACCAGTGCACCGATGAGCACGTAGAAAACCATGGTTTGTGGTTCGGGGTTGATCAGTTCCCTAACAAGGCAAGAGACGCCGTCACATTCGGTCATGTAATTGAAGACAAACTTCTGCTGGTATTCTTCAGCATATGGCGTCTCGTTGTCCATTGGCGTGACTTTGAATTCAAAGGCGACAGAATTGCTGTCTTTGAGGTCTTGAGGAGAAGTCATGGTGACGCTGAAGTCTTTGGAGGAGTAGGCAGGCAGATTGATGATGAGGAAATCACTGCCGAGTTGGCTTGATGTCGCACGGATAGCACCTTCCCAGCCGACAGGAGTATCAAGACGAATCACAACGTCAAGGGGAATGTTGTTTTGGTTGCTGATTCGATATTCAAGATTCTTATCTTCTCCCGGGGCGAAGCGAGACTTTTCGGTTTTGTCGGTGAGTTCAATGCGCCCAGGCACGACATCCTCGCGAATGACGACCTTGATGGGGAGGTCAAAGTAACGAGCGTCATCGGCATCAACTCCTTCCTCGATAATTCGAGTATAGACGGTGTGTTCCCCCGCCTCAACTTGACCCTGAAGGGTGACTTCGAGTTTGATGTCTGCATATTCTTCAGGAGCGAGATTGACAACAACGATGTTGGTGTTGGTGCCGTTTGAGAGCGTGTAGTCCCAAGCGGTGTATTTTGGATTGGCCTCAGCGTTTCGCTCGACGTCTCTAGGATTGATGATCTTCCACGTGGTTTGGCCCGCACCACTGTTGGTCGAATCCGTGATTCTCAGATTGTAAAAAATGGTTGCATCTGGACCGACAGGCCCCACTTGGCCGAGTGGATTGTCTTCACCAACTCCATCGCTGTCCGACAGAACCTCCACCAAGATTCCGAAGGTACGGTGAACGGTGAATGAAATATCGGTTCTCAGCTCAGAGTCTTCTTTGCTGGATACGGCGAGTTCAAACATTCCAATGTCCACGCCGTTTCGGTCAGCAGGAGGATAGACTTCCATGCGAATGGTAAGGATTTGTGTTGACCCGATGTCGGGAGTAATGGAATAAATTCCTTCCTCAACCAGTTCCATTCCCGTAGCGTTGTCATAGAACCGATATTGCCAGTCATCGGGCTGCTCGAGCACGCGTATTTTGAAGGCGTCAGTGGTAAATCCTGTGTTGAAAACATCGACGTAGAAGTCCCCTGTTTCACTGGCGTCCACATAATGGGAAAGGGTCTCGTCGTAGGCTTCTGGACGCGTTGAATCTGCAATTTGCTTTTGATGTTCATCGTCTTCGTAGATAAAGATTCGAGGAGGTGCATACACGTCTACTTCTTCAAAGTCAAGCGTGACGACCTTGATCGCCACTTCTTCCATTTTCCCCTGGTCGTTTTCAGCATAGACACGAGCTTCGATTTCAAGCGAATCAGGCGCATTGCTCAAATCGTCTTCAGGAACGACAATTTCCAGCTCAGGAATGAGTGAATCACCACCGCTGTTGAGCGTGTAGGTCCCGCTGGGAGAACTCCACTGCGGGTCGGACCAGCTGTTGGGGAGGTTGGTCTCCAGGTCGAAGACAACATCAAGGCTGCTCGATGAAGAGCCCGTATGTTCAACGAGGAATTCCACCAGTACCGAGGCCCCCGGTGCGAACAGCACGACATCAGGTTGATTCTGTGGCAGAGAAAGGTAAATGTCGTGCTCGAGCATCGTAATGCCGGGGTGTTCAAACAGAACTGAATGACCTTGAACGTCTTCAACTTCGAGGCGAACGGGGTAATCGCCTGCAGCAATCCCGCCTTCGTAGGTGTAACTGAAATTGCCCACAAGACCGTTGTTGTCAAGTTTCAAATCATCGTCGTCAAAGTTCTCGTCAAAGACAACATTGGCGGAGTTGGGCGTGTCCATGATGAGGTTGACTTCCTCAATGTCGTCCCTTCCAAAGGCATCTCGAACTTCAACCGAGAATTGTATTTCTCTGAAATTCGGGCGATGGTTGGGTGACCATTCGAATTTCTGTTCATCCTGCCAATTGCAGCCAAATTCATCAGCACAACTGTGAACTCGCACGCTCGAACCTGTCAGAGCATTGGTCATGATTTGCAAACGGGAATAACTGTTGGAGCTTCCAACCTTTCCAAAGGCGACTTGGACATCACAATCGGTTTGACCAACGTCACCAGTATTTCCCTCGCAGGTTGCTTGAGCGTCAATTCGGATTTTGAGTTGCTTGCCTTGTTCAACGACAAAGCCATTGTTACCGATATCAAATTCGACCTCAATGACCGTCCACGTGCAGCCGTTTTGTGAGAAAGGGAGCGTCGAACAGGGATTCTCCAACTGACGGTTTGCAGAATCGATTTGTTGGTCACCGGATTTCAGTGAGAAGGTCATGTCGGCGGTTGAACCGTCGGTGCCGCTGAACTGATAGTAAACTGAAAGGCGTGCTGTGTTGGATGAACCCGTACCGTTGATGTAGAGGTCGCTGATCAATTCGGTGCTTCGGAATTCCAAGCCGTCAATGGCACTGCCTTCTTCTTGACCGCCTGTGGGCTCGATTGTAGTAATGGACCCTTGACCACCAAATTCGGAGTTCGGTGCGTCGAGGTACAACTCATAGGTTTGTTCGGCCGACGAAACATAGTCGACCGTTGTTGGTTCGCCAAGCATGGTGGCTTCTGCAACGACTTCGGTTGGGGGTACCATCAATGAGAGCAACGAGACGATGAACGTCACCACCAAAAAGACGGCTTTGAATTGTGCGGCGTTGCCCGAATCCCTACCCGACATCACCTTCACCATTCTTCCGTGTCGCAGGGGGTGTTAAACCGTTTTGCCTTGATTGTGCGAACAATGCTTGGTTTCAAGGTACTTCCTAAAGGGTGGAAAATGGTGCAGGGAGTGGGATACGAACCCACGAACCCATACGGGACCGGATCTTAAGCCCGGCGCCTTTGACCAACTCAGCCATCCCTGCTTCATTGAATGCGGTAAGGAAGGTGCACTTGAATGAATCTCATCCTTCGTTAAGCGACCAACCACCGTCCACGTGGAGGACCTGACCCGAAAGACTCGGCGTCGTTAGGAGGTGATGAACTGCAGCAGCGATGTCTTCTGCCTTACCCGAGCGCCCCAACGGCACTTTTTCGAGGACCTTTGTGAAATGCTCAGCCTCCCAATCTGCAGCCATGATGGCGCCAGGGGCCACGCAGTTCACCGGCACATCGGGCAGTTCTCCTGCGAGATTGAGCATCAGCTGCCTGAGGCCTGCTTTGCTTGAAGTGTAGTGAGCAAGGCCACTCCAAGCCCGCCCCCAAGACGTGTCAACGATCGCAATCACTGACCCCTTACCTTGGCGCAATTCAGGTAATAATTGCTGGGTCAAAAAGTAGGGTGCTTCCATGTGCAAACGGTTGAGTTTACGATAGGCTTCGAGAGAGGTTTCTTCAAAACTTGATTGGCTATAGAACGATGCATTATGAACGATTCCAAACAACCCATCTGCTTGAACTCGCCGATGCTTCTTGACCTCATCAAGCATGGATGCCAAGGCCTCGTCATCGGTCAAATCAGCCTGAACGATGCAGCCGCAATTACGGCCATTTCGTTGCTCGGCCTCGTTCAAAAGTTCTTCAGCAGCCTCGAGTGATGTCCGGACGTGAACCATCACAAAAAATCCAGCATCCATCAAACGGCGTGCTGTAGCAGCCCCGAGCCGTTGCCCTGCCCCTGTAATCAGAACAACGCCTCCTGCCATGGTTGCTTTAGAGGGATTTGATTCATGAAGCCTCGTATTGCTCCCGTCTTGGCCGCCGAAGGCTCAAACTTCCACTCGCACACCTTTTTGATGCCCGCCAACTCCCCACAAACACGGGGGGAGGAGAATGACTGGCAAACCCCTTCCAATGGCGGCAGAAAAAGGCGCACCCTCAACCGGTCGCCGTCTGCCTGATTGGTTCCGTACCCGCCTCCCAAATGGTGAGCAGCAAGCCGTATTCAACGCCACAAAATCTGCCGTTAAAGACAACAAACTTCACACCGTCTGCGAAGAAGCACGATGTCCTAACATCCACGAATGTTGGGCATCAGGTGATGCGACCTTCATGATCGCTGGTCAGGAATGCACTCGTGGCTGCCGCTTTTGTGCGGTAGGGACGATCAAACGCCCACCGCCCCTGGACAGGGAAGAACCCGAACACCTCGCACAAGCTGTAGCCTCCATGAATCTCCGCCATGCCGTCATCACCGTTGTCAACCGTGACGATTTACCCGATAGCGGTGCTGACCACTACAAACAATGCATTGCGGCCGTTGCTCAACGCTCACCAGAAGTGACCTTGGAATTGCTTTGCTCTGACCTCGCTGGCGACCACGAAGCCCTCGCTCACCTTCTCGACAAGAGCCCTCTCGAGGTCTTTGCACACAATGTGGAGTGTGTCCCTCGCCTTGATGCAACGGTGAGAGACGCTCGTGCCTCCTTCGCTCAATCCTTGGCTATCCTTCGCGAAGCAAAGCGGCTGCGCCCCGATATCATCACCAAATCATCCATCATGGTCGGCGTTGGTGAGACTGACGATGAAATCGACGAAGCGATTGGCATGCTACGGGATGCAGGCGTGGATTTGATTACCATCGGCCAATACCTCGCACCCTCCAAGCAGCACCTCAAGGTTGACCGGTTTCCTGAACCCGAGCGCTACGATGAATGGGCTACCCTCGCCATCGAACTCGGTTTTTCAGGCGTAGCGAGTGGCCCCTTGGTGCGCTCCTCTTACAAAGCAGGCCTCTTGCTAAGGAAAACAAAAGACCCTTTGAATTCAGAATCGATGTTGGGTGCCTACGTTCGCGTGGCAGACCACCATACCATAACACCGACACCACTTAAGACGGACGAGCCCTGAGGTGAAACAATGACGGAGCGGAGCACCCTAACGACGACGCCCTACACCATTGGTGTCGCTCCCTTCCGACCGGGTGATGAGCCGTCTTTTGGCGATCGATTCATCGAACAACCCGGAGACCTCAACCGCCCTGACCCAGCTACCTGCAGCGCTCAAGATACGGTCGCTCACGCCTCCGGACTCATCCGTGTTCTCGATGATGAAGGCCAAGCCATGGGCGAATGGGACCCACAACTCGACACAAAGACTCTGATTCAGGGACTCGAATACATGATGCGTCTGCGTATTTTTGACGACCGAATGATCAAAATGCAACGTACGGGGAAACTCTCCTTTTACATGCGCTCTTTTGGAGAAGAGGCCGTCGCTATCGCACAGACCATGGCCCTTGAAAACCAAGACTGGATTTTCCCCTCCTACCGTCAACCAGGCGCTCAATTCGTGCGCGGCAGAGACATGGTCAGCATGATCTGCCATTGTATCGGAAATACCGAAGACAATGTACGTGGCCGACAGATGCCTGTCCACTACACCTGGAAAGAAGGACGATTTATCTCGATCTCATCACCCGTCGGCACACAATTCTCACAGGCTGTCGGCGTGGCCATGGCAAGTGCCTACAAAGGTGATGACGAAGTCTGTATTTCGTGGCTTGGAGACGGCACCTCAGCGCAAGGAGACTATCACTATGCTCTGAATTTTGCATCCACCTTCAAACCCCCCGTTATCCTCAATGTCGTCAATAACCAGTGGGCCATCTCGACGCACGTGTCCCTTGCTACGGGAGGACGAACCTTCGCAGAACGTGGTTTGGCCTACGACATACCCTCCTTCCGCGTGGATGGAAATGACTTCCTCGCGCTCTACAGCGTCACAAAGTGGGCCCGAGAGCGTGCAAGTGCTGGTCTGGGACCAACTCACATTGAAGTGTACACCTATCGAGCTGGCGCCCATTCATCCTCTGACGACCCTTCGGCCTATCGCCCACAAAATGAATTTGAGTGCTGGCCCGGTGGCGACCCTGTAGAACGACTTCGCAATCACCTTATCACCACGGGTGTTTGGAATGAGAAAAAGGACAAAGCCTTAGCCGACAAAATTGACGCCGAGGTGATGACTGCTTACAAGGAAGCTTGTGAATTCGGTGATCTTGCGACTGGACCATATCCCCCAGCGTCCACCATCTTCACCGAAGTTTACGAAGAAGTACCCTGGCATGTTCAAGAGCAACGAGAGGAACTCGGGAAGTGAGGTGAGACCATGGCTAAAATGAACATGATTGCTGCTCTCAACTCTGCGCTCGCCCACCAATTGGAACGCGACCCAAACGTCGTTATCTTTGGAGAGGATGTCGGTTATTTCGGCGGAGTGTTTCGTGTTACTGCTGGTCTTCAAGAGAAATTCGGACCCCATCGTGTCTTTGACTCGCCCCTTGCAGAAGGCGGTATCGCCGCCATCGCTATGGGAATGGGACTCAACGGACTTCGACCTGTGGCTGAAATCCAATTCGCAGATTATATCTTCCCAGCATACGACCAAATCGTCAACGAAATCGCCAAACTACGCCATCGCTCAGGCGGAGAATTCTCTTCACCTGTTACCTTCAGAACACCTGCTGGAGGCGGAATTAAGGGCGGCCACCACCATTCTCAGTCCCCAGAGGCCCAATTTACGCACACGCCCGGCCTCAAGGTAGTATACTGCTCCAATCCACGCAACGCCAAAGGCCTCCTCACCAGCGCTATTGAGTGCAACGACCCCGTCATCTTCTTTGAACCAAAACGCTGCTATCGTGGTCCATTCTACGGCGACCCTCACAACGTCCCGACATGGAACGACCACCCCGAAGGTGAAGTCCCAGAAGAATACTATTCCATCCCCCTTGAACAAGCCAACATCGTACGTGAAGGCGCCGCCTGCACTGTGATTGCATGGGGTGCTATGGTCCATGTTTGCGAACAAGCCATCCGTGATTCAGGAATTGATTGTGAACTCATCGACCTTCAAACTCTGGTTCCATGGGACCGTGATGCAGTGGTGAACTCAGTCAAGAAGACGGGGCGATGTGTCATCGTTCATGAGGCTCCAAAAACAAGCGGTTTTGGTGCTGAGATGAGCGCTTCTATCCAAGAACGCTGCTTCTACCACCTCGAAGCACCGATTCAACGAGTGACCGGCTGGGACACGCCCTTCCCTCACACCACTGAATGGGATTATTTGCCCAGTCCGTCTCGAATTGCAGAAGCAATACACAAAACACAGGAGGAATAAATATGGGAACATTTGAATTTAAGCTGCCCGATATCGGAGAAGGTGTCGTTGAAGGTGAAGTCGTGGAATGGATGGTCGCCGTTGGTGACGTCATCAAAGAAGACGACCCTATTCTCACGGTGATGACCGACAAAGCCACTGTTGAAATTCCAGCACCTTGCGACGGTACGGTCAAGAGCATCGTTGGCGAGGCAGGAGATATTCTCCCCGTGGGTGTCGTGTGCATCGTATTCGACGTTGAGGGTGACGGCAATGCAAGTGCCGATGCTGAACCCGAACCTGCAAAGAAAGAAACCGCTGCGAAGAAAGAAACCGCTGCGCCGGCCGCTACACCTGCACCTGCACCTGCACCTACCAAGCCCGCTCCCGTTGAAGCCGCAGCTCCAGTTGCTCGAGCATCGGGAACCAAGGCTTTGGCATCACCCGCTGTTCGACAACGAGCTCGTGCAGCGAATGTGGACCTCCAACTGGTTGCCGGCTCTGGCCCAGCAGGACGGATCAGCCATGCTGACCTCGACCGCCACATCGCCGGAGGTGCTTCAGGCGCTACTGCTTCTCGCCCTATTGGCGGTGCGCCCCGAGTCGCACGTACAGGAACTGAAGACATCAAGGTGATTGGCCTGCGGAGAAAAATCGCTGATGGAATGATGGCTTCTTACAGCACCATCCCGCACTTTTCCTACTTTGAAGAAGTGGACGTGACCGAACTTGAATCACTCCGCCAGCACCTCAATGCAACCCGCCCGGAAGGGGCCCCAAAACTCACCTACCTTCCCTTCATCATGCAGGCTTTGGTCAAGGCACTCGGCGAGCGCCCCGAATGCAATGCCGTATACGATGACGAAGCCAATGTCGTGACCCGTCACGAAGCCATTCATCTGGGCATCGCTACGCAGACAGACCGTGGGCTCTATGTTCCCGTTGTCAAGCATGTCGAAGCGATGGACATTTGGGGCTCTGCAGAAGAAATGATGCGAGTCACGCAAGCAACTCGTGATGGAAAGGCAGGTGTTGATGACCTCTCAGGCTCCACCTTCACTATCACCAGTCTCGGCCGATTGGGAGGACTTGGTGCCACTCCAATCATCAACAAACCCGAAGTTGGTATTCTCGGTGTTCACAACGCCAAAGACCGAGCCGTTGTCCTCAACGGCCAAGTTGTCGTGCGTCGCATCATGAACCTCTCTTCATCGTGGGACCACCGCGTTGTAGACGGCCATGACGGGGCTACTTTGGTCCAGTTGGTGAAATCTTACTTAGAGCACCCCGCTACAATTTTCATGTGAGGTGATGTTGTGAAGACAAAGAATTGCCAAGTCCTCGTTGTCGGAGCAGGTCCAGGCGGATACGTCGCTGCCATCCGTGCTGCTCAACTCGGTTTGAAAACGATCATCGTCGAAGGAGAGCGAGCAGGTGGAACGTGCTTGATTCGCGGGTGCATTCCCTCAAAAGCACTGATTCATGCTGCACATACCTTTCACAAACTTGCGAAGCATTCCGCAAAGGACGGCCACATGGGCATTTCCATTCCAGGACCTGCTGAACTCAGTATGTCCAACCTCGTAGGTTGGAAGGAAGGCATTGTCGACCGCCTCAACAAAGGCGTGGAAGCCTTGCTCAAGAATGCAGGAGCAGAACTTGTGACCGGTTGGGCCGTCTTCCAAGATGCTAAGACGGTAAAAATTGGTGAAGGAAAAGATGCGACTCTCATCCAGGCAGACCACGTCATCATGGCGCAAGGCTCGGTTCCAATCGAACTCCCCTTCATGCCCTACGACGAGCACGTGCTGTCCTCAAGAGAAGCACTTTCTCTCGAGAACCTTCCGGAACACGTTGTCGTCGTGGGTGGCGGCTACATCGGACTCGAACTCGGCATCACCTTCCGCATGCTCGGCTCAGAAGTGACCGTCGTGGAAGCCATGGACTCGGTTTTGCCGCTGTTTGACAAAGAATTGCGCCGACCTCTCGAGCTCTTCCTCAAAAAGAACAAGATCAAAGTCCACACAGGTGTTTTCGCTAAAGGTGCTGAAAAACAAAAAGGCGGTCGAGTCAAACTCAACTTCATTGACAAGAACGAAAAAGATGAGAAAAAAATACAGCATGTTGTAGCCGACAAAGTATTGGTGACCGTGGGCCGTAAACCCGCTTCATCTGGACTCGAAAGCACGGGCGTTGCACTTGATGAGCGTGGTTTTGTGAAAGTCAACGAACGCTGTGAGACGAACATGAAGGGCGTCTACGCCATCGGTGACCTTTGCGACTTGGGTGAAATGCTAGCACACGTCGCCTCCTTCCAAGGCGAAATGGTCGCAGAACTCATCGCTGGTCACCGCCGCGCCTACGACCCAGTAGCTGTTCCCGCCATCGTATTCACTGAACCAGAAATCGTCTCCGTCGGCCTCTCACCCGACCAAGCCAAGGAAGCAGGGCACCCCGTGATTACCGGGAAGTTCCCACTTGCTGCTAACGGTCGGTCACTGACTCAAGAAGCGGAAAAGACGGGTGGATTCGTTCGTGTAGTCGCCCGAGAAGACGACCACCGCATTCTCGGAATCCAAGGTGTTGGAACCCACATCAGCGAACTGGTAGGCGAATGGACGCTGGCATTGGAAATGGGAGCTGTCCTCGAAGACATTGCTCATACCATCCACGCTCACCCGACCATGACCGAAATGACTCACGAAGGCGTACTCGATACGCTCGGTCATGCCATTCACAAGATGTGATTTGATTATCTTCGACCTTTACAGAGAGATGCTGAAAGGCGGGGCTTTGCCCTCATTGACTGGACGTCATGACTTCATTCTTCTTCGATGTCGTTTGACATCATGACGGCCACTGGCCTTGTGCGCTCGTTCTCATCCAAAATGAGGCGGGCCATGATGACCATAGGAGCCCCGATGTTTTTTCAATCTCGGTGTTTCGGTGGCACCACCAGTCCACGATTCCAGCAACTCCCCAAAGCGGCAGCAGCACATAGAGAATCACATTGAGTACGAGGGTCGCTTCATCCATCTTTATCCCTAGTCGTGCTAATGCAACGATGCATAAAAAGGATTTACCGACGCGACCTCAAATGAGGCCCTTAGAATGTCAAACGCTCTTGGAGGGATTCAACTGCCACACATCAAACAGTCATCGGGTGTATCGAGACTGCATGCAATCGCTTCGAGACTGTCAACATCTTCAGCTCGGTCAGCAAGACCGCCAACGGTCTGGTCGTCCTTTACAGCTGCTTCAACGGTGAACTGAATGGCATCGGCAGCGGCCTTGGTACGCAGATAGTACATTCCGGTCTTGAGACCTTGGCGCCATCCGTAGAAGTGCATTGAGGTGACCTTAGCGGGATTTGCATCAACCATGTGGATGTTGAGTGATTGGCTCTGATCGATGTAAGCACCACGGTCTCCAGCCATGTCAAGGACATGACGTTGCTTGATTTCCCAAGTGGTCTTGTAGAGTTCTCGGATGTATTCTGGAATACGCTCGATGTTCTGAATAGAACCTTTGTGACGCAGGATGTCGTCTTTCATTTCCAAACTCCAGAGGTCTTCAGCGATGAGGTCACGGACCAGGTGCTTGTTGAGAACGACGAATTCACCCGAAAGTGTTCGACGAACATAGAGGTTGGATGTGAAGGCTTCAAAGCATTCGTTATTGCCAAGAATTTGGGAGGTTGAGGCGGTTGGCATTGGTGCAAGCAACAAGGAGTTGCGCATGCCGTTTTCCACGATTTCGGCCTTGAGCGAGGTCCAATCCCATCGACCACTGTGGTCGTCCATTCCCCAAAGGTCGAACTGAAGTTTGCCTTCACTTGCTGGTGAGCCCTCAAAGGTTGAATATGCGCCTTCTGCAATAGCTGCATCCTTTGAAGCGGTACAGGCTGCGAAGTAGATGGTTTCGAAGATTTCCTTGTTCAACTTTCGTGCTTCTGCACCTTCAAAGGGCATCTTTAGCATAGCAAAGGTATCGGCAAGTCCTTGGACACCCAAACCAATCGGTCGGTGACGCATGTTGGAATTGCGAGCTTCTTCAACAGGGTAGTAATTCACGTCGATAACACGGTTGAGGTTCCCCGTTGCGTGATAGGTGACGTCGTAGAGTTTCTGATGGTCAAAGGAGCCGCTTTCATTGTCAACGAATTTGGGTAGGGCAATCGAGGCGAGGTTGCAGACAGCCACTTCGTCGGCTGCGGTGTATTCCATGATCTCCGTGCAGAGGTTCGAAGAGCGGATGGTTCCGAGGTTCTTCTGGTTGGATTTCTCGTTTGCAGCATCTTTGTAGAGCATGTAAGGCGTACCCGTTTCGATTTGTGCCTCCACAATCTTGTCCCATACAGTTCGAGCAGGCAGCGTTTCACGAGCGAGACCACGGCGTTCGTAATCTTCGAACATGGCTTTGAATTCGTCACCATAGACATCTTGAAGACCGGGGCATTCGTTGGGGCAAAAGAATGACCAGTCTGCGTTATCCTCAACACGTTGCATGAACAAGTCAGGCGTCCACATAGCGTAGAAGAGGTCGCGAGCACGCATCTCTTCCTTACCGTGGTTCTTCTTGAGGTCGAGGAATTGAAGAATATCTGGGTGCCAAGGTTCGAGGTAAACGGCGATGGAACCCTTACGCTTGCCGCCGCCTTGGTCGACATAGCGAGCCGTGTCGTTGAAGACACGAAGCATTGGGACGATTCCGTTGGAAGTACCGTTGGTTCCTTTGATGTAAGAGCCCTTGGAGCGGATATGGTGAATGGACAAGCCGATTCCACCCGCTGATTTTGAGATCAGTGCACACTGCTTGAGCGTGTCATAGATGCCATCGAGTGAATCATCTTGCATGGTGAGCAGGAAACAAGAAGACATCTGAGGCATGGGAGTTCCAGAGTTGAACAAGGTCGGAGTTGCGTGAGTAAAGTATCCCTCACTCATCAAATCATAGGTGTGAAGGGCTTTCTCAATATTGCCGTGGTGGATACCGACAGCCACACGCAGCAACATGTGCTGAGGGCGCTCTGCGACCACGCCGTTGAGCTTGAGAAGGTAGGAGCGCTCAAGGGTCTTGAAACCAAAGTAGTCGTAATTGTGATCTCGCTTGTAGTCAATGTGATTGTTGAGCACGTCTGCGTTGGCCATGATGACTTCGTAGACTTCTTCTGAAATGAGAGGAGCGTGCTTGTTGGATTCAGGGTCAATGTATTCTCGCAGATCCGTGATGACGTCAGTAAACACATCCTTTGTTGAGCGGTGCAAATCATCAACGCAAATACGGGCTGCAAGACGGCTGTAATCAGGGTGATGTGATGCCAGGGAGGCAGCGGTTTCTGCAGCAAGTTGGTCAAGTTCACGAGTGGTAACACCATCGTAGAGTCCTTCGATGGTGAGTTTGGTTACGTGACCTGGGTCAACCCATGTTTCGTCCAATCCTTTGGCCAAAACCGTTAATTTTTCCAGGATGGCATCAAATCGCACATCTTCTCGTTCGCCTTTTCTATTTACAACTTGCATTGACATGATTTCTTCCTCCTTGTGGGTTCAATTGAGTGCGTGATAGGTTTCTTTGTTCGCGGACGGTTCAAAAGTCTTCGTCAACAGAAAATCGCTGTTGGACGCTTCCAAGAGAGGCGCTGTCCATGACGCCTGCCTTCTGGTACTCGGCGACTCGCTTCTCGAAGAAGTTGGTCTTGCCTTGCATGGAAATCATTTCCATCCATGGGAACGGGTTGGCTGCATTGTAAATCTTTGAACAATTCAGCTGCACGAGCAAGCGGTCAGCAACGAATTGGATGTATTGCGTCATCAAATCGGCATTCATGCCAATCAGGTTCACGGGGAGTGCCTTGGTAACGAATTCAATCTCAATGTCAACCGCTTCGGCGATGATTCGACGTATCATGTTCTCGCCCGCCCCGCGCAACAACTTGTTGTGCAGTAAGCAAGCGAAGTCACAGTGCAGACCTTCGTCGCGGGAAATCAATTCGTTGGAGAAGGTCAAACCGGGCATGAGGCCTCGCTTCTTCAACCAGAAGATGGCGCAGAAGGAGCCGGAGAAGAAGATGCCTTCAACAGCAGCAAAGGCGACAAGACGCTCGGCGAATGAGCCTCGCTTGCGGGACAACCAGCGCATGGCCCAGTCGCCTTTCTTTTGTACCGATGGTACGGTTTCAAGTGCCTTGAAAAGGTGATCCTTCTCTTTCTCGTCTTCGATATAGGTGTCAATGAGCAACGAGTAGGTCTCAGCGTGAATGTTCTCCATCATGATTTGGAATCCGTAGAATGCTCGTGCTTCGGGCCAGCAGACTTCGTTGGAGAAGTTCATGACTAGATTCTCGTTTACAATACCGTCACTGGCAGCGAAGAAGGCCAAGATGTGCTTGACGAAATGCTTCTCGTCGTTGTTGAGATTCTTCCAGTCCTTCAAATCCTCAGCGAGGTCGATTTCTTCAGCCGTCCAGAAGGAGGCTTGTTCCTGCTTGTACATGGCCCAAATGTCATCGTGTTGAATGGGGAAAAGAACGAAACGATCAAGATTCTCTTGGAGCATGGGTTCAACATGTTCCTGGGTCAAATCAATATCCAAGCCGTCATCTTTGCTGTGTTCTATGACCATTTCAGTTACCCCCCGACATTTGCAACGCGCTGGAATTTGTTTGCCCTTCTCCGACGCCTATAATAATAGCGTATGGAGGAGGATTAAAGTGAAGGGTTTTTCCACCCTTCATAGCCCCTTCACACTTGAACGCAGTGCGCGGTTTAGCCCGTCGGAAGAAAAGTGTAATAAAATCGTTAAAAGTTTCTAAAATCATAGCAAAATCACCCTGTTTTCCACTGGAGAGCAATGTCATCAAAATCTTACATTATCCCAACAGTCAAAAAGGAATGTATGTTGAGCGAAGTTATGGAGCAAATTTCGCTCAATGTTCAATTTGCCCGCCTCGACGAACGGGCGATTCTACCCACGCGGGGCTCAGCCCTCGCAGCGGGTTGGGATTTGTATGCGATTGAAGACACCACAGTCCCCAAAGGAAGGGCGGTCATGATTCCAACCGGCTGGGCTTGCGCCATACCTGAAGGATGGGAAGGGCAAATTCGCTGCCGCTCATCCTTGGGTCGAAAAGGGATGATCATGCCTAACGGACTGGGCACCATCGACGCGGATTATCGTGGAGAACTCAAAGTCCTCGCCACCTACATCGGAGAAGGCGAGTCCTTTTCGGTCAAAGCCGGCGAACGAGTAGCACAGATGCTCTTTGCCCCCGTACCCAACGTCACCCTCGTTGAAACCAGCGTCGAGCTGCTCGGTCAAACCGAACGTGGAGAAGGTGGCTTCGGCTCCTCAGGTCAATTTTGAACGGAGACTTCTCTATGATCGACGTACGCGAACTTGGAATCGTTCCGTACCAAGAGGCCATGGACCTCATGAAGGAACTCCAACAACAACGTATCGATGGACAAATCCCCGATACGTTGCTTCTCTTGAGCCACCCCGAAGTGGTCACAGTGGGGCCGCGCGCCCGCAACGATGGGATTCTACCGCCGCCCGATTACGAAACCATTGGTGTAGACCGAGGTGGAGGTTTGACCTGGCACGGACCTGGACAACTCGTTGGATACCCGATCTTCAAGTGGGGGCAGCGAGAAGGAGAAGCCTCGGTTGCCGACATCATCCACATCATCGAAGGTTGGCTGATTGGCGCCTTGGCCACCTTCGGCGTCAATGGAGTCCGAGATGAACGCATGCAAGGCGTTTGGGTGGACGGTCGTAAGGTATGCAGCATCGGGCTTTCCTTTCTGAGATGGGTGAGTCGCCATGGATTCTCAGTCAACCTCAGCACGCCCCCGGGGCGAGTCGAAGACGTTGCAGGGTGCGGCCTTGCTGCGGACACCACGACCTCGCTTGCCCATCTCGGCTATGAGGTCGAGGCAGAAGCCTTTGTCCAAGCTCTCCTTCAGGTTGTGCGCTCAACCCTAGAGGCATGAATGCAGAGCGTATCTTCGTTCCAGCTGTTTTCGCCACAGAGACCTCATCGGAGAAATCGCTAACAAGCACCCCGTGGGAAGGTTGTACATGGACGAAGAAGTTGACCCGGACATTGGCAGAGTCGTTGGATTCCAAACTGACGACATGATGTACATTGCCACCATCATCAGCATCGATGATAACGCCGATCAACTCACCGTCCGCACGGAGGATGGGCAGGAACTCACGGGTCCTCTAGATGCTGTTTTTTTGGACCCAGAGAAAAGAATGGAGGAATTGAACGAGCGCTACGAGCCCTTGGGTGGCGGAAAGTTCCGGGAAAAACCACGTGAGCCGACGTCGAACTGGACTCCAGTGGCCGACCCAACCTTGCGTGACATCGGCCTCACTGCAGGCAAAATCGTTGGTGTTGTTTTGGCCATTGGGATTTTCATCACTCTCATTTCGTTCGGCGATATCTTGACGCAAATCGATTCTGGGAACTGGGAGGAAGTTCAAGGCGACGTGGTGGAGGCTTACGAAGGCCAAGACTGCTCAACGGATTCCGATGGGACCACGAGCTGTTCATCGTACACGACGGTCACCGTGGCGTACACTTACGAGGGTGAAAATTACACAACGCAAGACTACAGTGCGTTGTCCGATGATTGGCACAACACGGCAGAGCACTGGCTGGACAAGGCGTCTGTCTCAGTGTATGTCAATCCGGACCAGCCTTCTCAAGCAATTCACATCCAAGGATGGGACGGCGTCCTCGAGGGTGCGTTTGTTCTCTCTTTCTTCACAGGGATCATTCTTGGCGGCTATCTGTTCGTAGTTGTTCCGATATGGTTTGTCTATGCCAAGATTCAACGCATCTCCGGAATTGAAGCCCCTGGTACGAAGAAGGTAACAACACCTGCTGCAGATGAAGACGCAAAGGAAGAGAAGTTCTGGTAACCGCAAAAGCGGTTACTCCTCCGACAGTGAAGGCGGCCGGCTCGACCAAATCGCCCACGTCCCCGTGGCACTCGCCACGAGGCGTTCACCGACCTTGACCTCGCCCGCCAAGTGCGCCACGTGCTTGCCTCGCCGCACAACGCGTCCTTCAGCGACCAGGCGCTCGCCGGGCCGTGCAGCAGCGAGAAAACTGGTTGAGAGTTGGGTGGTGGCGCACCATTCCTCGACCCGAAGTGAGGCGACCAGAGCACTGCCAAGCGCCGAATCGAGCATCACCATGTGAATCCCTCCGTGGGCGACACCTCCCTTGTTGAGGTGGTCCTCGGTGAGCGTTAACTCGAGGCGGGAGGCTCCCGGGGCCCAAAGAGTGCGCTCAACGCCCAGTTCGGCCATGAAGCCCGAGGGTTCGGGAGGCGAGGACAGCGTCACGAAGCCATCACCCCGACGACTTTGACCAGAATGCGTTTGTTGCGCTGACCGTCAAATTCTGCATAGTGAATCTGCTCCCATGTGCCCAAATGCAAACGCCCGTCTCGCACCGGCATCGTGACCTGTTGGCCGAGCAATTGTCGCTTGAGGTGAGCATCCCCGTTGTCTTCTCCCGTTCGGTGGTGATGGTATTCTTCACCCTCGCGCCCTTCTGCCCCGTGATAGGGTGCCAACTTCTCCAACCATGCCATGATGTCGTGGTGCAAGCCGTATTCGAGGTCGTTGACATAGCAGGAGGCGGTGATGTGCATGGGGTTGACCAAGACCAAACCGTCCTTGATGCCGCTCTCGCTTACGATGCGCTCAACCTCTTGGGTGATGCAACGGATTTCATAGCGCTGCGGTGTTTTAATATGCAATTCTTCAACGTAGGTTGCAGCCTGTCCAGTGATCAGTTCGCCCATGATGAGGGAAGGTTGAATGCAGCCTATCAAGACCTCGTGGAGATAATCAAGGCATTTTAAGTCCCGTCGCTTGTCTTTCATCATGCGCAGATGGCTTACCCTTGCTTTGGTGGTAGCCTGCGCATGCTTGCTGCCCTCCGTGTCAGCGGAGACCTATCGAATCTCGGGGATGGCCACCTACGGAGACAATACGGCGGTCGTCCTGCAAAACATCGAGGTTCAATGTCTGCCTGGTGATGCTGATTGCTACCAGTACCGAGGCGCCACAGCCCTGCTGGACGCCTACGGCACCTACACGCTCGTACTTGAGGTGGAAGAAGAGGACGACGGGACTGAAATCCTGCTGACACTGCGGGGCGAACAATTCCCGCATACTCTCGACTTGGATACCTTCCGTAACACATCTGATGGCCGCATGACCCAATTTATCATGCTCGACCAAACGCCTGCCTCCTCCGGTGCCTTCGGCGGTGCGGGCTGCTGCCTGGTGCTTTTCGGTCTGGTCTTCCTCTCAACGCTCATGCGTACCATCAGCGGCCTTGCTACGCCCAAAGGGCGCATGGCCTTCCAAGGCTACAAAGAACCCAACCGTCACGATTGCCCAGAATGTGGACAATCCATCGCCCAACACAATCTCGTTAAACATCTCATCTTCGGCCACGATTTCGACCCGATGGAAGCAGGTGAAGCAGCCGGCAGAGTGATGCGCCGGTCGTGGTCAACTGAAGAAGAATAAGCAAAGCCAAACCTCAAGGTCGTAGCCTTCTGTCCTCACAGCATGGCTCGACCATGGCAACCGCTCTTGCTTGCCTTGGTGCTCATGGGCTCCACGCTGCTGACCGGTAGCATGGGCCAAGAACAGAACGTGGCCCAAGAAGCACCCGCTTGGCCTGAGGGTAGTTCAGCCTATGACAACATGGTGGAGATGACCAATTTTGGCTATAGAAAGATAGATACGGCCGCAAATGAAAACGCTCGTAACTGGATTGCAAGCGAATTGGAAGCGATGGGATACGAAGTCGAGCGCCAAGCCTTCACCACCGCATTGTGCAATAATTGCGAGAACATCGTTGTCACCATTGAAGGGGTTCTGAAGGACGACTGGCGGGTCGTTGGTGCCCATCACGACGCCATTTGCTACTCGCCCCCGCCGCTGATCGGCGTAACCTATGCGACCTGCGAAAGCAGTGGCGCTTACGACGACGGTACGGGTTCAGGCGCCCTGCTTGAACTCGCTGCGACCTTTTCGCAGTGGAATCACACGCCGCTGCATACGTGGAAATTAGCCTGGTGGGATTACGAAGAATGGCAGGGCAGCGGTAGCCCAGAAGGTGGAGGAATGGGAAGTTTGCATTTTGTGGAGCAGCAAATCCCCGATGAGGTCAACGTGACCTACGTGAATCTCGACATGTTTGCTCTCAACTGGCCGGTACCCACTCCCTTCGCCAGCCAGCTCGCCGGATGTGACGAAGAATACTGGACCCTCTACATGTTCACTTCACCCGTTGACGACTGGTCCTACTACGAAGACCGCGGCCTCGAGGTCAGTGACGAAATGCGCCTCTACGCTCAGTGGTTCCAAGACCATCTCAAAGCCATCAACGCCAACCTCTCACACCCCGAGCCGTGGGTTTCGGTCATTGACGATACGAAAGGAAATTCCGACCATTATAATTTCATCATGAACAACCATACTGCAACGTGGATTCGTGGCCAGCATCAATACGTCTACGAAGAAGGGGATGCGTGTGAACAAACGCCCAAACATGCTCAAAGCGACTCGGTCACGACCATCAACACCATGGCGGGCGGACGAGCCAACGTAGAAGCGGGCTTGCAAACGGGTTTGGACATCGTAGCGTTGATGGCCTGGTGGGACTGGACGGCGGGTCAAAACGAGAATAGTGAAGACGAGACGCTTACGACCATGGGTGAGCAGAGTGACGTGGTCATCCTCGCCAGTATCGCTGCCTTCCTGGTGCTGATTGGGGCTGCAAGTTTCGTGTATTTGCGCTACGTAAGACTCGAAGAATGAGGCGACTAAGACACTCTGCAGGGTATGTCAGGACTTTTT
>DACE01000037.1 GCA_002494645.1 Euryarchaeota archaeon UBA256 | reverse complement strand
TCAAAGCGTAGCGGAATATTACCACCTGGTGCAATGATGGGGAGGTCCACATTCGGAGGGTTGGCGGTCCATCCTTCAGGAACGGGAGGTTTGAGACGCAACATGGGCATGGGTATTGGACCGTCATTGATAATTCGAACAAGGAGCACTCCAGAATCTCCACCGGCTGGCCAGCGCGTGTCCACGCCCATCCAGAAATGCCTGAAGAGGAAGGGGTTGAGTGTCGAAGTATTGCCGCCAATCAAATCCTCGAGCAGGTCCTCAACTTCGAGGGTGGACTGTCGGATGTCTCCGATTTCTGCAGCCGCCGTGGACTCTCGTAATTTGTACAGGATACGTTCGGCTTCTTCTAGAGAGATGTGTTTGTGCGTCAGCAAACGATGCAACATGGCGATGCTCCGGCGCAGATGGAGGACATCTTCTTCCAAATCATCGAGCGTTTTCTCGGCGATTTTGATGTTTTTCTTGGCTCTTCCAAGTTGATGCATACCCAAGTACACCTTGGCTTCTCCGAGGTCCATTTCGGTTTCAGAGAGTGAGGGGTTTTCTTGGCGAGCGGCTTTTCGGGCGATGCGTTCCAAGGTTTGTGAAGCCTCGAGGATGCCTTGCTCCCGTTCAGCTAATTCTCGAGCCATGACATCATCTGGTACTTCGAATTCGTCTTCAGTCATCGGATTCACCTCCGACATCAGATGAAAACTCGTCATCTCCAAGGTTGTTCTTATCTCCTGAACCGGCTGAAATTTGGATTGGGGCTGAGGTAGGAGCAGGAGCTCGTTCACCGAGAATAGCCGTCAGGTCAAGACCGTCGTCTGCCAAATCATTGAGCAACCGGGCGGGATCGCCGAGGTCGCGTTCAATACGGATTGCCTTAATCTCAGCGTCAGTCATTCGTCCGTAGAGGTTACCATAGAGGCGGTCGGAACGACGCAGGATGTACCAAACGCCCACCATGATGATGCCAAAGTATGCGGCCATCATCACAAGATTGTCGCTATCTGTAGCAAGTTGTGGAGGAAGGCCGAGAGCGATGGCCAACATGCCGAGTACGGGGATTGAGAGGATGATGGTCAATTGCCGTCGACCGTCGGCCAGTGCATCGAAATGGTCGCTATAAACGGTTGAAATTCCTTTTCGGGCACGCTGGTAGTCTTCGTGAATGAGACGGAATTCTTCGCTGCTCTTCCAAGTCATTCGCCAAATCCACAAACCGCAAAGAACCAGAACTGTTGGACCCCAATACCAGGTCGTGAACAGGTGGAAGGCGAAACCGAAACTGATGACTCCGGCATAGACGCCAGCTAATTGCCACTTTTCAGATTGACTTGCGAGGCGCACGAAGATCACCGAGAGCAAAGCCGCTACAACACACGCAATGAAGGCGATGGAGAGGTCGGGTGACCACGACTGAACGCTGACATCTTCCAGTACGACATCGTTGGCGACCAAATTGCCATCTCCAACATAGAGGAACTCCAATGAGGCTTCGCAGGAGATGGTCCGAGATGCTTCCCACCAATCGATGGTGTTGGCTTGAACTTCCCATTGGAATTCATGAGTTTCACGTGGGCCGAGGATAGGCAGCATTTCAGGTGATGAGAGTATCGTTACGTCGCCCTTGCAGTCGAGGATAGGTGTGATGCCGAGGGCTTGGGCGGTGCCCAAATTCTCAACGGTCATTGAATAGGAAGTTTCCTGACCCTCATAGAAGATAGCATCGTCTTTTGGCCCATGGCTTTTGATGGCAGGGTCGGCGTAAACTGCTAATTCATAGGTGAATACCTCCTCATCATAGACGGTGTATCCGTTATGTTCGTCGGGGTGGTACAACCTGAAGGTGAGGTCCCAGCCATCTCCTGCCAGAATATTGGGCGGGTTGGGCGTATCGATGATGATTTCAATCGGGTCGCTGGTGACCCATGGTTGGCGGGACGGGAGAGTGATGCGAGAGTCACTTCCAAGCGAGCCTGAGCCGCAATATTGCGAGAGGTTGAGGGCCATGTCGACTCCATCAACACGTATGGCAAAGGACCATTCGTAATCCGATGCATTTTGTCCAACGCTCGCCATGTCAAGAAGTCGAGTCGATTGGCAAAGTTCGAGTTCATAGGCGATTGCGTCGATTTGACCCGTAGGAATATGAGAGTAGGTAATTGCAAATGGTTGTGGACCGTAGTCAGACGGTGGTGTGACGAAGGTATCTGATTCCTCGAAGAAGCGATCCATTACGAGATTCGTGTAGAACTCAGCGCTCCCTTGCACTTCTGCGTCAGTGGGTTGGAAATTGACGATGAGATTTGCAGCGAGCGTGAGGGCGGGCTGGGTTGCAGTATTCTTCACGCTAAAGGAGAAAGGAGTGGCTTCACCTTTCTTGAGGTTGATTTTAGTCGGCTTCGGGTTGACCATTTCCCAATCTGTGCTAGGTGTCGTTAGTCCGCCCTGTAAGAGTGCGTAGGTGACATTGACTTCCACGTCAGCATTGCCCGTGTTTGTGATCATGACATTCCAACTTCGGCTTAACCCCCGATGGTATTCCATGGTGGCTGGCCACGCATCAACTTCGACCATGAACAGGGGATTGACGATGAAGTCAAAGGTGTGAATCTTGAGGACGGTCTCTGTTGTGGCATTGAGAATGCGCATGGTCACGGGGATGATGTCCCCGTTGAGTAAATCTTCATCTCCGCCAAGTGGGGGTACGGCCACAGAAAAGGTGCTTGAATATACTTCATCCACGCCAAGATTGAGCGGCAGGAAGGCGGGAGTAACCGTCCAATTTCCTTGCACCTTCGTCTCAAGAATGATGTCCTCAATGAGATTACCGTTGTTGGTGAGTGTGAAATCAACTTCTTGCGAAGTACCGGGAATGACGCCAAGACTGATCGGCGTATCGACCATGATGCCGTGTTCTTCGCTGATGTTTCCGATAATATCCGCTGAAAGGTTGAGCCCTGAATCCGCATTGGATACCCAGAGGGTTGCTGAATAAATTGTAGCAGCCAGAGCCTCGCTTGAAGGTGTGATGCGCACTCGAACCGTTTCGTCATAACCAGCGCCAATTTGGATGACATTTGGAGTCTCGAGTTGGAAGGTCAGTTCACCACGATTGGAGTCATCCAGCCACAAATTGAAGGTTGCAGGCGTATTTCCTACATTGCTCACAACGACACTGGTCGTGATTGAATCACCGATTGAAAGATTGATCATTTGGCTCGTTGGGTAGAGAGCAGCGTTGACATTTTCGCCAACGCGTATGGGAATGTCAAGTTGTGTGATGTAGGCGCCCGTTGCGAGGTCAAGAACTTGAATCTGCATGTATTCAATGCTGTCTGCGGGAGCCTCTGGATCGGTGGTTACATAGGCGGAGAAATTCTCCATGTGAGCCAGAGCAGAGGAAGGATAGTCTGCGACATCAGCTGGCACTGAAAGCAGGGTTGTTGATGGCATGAGACTGGTGTTGGAGAAGGATGCAACCCAATTTGGTGGAAGCGTGTTCATCATCACCAAGGAGTAGGAGGTCATGTTATTGCCCGTGTTGTTGAGAGAAAGAGGGACTTCAGTTTCTTCACCGACCATGACGTCAAAGGGAGCATAGTCTTGACCTTCAGCGCCAAGAACGGGCGGTACGACGAGTGTCAGCGTCTGCGTGATGGCTGAGGCGAGAACATTGGACCCTTGATGAACACCGCCGAGGGTTGGTATCGCTGTAACGGGGAGTGTCAGCGTACCTGAAACTGGGTAATCATCCGCAGGCCCCTGAATCGTCATGACCGCAGATGAGGTTTGACCGAGGTTCATACCAGGGAAGGCCGTTGGTGTAAGGCCAACCTCCCATCGGGAGGCTTCATCAAAGCCACCTGAGGAATCAGATTCAAAGACAGCCGCACCCAGTTGGAGTGTTGCATCGACCGTTTCAGTTAACTCACTTACGAGATTGTGTCGAACTTCAACTTGGAGGTCAAGGATTTCTTCAAGACCAACCCCTTGACGGGCAAGCATCACTTCTTCAACAGTCATTTCAATGTGCTCAGAAGGCAAACCCGGGTCGACAATGACCACCGGTTGAATGGTCACGGGCGCAGCGGCAAGGTCAGGTAAACCTCCGTTTGTGGATTGAGCTTGAACCCATACAGACATCGAGTCTCCAGCTCGGTTGAATTCTGCTGAGACGAGAGGATTCTTGATGCTTGCAGGCGTTACGGCAATAGCTACATTGACATTTTCACCGGGCTGAAGAATGCCCGTTGTGGGACTTGACAGCGAGAGGTCCCAATTGATTGGATTGGTTGAAACGCCGGTAGAGAGCATGAACGTGGTCGGAGCATTGCCCGTATTCTCAACATTGACTTGGATGGTATCTTCCACTCCTGGAATGAGGGTCGTGGCTGTAAGGGGCATTGTGACATCGACACCGTAGGATTCACTGGCCAACACCGTCGTCGAGACGGTCTTTGAAAGGGATGCGCTGTTGGATTCGACGGTGAGCGTCACGATGTCAGAATCGGTTCGCAAAGCATTTGACGGCACGGCAACCTGTATCAGGACTGAAGTCGTAACGTCCGGTGAGACCGTTGGCGTTTGAGAGGTTGGCGTTATGGTGGTGACCCAACCGCTTACACTGCTCTGCGAAACGGTGTAGTCGTCAGTTGACAAGCCGACGTTCTTCAACAGATAGGTGAGTGTAGATGTTTGCCCGGGCTCAACACTTCGATCGTGAGCAGGTGTAAGTTCAAAATCATAATTCGAGAACACGACGGTTTGCGATAAAAATTCAATCGAATCGGACCACCCTGCTCCAGAAGCAGTCATGGTGCCGATGACGTCCCACGTTCCGCTTCGAGAGGTGGCATCAAAGGACATCGAGATACTCTGAGGGGTTGCACCACCGTTGTAAATCGACCCCGGACTCACGAGGGGCAATGTCGAGGAAGCCACAGAAAAGGTGTTGGTGGGGTTTGCTACCTCCGAAAAGGCGAGCGTGTATGACGCAGAGAAATTCTTGACGCCGTCGTTGCGTGCGTCGATGGAGAAGGCGTGAACCGATTGGGACCAAACAACGTTGGCGGCTCCACCTGAGGGTTGAGGGATGTTCACGACGGGGACGGAGGCGGCTTGATACCGTTGCACGTCAACAATCATCTGTTCTTCGTCGTTGGCCGTGTTGACATCAGTGCTTGAAGAGACGCTCGCTTTGAGAATCTGGTCGTCCCCGAGTGTGGCAGCCCATGAAAAGACCTGAACGCCGCTGCTGGCGCCAGCATTGATGACGCCCAAGTCTGCAGTATCAATGACGACATCGCCTGAGGAGGCCGTTCCTTGGAGCAGAAGCGAAAGCGAAGCCTGTCCTGCGGCCAAACCGATGTTTTGGACTTGGATTCGAACGATATGAGTTGCGTCTTCAGCAACAACATTGCCGTTGAGGAGGATGGAGCCTGCATCGTCAAGCGTAAACGAAGAGATCACGAAATCTGGAGTTGAACGGCTGCTGTCTGCAACAGCGAGAGGCGCGACCATGGTTGCGATAAGAAGGGCGACCAGAGCATAGGCGAGGGTTGGCTTAGACAGAATCTGCACCCCCGTCTGGCTTTTCAAAGCGGTCAATGGTGACGTTGCGTCCTTGCCGCTTCCACTGGCTGAGCAATTGTGCGAGGAGGGATTGATGTTCTTCCTCTGAGATGCCCAAACGACGACGCTCTTCCCACAAGAGCAATTGTTCGGTACGGGTGAGGAGTGCATCTCGCAAGTACAATTCGAGGGTGCGTCGATACGCATCACGGTCTGAAATCGCATACACGATGGCATCTCCTGGGACCTGGTCGGCTCTGTTTTGAATCAGATTGCCAAGCATAAGTGCCTCGTCATAGGTCAAATGGCGCTTGTCGAGGTCGGTTTGGATGGCGCTCGCGATTTCTTGAAGTTCAAATTTAGCCTTTGAGCGCTGTATTTTCTTGAAGTGGCGACGCGCCTTCCTAGACATACGTCCGCTCACCATAACAAACCCTGTGTCCTGCCAGTTATTGAAAGAATCGGTTGAAATTCCTGGACTCACCCGTTTTGACTCGTTTTAGATTCATATTGCATATACGAATGGCTCCGCCACATTTACGCCCCCAAGTAGTTCATATTGTAACAAAAAACCATCCAATTCCTTTTGGACGCGGGGGGTGTGGAATGGGCATGAGCGAAACGATACAATTGCAAGCAGGCGAGGACGCACCCGACTTTTCAGCCCTCGATCAAGAAGGAAACGAGCACAGTCTTTCCGCCTACAGAGAGGCAGGGAAGCATGTCATCCTCTACTTCTACCCGAAGGACTCCACACCCGGATGTACCACACAAGCCTGTGATTTCCGCGACAACATGGCTCGCTTGAACAGGGATGATTATGTCGTCCTTGGCGTTTCCAAGGATGCTCAGAAATCGCATCAACGATTTATTGAGAAGCAGGATCTTAACTTCCCACTGCTCCTCGACGAAGACCTCGCTCTGCACAATGCATTTGGCACATGGCGCCTCAAGAAGAATTACGGACGAGAATACATGGGATGTGCCCGCTCTACATTCGTCATCGCTCCGAACGGAACGCTCGAATGGTGCCGCTACAATGTCAAGGCCAAAGGCCATGTTGAGATGTTGATGCGCGAACTCGGCATGAACGAATGAGGTGAAGTGATGGCGCAGATGCCGTTAGGTGGTCAGCGAATCGAATTGTCAGGAGGCGGAGTCGCTTGGTGGCCTTGTCACATTGGTCATGATGCCGTCGTCGGCCCTGAGAGTTCGATAGGTGCACTCGCCCACGTTGGTCAGCGAGTTCAAATCGGTCAGCGTTGTAAAATTCAAGGTTCTGCCTACATCGCTGATGACTGCCACTTGGAGGATGATGTCTTCGTAGGACCAAGCGCAGTACTTCTCAACGACCGCTTTCCGCCTTCAAACGACCGAGGAAAATGGAAACCAATTCACGTGGCATCCGGTGCAGTTATCGGAGGAAATGCCACCGTCATCGCAGGTTGCAATCTTGGCGAAGGGAGCGTTTTGGCTGCAGGCGCAGTCCTCACAAAGCATCTTCCTGCCAAGGAAGTCTGGGCGGGTAATCCTGCCCGATACCTCATGAGCCGCGAAGCCTACGACCAAGCAAGGGAGGACAAGGTATGAAGGACGAACGAGGCGTAGTTGCCGCATTTTTACGACGCTGTAACACCTATGCAAAGGCGAGTATTGAGCGAAAACAAGAGCGCGGTGACCTCGACGAGATACCGAGGTGGCAAGCCTATATTGAATTCAATGAACACGCCCTTGAAGAAATCGCCAACGGTACGCTTGACCGCTGGTTCACCCAACAAGGCGAAGAAGCAACCGCACCGCTCCATCGTCTGGATGTTGAAGCAATGGAACACGTAGAACGGAGCACCTGGCTGAGCAACGTCCTCTCTCCTCGTCCGGTCGTGGTCGCAGGAACGATGGATAGCGAGGGTGGAAGGAATTTCGCTCCCCTGTCGTCTGTGATGGGCGTATCAACTGCGCCACCCTATCTTACTGCCTCTTTTTCAATCCACAAAGACAAGCGCCCACGCGATACACTGACGAACATGCGTGCGACGGGAACCGTCCTTCTCAACCTCATGCCGAGCACTCCTCGTGGTGCAGAAATCATTGATGAAACCGCCACACCACTCCCATACGGTAAGGACGAATCCACCCTGCTGACGTTGGAAACCGTTCAAGGCCAACCCTTGCTGCTCAAAGAAGCCGTCGCAGCTCTTGAGGCTGAATACGTCGAGGAACATGCTCTACCCGATGCCGTTGCACGCCTTACCGTAATGCGGGTCAAGGCCGTTTGGTTCTCATCAACAACGGTTCCCGCTGGAGGCATTGATGTGCTTTGCCAGCACGGACGTGACGACATGACACCAGCACCCGATGGATGGACCCGTCGGGTGGACAAGCATTACGGCTGACCTTTCAAGCGACTCCAAACTGTCCTCAATCCGTCTGAGAGGAGGATCGAGGGCCACCAGCCCAAATACTCCAATGCGTTTGAACAATCGGGTAATCGACGAGAGGAGTCGCCATGGTATCCCTCTGAAAAGACGATGTCAACGGCTTGAGAACCTACCACCTCGTTGACTGCCTGTGCCAATGTGAGCATGCTTACCTCTTCTTGTGAGCCGAGATTGAAGGCTGCTCCACGCATCTCTTGACCCTTGATTCCACGGTCGAGATGGCCAGCGAGATAGAAACCCTCGACCAGGTCATCAACATGTGTCAAACTACGAGTTTGCTGACCGTCTCCGTGAACGTGTATGACCTGTTGGCTGCGAACGGCGTGGAACATCATCGCGACCACCTGACCGTAATCATCGCCCATTAAACGTACACCGTAGCCGTTGAACGGTCGAACAATCCGCCCGTCCAAACCTTCTCGCACCGCATGGTAAACGGCCACCTCATCAAGATACTTGCTTGCACCGTAGGCGAAGCGTTGGTGCTGTGCGGAGTTAGGAAAGACGCTCTCGTTGTCTTCTTTCAAAGGCATGGTTTTGGCGTCTCCAAAGGCCTCTGGCGATGAAGCCAAAACGTAACGAGCGCCCCATTCAAGCGCCTTGTCAATGGTTGCTAAGGTGGCGTTGATGTTGACGTCAATGACGCGGCGGGCTGCTTTGTGAAACCAACGAGTCCCGTTGATGGCAGCGAGGTGGTGCACGAGGTCAATGCCTCCGAGGAGGTCAAAACACCCTTGCAAATCCTCGGGTGAACTCGCATCGCCAGAACACAAATGAAATGAGTCATGGGTCAAACAGTGTTCCAAATTCTCAGACCGCCCCCGAAACATATTGTCCAGAGCGACCACATGATGGCCTTCACTCAACAAGCGCTCGCACAGTGAAGAGCCAATGAAACCTGCACCACCCGTGACCAATATACGTTGGCTCAAGGCATTGCACGCTCCAATACCGTGAGCGTGACTTCATCCCCAATGCGAGTGAATTCAACGATGTCTCCGTTGTTGATCTCCTGGCAGGGGTCGAGATCAAATCCATGGCCGTAGGGAACGTCCAACAGTGAACAGGCAGGCAGAGTGAGCGCACATACGTCACGATTGACGATAGCCTTAGGGCCTTTTCCAGTGTACAACAAGCCCATCAAGACATAAGGCGCTACCGTTGAACCCGAACCTTTTGGGTAAATGAGGACCGTATCTTCAATCGCTTGACCGTCCAAGGGATGACCCGGCTCTTCGATGACTCCCGTGTCACGGTTCACATAACCAAGGTAGGTGATGGGAACGTCGCTCACCATCGCTCGACCCTTGAGCGAAAAATCATGTTGAGAGTTCAAACCTGTACCTTTGAGACGTGCATCCCCTTCGCGATGTGTCTTGCTTGAGGCATGTTGGGGCTGAGCTTTCGTGCTGAGTTCTGGACGTGGCCCAGCACTCCGTTGGGGGTCAAAGGCGTGAGCGACGCATTCATGAATTGGCATCACGCTGGTTGGAAGGCGATTCAAGCCGCTGGTGAGGTAGTGTTCGGCCTTGAGGGAATTGGTCAGTAGGTGATTGTACTTTTCACGGTTGTACGGCGTCACTTCTGGGCAGGTATCTTTGAGAAGAACTGCACCTGCTTCCTCCAACATCTGGATGGAGCCGTCTGCTACGGCGAGGTCGTAATTTTCACCACTGGTGAACACCCACAAGCGCTGCTCGGGAATATGCATACCCATTTCCATGTGACCGCGTACAGCAGCCGCTGTGATGCGGATCTCTTCGAGGCTCGCCTGAGGACAACCAACCACCACCAAATCCACTTGCCCCTTTGGAGCAAGATCTTCGTATCGCTGAGCCAAATCCTCAGCAGTAAAGGTGAGTTCCCCTTGCCAACCTCCAGCAGGAGGACGGTAATCGCCCTCAATACGCTCAAGCGGTGGCGCTTGAGTATGGCCTTCAGCCCAGAGCATGGCGCAGCCGTAATTTGCAGCCGCAGCCGTGAGTGCCTTTTTCGAAGCGAAACTGATGTAATCTGGTAGTCCTGTGATGAAGGGCATGGGTCCGAAGGGTGTTGACCACTCGGGACGTACTTGCTTGCCAATCCAGTCTCCAAGGACCGACCAATCGGACAAATGATTGAGCGAGCATTCCACGTGAACCATGATGTTGGGTACGCGGTGTTCCTCCAAATGCAAGCCCCATTCGGGTGCATAACCGGTGAGGGCTGTCGCCAATGCAGAAAGTCCTGATTCTCGATTGGTGATGAGGGAGGTCCAAGTATTGGAGAAACAAACGGCATTGGATTCCGCCCACGAAGCCACACCGACTGCCGATTCAAGACCACGGTCGTATGGCGTACATGACAACGTAGCGTCAATGCCCAATCGCTCATAGGCTTGAACGATTTCAAATTGTTGTTCAAGGAAATCGGGCCACTGAATGTCCATTTCTTCCATCTTTTCTCGATCACAGCCGGCAGAATTCAGCGTCGTTGGAATGGCGACCTGCCCATCATCATCTGCGGATAAATCAGAGAGGAAGCGGCGAAGACCGTGCCCTCCGGTGATGACTGAAACTCCCGAAACGTGAGCGTGAACTGCTTCGATGAATCCGTCTGCCTTAGCCGTATACGCAAGGTCAACCACCAATCGTGCTGCCTTTTGGCGAGTGACGCCTTCTTCGCCTCGAAGTTGGGCGAGCAGACGAGGTGGTGTCTCCATGGTTTTGCCACAACACGAAGCCTCATCAAGTCACCCCTCAACTTCTTCTGAACGATTTTGTGTCGGGAGAACTTTTCTAAGCGTTGAGGTTGTCGATTGTGTTTATGTCAGAAGAAGACAGAACTTGGGGTGAAGAAGCCCGTGAACCAGAAGAAGAACAGAATGAAGAGCGCCATGAACATCGTCACAATCGATTGTTTACGGCCCTGCAGGTGATGGGTGTCATCATCGCCATGCTGCTGGCCGTCTACAATAATGCGCTGATCTCCGCCGAGGAAGCAGAAGTCGTGGAATCACCTCGCATGCTCGTGGAAAGTGAGCCCCTCGCCCCATTCGCACCGTGTCACGAAGGTGGCGTCCGCTTCAATCTTGGGAGTGACGACAATATGAACGGAGTATTGGACGCAACCGAAGTCACCTCTGACACCGTCCTATGTCACGGCCTTCAGGGTCTTTCAGGCCCTCAAGGTCAACCGGGTCTGGACGGAGATGAACCTTTGATTCAACTGCTCACCTCACAACCCCTGCCGGTAGGTGGGGAAACTTGCGCCAGCGGCGGAACCAACATTACGACGGGATTGGACCTCAACGCCAATTCCGAACTGGATGAAGAAGAAGTCACCAATGCAACGGTGCTTTGCAACGGGGCCGTTGGAGGCAGCGGTAGTGACGGTGCTGCGGGAATGGATGGTTCAAGTGGATTTTCGGCTCTGGTCGAGAAGGTTCCCGCCCCCACCTATCTGTGCAGAGATGGATTTGTCATCCAATTTGGCGTTGATGACGGGCAGGGAGAAGGCCTCGCCTCCAATGCAGTTTTGGAAGCGGATGAAGTGCGTGAACGGCTCAACTTTTGCTTTGAGCCCCTGCGCTCAGAACGCTTGACTGACACAATTACCGGAATTGCAAACTCAATGACGAGCGGATGTGACCAAGGTCTGTGGCTTCCCAATTCAGAGCGCTTTGTCTTCTCGGCCAACGACGGTCAGGTCGGCTGTGAATTATTTTTCAGCAATGGGGAAGTCAATACCACCAACCTTCTGCTCGACCTTCATCCCAACGGAGATGCACTCCCCGGCCAATACATCGGATTGAATCATCTTGAAACCGAAGAAGGTGACCTCATGTTGTTCGATGCCACCAACGGTGTTGACGGACGCAGCCTGTGGGTGCATGCGACTGCTAACAACTCAACGTGGTCCTTGGGAGCCATTGAATGGCAGGCGCCCACGGCTTGGGCCGATGGTTTGCTGTTCACGCTCATCAATGGGGACTATGTCTGGACCAACGGCACTGCCTTACTTCCTTGGCATCACCACCCCATGTGGAACTCGACCGAGCGACAGCAGATTTCCGACTCGATCTCGTCTCTCGACCAAATCGGGCAAGCTTGGCTTCATGGCGACGAGCGCGCCCTTTGGTTCAGTGCACGTGATTCAAATGGCGACGTTGAAGCCTATCGAGTGACCTTCCAAGGTGAATTCACATCATGGTCGGTCAATCCCTTTGGTCATCTGGAGTTGACTCATCCACTGAGCGATGGAAATCATCTGCTTGCGATTGGAAGCAAAGGGACGGCCAAACAATTGCTCCGTTTGAACGATAACGGAAGCAGCGAATGGTTGTCATCCATTGCTCCTTCATCGGGTGATACGAAGATGGGTGAGGGCATGGGATTGCATCGCATCGGTGACAATCTCGTCTATGACGCTGAGGTCAGTCTCAATGAAGCAAGGCTGTGGACCACCAATCTGGCCAATGGCATCACCCTCCAACTCTCACCAGAACTGCTCTCACCCGGAGCGCAAATTGGAGTCGCAACGGCAGACAATCGCCTTCTTTTTGACTGCATTTCCCCCAGTCGAGGGACTGAAGTTTGTGTCACAGATGCCACCCCCATGGGGACCAAGGTGCTGCATGAATTGACGCCAGGTCCTCTTTCAACCACCATCAAAGCCATCGTTGCTGTCGAAGACGGATGGTTGCTCGTCGCTGACGGCATGATCAACGGCACTCAGGTCGGCACCAGTCTCTGGTCGGTGGAAGGTGAAGCCATGCGTCATGTCTACAATCCTTGGCCGGGCTCGGCTAATGACAGTCAAGCCTTGACCTATGGAGGCCTCATCCTCAGTGATACACAGGCATTCTTGATTGCTCACGACGGAATAACGGGTCATGAGTGGCACCGCTGGAGTCACGGAGAACTTTCGGACGATTGGATTGTTATTGACTCCTGATGGGTATGACGTCGGTACGGCCGATGCAGTAGGAACAGGAATCTCCAATGACGTAATCCTTTGAGGCTTGTTCTTCTGACGAAAGAGGTTCACGGCAAGCAAAGCAGACCACGATCTCCGTTTCCTCAAGCGAGGCGTTGACGGCAACACGCTGGTCAAAGACAAAGCAATCTCCGTTCCAGTGTTCGCCACCTACCTGTTCGAAGTATCCCAACACGCCGCCCTTGAGTTGTTTGACGTTGGTGAATCCAGCCTCCATCATGATGGCGCTGGCTTTCTCACAACGAATCCCACCGGTGCAAAACATCACAATTGGTTCGTCCTTCATCGAATCGGGAAGTTGTTCAATGGCCTTTGGAAAAGCTCTGAACGTGCGAATGTCAAGGTCAATAGCATTCTCAAAGGTACCAATTCTCAATTCGTAATCGTTGCGAGTATCCAAGACGTGAACGGCCTGTCCTTCATCGAGCATGGCTTTGAAGTCCTGCGGTTCGATTTCTTCACCCGTTTGCTCGTGAGGGCGAATGTGGTCGAGACCAACAGAGATGATCTCGTTCTTTTTTCGGACATTCATGCGGTTGAAAGGCTGATAGTTGGTATAGGATATTTTGAGCGGTATGCCCGCAAATCGTTCGTCTCGCTCAAGGTAGGCCATGAAACCATCAACATTTGCTTGCAACCCTGCGAGGAAGAAATTGATGCCTTCGGGGGAGAGCAGGATGGTCCCCTTAAGGCCCAAATCCAAACAGACGCTGAGAAGTGGGTTCTTCAGGGCGTCCCTGTCGGGTAAATCGACGAAGCGGTACCCTGCGATGTTGACAATCTTGCCCGTCACATAGGAGCCTTCGGGCGTGAGTTTTTGAGCCCACCGACGTCAGCGAGCGTCTCGCCAATCGTGGTGAGAGGCTAAGGGTCTACGCCAGCCTTGCCCGAAGGCCCGAGAGGAGATTCGAGGGGCTGGTGCCATCTGCCACCGCTTGTGTTCATTACGCTCCAACCGAGTCAAGATCTCCTTGACCTTGTCCTCGTCATGCCCGGCTGCAATCATCTCGTCCGCATTCATACCCGCCTCAATGTGCGCCCTGAGGATTTTATCGAGTTCAGCGTAGGGTGGCAACGTATCTTCATCGAATTGGTCGGGGGCAAGTTCTGCTGAGGGCGCCTTGTTGAGGGTGGACGCGTTGACGGGTGGAGGAAGTCCTGAGGCTTTGGCCCTCTGATTGAAGCAACGAGCCATGGCATAGACCTCCATTTTGTAGACGTCCCCCAAGGGTGCATAACCGCCAGCCATGTCACCGTAGAGCGTGCAGTAGCCTTGAGCGATTTCCGATTTATTTCCGGTTGTGATGGCCATACTGGATTTCGCATTGGCGTAGGCCATAACGATGATGGCCCGCAAGCGAGCCTGCAAATTTTCACCAGCAACGGCATGTCCAGACGACAGTACCTCGTGAAGAACCTCCTCACTTACACCGTGCATGGCATCAATGGGATGGACCTGATGGTTCAAACCGAGTGCTTCGCCCGTGTACCTTGCGTCATCGACTGAATGCTGAGACGAATGGCGACTGGGCATAGCGATGCTGGTGACGTTGGAGGGGCCAATCGCAGCCGCAGCAACACAGGCCGCTACGGCTGAATCAATTCCACCAGAAAGGCCCAAAACGATGGAACCGATGTTGGATTTGCGGCAATAATCTGCAAGACCAGTCACGACGGCATCGGTCATTTCGTTGATGGTGTCAACCTCGCTTTCAGCCTCTTGATGTGCTTCAAGGAAGATTATGCTGCTCTCGCCAATACACAGAGCATCCTCGGCCTGACTTGGCAACCAACGGCAGCCGTCAGGCCCCGCTAAATCCACGAGTAAAACGCCTTCCTGCCACGATGGGGCGATGACGGCTCGGCCGTCTGGCCAAGCGACCAAACTGCGACCGTCAAACAACAGGTCATCATTGCCCCCAACTTGGTTTGCAAGAAGGAAGGGATGATTGAGCACTGATGCGACGTGGCGCGCAACCTCAAGGCGCGTGTTGGCTTTCTCGCTGTGAAATGGAGAGGCTGAAAGGTTGACCGTGGCTTGGAGGTCCACGCCCTGACGGCCCCACTCAGCGATGTGCTCAATGGGGTCTTGGGCGTAGGAGGACGGCGTTTGTCCCGCCGACTGCCAGGCATCCTCGCACACCGTCACGCCAAGCGTGAGGTTACCGATGGAGCGGGCGAGACCTGAGCGGTGATCAGGTGCAAAATAACGTGCTTCGTCAAAGACATCGTAGGTGGGTAGCAATTGCTTGCGGGCAACAATTCGGCCGCTTTCTTCACCGGTAATACTGCCAGATTCTGGGCCACAGCGGACCACACCATTGGTCGGCAATGCTCGTTCGTCTTCTGCGGGAAGAGGCGTACCAACCAGCAAGGGCAAGGAGGACTCGAGAGACAAAGCGGTGTTGAGGGAACGTCGAATAAAATCGTCTTCCAAGAGTAAATCTCGAGGTGGATACCCACACACCGCCAACTCAGTCGATACACCAACCGAAGCACCTTCTTGTTCGGCGAGTTGTGCAAGAGCAGCTAGACGCAGACTGTTGTTGTGGAGGTCACCCACGGTGGGGTCCATCTGCAAGAGGCCAATGCGACTCATCGTTCTTCACCCTCTTGAATCCGTTCAGGGGTGCTTAACAATCTCACCGTTTTCGTCTTTGTACCACCATTCATTGGTGGCTTTGTCATGATACCACCAATAGCCGTCCGAGCCCATGACCCAATCCGTTTCTTCCTCCGTAGAGGCGCCTGTTGATGCAACGGCGGCGGTTGAAGCAACCGCTTTCTCCGGTTGGACCACATCGTTTTGATCGTCATCATAATCATCTTCGATTTCATCGGAGTAATCATCCCAATCATAGCCTATTTTTGAACCTTGATTGACCGTCATGCGCTTGAGCCAAAGCAAGAGTGTTACGACGATGGAGAGGAAGAGAATGGCAGTCACGGTACCAATGATTGGATTGACATCACCAAATACCTTCTCGGTGAATGCAGGTTCTTCTGAAACTCGTACGTCAACGGTGGGACCACTGGTCATGGCACCGTTGTCGAGGGTCGCTTCAATCCATTGGACGCCAGCCCGTTCTGGACCCCAATCGAGGGTGATGATGCCAACCGCTCCTGCTTGAGCATTGACGGTGGTTCGCTGAATCTCGGACCGAGTACCATCGAGTTCGACCGATTCAAAGAGAACATCAATGCTGCCTTCAAGCGTCCCGGTGTTCTCGACTTCAAGTTGAATCGAGGTTGTATCGCCCACTTCAAGCAAGAGGCGGGAATAGGTCATTGAGGAGGGTGATACCGCGAATTCCGGTTGGAGCCACTCCATGTTCCATGTGGCGATGGTGGTTCCGCTGACCCCGCCGTTGAGGCCAGTCACCTCATTACCTGCAAGGTCACGACCTTCAACGTAAATTTTGACGACCATTCGGTCGATGAGCATCTCGTCGGTGATTTCACTGAGGTTCATTTCCGCCGTCAATTCAAGTTGAAGACCGTCTAATTCTGTTCCTTCCAAGGTCAGAGCTTCACGGCCCGAACGAATGGTGTCCTGAGTTTGGTAGTCTTCAACAACCCATACAAGTTCCAGAGATTGAAGGTCCAAGCCACCCAGTTCTTCGATAACAATACGCACGTCGTGACCTTCGCCTCCGAGGATGGCAAGGGGTCTGGGCGATAGGATTTCGACCGGGTTAGGCCCCTTACCATCGACGAGGATCCACTTGACGGAGGTTTCCTTGTCCGTAAGGTCTGCACCTTGCCCTTCAAGGCAAGCAACTTCCCAAGTCATGGGCAGTGCACCCGATGTTGCGGGGGCATCCAATGGTGTCGACCATATGCCATCGTAGGCTGTTGCCGTGTAGGTTTGACCAGCAAAGAGAATGTTCACATCACAATTAAAGTCAGGAACCGTGGATGTTTCTGCAAATACCAATCCACCTGAAATTTCCATCGGTGTCAATGGCGTCACACGAGCACCATCGCCGAGGAAGGCCCCGCGAGTGAGGAAGAGATTCACGGTTTCTTCGGGAACGCTCAAACCTGCAGAGAAGCGCCAGCGATGCTCTGGGAAGTTGCGAGATTCTTCCTGTCCCGCTCGGTCAATAACCAAGATTGCAGGTTCACGTCGATTATCTCCGAGGTCGGGAGTATTCCATCCGAAGGTCATATCGATTTGGAGCAACATGTCCTTCTCAAAGGGACCCGCCATGCCGTTTTCACCCATCATGCTGCAGTCATCAATGAAGATGTGAATGGATGAAGTAGTACAGTTCCCCGTTTCAAATTCCCAGATGATGCTCATGGTATCGCTGCCTTGGTTGCTGGCCAACATGACCTCAACGGTGTCGAGGTCAGCGCCTCCGTTCGGCTCGGTGATTTTCACATCAAGTTGGTAGGGCTGACCGGGATGGAGCCATGATTTCCTGCCGTCTGCCCACGAAAAGGCGTCAGGGTCAAGGGTTGGTGCACCATCAACGGCCAGTTGGTAGATCGCCAATTGTTGACCTTCTTCTGCGCTGCCGCCGTGTTGAATCGCATAGCCTGAGGGGTCGGTGCCCTCAAGGTAGACGGCTACTTTTTGACCCATGCTGCCTGCTGTATCGTCCACCATCAGCGTGTAAACGCCAGTAAGGGATGTACGGTCGCTGGGTAAAAGCATGGGTACGGCTGAATATTCGCCCTCATCTGGCCAACCGTTGAGGTTGTCATCGTCAACCCACTCCTTCCAAACCATGGCATTCATGGCGGCAGGGAGGATGGGCTGGTCCATGATGGTCACCTGCAATACTTGGGTGGGACTTGGTGTTCTGTGGTCGTACTGGAACATCGAAGAATCGATGACGCGGGGCTTCACGGAATCAACGGTGAAGGTTCGGGACCATTCAGCTGGTTCAATAATGCTTGAACCGTTGAGTGAAACCAAACGAACCGTCCACGTCACGTCCCCGTAAGTGAAGGGGATGGTTTCTGTGATGTTCCAATACACACCGTCAAGGCTCGTTGTATTGATCACCGCTGAACCGCCTCTGTACAGAGTTAATTCGGCATCGCCATCAACGAAGGCGCCAGCAGCGTTGAGGCCTTCAAAGCCTATTTCAATCGAGAGATTCATGCTTTCTCCACCTTGCAGATACTGCCTGGTAGACGGCATGGCTCCGTCAGCGTCCGAGAAGGTCATTTCCTTGATCTCAAGGTCGTTTTCGTAACCCTGATTGTTCAAGTCACCCCATGTGTGAGAAAACGGAATCGATATGACTCCACTTTGAAGCACGAGACGAGAGGTCGCGGTGAGTTGCATTTCATCGTCCCACATAGGGCGCAAACGGAAGGTGATGTTGGCCGTCACCGTGGTACCGTCAACGAGGGCTTCAATGGGGGATTGTGGGTGCAATTCAACAAGTTCTGCATCACCAAGACCTGCAGGTGAACCACCGCTTGCTGGGAAGAGCCATGTTGCTTGGTTCGTCTTACTGAAGACATCGAGGCGATAGTGAGTGATGGTTCCGCCATAGACTTGATATTCGGTCTCGATGGTCTGCCAGTGCTTGCTCGGCGTCAACACCGCTTGAGCGTCCCGCATGCCACCGTCTTCAAGCAGAACAGTGGCTGAGGTTTGCAGAGCGAGGACTTCAATGCTCAAACCGCCTCGTTCACTGGCCATGAAAGGCATCGGAATGGACTGCATGCCGCCGACATGAGCGACCGAGGTACGGGCTTCGTTCAAACCCATCACAAAGGATGAAGCTGCATCTGCTTGAAGGTGATGAGAGGCGTTGTAAGTCGCACGAAGCCCACCGAGAACAGCCGTCCCGGTTCCAGATACTTCAATGCGAATTTCCGTGAAATCCGTGCCTAAGACCTCCAAGGAATTGCTCACCTCGGAGAGTTCTTGGCTCAGCAAGGCGAACTCGCTGAGGTTCAGTTGCATTGTCCCAGAAGTCGTTGCATCATAGGAGCGATTGGCGATGAAATCGTTTTGGACAAAGAGGGCCACATCACGAATTGAACCGCTCTGTGCAACGTACGAGAATGCGAAGGAGGAAAGGTCGTTGGTCGGCACCCATGCTTTGGTGACCGTTGGAGCACCGCTGACAAGTGAAAGTGAGATTTGTTCCTCTCCGTTAACGAAGCGGTCTTGCCATCCCCATGACCCGACTCGCTCATCAACGCCGCCCCATTCATAGCGCTGGTCGAGGTTGAAATCCAAAGCGGGTCGAGCAGGGACCTGTCCTCCAAACATGTCGTGGTGGAGAGCACTGACCGACCAGGTCGTGAAATTACTCATGTTCCCGTCAGCGGGAGGAAGAGCGACCACACGCAGTTGCATCCCAACGGTTTCAGGTGTCACGATGGGGTCGTAAGGAAGCGTCGCGTTCATCCATCCTTGTTGCGGATGGTGTCGGACTTGGAGTTGAGCATTGGTAATGGTGCCTTCAACTTCGGCATCGTAAACTGGAGCATTGGCGAGGAACCACGGCGAAGTGAGGCTTGCATTCGCTACGCCGGTGATTCCGTTCAGCGGGGAATATGTTGAACCGTTGAGGACCCAACCTCGCTGGTCGGGTTGTGTGTGAAAAGACTCACGCGCCGAGCCGTCACCAGCCATGGAATGAACGGCCGGCATGCCATTGACGCTTGCGGCAAATTCCAGATGAACACGGAACTCGTCCACGGTGTCGTAATCCAGAAGGTTCAGAGGAACCAACAGTTCGTTGGTACCGAGCATTCCGGGAATGACTTCACCTGCTGCGTTGAGCACCGACCAATTCAGGAAGGCGCCGGGAGGAATCGTGGCTTCGATGAAGAGCGGAGCATAGGTATCGGCAGCGAGGGGTTGAGTCATTCCTGCCTTGGAACCCATTGTTGGGCTGGTCCAGTTGGACGCAGGGGGAGTTGCGATGTGCACGTCGTCAACGAACCAGTAATCACAGCAAGTTGAACTGCCGCTGGTTTGATGAATCCTGAATTGTGAATTGGTGTGCAGAGCGGCTGCGGGAAGCGTGGTCATAAATTGGAAGTTGGACGTTTGAGAGCCACCACCGGAGAAGGTGCGGAACGTGGTCCAAGAACCGGTAGCAGTCTTGTATTGGAATTGCAAATTCTCTCCTGAATCGGGTGTTTCGCCACAGCCAGACCGACCCTCATGAACCCAAGCGTGGAACGGAATATTGACCCCACCGGCCAAATTCACCGTCGGTGAAGTCCCGTAGGTTGACCCAGCATAGGTTCGCAGTGAACCCCCTGATGAGCCGTTGTAGCCACAGGCTGGTGATGCGACACGAGCCGTGTAGGAATTGGAAAAGGTCCATCCCTGATTGTTGGTATTGAAATCCCAAAGAACACCAGAGGATGTTCCTGACAGGGCTCCATTGACCACCGATGAGCCGTTCTTGATCGCATCTGGATGATTCCAATCGGCAGCATCGTCCCAAACAAAGCCAGATTGGGTCGGCAAAATCTTTGGCTTGAAATTAAATTCTGCGCTGACCAAAGGTTCGTTATTGGGCAAGTCGAGTTTGAAGGCATTATTGGGCGTGCTGGTCAAGGTGAGGTCCATGTCACCTCCCTCTCCAACAGCGTACGGAGAGCCCTCAGCTTCAAGGGACGTCGCCCCGTTTTCTCCCGTGAAGTCAAGAACAGAAAGCCAACTGCTGGCCACCAAAAGACCAACGAGGAACAGAGCGATGCCGTGGACACGCCTCCCCGTCATGCCCTTCGGTGCACATTGAAGGCCTTGAAGGATACGCCTCCATTTTCTCGTATTTATTCCTCGATATACTCACGCCAATGGTGAAGCGAGAGGGCGACAGGAGGACCGGCCGAAAAAGACCTACTTCGGGAGTGATATTCAAAACGAGACCCACGGTGGAGGCAACATGGCTCGCCCAACCTCTGCAGGTGAATTGGATGCTGTGGCATTGGAAACGGCGCTCTTGGAGCAATGGAAAGAAGAAAATGCCTTCCAAGCCTCCATAGAATCGCGCCGAAGTGGGGCTCCGTTTATTTTCCTTGAAGGCCCTCCAACCGCCAACGGAAAACCCGGAATCCACCACGTTGTCGCTCGGACCTACAAGGACCTCGTATGCCGCTGGAAGACCATGGAGGGCTTCTTGGTTGAGCGGAAGGGTGGTTGGGATACTCACGGCCTGCCCGTTGAAATTGAAGTGCAGAAGCGCTTGGACTTGATGAGCAATGAACAAATCGAAGCTTTTGGCATGGACGCCTTCAATCAAGCCTGCCGTGAATCGGTTTGGACCTATGAAGCGGCGTGGCGGGAAATGACCGAACGCATGGCCTATTGGGTCGATTTAGACGACCCGTATGTCACACTCCAGAACGATTATGTTGAATCCTGTTGGTGGGCCCTCAAACAAATGTTCGACAAGGGATTGCTGTATCGTGGCCACAAAGTCCTGCCTTACTGCCCTCAAACTGGAACATCATACTCAAGTCACGAAGTCGCTCTGGGCTACAAAGAAGTCGAAGAGCCATCGGTTTATGTGAAATTCAAGCTCATTGACGACGCTGCGTCTATTCTCGCATGGACCACAACACCTTGGACCCTCCCAGGCAATGTGGGCTTGGCAGTTGGACCTGATGTAACCTATGTGCGCTGTCGAATCAAAGAAGCGGCAGGCGATTCATGGGAAGGTGCTGGCGGCGCTGAAATTGGCGAAGAGATCATCCTCGCCAAGGACCTCATGAAGGACGTTCTTCGTCACCATGTCGACATCGTTGAGGAATTCCCCGGTTCCTCCCTTGTCGGGCGAGCATACGAATCACTCTTCCCCGAAGCCGTTCCACGCGGCGATTCTACAACCGCATGGACGGTTCTTGAGGCGGATTGGGTCACGACCACCGACGGAACGGGCGTGGTGCATACCGCCGTCATGTACGGTGAAGACGATTACAACCTCGGCATGGAAGCCGGTCTGCCGGCATACCATACCGTTGGCATGGACGGCTCTTTTGTGAACGGAATACACCCCGACCTTGACGGCAAGTATGTCAAAGATTGTGATGCAGCCATCATCACATTGCTGAGCGCACCCGGCGGCTCAAATGGAAAAGGTCCTGACAGTGGCCTACTCTACCGTGAAAAAGCCTATTCTCACGACTACCCTCACTGCTGGCGCACGGACCATCCTCTGCTCTACTACGCCATGGATTCCTGGTTCGTTCGCATGACGGCTGTCAAGGAAAAATTGCTTGAATTCAACGACAATGTTGAGTGGGCCCCTGATTGGGTTGGTGAAGGTCGCTTTGGAGAGTGGCTTCGTAACGTCAAGGATTGGGCGATTTCAAGAGAACGCTACTGGGGGACGCCCCTTCCAGTTTGGCGAAGCGAACAAGGCGAAATGAAGTGCGTAGGTTCCATTGAAGAATTACAAGCGGAAGTAGCCAAGGCAGTCGCAGCTGGTATTGAGAATCCTGAATGTCCCGACGACGTAGACCTTCACCGGCCTGTTGTTGACGGATACACGCTCATCTCTGATGACGGCAAGCCCATGCACCGTGAGCCATTCGTGATGGACTGCTGGTTTGATTCAGGCTGTGCACCCTTCGCCCAGTGGCATCATCCCTTTGACGGTGGGGAGCGATTCAATGCTTCCTTCCCCGTGGATTACATCTGCGAAGGCGTTGACCAAACTCGAGGATGGTTCTACACCTTGCTGGCCGTTTCCGCCACCGTCTTCGACAGTATGGCGTACAAACGATGCCTTTCGCTCGGTTTGATCTTGGACGCAGAAGGCAAAAAAATGTCCAAGTCCAGAGGCAATATCGTCGACCCTTGGGACCATTTCAATCGTGAAGGTGCTGATGCTACTCGCTGGTACATGGTGACGGCTGGAGCGCCGTGGAATCCTTTGAAATTCGATTCCAACGGTGTGCGTGAGACTTATGCCAAGATGTTTCTCACCCTATGGAACGTTTACAAATTCCACGTTGATTATGCAGCACTTGATGGCTTTGATCCAATGGCAAGCGAGGCTCCTGTTGAAAGCCGCAGTGGATTGGACCGCTGGATCCTCTCTCGCTTACACACGGTTGCTCAAAACTACCACGAGGGTTTTGTCGACTGGCAATACCACAAAGCATGCCGTGACCTTGAGGACTTCGTTGTCAACGACTTGTCCAACTGGTATGTCCGTCGCAGTCGACGCCGTTTGTGGGACGAGGCAGAAAGCGGAGACAAACTCGCTTGCCAGCACACGCTTCATGAAGTTCTCACGACCTTGTGCAAACTCATTGCCCCAGTCTCTCCTTTCATGGTTGATACCATTCACCGAAACCTCAACGGAAGTTCCGTCCACCAAGCGGACTGGCCCGTTGGCGTTCCCGGTTCAATTGACGGTGCAACCGCAGACGAATGGGATGTAACCGCTGCAAAGGCAACGGCAAACCTCCCGCCTCAAGACCTCGCGTTGGAAGCGACCATGGCATTGATTCGTGAACTCGCTGAAGCCGGTCGCCGAATTCGTATTGATGTTGGCCGCCGACAACGCTTGCCTTGCGGACAGGGCTGGATTGTTGCTGGACCAGACCTCGGTAATTTTCACGACCTTTTGGCAGAGGAATTGAACGTTGAAAGCATCCATGTTGAAAACGACCTCGACCGATTCCAGCGCATTGAATTGGCGCCAAATTTCCGAGCACTCGCTCCCAAAGCACGAGCGCAGGTCAACGATGTCGCAGCGGCAATCAAAGGTGCTGAAGACCCAGAAGCCTTGCTCAAGGACATTCGAAACGGGGGCGCTGACGTGCTTGGCGTAACCGTGGAAGAAAGTGATGTTGAAGTCAAGCGTGTTGAACGTCCTGGATTTGCGGCTCAGACTGTGGAAGTCGGTGAGAGTGATGCAGCCATGCATGTCAGTTTGGTTCTAGACATGAACGATACACCTGCACTCCTCTCAAAGGGAATGGCCCGGGACATCACACGGCGCGTGCAAGCCAAACGAAAGGATTTGGATTTGGAAATTGAAGCGACCATTGACCTCGAAGTATGGATGAGCAACGCTCCAGAAATGCTTCCAGAGGACGAGGCATGGGTCGCTCATGAAACTCGATCTGCGGGCTGTGTATTCCACCCCGAAGGCAGCGAGGCACCACAGGGCGCTGAATCCTTTGAGGTCGACGGCACGCTCGTGTTCTTCACCGTATCATGAGGTGAGCTTGTGCGTGTGGTATCACTCGTCCCGAGCCTCACGTTGACGCTTTTTGACCTTGGACTTGATGCTTCTTCCATCGTCGGCAGAACGCCATGGTGCATTCATCCTGCCGACCGTGTGAACGACGTACCCGTCGTGGGAGGAACAAAGACGCCGACACGTTCGAAAATCATTCGAGCACAGCCCGACCTCGTTGTGCTTGACCGAGACGAAAACCCCAAGGCTATCTACGAATGGTGCCAAGAACAAGGTTTTGCTACCTTTGTTTGCGATGTCAAACACCCGAAGGATGTTCCTGCTCTGCTGCGCGACCTCTCAAAGGCCATCAACTGTGAGGCAAAGGGAGAAAGCATGGCCGAAGAACTCGAAGCAACATTGGCATCCTTACCTTCTGGTGGTCAAGAAAAAGCCCTCCCGCTCATTTGGCATGAACCCTTGATGGCAGCCAATGCCACCACCTATGCAGGAGGGATGATTTCCTGTGTTGGCTTTGATGTGGTGAACATTGAACCTGATGGAAACGGCTACCCCGTTGTATCGCCAGCCATGCTCGCCGAGCATGATGTCGCTTACCTCTTGTTCTCCAGTGAGCCTCATGAGTTCAATCCGCAAGAAGCAGAGCACATCGCTGATGAAGTAGAACGCATCGGTGGCCGCCGTCCTCAAACGCACCTCATTGATGGAGAAGCGCTCACGTGGATGGGCAGTCACACGAATGCGGGCTTGAATCGCCTGCTCAATCTACGCCGTGAACTCGGCCTCAAATGACGGAAGGTAGTCAAAGCCCACGCGAGCGACGCCTTCAAATCACGCCGCAACGACGCACCATCATGCAACGCCTCTTGCTCTGTTGTGCCATGGCTCTCTCCATGGTGCTCGCAGGCTGTTTTGGCGACGGGAGTTCAGTGGTCGGTGAAGAAGAAGTTGTTCCCATTTGGGAATCCTATGAACGCATTGACATGCTCCCCCACGAGGTGGAACGAAGTTTTGTCACCGTTGACCTGAAGACAAATACCACCACCAATACAACCTGGGCGGTCTTTGATGCGACCTACGGTGGTAATTGCTGTGAGCACTACCTCGCTACATCCATCGAAGGTCAAATCCTCAACATCGGCGGCGAATATCCCGTCTATTCTGCAGACCGTGGCCATGAATGGGACACTTACATCCCACCAGCCCTGCCCGATGCGCAATGCAGAACTTTTGTTCCAACCAACCCCGGCCAAGAGGGGCTTGGAGAGGGGAGCATCGTTCAAGCCACAAACGGTGACATCATTTCGATGTCCTGGTTCCCCTATGTGGGAGGCGATTTGAAACTTGACAAATTCTACGCCATTCTCTACGATGAGTCCGAAGACGAGTGGAAGTGGTGCTATAACCGAATCACTGAACCCTTCTATGACCGTTCATGGCAGGTAGAAGTCGTCGGACCGATCTCATCTTCCCTCGGTAGCGGTGAATGGGCAAGTATTGTGGTCTCTAATTTTTGGCATCAAACTCAAAATGCTGGAGGACAAATCAGCGTTGACGGATTGAATTACTATCCCTTCCAATTCCCCGGCAGGGATGGTGGCGACCCACCAATCGAACTTGACCTCAATTTCACTGGGGCTGACCTTCCTGCGTATTGGGACGTCAACAAACCTCACAAGGAAATGCGAGCCTTCCCCCTCCCAAGTGGCGGATTGGTCTTCCCCTCATATTACAACAACGGCAATGCTGCTTACATGGACACGAGCCTCTCATGGAATGAACTGGAAGTCCAATTCCCATCAGAATACTGCCACATTGACCGAGCAGGAACCCTCCACTGTGTTGCAAATACTGGCACGAGTTTCACGCATTATATGTCCCGTGATGGCGCCTTGTCGTGGACGAATTATACCTACGATTTGGGAACGACCGCATCAGAAATAGAGGAATGGGAATTCCAAAGCAACGGTGAACTCGATCTCTTTGTACTCAACGTGCGCTACCAGTCTATTGGTGGACCTGATGTTGACACGGTGTATCACGTTCGAGGATACATGGAAGACATGACTCCCGACACATTGACTTACATCGGCCAAGGTGATTTAGATTCAACATCGGGAGCAGGCAATGACATTCGATTTGATTTTGCATCGCTTGGAATACTCAACGACGGAGGTGTCATCGTTGCCTACCACGATTCAACAGACCCCGACCCACTCTTTGCTGTTGAACTTGAATTGCCCAACTGATTAAGGTTGAGCAAACATTTCTAGGATGTCTGCAAACAATGCTTTGGCGTGACCGTCGCTCTTTTCGACAAGTCGCTTCACAATCAATTCAGGTGTTGAACGAGCAAGGTGGTTTCGCTTTGGCGTTCGGTCAACCATCAACTCAAGGTCAGCACCGAGTCCGCTGGCCTCAATACCGTCCACACGTAAGTCATCGCGTTGCGTCGCCTCTAAAATTGCAGGAGCAAGATGCGTTACGAGCATCATCGTCGTGTCGCGTTGCGCCTCTGCCGCCAGCAGCATACCAGCGATGATACGTGCGCCTGCACCCGGTTCAGTGATGGCTTCCAATTCATCCGCCAAAATCAATTTCGGCGTGGGGTCGCTAACGACGGTTGCAAGTTCCACAAGCGTTTGTTCAAGGGCTCCAGCGCTCTGAGTCCCACCTGCTTTAGCAAGAATATGGAGCGCATCAACGCGTCCAACACGTGCCGAATGTGCGGGCACGGGCAAGCCCATATGTGCGAGAATAGCAGCATAGGCTAAGCATTCCAAGAGCGTCGTCTTACCCCCAGAATTGGCTCCGGTGAGCAGTGCGAGAGATTGTTGGTCAACCTTTGGTGCTGCCTGTCCCAAGCCGTAAGTGACGGGATCTGGCTTTACTCCGAGCAGGATATGACGTCCCTCTTCCAACCAAATACCGTGGTCAACCAGTTCTGGCATCACGCATGAGTCGTGAACGGCCCATCGGGCAATTGCTAACCACTGGTCCGCTTCGATCATGTCCTGAATCGCGGTTTCGCATCGTTGCTTCATCGGCCCAAGTCGCGTTGCAAGGGCAACGAGATGTTCCGTTTTTTCCGCTTTTAATTTGGATTCAAGGGCTGCATCAATTCCGTCGATGGTCTGACGGTCGACTTTAGCAGGCCATGCGTTGGTAAAAATCTCGTAAGGACATCGCAGACTCGCAGGTTCAAGAAATGCCGCAAGTTCTTCACGCGCCTTTTGCATGGCTTCCTGAATCACATGGCCAGTAGCCTCCTTTAATTTTCTCTGGAAGGCTGCACCGTCAGACAAAGCCTCGAGAAGTTCAGCGCCTGACAGAGCCATTTTAGCATCGTTCATGGCCTGTTCGACTTCGACATTAACTGCCGATTCCAAATTCTTGACCACCGTCCACAATTCATCCTTGATTCGTGTCACCTCTTCAATTTGAGATGCATCACCAAGCATTCCCATCATATCGGGAAGTTCAGTAAGTCCCTTGAGGGACGAAATAAGCGTCGCTAAGACTTCATTGTCTGGAAGTTCCCCTCTCCCGTAGGCCTCAATAAGCGAGCAGAGGATGTCTAAGGATTTCCGATTATGACTGAACCAATCAATGGTCATCTCGGGGATGATCAAGGCTTCTTCGGGAGAACTGCCGAGCACCAACCATCCATCAGGAGCTTGCATTGGTGCACCACTGCCAATCCATGTCACCGTCTTGAACACCGTGTAATCCTTCCATGATTCATGCTCCCCTGGCTGCAATACACGACAAAAACGCTTGAGATGCTCCCGTGGTTCAGAGGACACCACCACACGCTCGTAGCGGTCTTGGCTCTCTTTGAGGCGAGTCAATCCCTGCCATTCTTGTTTGATGTTGGACAACCATTCTGGCGAGAGGGTCAGAGCGGCCGAAGCGAGTGTGCGACGGTCATCTGGAGTTCTGACGGGCGTGAGCAACGCCATGCGCTGACGGGAAGCGTTGCATGCGGCAAAGTCTTGCAGGTGGCTGAGTAAATCTTGATGAAGGCGTCGTGCTTCTTTCGTAGCGAGAAACCCCCCGTCCTCACCAGCATATTGACGTGCCAAACTCAATGCACGCTTGACCGACAAGCCTTCTACTTCTGCCAATCGTGCAACATCACCAGAAGCAAGTGTGGATACGACCGCATCTTCTGAGCCAAAATGTTCGGTCATTTTCTGTGCCATACGTTGAGATACACCGGGAAGCGTTGTCAAAACCATGTGTACCATGGTTTGCCAACGGTATAAGAGAATGACGATGGGGGCTCAGAGTTTGAAGGTCATTTGTAAGCACTGTATTTCATCGGAACAGTGGTTCTACGAGCAGACCACGATGAGTCCAGCGACGAGAAGAGAAAGTCCACTCAACAGGTGCGTTGTCCTTCCCCGCCGTAGGCTTGCATGGGTGCTTGGAATAAGTCATCACAATCACGGTCCAAGAGCGGTAAGGTCAGCGTAGCCTGAGACCAATCGATGGAGTATGACCCTGCACTCGCAGGCGAAGGAACGTAATCATAGCCAGTTTGGGTCATGGTGATTTCAAGCGTTTCACCAGCTTCAAGGTAAACGTCCATGGGGAGGAATTCCATTTTCCCCAAGACGGTCGAAAATGGAACGAGGACTTCTTGTCCGTCTCGTCCGCCTTCGTGGAATCGGTAATCCATCACAGCGTGACCAAGGTGCATACCGTTGCCGTCGTTCATGGTCAAGAATCCATGTGCACCGTTAGTCGTATGCGGCGTGATTGGAATGTGGAAACTCGGCATACCAACGATGTGTGTTCCGTTTTCAAAGGGCCCATAGGTCATGGTGATGGAGCCTGTGCTTCCACCAATTGAGGCTCCTGTGGGGTTGAGGTCTGCTCCGTTAACCTCCAGATAATTCGTATCTTCAGGTGGATAGGTGGCTTCAAATCGCCACCCACCGCGATTGTCCTGCATCTCTACCCCGAGAATTGGTGCTGTGCCTTCGCCTTTGAGGTACCAGTCAAACCAATACAACATCTCATCCGCCCAATCCCATCGCAGGGTGTAAGGATAGGCCTCTGCACCTTCTCCTGAGGGAAGGCTGCTGTGCCCTGACTTACGGTCAGGATAATCATGTGCCCATTGACCGGCCAATGTTTTGATTTCTATGCCGGCTTCTTCAACGAGTTGGTGGGCGGGGAAGGCCATGTGTGGGTCAACGTTCCAGTCTTGCATGCCTTGAATGATGTATACGGATCCGTTGTAATTAGTCAGTGCACGGTCGAGGAAGGAGCGGGAAGTCCAGTAGTCGTTACCGGCGTAAGTGACCATGCCACCGCTGAGGTAGGCAGCAGGACCGTTTGCGTAGCCTTGCACGTAACCTTCACAGAGATTTTCGGTGTCTTCAACGTCGCCATCAACACCAAAAGAACCGTAAACGCCGTTGTGCATGATCATGCCACGGGCTTCCATGCTTCCGTTGCGCCACATCAAATCGTGGACCCCAATCAACCCCGACATGGGAACGATGGTCGCCAAGTGTGGGTTGCCGAAGGTGGCGGCTTGCCATGGCGTGGAACCATCGTAGGATTTACCGATGATACCGACCTTTCCATTCGACCATGATTGGGTGCCTAACCAAGTAACTGCTGCATCGATGCCACGTTGTTCATCGGTTCCCATCAAGTCCATGCAGTGGTTTGATTCACCGGTTCCAAAGACTGAAACTTGGGCAACGCCAAACCCGTGAGGAACGTAATTTTCAATCAGCATTTTCCCAAGGCGGTCAGCAGGTGTCAAGGCGTCGACGTCTCCATCGTTGTAATAGGGTCCAATCTCTGCGATGACTGGAACTTGGCATTCCTCGGAAACGGATTCACTTTCCCAGTCGCACCCCTCGATGACGGGCAGCCAAAGGCCGAGGTGAACTTCAGCTCCACCGGTCAACCCTGCGCCGCCGTCTGCGGCGGTAATGCTGGGGACGGGGACATAGATCGAACGAACGGCGTCAATGGCGTGAGAACCGTTGACAGTGACCCTTGCATAGATATCTTGGTCATCGTAAGAAAGTTGGCTTCGTTCCCAAGGTTGGGGGTAAGCACCGTCTTGGCCTTTTGATGATTCAACTGCATCATCTTCGCCAAAACAACCTGCGAGCATGCTCGTTGCGAACAGTGCAATGACGAGCCACGGCTTGAGGTTCATGCCACTCGGTGCAAGGGGTATTTCTTGAATCAATCGGCAGTGAGTGTGACTCATTCACCGTCGCCTTCTTTGGCTTCCATTTCTGCGCGAACTTCGTCCATGTCCAGTTCTTTCAGTTTCTCGACGAGGTCCCTCAATGCGTCTTCTGGGAGTGCTCCTGGCTGCATGAATACGCCGATGCCTTCTTTGAACGCGATGGTAGTCGGAATCGAGCGAATACCAAACATACCCGCCAGACCTTGTTGGTCTTCGGTGTCAATCTTACCGAAGACAACATCTGGGAATTCTTCGGAGACTCGCTCGTAAACTGGCCCGTATGCCTTGCACGGACCACACCATTCGGCCCAAAAATCAAGGATAACAAGGTCGTTGCCTTCGATGGTTTCAGCAAAGGTGGGTTCGGTTAATTCAACTGTGGCCATGACTAATCCTGTAACCCAGCCCTTTTGAAGTCATGTCAACATTCCAATTCTTGCAGGGGGTTGATTCATGAAGCGAGAGGCGTTGCCCACAAAGGATGAGAAGTCTTTCCCTCGCCCTTTTGCTCACCGCCTTATTGGCGTGTTCAACAACCGTGACACCCTATGCGCTTCAATCCGACGCAGAAATCATGGAAACACAAGGTCGCAGTAATGACATACGGATCAGCGAAATTCTGGTTTCAGCATCCTCAGAAGACTACAACGGAACCGACTGGAATAACGATGGCGATATCGGTTCGATCTCCGACCAATTCATCGAACTTTGGAATGTTGGTCAATCTGCCGTTGATGTTTCAGATTGGCTGCTTGACGATGCTACTGATGCAGGCTCTGCCCCTTGCCGCTTAGCGTGGAATACTACGATTGAAGCAGGCGGACACATCGTTATTTTCCGAGATAGTTCTCGGATTGAACTTGATTATTGGGACGGTGACACCGCCACTATTTCCGACACTTCTGGCCAACTCATTGACAGCCTATCCTATCCGGGAGAAGACTCATGGTGGGATACATCTTACGCCAAGGCTGAAGATGGAAGCATCACGAAAGTTTCACCCCCAACACCGGGCTGGAGCGGAAGTGCCACCTACAGCATCGCCCAAAACATGGTCCGCTGTTACGGCCTCAGCGACAACGTTCACGAAGGCGCTTACGTCCTCAAAGGCCGAGTTGTTCCCATGACTGGAGAAGGGTCGGTCATTAACGAAGGCCATGTTCTGGTTCAAGACGGCCTCATTGAAGCAGTTTGGGGTGACCAAATTCCTGGCGACGTCCAACTGACCAATGTTCCAGTGATTGAGACCAACGGTACCATCTATCCTGGCCTCATTGACTTGCACAATCATTTGCATTACAATCAGGCTCCGCTGTGGGATATGGAACCTCATCTATCGACACAGAGCCGCAACGAATGGGGCGGCTACAACAACCGTTACGAGTGGAAAAACCATCCAGACTACAGCGAACAAGTGACCAAACCCAAGATGTTGGTACATTCCGGACCATACTGGAACATGGAATCTCAAGCCATGAAATACATCGAAATGAAATCCATTGTTGGCGGCACAACCGCTGCACAGGGTGGGCCAAGCAACCCAGACGACAGTTACGCTACAATCCTCTCTCGCAACATCGAGGATTACAATTTCGGCAGAGATGAGATTCACACGAAAGTCACTGAATTGACCTCGGATTATGTCGGTAACCACATCAAGAACGGCAATGCCAGTGGAGAACTCGATGCATGGTTTGTCCACATCGCTGAAGGTGTGGACGAACGAAGCCGCGGTGAGTTTGACATTCTTGTTCAAAACAACCTCCTCGTGGGTGAACTCGTCCTGATTCACGGCGTGGCATTGACCGCCAATGAATTCACACAAATGGCTGCTGCGGACTCGACCTTGGTATGGTCGCCCCTCTCGAACCTTCTTTTGTACGGGCAAACCGCTGATGTGGCAGCCGCTAAGGCGGCTGGCGTGCACATCACGCTGGCACCTGATTGGGCGCCTTCTGGCTCAAAATCGCCCTTGCATGAACTCAAGGTTGCAGACATGTGGGACGATGAGAAACTTGGAGACATCTTCACCGATTACGAAATGGTGGAAATGGTCACCTCCGGAGCGGCAAAAGCCACCAATTGGCAAAACGAGGTCGGGACGCTGGCACCCGGCACTGCTGCTGATATCGTCGTGATCGACAACATTCACACCAACCCTTACCGCAACCTCATCAACGCTGTTGACCCTGACGTTCGTCTTTCAATCGTCGGGGGATTGCCGCTTTATGGAGACACGGACATCATGACCGCCCTCAAGGGAAGCGACCATGAACCTGCAGGTAACTTTGACAAAGCACTTGACGTCACCTTCCTCTCTGCCCCTGAAGGCGCACAAACATGGGCTTCAATCACTGAAAACCTCACGATGGCCATGCGCTTTGACATGGATGAAATGAGTGCAGCCTTCGGAGACGCCAACGACTTTAGCAGCGTCACTTCGGGCATGACCGAAGTCGGACTTGACCCTTGGTACACCTACGGCGACCAGCGTTACTTTGAGGTCCTCAACACCTCAACAACGGCCAATGCCCAATGGGACATGTCGATGCTTTACGACCGCTATTACGACAGAGGCGAAAACCTTCAGCCCGTGACCACTTTGGAGGTCATTGATGTTCCAGATGAAACATGTGCGGACGGAACTGCGCCACCCTGTGATACGACCGATTCCACTGACACTACCGATACCACTGACACAACCGAT
>DACE01000035.1 GCA_002494645.1 Euryarchaeota archaeon UBA256 | reverse complement strand
TTCAGGCGTTGAGCAATTTCTCAATATTGATGATCGGTGAAACACGTTCGTTGGCCATTGCTTTCATCTTGGTCAATTGTGCTTCGGTCTTGGCTTCCATGCGCATCACCAGGACTGCCTCGGTGTTTGACTTGCGTGCCAAATACCAACCGACATACTCCCCGTTTTCATCTTCAAAGCGTACTCGGACACCGTCGACGATGGACGCCTCGTGGTCTTCATAGGCTTCGGTAATCGCAGCGACGACCTCCAACTTATTTTCCTCAGCACACGGCACTTTGACCTCACCCGTTGTAGGCAAGGAAGGCGCGAGACGGTCGAGTTCGCTCGAGAAGGTCGGTCCACCCTCTGCGGGTGCAGGATGGCGAGACCAGAGTTCAATCAGGCGGGCTGCATTGTAAAGTGAACAGTCAAAGCCGTACCATCCACGATCGGCGAGGAAGATGTGGCCGCTCATTTCAGCAGCCATGTTGCATTCGGGCATGCTGGCAAGGACGCGCTTCATGAAGGAATGACCCGTTCGCGCCATCACCGGTCGACCACCAGCCTGGAGGATGGCTTGTTCCACATTCATCGAGCATTTCACATCGTAGACGATACGGAGGTGCTCGTCATCTGCAGCATCCTCTGGAAGTTGTTCCACGTCCCGGAGAAGATCTTCGGCAAGCAAGGCGATGAGGCGGTCCGGATAGATGAAACGACCTTCTTCATCAACCGCTCCAATGCGATCACCGTCACCGTCTGCACCCATTCCGAATTCGCACCCGTGTTCGACCACAGCCTTGCCCAAATCGACCATGTTCTTGGGTCGTGTCGGGTCGGCACCGTGGTTGGGCTCGCTAGCGTCCCAATCACAGTACAGGTCAACATGTTCGCAACCCAAACGGTCCAACAACATGCTCATGGCCGGTCCGGGTACGGCATTGCCACAATCCACTGCGACTTTGACGGGGCGTGAAAGCGGGCCGGTTGAGGCGATGATGGCGTCGAGGTAGGTTTCCAAATGAGGGGTGTCAACGATGTCGCCTTGGCCTTCACGGAAGTCGCCTTCGAGGAAGACGGCTTTGAGTTCTTGAATTTCTTCTCCAGCGAGAGGAAGGGTGCCTCGGCACATCTTGAAGCCGTTGTGTGTAGGCATGGGTAAGTGACTGGCCGTCACCATCACGCCACCGTCCACGTCAAGCGTCCAGCAGGCGTGGTAAACGCATCCCGTTGAGACGATACCCAAATCCACGACCTTGACGCCGCCGTCCACAAGACCCTGCATCAGTTGCGATGCGAGGGCAGGTGAGGAATCTCGTATGTCCCGGCCGACAGCAAAGGAAGAGCATTCGAGGTAGGTGGCCATGGCTCGTCCCAAGCGGTAGGCGAATTCGGGTGTGAGTTCTCCACTTCCATCTCCGTAGGCGAGCCCGCGAATGTCGTAGGCTTTGAAACAGGCTTCGGGCCATCGCTCCATGGTCAACCGACGGGGGGCTTCATCTTCAAGCCTCCCCGTTCTTATCGCCGATACCAAGCGGTGACGAAGAGGGTCAGGGTGATGATGGCCAGGGCTTCAAACAACACGTCGGCGTACCAAGCGACACCAAGGAAAGCAAGCGATGGAAGTGCGGTCATCCGAAGCAATCTCGGCCACGTCAGGAGGCCTTTTGGGGGCTGGTCAAGATAGGGTGAGCCGGGCATGTCAATCCTGCTTGACGGCTTGGACCACAATCTCGACCAGCGCATCGGCAGGGAGCGCATCAACGGCAAAGGCGGCTCGGGTGGGTTTGACATCCATTCCTTCGAGCCAAGCACCGTATACTTCGTTCATGGGAGCATAATAGTCCATGGTCTTGAGAAGAACTTGAACGAAGACAAGGTCGTGTTTTGAGGTCCCCGCTTCAGCAAGAAGCGCATCGATTTTATCCAGTGTTCCCTGTGTTTGCGAAGTGATATCGTCACCCGCTTCAATGTTGATCTGACCTGAAAGCCATACTTGGTTGCCGACGACCACGGCAGGGGTGTAGGGGGCGTACGTTTTCGTGCCGGGGGGGCTGATGCCAATTTTTGTCATGATTACCTCTACTCATAAGCCGCCCATCAACTTCTCCCATGCGATGCCTTGAGGGTCACCACGCCTTCGCCCGAACCATGCGCACCCTCTGGGTCCTTGACCATCCGGCTCACGTGCGCTTGCTGGCACCGTTCATGCAGGAAGGAGAAACCTCAGACCTGATCGTAGCGTGTGAGCGAACCGAAGTACGGGCCATGATCGAAGCAGGCGACGGCCGCTTGCCTCGTCGACAAACTCGTTGGGTACCTCGCCCTGTAGGCGAAGGGCGCTATCGGAAGGCAATGTATCGAATCCGAACCGTTCAGCGTCTTCTAACCGCAGCCAACACGGACGGGCAAGGTCCTGTTGAACGGGTTGTGAGCGTCGGTGCGCCGTTAGAATTGAGAGCGGCACGACCACGCTGGTGGCGACGCTCAACGGTGAAACAGCGCTGGTACATCAGCGACACGGAAGTGAACCATACCGCTCATCGTTTGGCCCTGAGAGCAGCCACGGATATCGTCTTGCCCACCCACTGGCGAGAGGACCTTGACGATGGTTTTCTCAGGTCTTTCAAGGGACGAATCCATCGCCTTGACGGGCTTCACGGGCACGTTCATCTGGCACCTCACCGCCGCCCAAGCAAGGTTTCATCTCCTCCCCGCGTCCTCGTTCGCCGCCTGTTGGGCGACGGAGTGCATGACAGTGGAGAAGTCGTTGCCTTCCCCGATGACGCACTTGACGGCCTCTCCCTCACGTCCGCCGATGAGGGCGCGTACGAAGGTTCACCGTGGGACCTCGTCCGCGAACTCGCTGCTCACGACGGTGTCATCACGCAATCGGTGACGTTGGCGAGTGAAGCCGTCCTTCAGGGAACGCCATGCTTGCTGATATCTGCGGCTCAGCGAGGTTTCCTCGATCGCTTGGAAACAGATGGCGCCCCGCTCTTCCGGTGGAGAGGTTCGAAGGATGAGACCGAGTGGGGGGCCGTTCACGCTCAATTCTTGGCTGGCTTGCACTTGACCGATGCGCTCGAATCTGCTGATTGGCCAGATGCAAAAGGGCAACTTGCCTCTTGGCTCAACCACTGAGAGGTTCATGTTGAGGACAGATCTATGGCCCACCATTTGCCTTATATCTCCGCTGTCGTTGAAACCCATGTGAGCCGATTCGCTTGTGCATTCATGATGACGGTCATGCTCACCAGCGGTCTTGCAGGGTGCCTTGATGCATCCACGCAAGAAGAAGGCCTCACGCTACTGGTCGCCTACGAGGTTACCAATGGGACGGTCTACGAAACCTATGAGGGCGGTGAACAAACCTCACTTCAGGGC
>DACE01000021.1:38899-46053 GCA_002494645.1 Euryarchaeota archaeon UBA256 | reverse complement strand
GCCTTGCCGCATGCCAATCTTGCCCCTCACGTTTCACCTTGCCAAAGATGGTATCATTCAGCCTGAACTGAATACAGCGTACCACCGTTGCCGAAAATGGCGTAATAGAGAGTCCCATCGGGATGAAACACCAACGGAAGAGGCGTCCCGGCGTCCCATGCGAATTTCGTGATGGACGTTTCGTAGGTCGCAGATGCCTCATCGAATGTTACGTCAATTCGAAGAATCTCATGCCCCTGAGGCAAGAGGGTATTCCACGAACCATACACCGTTGCATAGAGGGTGAACCCCTCATCGGGGTCAAGGCCAGGAAGAGGTGAATTCGGCGGTCTTAGGTCGATTCCGTTCATTGAAGTATGAGGCGTCCAAGTCCCAATCGGTCCAAGCGTTCCTTCTGGGACTGGATGTTCGGGGTCATCATCGGGCCATCCGTAGGATTCGCCTTCAACGAGGAAATTCAATTCTTCTGGAGGATGGTCACCTTCCCAATCGCGCCCGTTATCGGTGAAGAAATACCCGTGCCCTCCAACCCAGACACCATCAAATGAATTTCGCACACCACTTGCATATACGCCATGGTCGCCCGTGGAGGTATTTACCCAGAGCAAGGCAGCGTTTCGCTCGTCTTTTTCATCACAGATGTTGCACGTTGAACCACTGTGCCATAGCAAAGTCCCGTTCGGCATGAGCGTCACCGCATTGGTCTGGTGATTGCCAACAGGTAGGCCTTCGACCAAAACAGTGGGTTCAATGAAAAGGAGCTCTTCTGAGAGGTTGTATTTTGTCAATTTACCTGCCTCGGAAACATAAGCATGCGAGGATGTGAGTGTAAGGCCATGTGGACGGTCGAGGCCTGAAAGAAGAGTGCGCCGTTCATCACTGCTGATGTCCAATTCCGTGATTTGCCCGCCATCCCTGTCACAGATTAGCACATGTTCAGCATCGTACCATTCAAGACAGGTTGGGCCACCTAAGCCCCCTGCTACGTTGACGATGGTGTATCCATCTACCACGGTTGGGTCATTCCCAGAAACATAGGGATAGAGCTGCCGCGCCACGAGAAGTGCCACGAGTAGAGCGACAATCGGGAGTAGGTGGCGACGCATCTCAACCACTTGTGGCTGCTTGCTCTCCTTCAACAATTCGTATCTCAACGCCCTCGAAGGTGGCGATTACAGAGACGGATTGGCCTGGCGCCCAAATATTCTGGTCGTGTTCTCGTAACAGAATCGTTTCGCTGGCATTCCACGTCTGCGTGTCTTCATCCCCAGCAAGGATGAGGCAGGGTGATGGGGAGACCAGCAAGGGGTTGTTGAGGGCTGGGAAGGCTGAGTCATTGAGGGCTGAGATCATGAGCGTGGGATACCGACTCTCATCTTGTGCGTTGTAGTAGGTGAGAAATTGAACTTTGAACAGCATGTTGTCTTGCTCAATCACGTAGACTCCTGATTTCGGGTCCACTCTGTGGACGGTTAAATCGTAATCATACCACTCAAGGCGGTTTTCGCTGTCCGATATGAGTTCGCTGTCGTTGACAGAGACGTCGTCATCCATGTTAGCACCTGAGACAAAAGTCCAACGAACGTCGTCGCTGAAGAACACATCGGTTTTCGAAAAACGCATGGTGTAATTCGTCTCGTTTCCAAGTCCTTGTTCAGGCAAGGCGAAGTGAGTGAATGAGTCTTCACTGGTCGCATCGATTTCAGTCGTGAACGTCAGACCGTCTGCGGCAAGTTTGGGAGCGATAAGGGTGGGGGTTTGAGAAGCCGTTGATTGACTTCCGAAACTGCACCCGTACGATGTGCCCTCAACCTCAACACTCAACTGTAGAGACGCCCAAGAGAGATCTTCTGCGGTGTCGCCTGCAAAGGATAACGTGGCTAAACGGTCTTCGGAACCATTTGTTCCCGTAGGTTCGAAGACCGCCTCGACTGTATTGGAAGTGCCGAGGTCGCTCTGGTAGGATACGACGAGAGCTGACCAAACGGCAGCAACCAACACAAGGGCGAGGGTCAAGCCAATGACGATTCGTTTCCACATGGCGTTCTACCTTAGTCATCACGGGATGTTCGTCCCATGAGGGCAAGCGCACCGATAACGGCGATAAGGGTTGAGATGACCATGAATCCGGGAGTGTTTTCTTCCTCGTCAGAATCGGTTGTGGAAGCAGCATCGTCTCCTGCGCCACCGTCTCCAACAACAACTTCTCCGAACATGTTCAGTGCCACGTGAGGTTCACAGGCATAGAAGAAGGTGGTGTCTTCGGTGAAGGTGTAGTAGAAGTTCACGGTTGAGGCTGCTGCACCAGAGGTGATACCACCTTCAACGAAGTTCGTTGATTTGTAACCGGTGACTTCCTTGACGTTGTGAGGCATACTTTCATCTTCCCACGACCAACATACCGTTTCTCCGACTGCGATGGTCACAGGGTCGGGTGTGAAGGCGTAGCCAGTAGTCCCAATTCCGATGGTTTCAGCACAATCAACGCCTTCGAATGGATCGGGGGTTGGGTCCGCAGGCGGAGTAAGCACTGCGTCAATGACATGAATTACACCGTTTGAAGCGGGGACGTCTGCAAGAACGACTGCTGCGGCTGATGCCCCAACACTCACTCCAGAGGCGGACACGACGATATCGAGTGAATCGCCGTTCGCTGCTGTGACCGTGTTGGTGCCATCTGCAAGGTCTGTGGACAATGTAGTTCCAGCGACCACGTGGTAGAGCAGGATATCGGTGAGGACAGCAATCTCTTCAGCGGTGTCAAAGGTTGCGAGGTCAATACCTGCAGCTGCGAAGGCTGCATCTGTTGGAGCAAAGACCGTGTAGTTGTCCGTGCCGCTCAATGTGTCGACGAGGTTCGCAGCAGTGAGGGCCGCTACAAGTGATGTGTGGATGGTTGTGGCAGATGCGGTCATAGCGAGGTTGACCGCTGGAGTCCACATGTAGCTCTCGCAGATAGTTTGGGATACATTGGTCACAGCGTGTGTGACGGTATTGTAGCAACCGGTAATGGTTTGACCATTCATTTCGTAGTCTGTTACGTACATGTAAGCCTCACAGGTCGCTTGGTCAGCGCCTGCAACGATGGTGTGTGTGTTGATGTTGTAGCAGATTTCGCCTGGTGGTCCTTGAGGAGCAGGGTCTGCTGGGGGTGTGAGGACAGTGTCGATCACGTGGATGATTCCGTTGGAGGCAGCGACGTCTGGAGTGGTGACGGTTGCTGACCCAATTTGGACGGTGCTGTTGGTGACTGTGAAGGTTGCATCATCACCGTTGAGCATGGTGACGGTGAGGCCGTCAGTAACAGCGCTGGATGCGACGGAGCCGGAGTAGACGTGATAGAGGAGAATGTCCGCAAGGGTTGCGTTTTCTTCATCGGTATCGAAGTCTGCGAGGTCGATGCCAGCAGCTGCGAAGGCTGCATCGGTTGGGGCGAAGACCGTGAAGGGACCGTCTGCTTGGAGGGCGGTGACGAGGTTGGCGTGGGCGAGGGCGGCCACGAGGCTGTCATGGACGCCAGTCGCCTGTGCATTGGCTGGTATATCTTGTGTCTCGTCCGCCGACACATTGAGCGGTGTGACTGAGATTAAGAGGCAGGCTACGATAAGGAATGCACTGATTCGCTTCATGGTGTCCCGCGGCGTCCCGGGGTATATAAACGCTGATTTTTTACCTAAGCAAAGGGTGATTTGTATTCGTGGACATCTTCTGCAATCCGGAGTAATTGGTTGTATTTTGCTACTCGGTCGGACCGGGCGGGTGCACCGGTTTTGATTTGTCCCGCACGGGTTCCAACAGCGAAATCTGCAATCGTCACATCTTCCGATTCACCGCTGCGGTGGGAAACGACATTGTTGAGACCGTTCGTTGTTGCTAAATCCATGGCTTCAAGCGTTTCAGTAACCGTTCCAACTTGGTTCAATTTCACCAACATGGCATTCGCAGCACCCAATTCGATGCCTTGGGAGAGACGTTCGGACTGCGTCACGAAAAGGTCGTCGCCAACGCTCTGAACGCGGTGGCCGTGTGCTCGAGTAAAGGCGGCCCATCCTGCCCAGTCATCTTCTCCGAACCCGTCTTCTATTGAGAGGATGGGGTAGTCATCAAGCCAACCAGCATACATGTTCCCGAGCTCTTCGCTGGAGATGACCTTGCCCTCAATATGATAGCCATCATCCTGGTGAAATTCCGTTGAGGCAACATCCAAAGCAATGCCGATTTCTTCGGTTGAGTAACCTGCCCCTTCAATGGCTCTGACCATGTACTTGAGGCCTTCTTCATTGGTGGGGAGGTTTGGGGCAAAGCCACCCTCGTCACCAATTCCACCAAGCAGTCCGTCTTTCTTGAGTTCTGTTTTGAGGGAATGGTAAGTTTCTACCCCCGCCCTCAAACCTTCTGCAAAGGTATCAAATCCGTGCGGCATGACCATAAATTCCTGAACGTCAACATTGGATGCCGCATGAGCTCCTCCGTTCAAAATATTCAACATCGGAACCGGCATGAGGCCTCCAGCAACCCCTCCGACATACTTCCAAAGAGGCAATTCGTGGCTTGCTGCTCCTGCATGAAGGCAGGCGAGTGATGCACCCAACATCGCATTCGCTCCGATCTTTGATTTATTGGAGGTGCCGTCAAGTTCAATCATGACTTCATCAATAATTCTCTGTTCATCGACAGGCAGTCCTACGAGTGCTTCTTCGAGATGGTCCTTGACGTGATTGACGGCTTGCTGGACACCCTTGCCCATGTAACGTTGATCGTCACCATCTCGCAATTCGAGCGCTTCATAGGCGCCTGTTGAAGCACCGGAAGGAACGATAGAGCGGCCGAGGAGAATCCCATCGACGTAGCAGTCAACTTCGACCGTCGGTTGACCCCGACTGTCCAATACCATCCTTGAGTCCAAGCCAGTGATGTGTCCCGACACAATACGCCCTCATGCACGCCAGTGGAAGGAGGGACTTGAAGAAAGCGGGCCTTCAAATCACGAACGGTTCAGCCAGCCCATCCATCGAGCTACCTGCGCTTGGAGGCGAGGTATTTCATGTTCAGAGGTACTTTTGACAACCCAGCACAATTGCTCTTCGAGCGGAGATATTGAAAATAACTCGATCCTGTAAACCATTTCGCCATTCTCTGCTCGCTGATTTCGGAAATCTTCAACAAAGCAGTGAATCAAATGCCTCGGAAAGTGATGGAGAATGGTCTGTTCAGGACACAGTAGAACAAGGGATTCGTTGAGAAAGAGGAGGGCTGCTCCGGTTTCTCTGTTCAATTCGTGCGCTATTATCGGTGTTGAAGAGAACATTGCTGCTACATCGATTTGAAACCAATCGTGTTGCTGCTGAGAGCGTTGCGTTGAGGCGACGTCGTCAAGAAACGATTGAAGTCCGGCAACCCCGCTGGTCACTTCTTGTGGCATTGATGAACGCCACCGCGCTATCCTTTTGAACCTCACGAAATTTGAATCTGAAGAGAAACGGGTCGTTTTTTCCTCTTTCTTCCTCAAAATTGCGTTTTTTTCACATAAATAGATAAAATCTAGCCATAAATCCCCGATAAAAGGTTTCAAATAGGAATCTGTTAAGCCATAGTCATGCCCCGCATCGCTGAAATTGACCGAGCAATTCTCGCCCAACTCCGAAAAAACGGACGGATGTCCTACGTGGACCTCGCCACGAAAGTTGAGGCCAGTGAACGCACCGTGCGAACACACATCAGGAGCATGGAAGAAAACGGTACAATTCGAGGCTACACCATTCGGGAGGGGGGTGTCGGTTTGACCGCTCTGGTTCGTATCAAGGTCGCCCCAGGTTCAGAAATTGGTTCCTTTGCATCCGAAGTGACGGGCTGGGATGGTATTGAAATCGTGTATGAAGTTTCAGGAGAAGCCGACTTGGTCGCTCTCGTCCACGTCGACGACACGATGGCACTTCGAGCCCTCTTGGATAAGATGTGGCTCGCCGCACCCAATGAAATCGCAAGTACAACCACTGAACTGGTGCTTGAACAGTACTGATGTTCCTTTCTTTATTCCTCTTCGGAGGGTTTTGGTGGGGAATAATCAATACCGCATGAGCGACAGACCATGTCATCATCCCAGTCGCATTGGCGGCGGCATCCAGTCATTGTGATCCCTCAGGCCTTCCATTTAACCGAACAACCGATTGAATCTGTATATGTGGTACCTGGCAGTTCACCGGCCAGCATCGCCGTAATGGCGTCTTCAAGTTCAGACGTTGTTACCTCGTTGGGATTGCGAGGGCTGTCGTCCATTCGGCCTTGGTAAACGAGAGCCCCTTCCGCATCAAAAAGAAAGAATTCTGGCGTCCGTTTCGCCCCGTAGGATTCGGCAACAATTTGAGTGTCGTCGTGTAAATATGGATAGGGCATGCCGCCTTCAGCACGCTTGACCATGTGTTCGAAGGAGTCGTTTGAATAGACGACGGGGTCGTTCGAATTGATGCCAGCAAAACCAATCCCACGTTCATTACAGGCGACTGCCATAGCATTCATTCGTTCAATACTCGCTATGACATAGGGACAATGATTGCATTCAAAGACGAGAACTGTTCCATTCACTCCTGCGACATCTGCGGTTGTCATTGTTGCACCACCTACCTTTTGGTTGGCATTGTTGAGTTCAAAAGCTGGGGCTTTGTCTCCGGGCTGTAGGTTCATAGCCGTCCCAAGGGCCATCCCCTCAAAATGACTTGCTTTGAATCGCTCTAAAGAACAAAGAAAGCTCCCAAGAGGGAGAGAACGGCTGCAACACCGATGAGGACCTTGACAGAAAGTGGTGAGCGGTCTGATTCTGGAGATAGAGGGTTCTGTTGCTGTTCGGGAAGATCGGGCACATCCTTCTCTTCTGGATTTGGAATTTCGGCCTGAGCGTCCCAATAGGCCTGTTTTGCAGCGGCGCCAGCCTCGAGTTCTGCCTGAATCCTCGCTTCATCAGCAAGGCGAGCTTCTTCTGCCAGCCGTGCTTCCTCTGCGAGGCGGGCTTCTTCTGCCAGTCGTGCTTCTTCTGCCAAGCGTGCTTCTTCTGCCTGCCGTGCTTCCTCTGCAAGACGGGTTTCTTCTGCCAAGCGGACTTCTTCTGCCAAGCGGGCTTCTTCTGCCAAGCGGGCTTCTTCTGCGAGACGGGTTTCCTC
>DACE01000021.1:21488-38837 GCA_002494645.1 Euryarchaeota archaeon UBA256 | reverse complement strand
TTCTGCCAAGCGGGCTTCCTCTGCAAGACGGGCTTCTTCTGCCAAGCGCTCTTCTTCTAGACGTTCTTCCTCTGCAAGACGGGCTTCTTCTGCCAAGCGCTCTTCTTCCAGACGTTTTCGTTCTTCTTTCGCTAGGGCGCGTTTGGCTGCTTCCTCTTCGGCCAATCGACGGATACGCTCGTTGATTGCCTCCTTATTTTTCGTGTTATATTGGCTCAGAATGGCTTCACCCATGTTGCCAAATTCTTCCTCGGAAATGTCTTCAATTTCACCTTTGGTTTTGAGCAAGTAGGTTTCAATGTCTTCAATGCTAAAGGTCCCTTCGTGGCTGTTCAAATGTACTCGGAAGGCTTGATAGAAGGTTCGTTGTTCTGTGGATATTGCCCCATCTTGGGTCATGAAATCCTGAAGAGCAGTAAGAATCTCGGAGAGGGTGAGGTCTTCTTCTTCCAAAACAAGCCCTCCCTATAGTGGAGGGTGTCAAACCTTCAACATCAACTTTTTCTCGCATTCATCCAAACGAGTCTTGGCGAGTTGATGGTCGGGCTCAACTGCAAGAACGGCCCGCCACGAGGCTTCAGCAGCTTCAAGTTGGCCGAGACCATGATGATGAGCCGCAATTTGTAATCGGGCGGCGAGGTGATTGCCATCACAACGAACGGCAGCCTCAAAATCGGAGAGGGCATTATCGATCATGTTGAATTCAAGGTAGAGGAGTCCGCGTTGATGCCATGCCGGTGCGTGGTCTGGAGATTGGCGGAGGGCTTCATTCAGTGGGCCTTCGGCCCGCTCAGCGCGATCCATGCTCATGTAGCAGGCCGCCATCTGTGTGAGGGCGTGGGTGTGATGTGGAGCGTTTTCGAGAACATGTTTGAACTCTTGGCAGGCGAGGTCCCATTCTTCCAAATGCATGTGAGCCTCTCCTTTGCGAATGCGCGCGATGGCGAGGAGTGGAGCCATGACCAACAGGCTTTCTGCATCATCAAGTGCTTTCTTCGGCTCGTTGGTGGCCAAGAGGGCTGCGCATCGATTCAATCGTGCACGGATATGAGCGGGGTCAAGGGCCAATCCTTCGCTGTAATGTTGTAAGGCTTGCTTGAGACGACCTTGTTTGGCAGCAATATTCCCTCTGACATAGGCTGTTGTAGGTGTCTGGCCGTGAACATCGGCTGCATCAACGAAGGATGAAGCGGTGACAATGTCGTTGCCATCGAGAGCAAGAAGGGCAGATTCGGTGGCGACAGAAGGGTTCGCCTCACCCATCAAACGTCGAGCCCTGGCAAGGGATTCCTCGGCTGTTTCAAGTTGCAAGAGAAGGCGTTGGGTTCGTGCGAGTCCAAGCCATGCTACGCCGAGTTCTCGGTTTAATTCTAAGGCTCCGTTGAAGGCCTCCTTCGCCGCGGAGAGGAGCGTTTCATCGGTCTGCCCCGTCCCGTCCCGTTGACGGTCAGCGTGAGCGAGGTGGAGTCGCCCTTCAACCGCATGAAGAAGGGCGTGGTCAATGCCTTGGGGCGTTGCGTTCAGCATGGCTTCCGCGTCTTCGATGTGGTGGTTGAGAAGATAACGACCTGCGATGCGTGCGCGTAATTCACCGTTCATTGGCTCGGCTTCAATCGCCTTGATGAGGGTTTCTTCGGCCGCAACTCTCGAACCTTCAATTTCAAGAAGTTCCGCTTTGAGGAAGATGGCGTCAACGCCACCAGCGCCAAGTGCTACGGCGTGGGTTGATGCTTTCAGAGCATCGCGCTCATGTCCTTTCTTCATCGAAAGAATACGGGCTTTCAGAGCCCAAGCCTCGCCCGTTTGGCGATTGAGTGTCAAGCATCGTTCATTCGCTTCAAGGGCCAAAGCGAATTCCTCCTCGGCCTCAAGGAGTTGAGCATAATGTAGCCAATCCTCAGAACGGCTTGGGTCTTCGTCAAGAGCTTGCATGATCGCTTCGATGGCTTCTGAGCGGGCACCAGCACGAGCCCTCAAACCGGAGAGAAGTGACCGGTCTGCAGCAGTATCAACGCCGAGGGCCTCCAGGCGGCGAACGGCAAGTTCAGCCTCACCATCACCCATTGATGCAAGGAGGTGGGCATGAGCGCGAAGCAAATCGGGGTTGTCGGGGGTGATTTTCATCCGTGCCTCCAACCAGTGACGGTAGAGGGCATCATCGCCTCTCAATTGGGCAATGTATTCCAAGCCTTCCAGCACACTGGCGTGTCCCGGTGACAGTTGATAGGCAACGCCAAGAGCGCGTTCAGCCCATTCATAATTCTGGATGTGGAGGGCTGCTAATCCGAGGCGGTGAGCGGTGTCGGCATCCAAATGAAGCGCCATCATGTCCAACCCGTGGTGGTCGAGGACAGCCAAGAGACGGCGCAGCATGCTTTCGTGAGATACCGAAAGCGAAGGAGTTTCAACAGAGGATGTGGTTTGGTGTTGAGTCAAAAGGCGCAGAACGTGGCATACTTCCGCAGTGTCGACCCTGGAACTCACGTTCTGTTCATGGTGCAAAAGGAAGTTGTGTGCAGTCAACGAAGCATCGATGTCGGGGTGGATGCTGCGAAGTGCATTCATCGTGGACTGAACGGCTTGCACTTCGCTAATAACGCCCTCAGTAGCCCGATTGAGGTGGTGAAAATGAGTGGATTGCGATTCCCTGAGAAGTGTCTGCAAATCAAGGAGTTTAACCATGCGCCGGCTGGTGTTTAACATCCAGTATCCTACTGCACCTGCTGCACCGATTGACAATGTACCAACGAGGATGGTGATAACGCTCATTGCCCCTCACCCGCGCTTCGCGCCTTTATGGTCTGCGGCTGAATTGTTGGTTTGGGCGCCTATTTACGGCCCTTTCTTTCACGGCCGCACCCCTGATGCACGAAGAGGAACTTGTGTTTTTGACCCACGAGGACCGTTCATATTGAAAGCCCCCCCGTGACCGTAGTGTCTTGAGGCCGATGGATTCATCAGAGCAGGATGAAGTGTGGTATGAAAACCGCCTCGCTTCGCTTGAGCGTTTTGGGTTTAGGCGAGATGCAATGCTCGATTTCCTCAATGAGGACCCGAATGGGAGGAGTGAGCGGCTTTCATGGCTGGAAGAGCGACGAGAAACGGCTTCGGAAATCGAAGACCGTTTGATTTGGCTTTCACGGACATCTGTTGGAACTCGTATCAATGGCGAAGATTACACCAGTCGTAGTCACGATGTCTTTCAGGTTGAACAACTCTACAGTGATTTTGAACGTGCGTTGCGCGATGTCGCTCCGTGGGAACCTCCGTTGAATCGGGTGAAGCAGTCTTGGTATGAGCGAGATTTAGGTGAAACGTGGGAGGAATTGTATCGCCGTCTTGGACGACTTGACGAATCAAGTCATTCCGCCCTTACTCCCCTCTACAATTTGTTTGAACATCCTGAGCGGTTTGATGAGTTATTCCGACACTTGCAGACTGTTCTTGATGATGAAGAACGACAGCGAAACATGATTGAACAAGGCCGCGCTCTCTTAGCCCAGGGCGGTCACGATGTTGGGCCCGTCGAATCGATGTCCTTGCTCGATGCCTTGAATCACGTTGAACAATGGCAGGAATTCCATCATGCAAAGGAAGACCTTCGTTTGGCTATACGTCAACTCATCCACCCCTTTGATGGCTCACTGGCCACTGAATTTGAGGTGCGGTGTGACCACGTCAACGCTCTGGACGAGAAGGGGGAATTAAACGGGATTCGAGATGAAGTGAATGCGCTAGCTCAAACTCTTGAACTGCGCAGAAAGGAACTTTCAGAGCAGCTTGACCGCTGGCGTCAACAAGGAATCATCTTTCCTCACGAAGGGGAACTTCATCCAAGCGAATTGATGGAGTGGGAGACAAATCACGACCATGTTGCTTCGTCGGTGGCCGTGCATCTCGGCCTCATACAACGGTGGTCGCGCTTTGAGACGATGTGGCCTTCTCGCGTGCAGGCTTCACGGGATTTTTTGGGGCATCTCGATCAGACTGAAGCCTTGCGTGACGCCGTTGATGAACTCGACCTTTTGTGGAAGGAATTGGAATTGGACGGTTTGGCTCTGATTGACACCTATGAGCAAGCCGGCTTGGATCTTGGCCAATGGCGCCAACGCATCTTTGATGACCCGTTAACAGGATTGGAGATGATCACACATGAGCGCCCTCGTTGGGATCGTCGAAAAGAATTGATTGAAGCGCTTGAAGCACTGGATACCAGTTTTGATGGTGTTGAAGACCAGGAAGTGAGAATCCACCTTCTGCGTGGGGAGGTGGTGAATGAAGCGGTCATGGGCGAGGCCGAAGCCTACCTCGATGATGTTTCGCGTCGCCACGCACGTCACCGTGTTATGTTGGAAGAGGAATTAGCAGGCTTCCGCCGTCAGGGAATCCTGAGAGAAGAAGTCCAGACCGATTCCATGAGCCTCAAGGCCTTTGAGACATACATTGCGTCATTACAGATGAACCGGTCCTTTGAGGATGAAGCTACTGAATCTCGTCCATTGCCTCCACGTTTTCTCCAAGGCCTCCGTCAAGAACTGCAGGGGCTTGAAGGCAAAGGATGGAACGTTGAGTCGTGGTTCGTTCGGATGGAGAAAGAGCCGATGGAAGTCGCACTCGAATTGAGCCGTGCACGCCCATTTATCGAAGGACACGATGTGTTGCGGCGGCGTCTGCAACACCTCCCATGGGGCAATGATGTACAACTTGGACTCCAAGTTGAGCGTGACATGCGCCAGCCTCAGATGCTTGAACAATTGAGTGCCTCTCTTCCAGCGTATTCCTCTCGCCTTGCGGGACGTGAGGTGGAAGATGCAGCCTACAGCATTGTCTTGTGGCAACCCAAATTGACGCACGCTACGCTCATTCCAGTTAAAGAAACCCTTTCTTCCCCGAATGTACCGTCCATTCAATCCCCACTTGACGATGCACATGATGCGATGCTCGAAGCAATGGAGCAGGTTGAGGAATCTGAAGAGGCGATAGAGGAGGCTGCCCCATTGAACAACGAAACGCCTGCACTCGTCAAAGAAGTAGAAGTGGCCGAGGAAGAAGGAGAGGCGGTCAAGGTTGAACCTGTTATCGAAGCCAGCCTTAAGCCAGAAGTTGCTCCGGTGCCACCACCTCAAAAGGAGAGCGAAGTACAGATTCGCGAAGATGGTATCATTCGCGAAGATGGTTTGACAGATGACGAATTTTGGGAAGATGAAAAATGGTCCGCAACTCGTTGGAGTGGATGGCGCGACCAGCAAGAGGCCCTGGAGTTGGCAAGGCAAGAAGAAGATGAATTCGTGGAGGAGGAAGCCACGCGACCAATCATCTCCGAAACAACTCAAGAGCACAAAGGCGAGGTCGTTGGTGAGAAGGAATTAGCAGGTCAAGCAACAAAAGAATCCCTTGATGCATTGCGAGAACTCCTCGCGCTATTGGGCCTCAAGGACCTGGCTGAACGCATCAAGAACGATGGTTTAGAAGGTGTAAAATTCGTTCGCCGAGGCCTTGCAGGCCATGTCAATGTGACGCCCCGGGATGTCCGAGTCGCGCGGCTCCTACGTTTGACCTTGAGGCTCCTTCCCGAGGGAAATGAGGGTGACGGCCACAGAGCCGAACTCTTGAACCATCTTGTCAACATGATTCCGCCGCTGAAGCGATGGATGCGCCGAAGGCTTGAGGCGAGACACAGTGGCGCTCAAGGCCATTTCCTCGATGATGCCGTTGCTTTGGGTCAGGCCCTCAAACGAATCCCCGGACTTGGAAAGCATGTACCGCTGGAAAAGGATGAATGGCCGTTGCCATCAACATTGGAAGAACTCGATAAGGAAATCAAACGATTATCAAAGAGCGTTATGCTGCCTTCTGCTGGTGGCGTAAAGGCCTGATCAGTTCAAGTCGTCCCAAAGAGCGTCTTCCTCAATCGTTGCTGCGCGAGGGGCCGGAGTTAGTGGCAGCGGCGGCAGAGGTGCTGGAGGTAATGCTGCGGGTTGCGGCAGAGGTGCTGGAGGTAATGCTACGGGTTGAGGCAGAGGCGCTGGGGGTAGCGTCAGAGGCGGTGGTGGAATGACCGAGGGCGTCGGGGGCGTGGGTGGAAGTGGTTCGGGCATTGAAACCGGTGGCCCTGGAGATGGAGTCGCTTCTGATGGTGGCGGCAGAGGCATTGGCTCTTCGGAGGAGGGCGGGGTGATTGGTGTCGTAACGGGTTCTTGTGGGGAAGGAAGCAAGGGGATTTCCTGCGAGAAAACGCTTGACTGGTCTTTGGCCTCGAGAGCGGGTTGAGGCGGTTGTGCCATGGAATCAACTACGGCGTCAATGTGCTGAGTTTCAAGCGTTCCAGTACGCAAAAAGTCAACGAAAGCAGGCCCGAGTAAAGCCGTGCTGTTGTGAATCAAGAAGGGTTCTTGCCCCCATCCTGACAGATAGAAATCGTGACGACCTCCGTGGTCAGAAAAGGAAATCCGGTGCAGGTCTAATTTGGACATGAGGAGGCCTGCAATGCCTGCGAACATGAACAACCCCCCTCCGAGAACAAGGAGGCTTTGAGCAACCGTAGTAGCTGCGAGTAATCCGAAACCAATGGAAGCAAACCATACTGGGTTCAAGCGGCGAAAGAGATCTAAATGCGTGTGTGAATATCCGGAAATATGTTCCTTTACCAAGGCCATGCGGACGTTCAATCGACGCACTCCATCGGCATCATAGCGGGCTTCAACAACTCGCATCAATTCGTCGTCCATCACAATGGATGTTGATTCGTGGCCTGAGCGGTGCTGGCTGAGTGGGAATTCTGTGACCTCTTCGCCCTGCAGTGCTAAGATAGGTGCTGCCCGAACTGGGAAAGTCCAAGATTCACGCGTTGCGAGTTCAGTCTGCTCAGGCAACTCCCCTGGTTCCATATCATCGGATTCACTGGCGGTCACTTCATCAACAGCAGATGATTGTTCAACCTCGCCGTGAGGTTCTTCCTCGGAAACGGGTACAATGTCGTCACTTGGCCAGTCGGCCTCAATACCTTCGCCCATATTCGGCGAAAGGTCGCAGACGATTTATACAAACCGATGAATTTCAACGGTGGATGTCGACCAACCAAATGTTGACGCCTTCTGGAGACTCGAAGTCCTTGCCTTCTTTGGTCCCAATCACCGTGGTGGCTGAAGACTGATTGATGTAATTCAGTACCTTTCCAGTCACAGGGCCGTTGAGAATCACAGCGTCTGCAGACTCGGCTTCCTTCATGGCTTCCTCAAGTTTTGAGGGGCCGATTTGATCGGAATATGTGCCGTCTGCAAAACGAATGATGGCCTTGTTCTTTGGAATGTCATCGGCCATGTCAAACAATTCTTGGATGTCCGCAGGAGCGGTTTCAGCCTCTGCATCGGCGTCGCTTTCCATGTCTTTGTCCCAATCTTTGTCTCCGCCGTATTTTTCATTGTCCTCGGCAATCTTCTTGTCGAGTTGATGCTTGAACTTGGCAGCGTCTGTTTTCTTCTGGAGGCACATGGTGACCGTCTTTTGGGGCAATAACTCCCATTCTTGGCCAACCGGAGCCTGTGCGACATGGTCGGTCTTCATAATGTCGTACAATTGCATGAACAGCATTTCACCACCACGGTCTCCGTCGATAGCGACCGTGACACTTTCCTTGCTGTTTGCAAGGTCAATGAGTTCCTGCTTGATGTTGCCTGCACCGTCTGCACTGATAGCGTTCTTAACACCGCAGTTCAATAGATTGCGGACATCGTTACGGCCTTCGACGATAATCAGCGAAGACGAGGATTCTACGTTTGGCCCACAGGTCAAGCCGTGGAAATTCGTTGCGGTTCCAACCGTGAGGACGGAGCGGACTTCTTCGATCACGGTCTTGGATGCTGCCTCTCCTGAATTCACCAGGGTGAGGAGTAGTTCCTTGGCTCGGTCAACAACAGCCGTACGCTTTGTTGCACGGATATCACTGATTTCAACGACTTTGATAATGGCGTTGCACGGACCGATTCGGTCAATGGTTTCCAGCGAACTTGCAATAATCGCGGTTTCAACGTTGTCCATGCTGCTTGGAATGGTAATGACGCCGTGCACCTTACCGTTTTTGGTTTCGGTTTCAACATCAACGTGTCCGACTCGTGCGGTGCGTTGCAACTTTCGCAACTCGAGGTCGTCTCCAAGCAATCCTTCGGTTTGCCCCATAATGGCACCGATGATGTCCTTGCGTTGGACCGTTCCGTTCACCTTAATATCAGCGCGAATTTGGTATTTCATCGCCTTGCTCTTGTTACCGCCACCGCGGTTTGAATTGTTTTTCTTCTTCATGAGTATTCCTCCTCTTGCTCGCAAGCACCCTTTTGAATGGCCTTTGAACCGTGCTCAAAGGCTTCATTGCAACCACCCGACGAACGGGTGAAAGTGAATGTGAACATGCCTCCCACCTGCTGAGCCCTTTTCAACCCTGTGGGAGCATTCACCCTTGAAGATAGGATTTTCCATACGGTTTCTTCAAGAAGTCGGAGGTCTTGGATTCTAATGTGTCGGCCGCAACACTCGGAGCCTTGGATGTTTTCAGGTCTACCGTAGAGGTCATGCTCATCGACGGCGTGCTCACGCGTGAAGAAAAGCGGTTAATCATCAAATTAGCCAGCGTCCTCAACCTTGATTCCGACGAGCCTGCCTACATTTACGAGTCAATCCAAGCGGGCCTCGATTCAAGAACTGGTGAATCAATTTCACCCAAAGACATGCGCACCATCTACACCAAAGTCTTCGAAGTTGCCATCGTCAATGCCTCACTATCAAAAGACGAATTTAGGGTTCTTGCTCATCTTCGCTCTCAATTTGATATCGATGATGCCCAACATGCTGAAATCGAGCGAGAATTACGCGAGATGGTCAAAGAAAAGTACGACGATAAAGCGATGATTGATACGTTGATGGACACACTTCGGGATTCGGTTGGGTTGGTTGGTGACTTGTTTGATTCATTTCGCAAGAAAGCCAACGAAGGTGACTCAAATTGAATCCGCGCCTTGACGATTGGTTGGAGCAGCAATCAGGCCGCTCATTAAACAGCAAACGCCGCACTCTGAAATTTTTGTTAACTGCATACAAACAATGCGTGCCGGATTTTACCAATAAGCCGCGGACGGACATTACCACTGGAGACGGGGGGTTTTCGTTTCACATCGGGACGCCTTTACCTGATTTGAGGCAGTTGAGTTCATGGATGCTGACCGCCATTCCCAAACGTCGCCTTCTCGCCAAAATGATCCCGGCGCTTTGGAAACGGCACGGTCGGGAAGATTTGAGCATGGCTGGGTTGCTTCTCGCAAACCTTTCTCCCGAGGATTTGGGTGAAGACCCGTGGATGGCGTTTATTCACTTGCTTCAGCGGCAAGAAGCCTTGATGGTTGTTCTGGAAGTTGCAGAAGAAATTACCAGAGCGGGTCATCCCGCGCCCTCGGATGAATGGTTGATTGCCGCCGCCGACCAAAGTGACCACTGGCACCAATATTGTGTCCTTTTCCTCTCGTTACGAAAAGGTTCAGTCGGTTCCTGCGAACAACTCATCAAAACAGCCCCGGCTGGAGGAGAGATGTTTGAGCGAATTCGAAGCCATATCCTTCAAGCGGAGGATTCATTGAGAGCGGAGGGAAGTGACCCACATGACGGAACGACTTCTCCCGGCTGAAGATCCCGTTCTCGAAAATGTCCTGAAATGGACGGTGGACCGAGATGCTCGCGACGTCAGGCGATTGTTGGAATGGTTGCCAGAAGCTCGTTCTAGCCGAGAGCGAAAGGCACTCCTTGAACGGGTTCGCAGTTTGCTTGAAGAGTTGGAATTGGCTCTTGACCGACTTGATGAAATGCATTGAGGGGAACTGATGACGCTTACCGTGTTCATTTTAGCAGGCGGTGAAAGCCTGCGTATGGGTCAAGATAAGGGGATGATGTTTGGAGGCGTCAGTCGTTTGAAGAAGATGCTTGGTGCATGTGGGGTGTCTCGAATTATCATTCTCTGCGGGGCCGAGGAACGTTCCGCTTTGTTTCAAGGAGATGTATGGCCGGACCCCCCTGGCGTGCAAGGAATTCACCACCTTATTTCGTGGGCTTGTAGACGAGTGGATTCATCGTGCTTACTTCTCCCGTGTGATGCTTTTTTGATGACGGAAGAGGCTTTTCAAGCCCTTGTTGAGCGGACTGTAATTGGAGGAGTTCCCCTGGACAGAAATGGGCGAAGACAGCCGCTTTTTGCCCGTATACCTCAAGGCTATGATTTTGCTGAAGATGCGGCGTCCGTTGGACACCTTTTGGAAGACTTGCCCTCAGTTCAAATGGAGGGTTTTGCCTCGGCATTTACGAATTTTAACTCAGCCGAAGACCTTCGAGACCATCAACAGAAACTGTTGAGTCTTCATGGTGAACACGTCCTTCAGCAATCCATGTGAGTACGGCAGGATAGAGGCGGTGTTCTTCGACTTTGACACGCTCACTCAACCGTTCTTCATCGTCCTGTTTCAATACGGGAACACTGCGTTGAGCAATGATGGCTCCCGTGTCCATACCCTCATCAACCACGTGAACGGTACATCCTGTGATGGTTACTTCAGCAGCAAGAACATCACGGTGGGCATGGGCGCCAGGGAAATGTGGCAGGAGCGAAGGGTGGATGTTGATGACATGTCCATTCCAAGCATTGAGGAAGGAGGGCGAGAGCAGGCGCATATAACCCGAGAGGACGACGAGTTCGACGTTGAATTTCTGTAGACATGACAGTAGTTGTTGTTCGTGCTCTTCGCGTGTGAGGGTCTCGCCTACGGGCTGATGTTCAATGACGGCGGTCGGCACGTTGAGGCGTTGTGCACGAGCAAGGCCAGGGGCGCCCGCTTTGTTCGAAATCACGACCGTTGTTTGGTGGAGGAGGTGCTGTTCTTGCTGAGCTCGAACAAGGGCTTCCATCCCAGTTCCAGAACCGGATAGGAGAATTGCACAGCGAAGAGGGCTTTCGCCAGTAGCGATGCGCCCGCCCACTTGGCTCTCAACCATGATGAGGCCAATTCCTGCCCTGTTTCATATCTTTCCGTTGAAAGCAAGGGTTTTTCTCACGCCTTCCTCACGGGCAATTGGGGAGTCGTATGACCGGTCACGTTGTGTCGCCCGCGACTACTCGCAAGCAAACATCATTACGACTTGCTGAAACCTATGCCTCGCTGAGGGATGAAGAAGTTATCATGATGGTGTTGGCTGAACACAAACCCAGTGCCAATCCAGTTGTCCGCAGCATCTGGATTGTCATCGGCAGTGTTTTTGTGTTCTTTGCCGGCATTGGAGTCTTTCTTCCCGGATGGCCAACAACCTCTTGGTTGGTCGCAGCCGCTTATTGTTACGGGCGCTCTTCGCAACGCTTGTTCCGTTGGTTGCTCACCAACCGCTTATTCGGCTCATCCCTGCTTGGATATTATCGCTCGGGGCGTGCCCTTCCCTTGCACTCAAAAATCGTCATTTGCGGACTGATTGCGCTGGTGTCGCTCTTTTCCATTTGGTACATCACCATTCTTGGTGACCCGGGGTTCGGACAGACCACCATCGCAATTATTGCCGCAATTGGAGTTTGGTGGGTCGGATGGCGAGTTCCCACCGTTGCTTAATCCTGAAGCTGTTGTGGTGACGAATACCGGTCAACAGTTCGTTGTCCTGCGTGCTCATCGATATTTGGTAGGATTCCATGAATGATGAGGCGTAAGGAGCCAAGTGCGAACCAAAACGCCATCTTCCATGCACCGACGAGGTGGCCGAAATACGATTTATTGATGTCTGCAAGATGTCCCATGGGAGGCCCTTGAGTCGTCTCGCCTTCAAACCTACCATTGGAGATCAGTGACGGAATAATCGGTGTCCAGTAAAGACCATCGAAATCTTTCTTGCGTCCGCTTCATCGATGACTTCTTGGTCTCGAATCGAGCCCCCTGGTTGAACAATAGAGGTTGCGCCTGCATCTGCCGCTTGCTCTAATCCATCCTTGAATGGGAAGAAGGCATCAGAAGCAAGAACGCTGCCCTGTGCTCGTTTTCCAGCGCGGCGGGCAGCAATGCGGACCGCTTCAACCCTGCTGGTTTGACCTGGCCCAATACCGACCGTAGCGGTTCCCTGAACCATGACGATAGCATTTGATTTGACTTGCTCGCATACACGCACGGCGAATTTCATACTGGCAATTTGTTCGGGTGTTGGTTCCACCTTTGTGACGGTTTCAGCCTTGGCCCAGTCAATGATTGGAGGCTCTTCTGTTTGAACGAGAAGTCCGCCTTCTATCGGTTTGCGTACGAGGTTGCGCTCAAGCGGCTTAAGGCGATGGTTTGGTGATTCTATGGTCAAAAGGCGGCGGTTTTTCTTCATCATAAGGCGCTGTTTTGCCTCATCTGTATATCCTGGTGCCATCATGACTTCAACAAAAAGATCGCCAATGGCATCGGCTGTTTCAAACTCGACGACTTCGTTGAAGCATATGATTGAGCCAAATGCAGATTCGGGGTCACTGGCAAGGGCTTGTTCAAACGCTTCTAACTGGGTTGCTCCCAAAGCAGCACCGCATGGATTATTGTGCTTGACAATCACACAGGCATGAGGAGTTTCAGGCCATTCATCTGTTGACAATGAACGACAAAGGCGGAGGGTAGCGTCAGCGTCAGAATAATTGTTGTACGACATTGCTTTTCCACCTTCAACATGTGCTGTGACTAACGTTGAGTGGCCTTCCTTCTCGGTCGCATCGACATAAAGCCCAGCTGCCTGGTGAGCGTTTTCACCGTAGCGAAGCAATTGCGTTTGTTCACCCGCAGAAAGCATCGCTGTTGGAAGGTGGTCTCGTTGAGATTCCATGCTGTCTTCGTGGGTTGGATCACCTACGATGCGGTTGTGCAATTCATTCGCAATCGTTGCATCATAACTCGCAGTGTGTTGGAACGCTTCGAGTGCTAACCTGCGGCGCAAGACAATGGGGACTTGTTCTGCTCCGCCGGCTTCGCGAAGTGCTTCAAGAATTGATTCGTACCGTTCAGGGTTGGTGGCAATGAGGACGTGTTGGTGGTTTTTGGCCGAGGCTCGAACCATTGTTGGACCACCGATGTCAATCATTTCCAAGAGAGCGGGGTCTTCGAGCGGAGGGTCTTGTTGAGCTGCTGCTGCAAATGGATAGAGGTTGCAAGCGACGACTCGGATAGGGGCGTAGCCCAAGCGATCCAATTCTTCTGCGTCGTCGCCTTGATGGAGACGGGCAAGGAGGGGGCCATGGATGGCTGGGTGGAGTGATTTAACGCGCCCGTCGAAAATTTCTGGGTGCTTTGTAAGGTCCGATACATGAAGGACTTCAAGCCCTGCTTCAGCCAATGTTCGTGCCGTACCGCCCGTGGATACGAGTTCAAATCCGAGGTCGGCCAACCCTCGCGCAAAATCAACGATGCCGGTTTTATTCCATACGCTAAGGAGGGCGCGGGGTGGTGTTTGAACGGTGCTCATATGGTGAACCCGTTATCGTAGTTGCCCCGTCCGATGCACTTGAACATAGCGCAACTCGTGACTGGGTGAGGTCATCAGTCGCCTCGGGCAGAGATCACTTGGTCAACGCGAAGGAGTCCACAAGCCGTTTCTGTAGCAGAGTCAAGGGCATGACGGAGCGTTTGCATTGGAATCCAGGACGAGGTTATTTCGGCGACCTGCCCCGATGCATCAATACCGGCATTGGCCTTTCCATCTCGGTGTTCTGCGCGCAAGGCAAGAAGTGTGTTCAAGCGGTCAACGCCTGCGTTTTGAGCGAGCGTGGATGGAATGGTTTCCAAGGCTCTCGCAAAGGCTTCCATGGCAAGGCGTTCTCGGCCCGATTGCTGCTCGGCAGCGATTTTGACAGCCAATGAAGCACCCATGTGAATTGAACCACCACCTGCTACAACAGCGTCTTCTTGCATGGCGAGTGCGGTGGAGCGTAGAGCATCGTGCAGTCCTCGTATACTCTCTTCTACCGCAACACCATCGCCGCCCCCGACATCAAGAGTCACAAGGCCGGCTTGTTGAGCGAAATGAAGGAAGAGGCGTTCCCGACGTCCATCCATTCCCTCGCTGGTTTCAATGGCGAGGGAGGTGAACGCGCCTAGAATTGAGGCGTCCATGTCGTCGAGGTGGTCGCACATGGTTGCACCGGAAGCGCGGGCAATATCTTCAATGCCCACTCGTTCAAGTCCTCCAAGGACAAAGCAACCAGCGTCGGTTAACGCATGAAAGATACTCGGCTCTATTGATTCTGCACTGAACACTGCCTTTGCACCGGTCGCAAGAACGCTGTCCACCTTCTGTTGTAGAAGTGTCTCTTTGGCCTGAACAAAACCCATCCACTGCTGGGCGGTTTCGACTTCAATGTCTGCTTCCCGGGATGAGTCTTCTTGATCCAATGGGCAGGTCAATGCCAGAAGGGTTCCACCGCTGAGTTGCCGTGGCAGACGGTCGAGTTGCAACGCCTTTTCGAGGATCAATCCCTCAACGAGACGAGTGTCGTTCACACTTCCTTGTGTTCGTTTGGCCATCCGGACATCTTCGTAATCAACCTCAGTTCCTTCGCCAACAATGGACAGTGCCTTGACCACCAGGTCGGCCAAAAAAGTGCCTTCAATATCTGCAGAGGTGCCGTTCATTGCGGTTTTGGCCACCAGGGTAAGGAGATCCAAATCGGAAGAGCAGGGCGCCGTGTTGCTTTCGAGATAGTTGAGTGCGTGTGCAAGTGCATCTTGGTATCCTTTGATGAGTACGAGGGGGTGAAGGCCTCGGCTCAACAATCGACCCGCTTCTCGCATCAACTCGCTGGCGAAGAGAAGACATCCAGTTACTCCGTCCCCACACGCCTGCTCTTGAGCCTCTGCGAGTTGAACAAAGGCTTTGGCAGCCGGATGTTTCACCAATAACTCGGATACTATTTTGGCAGCGTCATTTGTCACAGCGGTCTGGCCGTTGGTTTTGTAAAGCATCTTGTCGAGACCCTGTGGACCGAAGGTACCCTGCATGAGGTCGCCAAATGCTACGGCTGCCGTCACCAATTTTTGCGTGACATCTAGACCGCTGGTCACGGTTGTAGTAGGGCGTACAATAGCAACCGGGGCTCGCCCGCTACCGTCGTTTGCTCCAGCCATCAGTCACTTGCGGGGGGCTCTTGTTCTTGAACCCTTATTCCCGAAGTGGATCACTTCTTCTTTGCTGGTGACTTCTTTGCAGCAGGTTTCTTGCCGTGCTTACCGAGTTTGTGGGCCTTCTGAGACTCGTTGTGAGACCAGTGGTAGGCCATCTTCAACAGGTTGAGGTAGTGCTCGTTGCCGTCTTTCTTCATCTTGTCGTGAAGAACCTCGTTGGTCATGAATACGTCGCCCCAAAGTTGAGCAGCAGTTCCCTTGTCACCCTTTGGCATGTCAAAGACTTCGTCAGTGGTTGGATCAAGGTAAGAGCGCCACACACGGGCTGGGTTAACGGCCATGGTCACTTCAACAACAATCTCGTTTTCGTTGATTCCAGTACCAGTTTGCCAGGTATCTTCGCCAAGGTCGGCAAGGAAGGGGAGGCACAGGTCTTGGATGGACAAACTTGTCATCGGATCAGCGGCTGTGAGCGCGGAGTAAGCCTCTCGCATTCGGCCACGGTCTGCACCGCGTGAAGCAGTCTGGAAGCGCAACTTGTCAATGGATGTTGGAACGAGGAAGCGGATGTCGGTGTAGTAAACAAGCGGGTTGTCGTCCGAGGAATTGAAGATGTGCTCGAAGGGAGCAGGTCCAGCAGATTCACCAAGAAGGTCAACCGGATAAACGGTCTTGAGAGCGTTGGTCGCAACGGATTGAATGATCCGGCGCATCAAACGTTCTGGGGCCGCAGAAACATCATTGAAGGTGTCAAGGTATTCTTGCATGTTCAGGATGTCGTAGCCGCGTACTGAAAGGATGGAGTGGACATTGGGTCCAATCATCTTCTCACCATCAACCTCAGCTTGACTAATCCAGCGTGCACCACGGGCAACGTCGGAGGCTGCAACGAGGTCTGCATATGCCTTGAATCGGCGAGTAACACGGTTCATGAAATCGGCTTGGTCAAGTTTGGTGAATACGGTTGAGCCGTAATTTGACTTCAGTGCGTGATCGGCGACTTGGCTTGCATTTGCACAGGTCAAAAGGTTGCCTTGGTCACTGGGGTACATGATGAGTCGACGGCGCTTGGCTGCTCCACCGAGTGTCCCGATGTGTGGGTCGGTCAAAATATAGCCCAACGTAGCACACACTTCGAACAGGCGGCTGTACTTGTCTTCGTCGCTCGAGTTGCTGATCCATTCGTCAAGACCAGGTTCGATGCAGTGGAATTCCAATGGGACCATTTCTGACCCTGCACCAAATGCTTGGCGGACGGTCGAGGATTGCATCATGCCCATCATGGTGTAGAGGGAGGTCTTTCCAGTTGTGAGGAAGACGTCTGAAATCCCCTCTTCACCAAAGGAGGATCGGCGGTCTGGGAGGTTCACGAGAAGGTTGAATGCGGTCGCAGTTTCACGGTTTCCGTTGACAGCTGGCCAAATCCAGGTATTCGGGCGGGTCATGAGGTACCCTGAGGCGTCCTTTCCGAATCCAGCGGGTGAATAGCGAATCCAACCGAGTCGGTTGTTAAAGGACACATTGCGGTGCATCAAGGAAGGGTAGTAGACGCGGTCGAGTGGGTCGGAATCTGGGACAACGCCGCGGTGGCCAAGTCCCCAAAGGATAACTTCCCATTCAGCGAAGTCCTTGCCTTCAGGTGGGCTGAGGAACAAGTGATTATCTGTTCGCTCATCGCCTTCCAAAATTGCTCCACCCATGCGGTCTTCATCACCTGTTGAACAGAAAAAGAAGGTCTGAGTCGTAAACAATTGCTTTGGCGTCCACATGTTAGCGTTGATGATGGTTTTCTGCTTGAGGTAATCAGCGATGTTTTCAATACGGCGCTCAAATTTGAAACGGTCAGAATCAATCCACGAAGAGCCAAGCACCAAATTGGTGTTGAGAAGTTTAGCTTCGGCAGGACCGATGTAGCGTGTCCGGGCATCTGCGCGGGAGTGGTCAGAGGCGGGGATTTCTTCCCATGGGCCGCGGCGTGGAATGTAACTCATGAACGTTTCAGCGTCGAATTTTTCAACCTCTGCTTGCGTTACTACGGCTTCAACTTGATCCATGAGCTTGACATAAGTCTCGCTGGGTAGGATTCTTTTGGTTTCTTCATATGATTTGTTTGATACTGTACGATGTTCCCACATTTTTCTTCACCTCAAAATTTCTTCATGTCTTCAGGAGGCGTTTCTTCGCCTTCCTCGGAATCCTC
>DACE01000021.1:16164-21334 GCA_002494645.1 Euryarchaeota archaeon UBA256 | reverse complement strand
TCTTCTTCAGCAGCCTCTTCTTCACCTGCATCGGGGTCTAGCATTTCGATGACGGTGTCTTCCGCCGTTTCTTTGGCGACTTCAGTAGCAGCGACGGTGGCGGCTTCTTCTGCCTTCGCAATGATTTCTTCTTCACTCACACGATCGGTTGAAGCTTGGTCAAGAATCATGGCGGCGGTTGCTACCATTGATGAATCAATGTAGGGGGCAGCGCGATAGATGTATTGTGAGGCGAGGCCAACCAAGCCCAATACGGCACCTGATGCCATAATCCATCCACTGTTGTTACGTTGAAGGTCATCCGGGTCAGTGTTGGTTGCTTCGCCCGTTACGAAGAGTGTGAGGTCCTGCAACCCGTGAAACCACGTGTTGGAGAGTACTTCGATGACGGCCCAAACGGCATAGGCAACCATCACCATTGAGGCTGCGTTCATCCAAGAGCGATTTTCGAGAAGGAAGGCGACGAGTGCGCTTTCATTTCCATCTGCAGTTGTTCCATCAGTCGACATGCTAAAGCCTCACCCCGAACCCTCGCATTTGAGTTTTTAAACCATGCCCCTATATTTTAATTTCAACGCGGGTCAGCGTCCCATTTGCTAAGTTCTCAACGGTAGGATTTTTTTCTGCCGCCTTTTCCTTTATTTCTTCGATTTTCGCGACCGCCCGAACGCCCATTTTTCCGATTGTCCTGCCAAAAGCGATTGGGTTGTTCCAAATCATCGGGCATGTCGTCAAAGGACTCAATGGACAAACGAATACCTCCTAATTCATTTTGCAATTGTTTGACGTTCTCGCCCCCACGTCCTACGAGTGTTGAGATCATGTTTGAAGGTGCATAAATCGTTGCGGAAGACTCTCCCGAGAACTTGATTTGGCAATCGACACCTACCCACTGACGAATGGTGTTCGACATGTGTTGTTTCGCCATGGCCTTGACCGGAGAGAGTTCGTTGGTTGAGCGTCCTTCGAGTGGGACAACGGCAATCTCTGAACCAAAGGCGAACATTTCGTGAGTCAGTTTACCGCTAGGAAATTCTACGACCTCAATAACGGGGCGGGCCAATTCCTCTTGCATTCCCGTCGGGGGTTTGACCGTCATTCGTAATTCAAGCACTTGTTGGATACGCCCAGATTCGACGTGAAGAATTGTATCAAGGACCTGACTCACCAGGCCCAATTCAACTTTCCCGATCAAGCGCTGGATGGCTTCCAGAGCTGAATTGGCGTGCGTCACGCCCAACAATCCTACGCCAGCAAGACGGACGTCGGCAAAGATCTCGAAATCTCGAGCACGGCGGACCTCATCAAAAATGACGAAGTCGGGGCGGACGAGGAAGATGATTTCTGCTGTTTTCTCTAAGTCTCCTTCGAGGGGGGCGTACTGAGTAATTCGTTGTTCAAGTTGCAAATCTCGTGGTGCTTCCATGGTCTTCACCATAGCGCCAACTTCGGTGTCAAGATATTCCGCAATGGCCTGTGCCAATGTTGTTTTTCCCGAACCGGGGCGTCCGCAAATAAAGACCCCGCGGTGGTGATTGCGTAAGCGGTCAACCAATCGTTCGTCCAGATCATAATCCCCGAGGCTCAATTTTGTGACTGGTCGGACCACGGTGATTTCGCGCGCGTCTGAAAAGGGTGGCCAGGCCGAGGTGATTCGTAAATCACCCAATTGAATGACACGGCACCCCTTTCGATCGATTTCGAGGAAGCAGTCACTGCGATGTCGATGCTCTTCGACAAGGTTCACCAGGTCTTCCTCAAGTTGCTCAAGAAATAAGGTGTCTGAGGCTTCCGATGAGCCTTCAACTTCAACGAGTTTGAGGGCTCCAATCTCTCCACGCTTTACTCGCGGGGGACAATCAGCCTTCAGAAAAACGGTGTGAACGTCGTCCATTAAGAGCGATTCGAGGTGCTCGGGTAGTGTTGGGTGGTCGCCGTGAGTTGCCATGGTGGCTGAAGGTCGGGCTGGCAAGCCTTTGACACTTCGCCTTCCTGAGGCTGGTTCAGTTACATATCGAGTTGTGATTCAAGCCCCGGGCTGCATCATGTATCCGGTCACCCAAAACGATCCGATGAAGGAAAGAGAGAGAATGTATGCACCCACCATAGGGAAGGCCCATATCGAGATAGATAATTGTGCGAAGACAATAATGCTGCCCACAACTGTGAGCATTTCCCACGGGCCACTTCCAGTTAAATTCAGTGTGGCGAAGGTTGTTTCCCGTTCTGAAAGACCCCAAATCAAGGCAGTGAGGGCGCAAAGAGCGATGAGTGTGAGGACACCGTCCATGACGGCGCCTTGCAAATACCAAACGCCAAGACCGGCAATGAGGCTTGATGCAAACATGCGCTGAACGGTGGTCATACTGAGCCCCATGCTTCGTCCCAAGCGAGAGGGATTCTTCAATTCTCGCAACAAGCGCTATGGAGAACCTGGTCTTTTTACCGGTGCGTGTGAAGCCAATGGGCGTGGTCCAAGAGCTCGTTGCGGGAGGGGAGGAGAACGGTTTTTGGCTCTGTAATCGCTGAAAGTAAACATCGCCACTCGTTGTCAAGTGGTTGGCCCTGTCCAACATCCAATACGGTGTCGTGTTGCGTTCCAAAATGACGATGAATGAGACGGTTGGTCCCAAAATCAAGTTCCATTTCATCTTCGGCTCCGGAGATTGAAAGGGCTCTGACCTCGTGCCCTGCGCCCCAGGCCACATCGATGGTCGCAGAGCGGCCGTCCTCGCCCTGCAATTCAATGAAGGCTGATTCCTCGGTCGTTAGGAGCGTGCCTACATCAAAGGTACGAAGCGGGCTCTTCAGAAAAAGAGAGCAGAGGTCAAGAGCGTGAACGGCAAGGGTTTCGATCGGATGTGCCCCTTGAGGTCGTTCTCGTGGAGTGTGTCGCATGTACTGAAATCGCCTTGGGGGCGAGAGGTCTTTCGCTGAATAGTGAGCAATCATCTTCTCAACACCGGGATGATGACGCAAGAGATAACCAACGATCATGGTGGCATTGACCGAAAGGTGGTCAAGAAAGGTGCTGGTTTCGCTCAAATCGGTACTCAGTGGCTTCTCAACCAGGAGAGGTATTTCCCTCTCGAGGGCTTGAGTGGCCAGTGTGAGGTGGCTTTCGGGAGGTGTTACGATAGCGAGAGCGTCAATCCTTACTTCATCCAGCATGGTGGTGAAGGACGTAAATGTACCGTTCACCGCCTCGGGGAGTGCCTCCAAGCGTTTGGGATCGATGTCACAAACGTAGACTTCGGAGATATGCCCTTCGGATTTGAGGTTCAACAGCGTCGCAAGATGACGTTGGCCCCAACGACCGTGCCCAACCAGACCGATGACGATGTTCAGGTTTCCACTCCCTATCGGCACAACAACTTCAACCAATTTCCATCATCGTCATGGCTCGAGAGGTTGGTGTTCAACCTCGGTCTTCTGAGGCTTCTTCATCATCTCGATCTGAGTCTGAGGAAGCCACTGCTACATCATCGACGGAAGAATCCGCGTAAGGGTTTGATATGGAGAGGGTCACGCGCGCTGTTTCTTCGAGGGTTGTCAGGTTCGTGGCAGTCACGCCTGCAGATGAAATAGCATAGACATAATCGCCCATGAAAATTGAACGACGGATGTTTTGGTCGTTCCACCAATAGCGGCCGTTGTCATCACGGTCGTAAAGTGATGAGTGATTCACCTCACCATACACGGTGAGTGTCCCGTCGGTCTCGTTGACGGAAACGAGCATCAATTTGGAGATGTATTGGTACGACCACGAGTAGGAGCCCCCTTCGGAAGTATCCACATAACGGTAAGTGGACAGTGGTACTGCCAACATGTTCTTTGGGGCCCAATACTGGAAGGCTTTGGACTCATAGGTTGCTTCAGAATATGACCAACTCCATGCGTTTCGTTCATTGTAACTCACTGGTGAAATCCTCAACGCGTCTGCTTGTTGGGGCAGTGTCGGGTCAGATATATCAAACAGAGAGAGTTGCGTGCCAGACCAATCAAGCCCAGTACCGTCTTCGTTAGCAGGGGCGAGGCCGATGGTCAAGAGGTGGTCGCGTGAGAGTGGATGGATGTAGGTCGAGACACCGGGGACCTTCAGCTCTCCAAGAATGGTCGGATTGGTTTCGTCACTGACATCGATGACCCAAAGCGGATCGATTTGCTCAAAGGTCACGATGTAGGCTCGGTCACCATCAAAGCGCGCACTCCAAATTCGTTCACCTGGAGCGATGCCGTCAACTCGGCCCACCTCAATCAATGTCTGTTGTTCGGTTGTAAGGTCCATCGAACGTACAAGCGTCACCAATTGTGAACTCATTGGCTCAGGGTCATCCATCCACCAACGTGCCCACTGGCCCGTTGTGGTAGCGACGCGAAGGACGCCTTCGTATTCAGAGAGCGCAAATTGGTTCACGACCGTGCCATTCACACGGCCCGAACCAGTGTAGAGGGTCGCATCTGGAGCGCTGATGTCAAAGGTGTGAAGGTTGGTCATTTCGTTCAGGCCGTCATTGCCCCAAAACCACCACCAATCAAAAGCAGATTCGGCGAGTACCAAAACATCGCTTGATGCATATACTTGTGGGTAAGTTCCTACAACATGGTCAACCCCGAAGTCAAATTCATCCGAAGTAAGTTCAAGTGTGAATATGCTGGAAATTCCTCGGTTCATCCCATCCTCGGGAGCAACGAAATCCGCGCAGGCCTCATCGGTCATTGAATGAATGATGACCTCGCCGTTGGCATATTCGTACACTTGGGGAACAAGGTCGTCGAGAGAGAGTTGGTCGAGGGCTTCAGCGTTGGCCCCCATTGTTTCATAAGCGAGTTTTTCTCTGATTTCAAGACGCAGTGGGTCGTCGTAATCCAAATTCCAGTAGCCATTGGGGAGATTGAGCCAGGACTGGAGGCCTTGGACGTCCATCCATGCGTGCGTGACTGTTCGAATCGTTCCGTTAACCTCGCGGGCTGTGATGTAACTACCTTCGATGTACAACTCTCGTTCAACCTCAGGCAGAGAGCGATTGGTCAGGTCAATGACCGTGAATTTCGTGAGGCTTGATGTTCTCCACGCACCATAGGAGGAATCCCATCCCATGGCGTCGCGCATCGGGCTTTGAGATGCAAGGCTCCACGGGCTAAGGACTGAAATCACTACGAGTTGGTC
>DACE01000021.1:0-16079 GCA_002494645.1 Euryarchaeota archaeon UBA256 | reverse complement strand
CCGTCGGTCTTCACAAAATCTGCTTCATCAACGCCTGCTTCTTGATTATTGGTACCGGAATAATCCTCTCCTTCAACTCGGGTGTTGGTGGTTCGGGGAGTTGCTGAACCCCCTCCATCTGAACTGGATGAGTCCATCGCCATCTCGGCATCATCCATCCAAATGCCACCACCGCCGTAGTAGTATTCTTCGGCAACCGCTTGGAGGAGTTGGGTGCGAAACTCTTCCTCGATGGACTGCTTTAGATTTTGTTCAAGGTCTTCGCAATCTTCGAAGCCAAGAAGGTGTGGGCTTGCAACACTGCGTGCTGTAATTGTTGACCAGTCTTCAGGAAGTACAACATCGGGCACCTCTACTTCGCCGTCGATGGCACTCAAGCATCCGGCACCAAAGAAGAGGCTGACCATCAATAATGCGAGAAGTTGAGTTCGCTGCATGGTTAGAACTGGTGTGTCGTGACTTATGAAACACTTGGTAAATTGATTTTCAGAAGTAACTATTCAAAGCACGGTCACGGGGGAAGGCCATGGCGGAGATGTGGATTGAAGCAATCGGTCTCTTCGCTGGGCTTCTTGGCATCATCGCGTGGGTTCCTCAAATCCATGAAGTGTGGGTGAGCAAACGACACGATGGCATCTCACTTCCAACCTTCTCAATCGTCATGGTTGCGCTGGCCCTCTGGCTCGTTTATGGCATACTTGTAAAGTCAATTGCCATGATCGTTGCCAACGTTTTGACCTTGATCGTCATCTTCACCGTCATTGCAGGCGTTGTTCGCCTTCGCCGAGATGAATCGGTTTGATTCAACAGGCCGACTTGGTGGTTGAGATAATGACGGCCCCAATCTTGTACGGGTCACCGTTTGATGCGGGTCGGCGGTCTTCAAGGCGGCCTACCCAACCATCGGTTGGCACGGTTGCGGGAACCCTGATCGATGCTCCACGGTCTGAAACACCGTATGAAAATTGGTCGATGGATTGGGTTTCATGGAGTCCTGTCAAACGCTCTTCGTTGTGGGCACCGTACACGGCCATGTGCTTCTGAATGTTCTTACCGAATGCTTCACAAATATTGTCAAACAATTCCTTACCCCCAACATCGCGCATGGCTCCGTTGGAGAAATTAGCGTGCATGCCTGAACCATTCCAGTCGCCCTTGATCGGTTTTGGATGATATTCGATGTAAAAGCCATAATTTTCGGTAAGGCGGTCAAGAAGATAACGAGCAACCCACAATTCGTCTCCGGCTTGCTTGGCACCCTTAGCGAAGACTTGGAACTCCCATTGCCCGCAGGCAACTTCTTGGTTGATGCCCTCGAAATTGATGCCTGCTTCAAGGCACAAATCTGCATGCTCTTCAACAAGCGCACGGCCGTGCGTATTTTTGCCGCCGACTGAGCAATAGTAGAGGCCTTGGGGCCCTGGGTAGCCGCCAACTGGGAAGCCGAGAGGGAGTTGTGTTTCAACGTCCATGATGAAGTATTCTTGCTCGTAACCGAACCAGAAATCATCGTCGTCATCGTCGATGGTAGCTCGGCCGTTGCTCGGGTGAGGAGTCCCATCGGGATTCATCACTTCGCACATAACCAAGTAACCGTTAACGCGCTGAGGGTCGGGGAAAATATTCACGGGCTTGAGGAGGCAGTCGGAATCGCTACCGTCTGCTTGGCGGGTCGATGACCCGTCAAACATCCAAATCGGACATTCCTCAAGGCTACCGCCAAAATCAGTCCTTACCATTGTCTTGCTTCGCATGTTTTGGGTCGGTTCATATCCGTCCAGCCAAATGTACTCCAACTTTGTTTTGTCTTCCATATGTATCAAACGACTCGTTATGAGGGCGGTATATGAAACATACGCTCATAAAATTTGTTTTATATGATATCAATTGACTAATATTTTACATATATTATTTTCTAATGACTAAATCTTATCTCAGGGGTTCCGTCGAAAATGCGCATTTGCGCGATGATTGAGCCCTCTCCTCAGCATATGAATAACGAAGGTGAAACCGGCCTCTGACATCAAAATGGTACTCGCCGTTGGATGTTCGTGTCATCTGGTTTGAAGGGTGAGCGTTTACTTCACAGGTTATTGGCGGCATCCTCACCTTGAGGCGTGATGAGGACGTTCGAGCCGTCTCGGTCAATCAACGGTAGCCCAACGGTGGACAGAGAGGGGAGAACGTGTACGGTGCATGTGCTGCCGCAGGCTGGAGCGAGGTAATCTTCGCCATTCTCTGCGAGGACGAATTTCAAGCCGTGGCCTGCTGGAAGAATCGCGTCAATCGCTTGGAATTCCATCAGCATGGTGATTTGTTGGCCGGGAAAAACGGTCTGTGCATCGTATCCCCCCGCGTGATAGCGAACGTCCATGGTTGCATGACCCAAACGAACACCGGTAGTAGCGTCTTGCATTTCGATGAAGACTTGTCCACCATCAAAGGTGGGAACAGCGAGGAGATGGAAGGTCGCCATGCCCGCGATGTGAAGGTCGTCTTCACTCAGCGCGGGACAGGTGATTTCGACGCTTTGGCCGCCGCCGACAACGGCTGCACCGCCGCCGACAAAGGCGCCGTCATTGCCGCAATCTGAAATGTTGAGCTGATGTACTGTTGCATCGGCAGGCGGCCATGTTTCTTCAATACGCCATTCGCCGTCGTTGCGTTGGATTTGGGCGTGCAGGGCTGGTTTTTCTCCAATTCCTTTGAGGTAGTATTCCATCCATTCAAACAAATCTTGACCCCAATCCCAACGCGTCATATTCTGGATCGCTTCCCCTCCGTAGCCAGACTCCTGGTTATTATGTTTGGTCCACTGATCGGGATAATTATGCTCCCATTGGCCGAGCATGCCCGCTACTTCGTAGCCTTCGTCAACATAGGTCTGATACCAATGAGTTCCAGGAGGTCCACCGAAGACCTGGTGTGGGTCAACATTCCAATCTTGCATACCTTGAACCCAATAGATGCTGCCATTGTAGGTGCCAAGTGCCTTGTCGATATGGCTGCGTTCGTCGTAATAATTGTCCATGTACGGGTCAAGTTCGCCGAGCCCATATCGAGTTGGACCCGCAAGGAAACCTTCGAGGACATCGGCGCAGAGGTTGTCGAGATCATCGCCATCATAGTCCAAAATTGAGCCTCCATAATTGGAATGCATGACTTGGCTTCTCGCCTCTGCACTCCCGTTCTTGTAGAGCAGGGGGCCGAGGGCTGTGGTGCCAGAAATAGGGACGATGGTCTTCAGATGTTCACTGCCTTGAGCTGCCGCTTCCCACGCTGTGGCGCCTTCGTAGGACTTCCCATAGATGGCAACGTTTCCATTGCTCCAGTTCTGTGTTCCAAGCCACTCTACCGCCTCATGAATGCCTTGACCTTCTCCATCTCCGCGGTAGTCAAAACACCCTGTGCTCTCTTCGGTTGCAAATACGGCAACTTGAGCAAGGGCGTATCCGTGAGGAATGAAATTGTCGTAAATGAACTCGCCCCTTCCCGCTCCGACAACATTGGTAGGGGATGATGCGCTTCCCGGTTGGCCGTAATCAAAGTAGGGGCTCACCACGGCAATCACGGGGACCTGTTCACCCTCTTGGGTGTTGGAGGGGAGCCAGTATGAGAGGTGAACTTCTGCGGAGTTCGGTCCACCTTCCCAAGTACCAGTCGTATCGACTTCAAAGGTCGCCTCTTGAACGGGAAGAGCCTCATGGGGGCCATCCTCGAGGACCCGGGCATAGGAGCCCGTCCAATTCCAATCGAGGGTATGCCGCTCCCATACGGAAGGATACATGTCGTCTTGGCCCTCCTGAGATGTTCCTTCATCTCCACTCAAGCAACCCGAAAGCGGCATGAGTAGCAGCAGGGTGGAGAGGAAGAGTGCCTGTCGCATGTTCTCTCGCAAGGTTGGGGGTATCATGAAGGTGATGATGAGGCGTTTGCTTCTTCTTTCGCCACAAGGATTGAGGAGGAGGAGCCACCAGCAGGTTTCATGAGTCCCGAAGAGGCATGGGGGGAACGGTGGATTTCCGCTGCATCATCGACTGCCCAGGCCTACATGCGAGTGGCTGCTGCAAAGCAGAGTCTGGTTTGCTTGGCAGCCGACAAGCCAACCATGGCAGAATTAACCGAACTCATCGACGCCGTTGGCCCGCATATCGCTGCACTCAAGACCCACGTTGATTTGGTCAACGACTGGACTCCAGAGGCTTGGAGCGCCTTTTGTGACAGAGCGAAAGCCCTGGATTTGATCATCTTTGAAGACCGAAAATTTGCTGATATCGGAGGTATTTCTCAACACCAAATGGGTGGAATTTACGCCATCGGGGCCTGGTCGGACTTGGTCACAGCACACCTGATCTCCGGCCCAGATATCGTTGATGGTTTGCAAGCCGGATGGGGTGATTACGGACGAAGTGGGGGCGTGCTGCTCCTCGCACAAATGTCAAGCCGAGGGAATCTCCTCGTACCGACCTATACCGACGAAGTTGTGCGCCTTGGTATTGAACACGGTGGCGTTGTCGGTTTCATCGGTAATGGCTCAAGGCCGGAAGAACTTCGTATTCTTCGCTCCAAAGTAGGCTCAGAGAAAATGATCTGGACGCCTGGAGTCAATCTCGAAACGGGCGATGGAGTGATGGGCCAACGTTACGGTGACCCTACCGAAGCCATCATCGCTGGTTCTGACTGCGTGATTGTTGGTTCTGGCATTCACAAAGCCAAGGACCCTGCACAGGCGGCTAAGGCTTACGCTGTGGCTTCATGGAAAGGGTTGCTTGAACGAAACGGGTGAGCGATACGATGTCTTTGGTTGAAATGGCCTTTGCCTCCCTCGGGCTCATCTTCCCTGCCTGGTTGATTTGGCGGGCCATCTCAACATCAAGATCTCTTGAGCGACGTATTGCGAACGGCGACGAGTCCCTGCTGGATGACGACCGTTTCTCAATCGACCGAGTGACGCTCGGGCCGGCGGGAACGCAACTGATTGAAAACGTTCAATTCGTGGCTGTGGCGCCTCAGCCTCACAGTACAATTCCACTCAACGGAGGCGAGGGTCATCACGAATCACCTTGAGATTGAACGGCGTTTCTTGGTCGATGGGCGGGGTGAAAGGCCTTGGCAGGAGCAAGCAGAGGTCGTGGCCATTGAACAGCACTACCTACGAGTGGAAGAACTCGTGACGGTCGGTCAAACCCTTACCTTGAACGGCATTACTTTGGCGTCACTATCCGATGAGGAGTTTCAACACTGGTCGGAAAAGAGTGGGTGGTCCGTCCGACTACGTGCGTGGAATGACCGTTGGATTCTTTCTGCTAAATCAAAACAAAACAAGGATACAGCGATTGAACTTGAGTGGGGGGTTGAGGCTTCTGTTGCCGCAGCAATTCTTGGATTGGGGCCTTACCCCTCAGTTCAAAAAACGCGATATTGCTGGGTTGGTGACGATGGTAAAACATGGGAAGTTGATGAATTTGAAGGCACCTTGGCTGGCATTGTGCTTGCCGAAATTGAACTTGATTCCACCGATGAAGTTTTTACTCGACCCGCATGGCTTGGTCACGAAATTACGGGCCTGCGGTCGTGGTCAAACAGCGCGCTTGCAAGCATGCTCACTCGCCGTGATGAGGCGCGCTAATGACGGCTTGAATCACTCGTTCGACCTGTTCATCGGTCATCTGATGAAAGATTGGGATCGCTACCAGCCGCTGGGCAATCGAGTCCGTGACGGGAAACTCCTGCTGGTGTTGAGGGTGGTCAGCGTAGACTTCTTGGCGGTGACAAGGCGTTGCATAGTAGACTCTTGAGTCGATCTCCGCTGCATCCAACGCCTGACGCAGGTCATCTGGACGTTGGGCAAGCAAGCAATATTGATGCCATGCATGCTCGGTTCCAGGCCGTACTTCTGGCACCCTGACTTCCGATAAATGGGCAAAGGCTTGGTGGTATCGGGTTGCAATCTCTCTCCTTCGTTCAAGCCACCCTTCAAGACGTTGAAGTTGAATTCGGCCAATGGCAGCACTTACTTCGGACATACGTAAGTTTGAGCCGAGTTCATGGGATTCCAGACGAGTATCTCTGCCGTGATTAACAAGGGCGTCCATCCGTGCAGCCAAGTCCTCACGTCGTGTCATCATCATCCCACCCTCGCCCCCAACTGCAAGGTTCTTTGATGGGAAAAAGGAGAAGCAGGCAACATCGCCTACGCCACCTGCCTTAATTCCGCTCACTGATACTGCACCATGAGCCTGTGCTGCGTCTTCAATGTAGGCGATGCCGTGTTGTTTGCACCATTTCACGAGGGCATCATTAGACATTTGACCGAAGAGATGAACGGCGATAACAGCCTTGGTCTTCGGTGTTCTTGCAGCTTCAAGTGAATCCATATCAACGCACCAATACGCTGGCTCTACGTCAACGAAAACAGGAGTGGCTCCGACCAATGAGACACAAGTTGCTGTGGCGATATAAGTGAGTGAAGGAACGAGGACTTCGTCGCCAGGCCCGATACCCAACAGCCTCAACGCACCCCAGAGTGCCACTGAACCGCTTTGGCAGGGCGTGCCTTGAACGGCTCCGCAGTATGCCGCAAATTCTCTGCCAAAGGCGCGCCCTTCGGGCCCTTTGACCCAGTTCAGAGAGTCCAATGTCTGAACGGCTGCCTCGCGCATCTCAGCGTCCCATGACGGTTGAGCCATTGGGATGCGGGTCATGCCTCGGCGAGTGGTTCCCCCTCCTTGAGTGTGCGTTTTCATCAACTGAACCTGCGTGCCTTTGAAGACCCCTAACGCCTCTCGTCCCTCTATGGTTTCCGAAGACGGGTCCCCCACGTGGGTTGACGATTCGGAAGGGGAGGAGGATTCAAAGACACGTGTTGGCGAACTTGTCGGCGACCTTTTTACGACTGCAAGTGAAGCAATTGTACCGCAGCGAAAGCGGAAATACAAACCAAAAGGCCTCTTTTTGGGGACACGCCGAGATACAGGCGAGGCCATTGACATCAAGCCACAGGTATTGGCACGTCACGGAGCGATGCTCGGCTCGACCGGTTCGGGAAAGACTGTGATGGCAAAAGCCCTCATTGAAGAAGCCGCATTAGCGGGCATTCCTGCGCTCATCATCGACCCGCAAGGTGACCTCGCACGTTTGGCTCTCGGTATTGAGCCAACCGAACTCGAAGCACAGGACGGTGATGTTGCTCGTGCAAAGAAATTGATGGACATGTGTGAGGTGCGAATTTGGACACCGTTGCGAAGTAAAGGGCTTCCTCTTTGCATCGATCCCTTTCGGGCACCTCCCGCCGATCTCGACCCTGAAGAAGCGATAACTGCGTGGGATATGGTGGCTGCCGGCTTTGCCAACCTTGCAGGTTTTGACGTGGAGAAGGCGCAGGGAAAGACAGTCAAACCATTCCTGTACGAGATTCTTGTTGAAGGCACCAAATGTGGATTGAATGTTGGCGACTTCCAGGCTCTGGCTCGTGTCGTGCGTGAGCCCAATCAGGAATTTATTCGACACCTGTATCCAGAATGCTTTGAAGAGGATGAAGAGGGGGAGAAAATTGACCCACCAACATGGAACGAGGTGATGATTGAGCACCGTTTGACCGACTTCGAAGAGCGTTTGCCCAAATCGACGCGCAACGACCTCGCCCGTCGCTTGGCTGCCTTTTCCTCTGGTGTGAATCAACTGCTCTTTTCCAACGGTGTACCCATTGACATTGATGCTTTTGTCGAGCCTGCCATGCCCGGTAAGATACCGCTCAATATCGTGTACCTCAATACGATTCAGGACGAGAATCAGAAGCAATATTTTGTCCAAGAACTCTCTCGTGAACTCTATGATTGGATGTTGACGCAACAACCTGCTGAAGGCGAACTCAAACTCCTTTTCTTCATGGATGAAGTAGCGCCCTATTTACCTCCACACCCGCGAAACCCACCGGCAAAAGACCTCATCAAATTGATTTTCAAACAGGCGAGGAAGTACGGTGTAGCATGCGTTCTTGCGACTCAAAATGTCAGCGATGTTGATTACAAGATTTTGGCACAAGCCAACACCACTTTCATCGGCCGTTTCACCCAACCACAAGATGTTGAGAAGGTTCGTCATCTGCTCAAAGAGAGTGGTGGAGACCAAGATTTAGTGGCGCAGTTACCTACGCTCGGCCCTGGTCAATTCCAAATGGTTGCACCCGACGTCGACCCAAATCCCGTACCCATCCAGTGCCGCTGGCTCTACACCGACCACGGAGCCCCACTCAATGAAGACCAAGTCGAAGAGATCACCACCCCTGAAATTCGTGCGTGGGCAAAAACACGCTCCTCCAAGGGCGGGCGTTCACGCGGCGCAGGAGCGGCACACGCTGCCAGTCGTGGCTCATCGTGGTCAAGCGGTGATGAGTGGGAAGACGGTGCAGCGCAGAGCATCGTTGAGGCGGCCCGATTGAAATCGGCAGGCGGCATGGCTGCTGCAGCCCACGGAATTGTCGATGATTCCGCTTTTGAGGTACGCTTGATGGGGGGTTTGGCAGTTTTGAGAGACGGTCGTGACCCTTTGTACACCATGCAAGCAGTCGTCAATGTCGCAACGGTGTTCGTCTTGGGATGGATTCTTTCAGCTCTCATGCTCGCATGGCGAGATGCAGATTTGTCGGGATGGTGGTTGCTTGCAAGTGCGACGACATGCATTGCTGCGGCAGGCGTCCTTGTGCTCGAATGGGTTCTTGGTCACGATACGGATTTATTGAAGAAAATCAGTGAGTTCGCCCACGCCTTTCAATTGCTTTTAGTCGGTTGGTTATGGTCCCTTTTAGCGTGGGCGACATGGTGGTCGTTGGACTTACGGGGCGCTGAGCCCTTACTCGAAGTGGTCGTCGTTTGGGTGACCTTGTTCACCGCTTTGGAATACTTGACTCGGTTCAAATTGGGTCGTATACGATGGAATGGAGGGTCTGCACTTGACAAGATCGTGGGCGTGTCTGCAATTCTTACAAACGTGGAGTTGACTGAGATGAAGGCGACGTCGCGAGAGTTGTTGAGTTCCGTGCGTTGGATTCTTCATGGTGTCACGCTGGTCTGGCTGTGTGCACTTCTCTCATTCAACAGCGGTGTTCTTCCGGATGGGTCGTCGCTCGCCACTTGGGGTCGACCCACGTTATGGCTCGCCTCAATTTACGGCCTGATGTTTTGCAGTGAATCTTGGCTACGGCTCCGTGGCCGTATGCCTGCGGAAAACACCGTGTGATGAAAGGGGGTTTTGATTTGGCGAATCAACTTGAGGAGCCTCGCTATGAGCGCCTTGCCACCTATGATGGATTTGAGGTCAGGCGATACGCACCCACCATTGAAGCGCGGGTCAAAACAGCAGGCCTCGGAAGCAATTCATCCTCGGCTGGGTTTCAGAGAATTGCACGGTATATTTTCGGTGGTAACAAGGAAAGGGTATCCATTGCGATGACGGCGCCCGTTCAGCAATGGGGGGGTGAGGGTGACGGTTGGATGTCGTTCACAATGCCTTCCTCGTTCTCTCTCGAATCTCTTCCTGAACCGATGGATGCTGGCGTGTTTTTGTTGGCCTGTGAAGAACGAGTTGTGGCGGTCTTGTCGTTTTCAGGCAGATATCACGCGAAAAAAAGTGCTCGGTTGAGTGAAACACTGCAAGGCCTTGTCGTAAAAGAGGGGTTGGATGCTGTAGCGGCGCCAATTCTTGCCGTTTATGACGGTCCAATGACCTTGCCCTTTCGAAGACGAAACGAAATTCTTCTCCCCGTGAACTGGCCGCCAGAACCCTGAGTAGTGGGTTATGCCATAGGCTGTAAGGTGCGCTCTGAAGGCCAGAGGTAGTGCTTTCGTGCTCGGCGCACGAGCAAATACAACACAGCGGTCGTGACGATACTCAGTGCTATCTGGCCGGGGCCCCAAAGCCACGCATCAAACCATCCATCGAAAATGTAAGGGATGGGATACAGGGGTTCGAGTCCGTATTTTCCAGTGTGTGAGGGTATGTCTGCGATGAGGTGTGATGCATAAGCGACCGCCGCTAACTTGGCTGCACGACTTCGCCGCCAAAATGGGAGAAAGGCGATGGCCCAAAACAAAAGGCTGTGAGAAAGCAACCAGATGTGGTAGGTCCAATGATCAAGGATCTCTGGAAAATTGAGGAAATCTTGGCCTCCAGCAAAGGGAATCGTGTGGCCTGCGAGCCAACCGAGGTACGGATGGACGAAGATGACATTCGTAATGTCGGGCAGCATGCCAAACCCCAACCCGATCAGGTGCCGATGTTTGATGTCCTTAGGGGCTAATTCCCCGCAGATAAGGCCGACAAGGGCATGGGTTGCTGTGTCCATTCATTCACACCCAGTCGCATCATCCGTAAACAAATTGACCTATGTAGATTCTTCCGAACTGTGTGAAAATGCCTGAATGTTTGGAAGGGTTAACACCGCTACGTCTGCTTTGGCTATCACCTTATGAACCAGCGCCACCAGTTCTCAATGAGAACCATGGATGCTCCCTCTTTCATACCCCTGTCGTGGACTGAAACTGAATCGTCGGAAATGATGGAGTTGGCCAAATCCAATTATGCCCAAGCGTCAAAACGCCGGACGACGCGGCATTTCTCGTCAAAAAACGTCGATAAAAGACTCATTGAATTGGCCATTCTTTCGGGCTCCACCGCGCCCAATGGCGCTCACCTTCAACCGTGGACGTGGGTGGCGGTATCATCGCAGGAGTTGAAACAACGAATACGTGATGCAGCTGAACACGAGGAGCGAAAAACCTACGAAGAACGTATGCCAGATGCTTGGTCTGAAGTGCTCGCACCCCTGGGTACGGACGCGGTTAAAGCCCATTTGACGGACGCTCCGTGGATTGTTGTTCTGTTCAAACAGAAAAAGCGCTTGCGAGAAAATGGTGAGTGGGGGCCGACCTATTACGCAACCGAGTCATGCGGTATCGCTGCGGGTATGTTCATTCAAGCAGTGCACAATATGGGACTTGTCACGCTAACGCACACGCCCTCTCCTATGGGCTTTCTTCGTGACATCCTCAAGCGTCCAGGACATGAAGAAGCGATGTTGGTCATGCCAGTAGGCTATCCTTCAGAAGATGCTATGGTGCCAGATCTCCAACGGAAGGGTTTGGACGAAGTTGCCGTATTCATCGAATGAGTCTGTTGGCTCGGTCGCGGTGTTGATATACGCGGGGCGAGAGCCCCAAACGGCGCAGGAGTCGCCCAGCTTGGTCAAAGGCGCTGGGATGAGGTCCCAGTCCGTAACGGTTCGCAGGTTCGAATCCTGCCTCCTGCACTCTCTCTTGTTTGAATAAAGTTCAATGAGCATGCCGTCCACCTTGTTGCATGCGCCTGCTTGTCGTTGACCTTCTGGCAGAGCGGCAAGCCTTCGGCCGCGAGGGTGTAAGGGAGATTGTGAGTCATTTCCCTGCCAATGAAGTCTTTCTTTGGGCCCCTCATACTGATGCTCGCCTCGATTATGGTTTTGGAAGTGTTGTTGAGCACCCGGTGTCTGCTGACGCGATTGTCATCACGGGGTCACGGCGCAATGTTTCCATGTGGGAGCCATGGATGGACGATGTTGTGGCCCTCATTCACGCTTCAAAAGTACCGCTTTACGGAATTTGTTTTGGTCACCAAATTATTGCACACGCCTTCGGCGGGCGGATTGAGCGTGCTTCAACCGATTCCCATTTCGTCGCCGAGGTGGTTGGTTTGAACGGGCAAAGCGACATGGCTGCTTTTGCTCATCAAGAACACGTCGTCGATGCCGGAACCTTGGACATCATTGCGTCCGCAGACCACTGTAGGATTGCTGCATGCCGCCACCCCACGCGTCCGATTTACACCGTACAATACCATCCAGAAGCTGTTGGTGTTGTATTGGATGCGGCTCTTGCATGCGGTGATATGGACCTCTCAGAACGGGAGGCTTTCGAAGATCAATTGCTGACCACCGACGTTTCCAAAGCCTTCAATTTTTGAACGGATGTTGGCCCAAGCTTCGTTCACCGTACGCTGCGGTGAAGTTCACTGAATACCTTCATGTTCAGCAAGATTTCTCCGAAATCACGGGCGTATGCACACAACCGGCGCACGGATTCTGACAAGCGAAGGTCAAAGGCCATCCACAGATTGGAGCGGTGATTTTCGAGGACGTTTTTCTCATGCTCCAACAAGCGCTGTTGTGCTTGCTTGAGGTCTTGTCGCGCTTTCTCAATCCTGTTTGAATCGCGTGTTCGAATGTTGATCATTAATTCCTTGAGGCTGGCCTGCCAGAGGGGTAATTGCTCCAATGGTGTCATTTCAATCATGTTTTTCGTGATTTTAGGGTGTTCTAAGATGAGAGTGGCAATACTGAATGAGTGGTCCATCATTCGCTCGAGGGAGCGTGCAAGATTGGCGTATTCAAGGGCTTGTGTGCGGGTGAGGTTGAGTTTTGTTGCCACGAGATGGGAATCCAATAAAATGCGAACTTGGCGGTCGATGAGATAGAGGAGGGCGTCAACCTCGCTCTCACGTTCTTCTGCGTCTTCGATATAGTTGCGTGCTTCGCCCTCAAAAACGCTCAGAATGTCACGAGTTAATGACGTGACTTGCAGATACATCCTATTGAGGCTCGCGTGCAGCGGCATATCGCCTGCGTTCATGAGGCATTTGAGTTGGGTTCGGTTAGGCCCTTCGTCCATGATTTCAAAGCCGCGTGTACTTCTCAGGAAACGCCGTACTTGCCCGCTTACTGCTTTCGTTTCATCCGGTTGGTGATCGATGTAGATCTCATCACTTCCAGCGATATAGGCGCCCATGAGGTGGTCATGAAGGCTCTTTTCGGGAAGGTTTTTGGTTGAAAAAAATGTTTGCTGGAGGGTTTTTTGATTCGAATCTAGGGGCGTGACCCGCAGCGCACCACTGGGCCGCCAATCCACGCGGAGGGAGTCGCGCGCCTGAAGTCCCTGAGCGGTCACCCAAGGCTTGGGAAGACTTACTGTGAAGGTACTTCCTCCAGTCGACTGCAATTTGCGAACTTCGTTTTCTCCCGGTCCAAGTCCCATGCTATCAATTCTGCGACTAAATACTCCTATATAGAATATACATAAGCGCGAATATATACCTACTTTTACTGGAATTAGTCATGGAACCTATAACCATGGTCTTGATTGGATTAGCGTTGATTGTCTGTGCATACATGGCATGGAACATCGGTGCGAATGATGTAGCAAACGCAATGGGAACATCTGTTGGTTCTCGTGCTCTAACACTCAGGCAAGCGGTCATCATTGCTGCAATTTTCGAATTTAGCGGTGCTTTCTTTGCTGGAGATGCAGTCACGGATACAGTTCGAAAGGGTATTCTTTCCGTCGATTTCTCTGACCCAATGGTTGATGCCGCGTTCTCACAAGACATTGCCTTTGGTTTCATTGCCGCTATGATGGCTGCAGCGACTTGGCTTACTATTGCTACTCGATACGGCCTTCCTGTTTCGACAACACACTCCATTATCGGGGGGATCATTGGTGTTGGTTTAATTCTTGAAGTTAAGCATGATACTTCACTTATCGACTGGGAAGTTGTTCAGAAAGTCGTCATGTCTTGGGTGGCAAGCCCACTTATGGGTGCATTAATCGCTTTCTTTTCTTACTACATTATCAAGAAAACAATTCTTGATTCTGAGAATCCAGTTGACAGATCACAATGGCTTGCTCCGATTCTGGCTTTCCCGACATTCTTCATTCTCGGTTTGGCACTTCAGTTTAAGGCGCTCAAGGGTTTCTTCTCAAAAGCCGCTTCAGAAGGCTGGATTGACAACAAATACGATTGGTTACCCGTCAAAGAGAACGGAGTGTTCAATCCATTTGCAGAGAATGCCTGGTTCCCACTCAATTCACTGATTCTCGCGGCCGTGATTGGAGCAATCGCAAGTTTTGGATTGTATCTGGTTCTTCGTCGAATCGATATCAATGAAGAAAAGCGTGGGTTCCGTGGTGTAGAGCGAATTTTCGTTTGGTTGCAGATTATTACCGCTGCTTACGTTGCTTTTGCTCACGGTGCAAACGACCGCTCCAATGCGATTGGTCCAATGGCTGCTGTTTGGCAAGTTCTCAGCAGTGATGGCGGTCAACTCATGGAAAAAGCACCTATCCCAGTTTGGCTTATCCTCTTGGGCTCTGCTGGAATTGCTATTGGTGTCATGACCTGGGGTTGGAGAGTCATGGAAACGATCGGTAAGAAAATTACCGACATCACGCCAACCCGTGGGTTTGCTGCTGAATTCGGTGCAGCTACCACCATTCTCATCTTCTCGATGCCATTTTTGGCTGTCCCTGTTTCAACGACGCACACCCTTGTCGGTGCCGTTGTCGGTGTCGGATTGGCCGGTGGAGCGAAAGCAGTAGACTTCAGAGTGTTCGGAAAGATTGCCGCATCATGGGTGGCCAGCGTTCCTGCTGCTGCCTTTGGAGCAATTGTGTTGTTTGTCGCCTCTGGAGGAGATTCACTCAACATGATTGTCTTGCTACCGTTATCATTCATTGCTGTTGGACTGGCTATCTGGAAGAGCAGTGGCGAGATTCACGTTGAAGATGCACTCTCTGACGCAGGCCGAGACGCTGATGCGCCTGAACAGATCATTGTTGGAGACACCACTCCTTTCGAATTGTTCCATGAACATGCAAAGGCAGTTGAAAAGACAGTTGAACACATGCTTGAAGCAGTCAACACCTCATGCGATGGTGAAGATGCCTCTGACGCAATTCAAGCTACCATTGATGCTGAATTGGCAGCGGACAATGTCAAGACTGAAGTTCGAAAACTTGCAAGTGAAGACAGGCGCTTTGGTGTCCATGTCAGTTACGACGATTTCCTTTACATGGTTACACGCCAAGACCGAATTGCCGACTATGCTCAGAATGTCGCGGAGCAACTCGCATTCCGGCCATTGTTTGTTGACAAGGAAGCAAAGAAGAATCTCAAAGACATGGCAAATGCGGTGGTAGAAACTGTGGCTAAATACGAAGATGCTGTTGAAGCACTCCGAGACTTTACCATCAGCGGAGAGACCAAGGCTGCCCAGAACAAACTTGCTGAACTTATTCGAGAAGTGAATCTCAAGGAACACGAGGCGGATGTTGTTGAAGCAAATGCTGCCGGTTATGTCTTCAGCAATGGTGATGATTCACCACTCGCTGCCATGCACATGTATCGTGTCTTACAACGCCTGGATGATGTTGCAAATGCGTGTGAGAAGGCTGCTAACGCCTTTTTGCCAATCATCAATCGTTGAGTCTTCATTCAGACCACTATTGAGTGGCTACGGTCATCATATGATGTAGGAGATAGCACACATTAATGAGAGCAGGAAGCCAGGTAAGTACGCAGATGCGGCGCTTTTGGCGTCCGACAATGCAAGAAGTTCGGAGCCGCGGTGCGTCATGACCTTGTGGCCCGGCTCTTCGCCCTCAGCAGTCAACACGGCCAAAGAATGGGCTATCGTTTTGTCAACATTTTCCGCTTCTTCGTTGGTCTTTGGCCTCACAAAGCAATGACTGAAGAAGGGGTCGCCGACACAATAGCCTCGGGAATCCCACTGGTGGTATGCTCTGCAATTCCGAAAATTATTCGCGATGCGTCGCCCGCTCGTCGACCAAAGGGAGTCATCCCGGTTGGACCAGTTCCCAGTCCCCGGTAAGCTTCCATGAGTGAGCAGGGAGGAGTCCACGGTGACGCCGCCAGTCCCATCGTGAACCATAGCATGTGACATCCCCTCATCGCTACGAATTCGTGTGTAGGAGTTTCGCTGCTTCCATTCACCGCTTTTATTTCCCTCTGAATCCGTTGTTTCAACGTATTCTTCCCATTCGAACTTATGACCGTATTCCCAGTACCATTGGACTTGGCCGTTGACCACCTTATCTCGTGCACCGTCAACGAAAACTGGGGCTGGCCATGAATCGGGTGAATTCGGGCGAAGTTGCCCAAAAATTTCCACGCCTCCCATTGGTAGGCCTTGCATGGTTGAGGTTGCAAGGTCTGTGATCCGCATGTTTTTACGGCGACTGAAGTATTCGACCGTG
>DACE01000007.1:45716-64957 GCA_002494645.1 Euryarchaeota archaeon UBA256 | reverse complement strand
TCATCGGTCCAAAGACTACCAATTGACCACTATTGAAGAGGAACGAATAAGGGCGGGTTTTGTATCCATAGGGTAGGGGAAGCCTATGGCGAGCACAGATGAGCGACTCAAAGATCTCCGAAATCGCAAGTCCCGTAGTGAGGCCGGAGGTGGTCAAGCACGTGTTGAAGCCCAGCACAATCGCGGGAAGATGACTGCCAGAGAACGCTTGGACATGCTCCTTGATGATGGTAGTTTCCAAGAAATCGATGCGTTGGTTGAACACCGCTGTCGTGATTTCGATATGGACAAAAATGTGATTCCAGGCGACGGTGTTGTGACGGGTCACGGAACCATCAACGGACGTGAAGTCTTCGCTTTCGCTCAGGACTTTACCGTTTACGGCGGTTCGCTGGGAGAGATGCACGGACTCAAAATTTGCAAGGTTCTTGACATGGCACTCAAAACGGGTCGTCCCGTCATCGGCTTGAACGATTCAGGTGGAGCACGAATCCAAGAGGGTGTAGCATCTCTTGGCTCCTATGCTGAAATTTTCTTCCGCAACGTTCGGGCTTCAGGAGTTGTACCACAAATTTCTGTCATCATGGGTCCATGTGCGGGCGGTGCGGTATATTCCCCCGCCATCACGGACTTTGTCATCATGGTTGACCAAACTGCTCACATGTTTATCACGGGGCCGGAAGTGATCAAGACCGTCACCAATGAGGTCGTTAGTTTCGAAGACCTCGGCGGCGCAGCCACACATGGTTCGAAATCAGGTGTCTCACATTTCACAGCAAGTGATGATGAAGATGCGATTCAAATGGCGAGAGACCTCTGTGATTTGTTGCCACAGAACAACTTGGAACGCCCACCAATGAAGAAAACATCCGACAGTAAAGACCGGCTTTGCGATGCCTTAGACTCAATCATTCCCGATGACTCCTCAAAACCTTACGATGTTGTCGATGTTGTTCGCGAAGTCCTCGATGACGGGGGCTTTATGGAAGTACAGGCAGAATGGGCTCAAAACATCGTCATTGGTTTCGGTCACCTCGGGGGCCACACAGTAGGTGTTGTTGCAAACCAACCGAAAGTCCTCGCAGGATGTCTGGACATTGATGCAAGCGATAAAGCGGCTCGTTTCGTTCGTTTCTGTGACGCCTTCAACATTCCAATTTTGACCTTTGAGGATGTGCCTGGTTTCTTGCCTGGTACGAACCAGGAATGGGGTGGAATCATCCGCCACGGAGCCAAACTCCTCTACGCCTTTGCAGAAGCCACCGTTCCCAAACTAACCGTCATCTTGCGCAAGGCCTACGGCGGTGCATACGACGTCATGTCCAGCAAACACATTCGCGGTGATTACAACGTAGCGTGGCCTTCTGCAGAACTTGCGGTTATGGGAGCAGACGGTGCTGTGGAAATTATTCATCGCCGTCGTATCGCTCACTCTCGCAATCCAGGCCAAGAGCGAGAGCGCTTGACTGAAGACTTCAAAGAGACCTTTGCCAATCCATACAAAGCAGCCGCACTGGGTTATCTTGACGATGTGATTGAACCCAATCAAACGCGTCAACGTCTCTCACGTGCTTTAGAAATGCTGATGGACAAAGAAGAATTACGCCCTGCACGAAAACACGGCAACATCCCGCTATGAGGTGAATGATCATGTCGAAAGATGCAGAATTGCGAATGGCTGCCATTGCAGCGGTGATGGCTATCACACAGCAGGGTGATGACCCTGGCCAAGTCGCCCGCCAGCTTGGCGTAGCATGGTCGCAAGACCATCGCCGTATGCTCTCGGGTCAGTCTTCTCTTATGCACGCACGAGCCCGACGCTCACCATGGAGGTGAACTCATGACAGAAACACGCAAAGTCATCGTCAATGGAACTGAGTATATCGTTGAGGTCGAAGGTGAGGGTACCACATGGAAAGCAACCGTTGAAGGACAAACCTTTGACATTGAGATGCCGGATGCCGCTCCGTCAGCCAAACCTCGGCGAGCTGGAGGACGAAAGAAAAAGAAGTCAGGGACGGTTTCGGCGAACATCCCCGGTAAGGTCGTCACCGTGGAAGTGAAAGAAGGCGAACGAGTTGAAGAAGGGCAAGTCATCTTGATCCTTGAAGCAATGAAAATGCAAAATGAAATTCAAGCTCCCGTGAGCGGAACGGTGATTTCGGTACATTGTACCGAGGGTGAAGCGATTGAGGCCAACGTACCTCTGGTCGTCATTGAACCCGATGCAAGCGAGGAAGACGAGCAATAGAAGTTTATTCTATACGGGCAAGACTTAATGAAGCATAGGAGGGATTTGAGAACATGGCTGAAGCACCCGTTTGTGATCTTCCCGGATGTGGTGAGGAAGGGACCGTCGTTTCAAGGCTCTCTCCCGAAGGCTATCTCGTTGCTACCGGTAAGAAGGCCTACTCCTTCCGAGAAGCCTACCGTCGCTTCCACTATTGTCAAGCCCATCACGACGAATTGATGGGCGGAGTTTGGTCTCGGGTCCGCCAACCCGATGACAAGAGCGACGGGCATGTTGCTCCAACAGCGATTTGACTTTTTGTCGTGGTAGTGCTGATATACTGCACATTCCTCGTTCAGCCATGCGCAAACCTTCCGAAGCGTCGAACTCACCCCTACGAAGCAGCCTCATCACGGCCATGTTGATTCTAGGTACGTTGCTTACAGCAGTCGCACCGACTGTACAAGCCGTCGGACCCAATCAAAATGACTTGAATTCAGGTGGGGATTTACCCGACAACACGACAGTCAACATCACGAATTACATTTTTTCAAACAGTTTCACCGGAAGTGGTGAACTCGATTACGGTGATGATTCCGATTATTTACGAGTGGGGCTCACCTCTACACAGGGACTTTCAGCCTCTCTGTCCTTCCCTAGTACCACTACTTTTACCAATGGAACGACCGTAAACAATGACTTTGACCTCATTTTTTATGATTCAGCCTTGAATTACCTCGATGATTCATACATGAATAACCCCGAAACCCTCACGACCAATAGCACCGCTGCGCACGGGGGTATGGTTTACATCGAAATCGCTCGTTGGGCAGGTTCAGGTTCTTGGAATTTGACCCTCTACAAATTCACCGTTTCCAACGGAACAGGTGGAGGCGGAGCAACCTCCATCACGAATTGCACAGGAGCAGGAACCGTGACTTCGGATATTCTTGAGCCCAATGATGCTACTTCGTCCGCAAGTGGTGCTTCTCTGCTCCCACTTTCATGTACTGGCCTTTCAATCCACACAACGACTGACGTTGATTACTTTGAGGTGGACATGATTGCGGGGGTCACCTATTACGCGAATGTTTCGTTCACTCACGCAAACGGAGACATTGATGTTGGATGGGACTCCTCAACGGGAAGTTGGCTCACCAGTTCAGGAGGGACAGGTAATCTCGAATCCTTGCAGTACACCTCGAGCGTCAATCAAACGACTTACATTGATGTCTATGGATACAGTTCAGCAACAAATACCTACGATATCGAAATTACAACGGACAATCCCGGGGGCGGGCAAACATTTGAGACTGTTGAAGCCTCGATTATCAACACCAGCAACGGAATGCTCTCGTTCTCAGGACTTACGGCCAATACCACGTATACCTACAATTATTCATACGGCCAGATGCTCCTTGATGACAGTGAATCTTGGTCAAATTCAACGAATGGTTCCTTCAATACTACAGGTACTACTCACAGCGTTAACATTACCCTGCAAGCTACCATGATCGAGTCGGTCTTGATGCTCTCGTCTACGCTTTCCAGTGCGACGGGCAACTCCCTTGACACCGATATGAGCGAGTATTATATCGAGATGGTTGAAATTGCTTCAACTTCATCAACAACTGGCGATATTGACTTGACCAACTTAACGGTTGGAACCGATTACGTGGTTGAATGGATTGTACTTGATTACCAAGAGTGGAGTGATAATTTCACAATTTCTGGCGACGTACATTTGGCTATCAACGCTTCAATGATTGACACTGATGCCTGGTACCTGACACCAACCACCACCTCGATCAGTTACCAAATTAATTGGACAGGACCAACCACCATGAACGACCATCTTTTCGTTGCTTATATACACCTCAACGGAACGGTCGTCAATCTCAGCGATAATACGAATATTTCTGGGCTTCACTTTGAAGACTTCATTCCACAACTTCCTGCTTTGGTCATTGACACCTATTCAGCAAGTTCAACAGCCAGCAACAACAACGTTCAGGCCAAAGGGCTTGATTTGGTGGTGAGCGACGATTACCAATATCAATACCGAATGAGCGATGCATCGGGGGCTAATCTCGCATCATCATCCTTGACATCCTTCACAGCAACGGCTCAAAACATGAGTTTACCCAGTTTTTCTTACTCAACACCAACATCTTCAGGTACATACTGCGTCCATATTGACCTGTATTCAGACGCCAGTGTTCAGCTGATAGGTGATTCTGATTGTTTCCAACTTTCAATCGATGATGATGGCGATGGCGTGGCGAATGAACTGGACTTGTGTGCAAACACAACCGCCGGAGTCACCGTTGACCAGAATGGATGTGCGCTTTCCCAGAAGGACAGTGATGGCGACGGTTACAACGATGCCGTTGACGCATTCCCCTTCGATGCCAGCCAATACTCTGACATGGACGGTGATGGATACGGTGACAACGCCAGCGGAAACATGCCTGACGCCTTCCCTACAGATGGTACGCAATGGTCTGATGCTGATGGTGATGGCTACGGCGACAACGCAAGTGGCACAACACCTGACGCTTTCCCGACTGACCCCACACAATGGTCAGACGCTGATGGCGATGGCTATGGTGACAACGGTTCGGGCAACAATCCAGACGCATGGCCATCCGACTCCACTCAATGGAGTGACGATGATGGTGATGGCTATGGTGATAATCCAACCGGTACCAACGGGGACGCCTTCCCAACAGATCCAACGCAGTGGAGCGATGGAGATGGTGACGGCTACGGTGACAACCCCAACGGCACAACTCCTGACGCCTTCCCGACCGACGGAACACAATGGGCTGATACGGACGGTGATGGCTACGGCGACAATCCAAATGGCAACAACGCCGACGCCTTCCCTAACGATGCATCACAGTGGAGCGACGCTGATGGTGACGGTTACGGCGACAATCAACTTGGCACAACTCCTGACGCCTTCCCTAACGATTCAACGCAGTGGAGTGACAGTGACGGTGATGGCTACGGAGATAACGCTGCTGGAATGAACCCTGACATCTTCCCTAACGACAATTCGCAATGGGCCGATGCAGACATGGACGGTTATGGTGATAATGCAAACGGTAACAGTCCTGACCTTTGCTTGAATACTCCAGCAGGAGAGGCAGTGGACGAAAATGGATGTTCCCCTAGCCAACTCGATGGTGATCTGGATGGCGTCAGTGACGCTGAAGATGCATGTCCCAACACACCTGCTGGCGAGCAAGTAGACAACGTAGGATGCTCGCCAAGTCAAGAAGACCAGGATAACGACATGGTCATGGATGCATTTGATGCTTGCCCGAACACACCTCTCGGTGCTCAAGTTGATGCGGCTGGTTGTGCTTTGAGTCAACTTGACACCGATGGCGATACCATCACAGATGACCGTGACGATTGTCCGACCACCACCGCAGGATTGCTTGTTAACGGCGTAGGATGTGCAGCCGAAGAGCGTGACACTGATGGAGACAACGTTAACGATGCAGCCGACATTTGTGATGCGACACCAACCAACGAAGTAGCTGATCCACAGGGCTGTGCTCCATCCCAGAAAGACTCCGATGATGACGGTATTACCAACGATATCGACAATTGCCCGGGAACCGATGCCGACTTGCAAGTTGACCTCCTCGGTTGCGCTACCAATCAGCGTGATGCAGACAACGACCAAATCTCTGATGCTGACGATACGTGTCCAGCAACACCTGCTGGTGAACAACCCGATGCAGTGGGATGCTCCGATTCTCAAAAGGATGAAGATAATGACGATATCAACGATGATAAAGACCTCTGCCCTGACACCGCTGTGACTCAACAAGTCGATGTTGACGGTTGTTCAGAACAGCAAAAAGACGACGATGACGATGGTATCAAAAACCATCTTGATGAATGTCCTAAAACGACTGAAGGTGAATTGATCAACCCGGTTGGATGTGCACTCAGCCAACTTGATTCAGACGGCGATGGTGTCAGTGATGACGAGGATGCATTCAAGTTCGACGCCAATGAATCGGTTGACACCGATGGAGACGGCGTTGCTGACCGATGGGACGACTTCCCCGAAGATTCTACACGTTCACAGGCTGAAGAAGATGAATCCGGAAACGGTCTGCTCTATGCCATCATCACGGTCTTGTTGCTTGCCCTCATCGGAGGAGGCGGCTATGTGTTCACTCGAAACCCTAAGGAGAATCTGAGCCCATTCGCTCAAGCCCTGGACAATGATTCAGTCACGGAACAACAGATGGCCTCGGAAAAGTCTCTGCCTTCCATTGAAGATGCTACAGGGCCACAGCAGTGGGAGGAAAACGGCGTCCATTGGTCTCGTGATGAACAGGGGATTCTCTCTTACTTTGATACAGCAACGAATGCTTGGGTTCCGTATCAAAAATGAAGCGCACCAATGCAGGGAATAAGCCTAAACGCCCTCCATCAAATTTCATACCGATTAACATGGCTGAAGACGAGTTATACACCTTTGGGATGGAACTCAGCGAGGATGCTAAAGAGGAATTGTTTGAACGCAACAGAGGAGGTCATGCTTGGGCGGTCATTGCGATGGAAAACCACAGTGGTGACCACTATCTCGGCTCTGGCGAAAAATCAAACCTTCCTTATTATTTTGTGGAAACTACCGGCCATTATGATGGCAGTGATATTGGAATTAACCCCTGGTATGATACAGATCAAGAAGCCTTTCACGAAATCACGTGAGGACTTCAAGCAGACGGTCCTGTTCTACTGCCATTCGCAATTCCATGGCGATTCTTCGACCGCTTGACATGGGTTTGCGCCAGGTTGCATTTCCGTAGGGGTGCCCTACGCTGACGTGGACGTTTGTTCCACCACCTAAACGCGGAGCAACATCGTAGATGTAGTAATTCATGTCCTTGTCAATGCAAGTTTGGAGGCAAAACGGACCGATGATGCCGGGGTCATAATGTTCCTTGCTGGCTTCGATGAATTTTTCACCAAGTTCGAAAGCTTTCTCCAGCAGTGATTCACGGATGGTGGCGGTGTTATGGCCAACAACTGTCATCTCTGGTATTTGTTGGTGAAGGGGCATGGTCATCTGTTGGGGTGCGGGCAGGCGGACATGGCCGTCAAGTGACGATTCAAAGCGCCAATCCACGCCAAGGAGTTCGAGTTTCTCACCTTCATCAGCCAGAGGGCTGTAGAAGAAATTCAAATTGAACACGGGGCCGATGACATAGCGCTCAATTCGGGCTCCGTCAAGGGAGGCCTGATCGATGACGCCTTCGGCGAGTAAGGCTGCAGATTTTTCTTGGTATTCCTTGTAGGACGCACACGTGAAAAACCCACGTTCGAGTTTCTTTTGTGCGTGATGAAGTTTGACGATGACCAGACAGTCAATTTCCTCAGGGCTATCGATTTTTTCAGGGTAGGGGAGTCCTGCTTTTTCAAGAATCCAATAATAGTCTTGCTCTTCGGTACGCTCTTCCATCCGAAGCATGTTTCGTGAACCGAACATCGGTACGTGGAAGTTCTCTTCGATATCAGCGATACTTGAGTAGGATGTGAACGAGCGATTTGGAATGTAAATCACATTTCGCTTTCGCATTTCCGTTTGCATGTCAGGATTGATGACATCATTGAACGAATTCAAAACAATTGCTTTGTCGACCATGCCTCGATATACTCTGCCCGATGAACTTCGATGTGCTTTGAAGTAATTTGCATAGGTTTTGTGTCGTCCTTCTTTGCAGTATGCGACGGTGGGGAACCCCTCTTCGATAGCCCCATCACAGATGTCAAGGGCGGAATGAGATGCTGTCATGCCGATGCGCAACTTAAGGCGATCATACTCTTCAACAATGGCTGCAATCTCATCTTTTGCAATCACTTAACACACCTTCCTGATTTGTCGGGTACTTGTGAAGGTCTTTGATGTGTTCGCCACGATGAAATCAATCAAAGCGCTGGAGTTGCATCAATTCCTCAGTAGAGAGCGTTTCTCCAGACATCAACTTGGCCATCAAATCTTGCGTTTCATTACTGGCCGTCGGTCGTTGTCCTTGGCCGGCACTGGCACCGCGCATGGCGCGCAGGATGTCCTGTATGGAGTGAAGGCATCGCAAGGACACGATGTAGAGACTGTGTTCCTTATCCGCTTCCTTCTTGGATGTTCGTAACTTACGGTGAGCAGCCTCAGCCTTCTCGCGTTGTCGGTCAACTTCAGAATTCCATTCAATCATGAGGTCGTGTGCGCTTTGGGCGGCTTCTGCAGCCTCTTTTACAGCATTGTGCGAGGCTTCTTGCAGTTCGACGGCAGCCTTCAATTCCTTGTTTCCTTCAGCGGCTCCCGAGATGCTTTCCTGTTCTTGTAGGCGCTTTCGCTTAGCACTCAGGTCCTTCATTTTCTTGAAGTACTTTGTTTCATTTTTCCCTTGGTGCTTTCCTTGTTCAAATTCTCGCTCAAGTCGCTCCATCGTACGGGTCAATGACTGAACAGTATCAGGGCGGATTGGGCGACCACGTCGGTCGAATTGTTGAGGTTGCTCGGGAAGTTTCTCTCGCATCGAATCCTTTGCTTCACGGACAGCTTGGTTCGCTCCGTCACGCTCTTTCTTCTTTTCACGAACCATCTCGTTCATTTGATCACGGAGGTCACGTTGTTCCCTCACTTGAACGATCAGTTCCCGAACTTCATTGTTGAGTTCATTTCTTGTGGTGGTAAATTGTTTGGTTTTCTCATTCCAATCGTCTCGAATTTCGCGGTGTTGTGTGGCCTTTTTGTCAACCATTTTTCGTCGTTCATCAAGAAGATCTTTGAGTTCTGCCATTCTTCATCGCACCTGTTCGCACACGATTCCCACCGTAATGCATGTGGGCCACCGACCACCCCCATTTAACCCTTGATGGCCCAAAGCATTCAATCTCAGAGCGAGGTGTCTCAATTGATTTGATTGATACAGTCTTCCAAGGTCTGCCGAGCCCGGCCAAGATTTGCTTGACGTGTGAGGTTGAGGACGATGTTGAATTTCTTTTCTTTTCTGAGGATGATGTGTCCGTTTTCAAGAACAAGCGTGAGAATCTTGGTGTCAGCAGCGGCAGACAGTAAGTCAATCCATCGTGCGAGTTGGTTGGGCGAATGTTGTGAATCGGATTCGCTTTGGTAGATGACGAAACCATCGTGTTCAAACACGGTAAGGCTGATGACATCATCGAGAGAGACCAAGGGCCTCATAAGGCGTTCAAGCACAATTTCAGCACGGGGTGGAGGTGAATAAGCGTTCGGTATTAATCAACCGAAATAGGTCCCCGCATCATGTAGCCAAGTCCGGATTGATAATACCCTTCAAGGGGTAATTTGATCTCGAGGAAACGGCGGATGTAGAATCGTTGGGCAGCCGTGTTTTCCGCTTTGACCTCGAGTTGTACCTGTCGGTACCCTTTCTCAAATGCAGCCTTTGAAAACAAGCGCCAAGCCGCTCCACCCATGCCCTTGTCTTGATGGTCTGAAGCGATGACAAAGGCAGCGATTCTGACAATGTCGTCTTTGAACGGTGTAGCCCAAAGCACGCCTTGTATTGTTCTCGGTTCATTCTCTTCAAGGTCCACGAGGACGAGGTTCCCTCCCCAGGATGGTATCGGTAGGTGGCGAACAGATGCAGGGCTGTAGACCTCTCCAGTCTCATTGAGGAAGAGCGTCAATACTTGCTGGCAGTGTTGTGGTGTTAGATTCAACGGTTCTATGCCCTCGATCCAATGCAAGTTGGCCATGTTCTCGCATCCCAAAATCAAGTTTTGCGCCGATTTCGTTTGGCTTTGGTTGAGGTGAATGCAGATTTTTTCTTCTTCTTTTGGGATGGTTCTTTGATTGGTTCAATGTCAGTTAGTCCACCGTGGTCGAGAAGAGCTCCCAAATCTTCCATGGAGATGGTATCGCCTTGGCTTATTTTTTTACGTGCATTACCTGCATCCGCTGGCTTGGTTTTTGGTTTCCTTGAACGTATGAATGCCTTGAGCCGTCCGATTTCCCTCGTTGTTTGCCTTCGTTGTTCAACCAATGCGGAGATGATTTTAGCCGTATCCCTATCCGCCTTGTTGATCGTTTTCACATGTTCCGAGACCTCCTTGTGAAGATGCTCCAATTCAATTTCAACGGTCGCAAGGGGGTCAAGTTGAGCATGCATGGCCTGCAGTTCGAAAAATTCGGAAAACAGCGTGATTTCCTGGCCAAGAGTGAGTGGGGCGCTCTCGGATGAGTGTGTGAGTTTCTCGTAGACTGAAGCCATTCGCTGTATGATTCTGTACTTCGGCAACACGATTTTACCCATAAGTGCATCTCGTTGTTGAATCAATTGATTGAACTCAATGCGTTTTACAACCGTCAATTCTGCTAATTCCTCACCGAGTTTAGAATTTTTTGGGGGCGCAGCGTCGCTTTTTCCGAGGCAGAACATAATGCATGCAGAACGGTATGAGGTGATGTTTCTGTTCTTCGTTAGCCGACCATCGATGTCTTCGAGAAGACCTTCCTGATGGAGGAGTTTGGAATTGACATCCGAAAGGTCCAACGAGCGGAGGTCAGCGAACAAATCACTCTCATTCACCTCCATCACCTCCCTAGCCGTTTTGAGCCGTTTTTTTAATCGCAAAGGTGCTCAATCCTCCATCATTTACCCGCTCAGCATCTCCGAGAAGGTTCGATAGTGTCGTATCGTCCATCGCTGACCAATATTCGACGGCGTCTCGCGTCTCCTTGAGTTGGCGTCTCACGCGCTGAAGTCGAGCCATAACTCGCTTACGATGCGTTTCATTTTCCTTGACAATGTTCTCCGCCTGGCTTTTTTCAAGAGGGTCGACTTCTTGTCCCGAAGATGTGTCCACCAACTCCGCAAGGGTTTCTTTGGATGTGTTGTACAATTCATAAGCCCGAGTTAACTCTTCATCACGCTTCTGTTCATCCTTGGGGAGTTGAGAGGCGTCCTTTTGACGCTTGGAGAGGATTAAGCCCAGCAAGTCTTGGGGTGAAACCTCTAACAAGGACTTGTCCTGCATCGTTTACGGGTATAACCTCAACGTAAAAGAAACAACCCCTTCGTCATTCTTTCTGCGTGAAGGTGAAGAACCTCAAACTTCTACCCTACCTTATGGGGCCAAGTTCATCTGTGCGCAGGCCCCAAATCGCTCTCCTTCTCGTGTTCATGTTCTTGCTTCCTCTGACCAATGTCGCTCAGGCAAGCGGTGGTTCGGTTTTAATTGAAGAAACTTCGTTCGGTCTTGCTAACTATCAGCAATTAAATGATGCGAATCTAAGTTTTACAACCGAACTGCACGAAATGGATGCAGGGCATGCGAATGTCTCTTTATTGGTAACCGTTGCATCTTTGGAAGGCATCGAATTGAGTAACACAACGGTTTCCCTCGGTGAATTTTCTCCATCCGAACAGCGTAATGTTTCTTTGACCGTGGAGAATATAAGTTACGGTTACAGTGAAATTTCAGTCTCAATTCAAGGTGATTATGGAGTCAACTCGACGACCCATCTGACAAGTATTTCACGGATCGTTCAACGGCTGCGCCCTCTCTCAATCACACTCGCAGGTGCGAGTTCGATCACCGCTGAAGGACTTGATGGCTTAGGGACCCCCACGGGCAACTTAACCCTTCATGACGGAGATTACATCCGTATCGATGCTCCAATCATCAACGAGGGCGATGTTTCATGGGTTGGTGATGTTCACGGTTTGTTTACTCATGCTGGTGTGACGGAGGAACTACATCTTGAGAATCTGACCGTCGGCGCGATGTCTTCTACGGTTGCCGTGTTTGAGCCCGTCAATCAACTCAGGGAGGGAGCGTTGTCGTGGACCATTCAATTGTCCGGAGCCTTAGGGGAACCTCGAGATGGGCATCAACGAAACGGGTCCTATCAGATTCAGCCCCCACCCCTTCCCATCATGAGCGGGCAGCTCTCCTCGAATGCTGACGAAGTCAGTGCGGGTGACCAACTTCAGTTTACCTACCAACTCTGGAATAACGGAACGGTTGGTTTTTCGGGCTTGGTCCAATGCCAAAATGATGGAGTCCTTTATCTCAATCAATCTTCTACTGTGTCAGCAGGTGAACACCAAAACTTCACCTTCACCATGGTTGCAAAACCCCTGGTCATGAGTTGTAACGTTGGCGACTCAAGGGTGGACGGTTCATCATCGCTACCAACACTACTAGCCATTGTGATGTCCTCTGCCGCCTTTGAATCCGCAGGCACTACCACTCCCTCACTTTCGGGAGGCCCATGGCACAAAGGAGATCTTGTTCAAGCCAATCTTTTGATGAGGAATACAGGAGATTTGGCGGGACGTGTCCGACTCGTCTTGCAACATGGAGATCTGAAATCTGAAGGGGACTGGGTCGAACTCCAAGACGGTTCTGCTGGAGAGATTTCATCTGCCTTCACCCTCACTGCAACGGGAAGTATTCCGTTGGAATGGAAGATTGAAAGCGATAATGGATTGGTCAATGGCCCCTCAAACGGGACTGTTGCAATTCACGTGGCGATGCAACAATCGGTTGTGATTGGTGTCGAAGATTTGGAATGGAGCGCAACGGATGGCGTGACCTTCACGTCCCGATTCACCCTTGATACAGGCAAGTCTCGAGAAGTTCTTGTCCAAATGGGCTATGAGACCAGTGATTCTACAATTTTCATCCGTGAACAAGTCCTGATGCTTGAACAAGGCAGCCGACAAGAATCCATAAGTTTCGGACATATTGACGCTGAAAAGGTCGTCGTTCAAATTTCTCCAGTAGATTGGCTCATTGGACCAGGTCCGCTTTCACTCACCTCTGCAATTCCCGATAGCGATACTCAATATCGTCTGGAAATAAGTCCAATCACCTCTCCAATTCGGCCGATTGAAGGAGATTCAGTGACCATGACCGTGAATTTTGCTCAATCCGGACCGGTAGGTGACGGTCAGGGAGATCTTCGTTTAGTTGATAGTTATGGTTCCATATTGGCCACGACGACATCTCCCGTTTGGAATGGCGATGATTCTGTCTCCACCTCGGTCGACCTCGTCTGGCCAAAGGGTAGTACTGTCATCGTCCAAGCGATTTGGCAAATCGACGGGGAAATCATCACGAGTCAGGCGGGTTTTACATCCGGCCAAGTGGTTGAAGAAGCAGGCATGGACCTACCGATTGGAGCATTGATTTGGGGCATTGTCGCTGGAGCAGGAGTCTCCCTTGTATTGCGATTGCGTTATCGCTCAGAAGGTACGCCAAGCACGACCTCAAAGGCAGGCCAACAACGAACGTCATCGCCATCTACTCCAGTCATTCATGATAAGGATGAGAAAAAGGAAGTTGCGTGTCCTGAATGTGAGCGCCGTTTGAGAGTCCCACTCTCATATTCTGGAAGTGTGGGCTGCCCAGATTGTTCTCATAAATTCAAAGTTGAAAGTGAATCTTCCAGCCCCCAGCCTTCAACCCAGGCACCTCCGGAGGAAGAAAAGCCCGTTGAGTCCAAACCAAAAGAAGATGGGAAACTTGAGGTTGCATGTCCAGATTGTGAACAAAGTCTTCGAATACCCGCCTCTTACACTGGTTCAGTTCGTTGCCCTGCCTGTACAAAAATATTCAAAGCAAACGAAGGCTTAGGTCCAAACTGAAGCAGTGATTCCAATGGTCGGTCATTTTCAAGAATTTGAGGATGAATACCTCGAAACGATGTATGAATTCTATGAATCCGATTCGGAGGCTCGGGTCCGGACCGGCCAACTTGCCTCTCGCTTGGGCGTGAGCCCTGCTTCAGCGACAGAGATGGTTCAACGACTTGCACAACGAGGTTTTCTGGATTATATTCCATACAAAGGCGCCATGTTGACGCAGGATGGACTTGTTCATGGTCGTAAAATGAAGCGACGTCATCGTCTCGCAGAGGTCTTGCTTGAAGTCCTTCCCTACGAAGGGAATGCCCATGAAACTGCGTGCCGTCTCGAGCATGCCATTGACGACGATCTCGAAGTTGCCCTCTCCGCTTTGGTTGGTCCAGAAGCGGTAGACCCGAGCGGGCGGCCGATTCCCGAACCGACGGCTGATATCGCACTGCGGCTTCCAAGCACGGTTCAATCGCTCTCGCTTAGCCAACTGGCTGACGGTCAAGAAGGCACCCTTGCAGCCATCATACTGCCGGGAGCGGCCGTAGAAATTCTCCGCGGTGAAGGTATTGGAATCGGTACTCTCGTGGTCAAAAAAGCGAATCAACTTTGGCACGATGATATGCTATTGATGACCCTCTCGACAGAATGGATGGACCGAATTTTTGTGAAGATTCACAAAGAATAGGTGTGAACACTTTAGAGGAGAGCAGAACATCCTGTCTCATGGGCGAAGAACCATCTGAGGTCACCGCTGAAGTCCTCCCTACTGAATCTGAAGCAGGTTCTCGCTTTGGTTTCCGTCTTTCGGAATCGATTATTCACGCCATTGACCGACAAATTGTAAGTTCGGGTCTGAGACTCATCATGTTCCTTCCCGCCTTTGCAGCCATCACTTATTTCTCATCGTGGGCTTTTTCTCAAACATCACCTCTCTTTTGGGAAGATAATATTGAGCCCAATATAGGGATGGGATTTTCGATGTTTACGGCCAGTCTTTCGTTCGTTGTCGTGCTCGGCTACATCTTAGCGGTTGGGTTCCACCGGTATCGTGTGAGGATTTCACTGGCTACCTTCCATCACCAAGTTGATCAATCAAACATTGACCATCGCTCCGTGCAATCTCTCCAAGGCTATGATGGGCTCCTCTACCAACTTGAAAACTCAATGTCCCATCACACCAAATCGCTCTTTTTTGCTTGCTGCTCTGCATTGATGCTGATTGCAGTGTTGTGGAATGGACCATCAACCGAATTCGGACAATTATTCCTTCTGGCCTCTTCCTCATTCCTTGTTCTCTCCGTTGGTCAACACCTCCCAACCCGCTCAACGCCGTTTAACATGGTTGAGCAAACCGGGCTCCTGGCTGCCTATACACCCCCAGTACATCCATCAACCCTCAACATGGTGTTCAATGACCTCATCAAGACTCACATGGACCCACTCCTTCGCTCACAATATGATGAATACACCAAGGAGTTGGAACAAGGCTTCAAGCGAGGTATTAATCGGCACTTCGCTCACGAGAAGTTCCTCATGACCTTATACCGTCACGCCACTGGATTGGACCGGAAAACATTGGAATCCGAAATGAGTGAAATATTGACCAAAAAAGGAATGGAATTTGTGTTTACTCATGATGTCTTTACGCTCGAGGCATGGCTCGTTCTTCTTGGCCTCATCAACCAGCGATGCCCCGCCTTTTTCAGAATGGTTGACCGTCTCAAGCAAGACCTTGAATCTGGACGAGAGCCCGCAATGAAAGATTTGATCTTTGAAGTCGACATGGAAAATGTCGTAACCGACAAAGCCAATCTTTTCACGCTCTTTCACAACCTTTCCAACAAAACTCGGACGGTGGTCTTCCGAGTTCAAACTCCGAATTTTGAACCCAAAGACCTTGCTTTGACCTATCGTCTTGAACCCGGTGAAACATACTGGTGGTCTAATGAAGCCCTCCCACTCGCAGCTGAAGGTAACGAAGACGTTCTCGGAAAAATGTCAGGATTGCTGAAGGATAGTACAGTTTCCTGGCAAACTCTGATTCCTACAACAAATGGCGACGCAACAGTTTCGGTACGTTTGGAAGAAACAAATGGAGAACTTCTTCTTGGCAGGCAAATCAACGTCCGCGTCCGCGCAGAATTCCGACAGTGGCTCAGAACAACAGGCTCGTACGTTGCTTATCTCTTCGGTGGTTTTGGGCTCATGTCCTCAATCATATTCATGATTATCCAAATTTTTGATACCGCAGTTTGAACATTTCATCCTCGTTTGTTAATCCATAGGCTTGAAATGTGAGAGGGGTTGGAACACACCATGCGCGGCAAGGCTGGAGACGGTGAGCCCAACCCTGATTCTGAGTTACGTGATGAACTCCAATCGATGGAAGCACGAGTTCGTAAGTTGCGTGAAACTCGTAATTCACTTCGGGAACAAGGCAAGGCAGTCGCTCAAAAACGTGATGCGGTTCAAGAGCAATACCGTGAGCATCGAACCAAATTGGACCTCGTGAAGTCAGAACTTGATGCCATACATGCCGAGCGAAATGCTCACAAAGCAAAGCGTGACGCCATCAACGCCCAGTTGAAAGAATTGTTTTCCCAAGCAAGAGGGCGACGAAGCGAGCGAGGGGAGAAAAAATCCGCCACCGCTGAATATTCCCAATTGATGACAGAAATCAATTCGCTCGAGGACAAGTTCCAGACAACATCGTCCAGTACCAAGAAGGAAAAAGAAACGATGGAACGCATCAAGAGAATGAAGCGACGAGCTGAGGAACTCGAGCCAGATGTCACGAAGTTCGAAATGGTCAATGTTGACCTGTCAAATCTTGACGAAGCCATTGCTACCCTCAAAGCAGAATCTGATGATGCTCACAAGTTATTCGTAGAAGCGCTTCAACGCGCTGACGAAAAGTGGGCAGAGTACAAAGAAGGGCTTGACCACCGTGACTTCTTGAAGGCAGAAGGCGACCGTCATCACCAAGAATCCGTGGAACATCATCAAAAAGCCGATGGTGTCCACGAGAAAATTTCAGAGATGATGGTCGATGTCAACAAAGCGAGGGAACAACTCAATCTCGCGATTGAAGAGCGCAAATCATGGATGACCGATCACAATGACTCGGTTAAGGCTGAAATGAAAACGGGTGCAGAATCAGATGAAGTCGCTGATCGCCTCGTCAAATCTCTTCTGTCGGATGGTGAACTGATGTTTGGAGGCCTGGGCAAGGATGACCCCACCTCCAAGAAGAAGCGTGGCTCTCCTTCGTCCAAGAAAAAAAACATGCGTCGTCTTGGACCCATACGCCGTCGTTGAGGTGATGCCGTGCTTGGCATCATCATGGCAGGTGGGCAAGGTTCCCGACTGATGCCCTTGACTGAGACACGACCAAAACCAATGGTCGAAGTGCTAGGCCGACCTGTCATCGACTATGTCAAGGAGGCCATGGTTGAGGCAGGCATTGACGAGATCATTGTAACCACGGGCTACCGAGGTGAACAACTCGACCAACACATCAATACATGGCCTGAGCATCATGCTGAAACGGGACTCAAAGCCAGTGTCAATCAAGAATCAACGCCAATGGGGACCGCTGGGAGTGTCGGATTATTACGCGACAGCATTACTTCGACCTGCATCGTAGGTTCCGGTGATGCAGTAGCATCCTTTGACATCAAAGCCTTGCTTGCTGCTCATCGGAAGAACAATGCGAAGGTGACCATGGCCCTCTGGGAAGTTGAAGACCCGACTGAATTTGGCATTGTTGGATTGTCCACAGACCCAGATGGGCAAGTCAATAGTGACCTTCGTTCAGGCTTCATACGTCGTTTTTTGGAGAAACCAACTCGTGAGGAAGCGTTCAGCAATGTGATCAATGCAGGTTTGTACATTCTTGAACCAGAAGTGTTTGAACACATCCCGGAGGGTGAGAAATTTGATTTCAGCAAACAATTATTCCCTCATCTTCTCGAATTGGGATGGCCAATGTATGCTCAAGCCATTGATGGTGTTTGGTTTGATGTTGGCCAACCCAGTGAATTGCTACGTGCTCAGGAAACGCTGATCAGTGACTACGAACGGTTGCCCTTTTCCTTCCCACCAACATATCGTCGTATGGATGGAAATCTGGTCGCAAATAGTGCTTCAATCAATGGCCATTTGCTTTCAAGCGTGGTCAGCCCGAACTGCCACCTCGGAGAGGATTCTAACGTTCGAGATTCCCTTCTCATGGAAGGGTGTACAATTGGAGATCAAACAACAATTTCCGGAACGATTCTCGGACGTAATGTCATGGTGCCTTCGGGAGCCACCATCGTGGATTGTGTCATTGGAGATGGTGTCCAATTGGAATCTGCTTCGTTTTATTCAAACCAGCTCATATCTCTTCATGATTGAGATATGTAGGGCGAGGCAATAAATAGGACCCGTGGGTCCGAAAATCGATTGACATGAGTGAAGGACCTGTTCGTAGTTACGACCGCACTTGGGAAGAGATTGAATCCATGCTCTCCAAAGCCACTGAAAAAATGAATCAGTGGAAGGAATGGTATGAAATGTGCAAGGAAGAGAATGATAAAGAGGGCATGAAGGAAGCCGCTCGAAACCACAAAGCCTTGCAGGGCGTGGTAAAGACGCTGAAGTGGACGCTTGGAGAAGAAGGCGTTTCAGATCCTTTGGATTGATTACATGCCACGCTGGTCATAGCGAACATCCAGCGTTTCTAATTCATCCCCTTTCATTGGCACACCTGCCATCATCCCCATGGCTTCAGCGACCTTACTGGCCTCGTCATAGTGGGCAGTTGCCATGACGATGGCGTCAGCCATGGTTTTTGGGTCGCTTGACTTGAAAATGCCTGAACCAACAAAAATTCCATCCATGCCCATGCGCATCATGAGCGAGGCGTCAGCAGGCGTGGCTATACCACCTGCTGAAAAGGTCACGACAGGAAGGCGACCCAATCGGTGAACATCGTTGAGGACTGAGCGTATACCGTCGTGCATGTCACCGTCGATGGCTCCGAAAGGTGTGTGGAAGTGTTCTCCTGGCATGACCGACTGTGAGGACAAGACCTTGTAGCGGTCGATGATATGGTCTGCAGCGAGGTCCAGTCCATGGTCGTCGAGGGATTGAATTTGTTTGATTTCTTGGTCGATCAGTCGTGCGTGAGTGACCGCTGCAACGACGTTGCCAGTTCCCGCTTCGCCCTTGGTTCGAATCATGGCTGCACCTTCCCAAATCCGGCGAACAGCTTCGCCCAAACCAGTGGCTCCACATACAAATGGAATTTCGTACTCGTGCTTGTTGATGTGGAAATAAGGGTCAGCGGGTGTCAAGACTTCGCT
>DACE01000007.1:0-45688 GCA_002494645.1 Euryarchaeota archaeon UBA256 | reverse complement strand
TCGTCGACCATGTCAACTCCCATCGCTTCGAGGATGCGTGCTTCCCCATCGTGACCAATTCTTGATTTCGCCATCACTGGGATTGAGGTACAATCAAGGATTCCTTGGATCATGTCGGGATGACTCATTCGTGCTACTCCACCAGCCTTTCGGATGTCTGCAGGGACACGCTCGAGTGCCATGACGGCTACCGCACCAGCATCTTCAGCAACTGCGGCTTGCTCAGGATTGACAACATCCATGATGACCCCACCTTGTTGCATGCGAGCAAAGCCTTGTTTGAGCAGGTCGCTGCCTTTACGGAACTGTGTGAAGTCGATCTCGTTGCTTGACATAACAGACCCTCGTAGGCGTCCTTTATGATGCTTGGTTCTCCGCCTTGAGCGGAATCTCAGTCGGAGGCGAGAACAGGTGAGTCTCCCTCGGCTATTTCAGCATCGATGGACTCTTCTGCATTGCGCTCAACCCATGCTTCTTCACCATCGGGAAGGTCTGTGTCGGCGAAGATGGCGTCTACAGGGCATTCTGGAACACAGGCGCCACAGTCAATGCATTCGTCGGGGTCAATGACGAGGTAAGTGTCCGCTTCTCGAAAGGCTTCAACGGGGCAGACTGCAACGCATTCCTGATATTTGTGGTCAACGCAGGCAGAGGTGACAATATGTGGCATGGTTTTTTCCTCATGCTACGCTGGGCTCAAGCCCTACTTAATTTCTTGTGAGCCCGTTCGAATTCTTTCGTAGGGGCGAAACCTTCACAGTTTTCCGTCGTCGTAGCGTTCCAACCATTGGTGCCCATAATGCTCCCATTGTTCCATCCCTCAGGTAATCCTTGCAGGGGGATTGCGGGGACGTCACGAATGGAGGGCAAGTCAAGAGGGGCAACTCCTCGTATGTTTTTTGTGTCTCACTCACTCTTCCTCGTTCATTAGCGAGCAGGAGACCGTGTTGTTTGCCCGTGTTTTCTCATTGAGACCGATATTGCAGAACAGTGTAGACGAGCCCACAAACTCCAAGCAACATGAGAAGCCAGCCAACCCACTTCCCCGTAGACATGGAAACCAACTTCTTTGTTGTTGAAGTCGGATTTCCCCCCGAGTCGTCTGAATCATTAGACGAGTCGTTACTTTGTTGAGTATCGGTCAGGTTGGTTTCTTCAAGAGGTTCTCCCTCTTCGGGAAGTGGTGTTGCATCACATCCATCAGGAATCCCATCACTGTCACTGTCCTTTGTATCATCATACCCTTCACATCGCTCGTCCAAATCAGAAATCCCATCACCATCCGAATCAATGATTTCATCACATCCGTCAACAATCCCGTCCCCGTCGGCGTCCACATTGTCATCATATTCAGGGCAGCGGTCATCTGAATTAGAGATACCATCACCGTCGTTGTCCACAAGGTTGTCACAAGGGTCAGGTGTTCCGTCGTTATCTTCGTCCAAGGTATCATCTCCTTCCCAGCAACGATCGTCGGGATCCAAGATACCGTCGCCATCGCTGTCATCGATGCACCCATCCCCATCAACATCCCAATTCCAAGCATCTTGTTCGGGGCAGAAATCGTTCCAAGTTTCGAGGTAATCTCCCGGGGATAAATCCTGTTGAGCAAGTCCTGGGTAGTTGGATGGATAATGGGTTGCCTTGAACACTTGATTGGCAGTGGTTCCCGCTCGGTTTCCTTCTGGAATGGCTTCAGTTTGATTGAATGCTCCGTTATTTCCGATTGGGTTGATGTAGGTCCAAACAACGCTTCCGTTATTGTCGACTTCATACAGCGTCCCAGTGGTTCCATAGGTCACAAGCATATGGCCATTGGAAAGGCCATGAGCACCCGAAATCGCCGAGGCATACATGTCAGTGCCGAGGTCCCAAGACCATGTTGGCTCATCAGGTCCAAAGGTCCCGTTGTGTTGAACTTTATAGGTGCCGTTGACGATGTTAGGGTCGATGATGTCGACAGATGAATAGGCTTCACTTCGCCCGTTTCCGTTGTTAAAAATCATCAGTTGGCCTTCATAGGGGTGACCCGATTGAATCCATTGAACATCATGTTGGGCAAACAATTGTTGATTGCTCGAAAGTCCTTGTTTGTACACCTGTGGGTTGCCCCAGCGGTAGAGGAAGTCACCTCCTTTTCCTGCGTTGCCGCCAGTGTGTCCTGCTGCTTCTTCGGTCGTGGTGCTGTGGTCAATGATGTAGATCTCATCCATGCCACGGCACGAAAGGGCAATTTGGTCGAGCATTGAATTGTAATCAATGCCGTTGCAATGCATCCAATCTGCTCGCCCCGCCTGATTGCCGGTAGTGCTGACATAATTGATGTTCAACAATTCAGGGTGCTCCTCGACATTACCGTAATTGTCTTTGGATGGGTCGTAATCCTGAATCAAATGATCCCATGCATGCCAGCGCCAAACGATGGTTGCATCATCGGTTCCAACCGGCTGAATCTCGATGATGTGGTCGGGCCATACGTTATTCTCTCCATTTGGAGAATCGCTTGCAATGTCGGGATTTCGACCTGCTTGAGTTGCTTCAGCTTCAGTTTTTTCTTCCCAAGCAATCATGAGAATGTTCCCGTTTGGCATAGGTTCGATGTCATGGTGGGTGATGTATGATGCTGAATCATAGGTCCACGACCATTCAAGACTACCGTCCCAAGCGATACGCTCAACCTTTCCAGCAGTTCCTCCACCTGAGAAATTACCCACAGAGGTTTGTGCGATGTTGGCTGTTCTCAGAAGCGCACCGTCTTCCAAGAGATAGGCTGACAAACCAGGCCGATGTTCACCCGGTGAGGTCCATTCGTTAATGGAACGCCCGTTATGGTCGATGAGGTATGTTGTATTTCCCGGAAGTGGCGAAAAGAGAGTGTAGCCCTCAGTTGCACCTTCACTGCAAAATACCAGCCCCATCGTCCAGTTAGCACGGTCTGCGTTACAATTCGGTTCAGTAGGTGTTGTCGTTACTTCGCTTTGAACGCTGACCTGTATGCTTGCAAGAACCAGTAACATGAGAATTGGAATGACTGAAAAGCGTTTCAAAACTATCAACCCCTTATTGATGTTCATCCTTTCTTTTTTGGGCGACCTCAATGGCTGCTTGGAGTGTCAATTGAGTTTGCTCAAGGGCGTCTTGACCGGGATACACCTCGATTTTAGCTTGCCCCTTTACCGTCCCAGTTCCACTCGATTCGGCGAGTGTTAGTTTTGAAGAAATCAGGTCGTCAAGATTGAGGCGAAGGTAAAGGACATGATCCTCGTCGAGACGTTCCTCCAAGGTATTGAGAAGAATCTGGAGATTCTTTACACCGAGCACGGCCAATGATTTCATGGCCAAACTTTTCTTCTTGCTATGAGCAGTCACCATCCATAATTCTGCACCATGGTAAGAGGTACTCCGCTCAACCTCCACAGCATCTTGGTCTCCAATCAACCAAGCCATTGCCTCAACCACGACTTCGTGGTTGGTTAGAGCGCTAGCGGTCGCTCTCCATGTGATGTGATGAAGTCCCACAAATGAAGGGTGTTCGTGATGTTTCATGAGGTTGCCGAAGGTTTGTATTTGTTCATCTTCGAGGTTGAAGAGGATGAGGCGCTTTCAAATAGGGGCGGTCGGTGGGCATCTTGCAAGTGGGGTAGCCCCCGCAAGACACGAACCGAGTTGAACGATATGGCAAAGAAAATCAGTGCAAAGGCACGCGCAGCAGCGCGTAAACAACGTGACAAGTGGAAGACAAAGCGATGGTACACGATTCGTGCACCACGTCATCCATGGGATTTCCAGCAAATCGGCGAAACAATCGGTGAATCCGATGAGCATATCATCGGTCGTGTCTACCAAATGACTCAGCAAGAATTTAGCGGAGATTTCTCGAAGATGCACGTCATCCTTCGTTTCCGTGTAACCGAGTGTGTCGGCCAAGATGCGCTTACCACCTTTATCGGCCACCACCACCAAACCGACCACACTCGCCGACAGATCCGTCGCTACCGTGGCAAAGTGGACGATGTCGTGGATGTCGTCACCACCGACGGATACCTCGTCCGAATGAAACCACTCATCATTACCCAACAACGTGTGCAGACTTCCTTGAAGCAGGACATGCGTGTTCGTGCAAGAGAAATCATCATTTCCTATGCTTCAAAGAACACCTTTGCTCAATTGCAAGAAGCTCTCATGAACGGAAAATTGGAAGAGGAAATTCAAAAGGGCGTCAAGTCAATCTATCCTGTCCGCTCCGTTGCAATCCGCAAGAGTCAGTTGCTCCAAGAAGGTGTTGTGGCATCATCCGGACCAACCTTGGACGAGGTTCATGCCATGGAACAACGTCAGGCTGCAGAATTGAAAGCCAAGAAAGCCGCAGCACTTGCTGAGGCTATGGCTGAAGAACTTGAAGATGAAGATGACGAAATCGACGTTGCTGTTGAAGACATCCCTGACAATATCAAGGCTGCCGTCGAACAAGCCGTTCCCGGTGCAACCATCACAGAAGCCGAAATCGAGACAGAAGATGGAAAGGCTGTGTTTGAAGTCACCGTTGAGAAAGACGGAAAGGAGATTGAAGTCGAAGTGACACCATCTGGTGAAGTGCTTGAGGTGGAGGAAGAATCCTCGGACTCACCAGATTACAGCAGCATGACGGTTGCAGAACTCAAGGAACTTCTCAAGGCCGCAGGAAAACCTGTGTCCGGAAAGAAGGCCGACCTCATCGCTCGCTTGAGCGAATGAAACCTCTCGCCTGAATGAAGCTCAACTCTACCGTTGAGCCGTAGGTTTGAGATAGGGCAGCACGCCACAAGGGACCATGCGACTCGGCATTATAGGAGGTACTGGCCTCATCGCTATGGGGACAGATGGCTTCTCTGGTCACGGCATCGTTGTGAAACAACACCATGCAGTTGTTGTTGAGACTCCGTTCGGACCGGTTCCTTTGAACTGCATGACCTTAGATGCGAACGGCTCTGAGAAGGAATTGATTTTCCTTCAGCGACATCATAACGAGTCCGGCCACGGTTGCCCGCCACACATGATCAACCATCATGCGAACATCATGGCCATGCAAGATGCAGAAGTCGACCTTATCCTGTCGGTTTGTTCAGTCGGGGCAATCTCGCCAACCTTTCATCCAGGCAAGGTCGCAGTAGCCGAGCAATACATCGATTTTACCGGCGTTACGACAACCTATCACAGCGACGAGTCCGTCTTCACCTCGGTCACTCGACCCTTTGACCAGCAAACGAATCAGCGTCTCGTGGAGGTATTGCGCTCAGAGCAATCCTACGATACAACCGAGCAAATGCAGTACACCTATTGGCTGGCACAAGGCCCACAATTTGAGACGGTTGCTGAAGTAAATGCCATTGAACGGCTTGGCGGGGAGATGGTTGGAATGACCATGCCAAGGGAAGCCAAACTTGCCAAGGAACTTGATTTACCCTACGCAGCGGTTTGCATTTCATCAAATTGGGCAGCAGGGCGTGAGCCCGGAGATGGGGCAAAAGATCTGAACCACACCGAGGTTTCAGCCCAAGCAAACGACCGTCTTGGTCCGGTATGGGCCTGCATTTTGGCCTTGTTGAAGTAACACAAACATGATGTCTTGCATCGTCGACCGTGGACCATGAATGGTCGGACGGTTGAAGACTGGATGGGTCACGAACCCGCAGATGAATGGGAAGCGATGATGAAACGTGTTGCAGCCTTCCATCACAAACATGATTTCGCAGGTCAAAACGGCCATGATATGGGCTATAGAATGGCACTTACAATTGAGGAATTAGGTGAGCTAGCAGCTGCGATTACCAAGGGGAAGCCTCTCGAAGAGTGTGCAGAAGAAATGGCGGATGTTCTCATCTTATTGATGGGTCATAGTTTAGCAATGGAGGTTGACCTCAAAGCGGCGTTTGAAAAGAAATACGCCCGTATCATGAAGCGGGAAGCTCTTCAGGGACGATTGGGAGTAAGAGTTACCGAATATCGGCCAGAGTGATCAGCGTATGAGGTGCTGAAAGGTCATTTCATGGTCGTCCTTCTCACCAGCGGGGACTCTTTTTTCAGCGATAAGATAGAAACCAGCATCGTGAATCTCGGGTGCAAATGTGTCGGCGTCTTCTACGGTCGTATGGATGATGGTCCGGTGAATTTCTTTTGTTTCTTCGAGGAAGAGTGCATAGATTTCTCCGCCTCCAATAATCACTACCTCTTCTTCCTCGCTCAACGTAATGACTTCTTCATAGGACATGCATTCAACGTCTTGAAGAGGTTCCCGGCGCGTCATAACAATGTTTCTTCTGTTGGGTAAGGGCCGGCCTAAACTCTCCCAAGTTTTGCGTCCCATCACAATGGTTTTGTTGAGTGTTTTTAGCTTGAAATGCTTCAAATCACTTGATTGACGCCATGGCAAGTCACCCTCCTTTCCGATGGCACCGTTCTCGTCACAGGCGTAAATCATCGTCAGCATGCTGGAGCCTCAAATCGAGATGGGTGCTTTGATGTGGGGATGGTGTTCGTAACCCTGCACTTCAATATCGTCATAGGTGAAGTCGTCAATATCCATTCGCTCAGGATTCAGTTTGAGAGTAGGCAAAGTTAGCGGTTCTCGTGAGATTTGTAATTTGGCTTGTTCGAGATGATTATTGTAGAGATGTGCATCACCGAGAGTGTGGACGAAGACGCCGACTTGAAGTCCGCACACCTGCGCCATCATGTGCGTCAGCAATGCGTAGGATGCAATATTGAACGGAACGCCAAGAAATACATCAGCACTGCGCTGATAGAGTTGGCAATTCAACTTGCCATCAGCCACATGGAATTGGAAGAATGCATGGCATGGCATCAGTGCCATTTCGTCCAGTTCACCGACATTCCATGCTGATACGATGATTCTCCGACTGTTTGGGTTGGTTTTGATGGCATCAATCGCTTGCTTGACCTGGTCGATGACCCGTCCGTCCTTTGCCTCCCAATGACGCCACTGTTTGCCATAGACTGGCCCCAAATCTCCGTTTTCATCAGCCCATTCATTCCAAATGCGAACACCGTTATCTTGGAGGTACTTCACGTTGGTTTCACCCTTGAGAAACCACAATAATTCGTGAACGATGGAAGGCAGGTGCAGTTTTTTTGTTGTAACCATAGGGAAGCCTTCGGAAAGGTCAAATCTCATCTGGTAGCCGAAGACTGACTTCGTCCCAGTCCCTGTTCGGTCGCCCTTTTCTGAGCCGTGTTCGAGGATGTGACGCATCAAGTCAAGGTATGCCCGCATCGTATCCCCTTTGCTCGTCGTTAACGGCAGCACTTAGGGATTCTCACCCGCGAACACGATACTTCCGAGGGACAAAGATCCGGTCAGTCGTTTCAATTGGTGCTCGTAAGTAGTCATGAATCATCCGGCGATCGACGTGATAGATTTCTTCAAGCAGTGGCTCAATAGCGACAGTAATCTCTGCAACATCCCAACCCTTGCAGGTGTAACAACGCCTTGAGAAAGCTCCAATGAGGGCCAGGGCATCATGGTAGCGTTCTGCTTCAAGAAGGTCCTTTATTCGAAGAATCTCATTGACGTCATCAGCGGAAAAAAGATTTCCAGTTCGAATTCTAAACTCTGCCAATTGGGTGGCTTTCTGGCGAAGTTGATGGGGAGTTTGTCGTAGCGGCCAGCCTGCCTCTCCCAAGAGTACAAAAGAAATCACTGCATCTACAACAGCACATTCCTGCCCAGGTTGCATCAGGATGCAAACAGGTTCTTGGTTGAGTGTCACTTCCATGTGTGGGTCATTGTGAAAATGGTACTTCTGTATGGTCTCAAGAGGGAAAATCGAGACCTCATCGCCATCATCAAGACTGAAGATTTCAAATTCCTTACCAGCATTCGAAGGTGCACTTGCCCATATTTTTGATTCCTCGAGGATACTATGGAGGAGTTTGAGACCCTTTTGTTCGGCGAGCAGTCGTTGATCATAATGGAGGTATGGTAAGGTAAGTTTTCCAAAAACTGTCGAGACCGTCGTCTTCGCCATACGAGTGATATCGGTCGAGTATCAATAAACTATGGCGCTCCGAGGGCTGCGAGTGAAGCCATTAACTGGTCCGTAAACTTCCGATAGAGTCTTGCTAATTCAGCACGGATCTCATGTTCTTCTTGATTGGCGAGTCGTTCAAGTTTCTCTACCGTATAACCACCACCATTCTCATGTTCTAACCATTCCAGCCATTTGACCTGCTTACCCGAAACAATGCTGAGTCGCCTCCACAGTCGTGGCCACTTGTGATTCTGAGGCTGCATAATCTCACGTGCGCCAATCAAGGCCAGTGGGACAACACAAGTCTCTGGGTAGGCGGCTGCGAGGCGTGCGACTCCCGTTTTCCCAGGCAATAAGTAGGGGGCTTCGGTTCGCTTGGAACGTGTGCCTTCAGGGAAAATCCCCAATGCCCGTCCGTTCACAAGAACGGTCGCTGCACTCGAAAGTGCATCATTACCCCCTTGCTCTCGCAACGTTTCGATTTGACCCGTTGATGTCATCAGTAGCCTTGTCACCGGGTTTGAAAAATGCCCGTCCTTGGCGAGGTAATGCGTTGTTCGACGAGCAGCCGCGATGACCGCAACCGGGTCAATATGAGACAAATGGTTGGCAGCAAGGATGGTCGGACCAGAACGAGGTATGTTGTGGACTCCATGAATTTTCCACCGCAAAAACGGCCGCAATAGGGGAGAGAGGAAGAGGCGAAGGCCGCTGTAGACTGGAGTCCGTGGAATGACTTGAGAGGATGGTGCTATGGACCAGTGCATCTCAAGCAGCATCCATGCCTGTTGCAGTTCCTTTGTTCCCGCCACAACGGACGGTCAACTGAATGAGGCTTTGAGGTTTCGCCGACAGTTCCGCACGAGGAGCCTATTTCATCTCTATCAGTTCTTGGCGGCAGGACAAGCGTCAAAGTGTACCGCAATTAGGACGGCATATGTCTGGTGTGAGGAGTGAGGTCTTCGTGCCATTATTTCTCGGCCTCACCTTTCTTTTAGTCATCATTCATCCAGTAGTTCTCGCCCAAAGTGCTTGGGAGGAAGATGGATGGCTGAGAACCTCTTATGCTAATGAACGTCTTGAGCATGGCGATGAATTTGGTTGCTATGGCATGCCAGGTTTATCCTGGAATAACGACCCGGGTGCAGTTGCTCAGTCTTGCCGGGATTACATCGAAGAGCGAATCAACGCAAGTCAATGGGCTTCTTCACCCATCTCTACCTACACGCCGCCCTCTCTTACGATGGTTGAGCATGAACGAATCGCTGGCCAGGGCTTCACCGTCCATGGCGACCAGACTGAACTTTCTCTCACCGCCTGGCATAGCGGAGACGATGAGCCAATCGACGTATGGGATTGGTACAATCTTGGTCGTCGAGGCGGTAGTTTGGAAAAGGGGATGGGATCTCTTGATAACCTCAAACAAGAAGTTGCGGAAGGTGGATTGGTGAACCTTTACTGGATTGGTCGCGTGAACGATGCGACCGTTCGTCACGACCAAGAGATTCTTGATTTCCTTAATGAGGAGTCGGGGATATGGCTTACGACTTGGGGCGAAGCTTGGTCGTCGTGGTCGGCAAAGCGATGTTACGAATTCACACATTCGCTTGAGTCCACAACCAATGGTTCGCGCCTCTCATTCGAGGCCTTGGACACTGAACAATGCCGTTCTGCCACGAACAATCGCGCTTGGAATGTTCCCGTTACTTGGATGATTGATGTGGGAGGCTCGGATGTTGAATCCGTATTGGACAACGGCACTGAAATGCCTTCTATAGAATTGGAGAAGAACATGAAAGAAGGGTGGTGGGTTGATGGAAATGGAACCCTTATGCTCTCAGTGGTCAACGGAAATCCAGTTGATATTGAATTGAGTGAGGATGATGTGGAGTATGATGTGCTCGGTCAAACTCAATTTTGGAATAACCATTCTGCAGCAGTGACGATTGCTGGCCACCAAACCAATGATTTGTTCAAATGGTCGAAGCGCTTCCTTGATGAAGATGACATCCGATTCACCTGGTTGGTGACGCCAAGGGTGGCCGAAGAGGGTGATGCATGGATTCCCTATGCCATTGTTGGTATAGGTTTCTCAACCATCATCGCCATGTTGTACCTCCTCAAGCGAGAGGGTGTCGGGCCGATGGCGTCACCACTCTCTGCGGCCATGGAGGAGAATCGCAAAAAAGACCTCGGAAAGGTCTCTCTTGAGCGAAGCCTTGATGCCAAAGAAGATGACAACGAGGAATAGAGGTGCACCGAATGGGTAATGACGATATCATCATCGACCCTTGGGGTAGTGCTCAATCCACTGATTACGACCGAATCATTCAGCAATTTGGGCTGAGCCCACTCTCAGGAGAGACCCTCACATCCCCTTCTAAACTTCATAGGAGAGGCATAGTTTTCGCACATCGTGACCTCGACGTGATTCAAGAAGCGCAACGAAAAGGAGATCCTTTTGGGGTTCTCACCGGGCTCATGCCAAGCGGGCAAATGCACCTTGGTCATTCGATGGTTGTAGAACAGGTCAAGTGGTTTCAGAAGCAGGGCGGCGATGTAACCATTGCCGTTGCGGATTTAGAAAGTCAGGCGACCCGGGGAGTTTCGCTCGAAAAGGGACGTGAAGTTGCTCTCAATGAGTACATCGCCCACTATGCTGCTTTGGGACTTGACCCCGAACGAACCAACGTGTACTTTCAATCAACCCGCCCTGTGGTTCAACGTCTTGGTTTCCAACTCGGAAAGCGAACCAATCTCAATGAATTTGAGTCCATCTATGGATTCGGAGGCGAGACGAATCTTGCCCACGTTCAGGCTCCTCTCGTCCAAGTAGGCGACATCTTACATCCTCAAACCGAGGAGTACGGTGGCCTACGACCCATCGTGGTCCCGGTAGGTGTTGACCAAGACCCACATCTTCGCCTCACACGTGGTTTGGCGAGCAAAACCAATTGGTTTAACATCAAAGATTCATCCTCGAAAGGCATCCTGATCAATCTCAGCGTACATGACGAAAATGCCGCAATCTTCGGCCAAATGCCAAACGGGAGGCTTGACAAAGACAAGGTCAAAGCGATGTGCGACCGTGTGGTTTCAGCTGTCGCATCACTGGGCTTTTCCGACATCTTGTCCAGTCCAAAACAAGGTCATGTGCATGTTCCATCGGCCACAGCCCGAGACAAACACGGAATTCGAATGGCTCTTCTTGGCCTCGAACGAAGCCTAGGTGGGATGGGGCTTCTGGCTCCCTCATCTACATACCATCACTTTGCAGTTGGCATGACTGGCAGCAAGATGAGCAGCAGTCAGCCAAAAACGACCCTCTTTTTACGCGATGATATAGCAACGATTGAGAAGAAAATCAAGCGCGCATTTTCGGGAGGCCAAGCGACCGTTGAAGAGCATCGAAGGTTGGGGGGGAATCCCGATGTCGATGTGGCCTACCAGTACATGATGTACTTTTTCGAAGAGGATGATAAGTTCCTTTCTGAAGTGAATTCAGGATTCCGCTCCGGTAACATCTTGGCTGGTGAGATGAAACAGTTGTGCATTGAACGAGCGACTGCTTGGATGAGCCACCTTCATGAAATGAGAGACCAAACTGCGCATACAGTGAATGATTTTCTAGCAACAGATTCACGTTGAGCCATTCACTTCATCAGTGGAGAATACGGCAGGGTCCGGGCCAACGGGTAGTCTCTCAAGTTCATCTTCGCTCAAAGGCCGTTCAACAGCATCTTCATGCAGGATCATCGAATGTCCGTGAGGGTCCAATAACTCAAGCGTAAGGGGTGTGCCGCCTTCTTCGCTCAATGCATGGAGGCGCAGGGTCAGATTAACGAGTGTTTGAAGTTGCTCTTCGAGGAGAGCCTCTTCTTCGCCTCCTTCTTCGAGTTGGGCCATGACGTCACGCTGAACCATGGCAATAATTTCTTGAAAACGTAGAATGACTCCTTCGACATTGGAGACGTAGCCTGTGGAACTGCTACCGGGATTGACTTGTAAGTCAAGTTCGGGAATCAACACCGTGCAGGACGAAGAACGGACAACTCTGGCTCGAAGTTTACTCGGGTCGTCAAGGCAAAGTGTCCAGCCTCCGGCTTTCTTGCCTTCTGCTGGGATGAAATCGGTTTGTGTCCATCCACAATCATTGCACATGAGCGTTAATTGGGTATGCTCGCCAAAATAGGGAATCTCGTCGATATGGGTGATCATCTTGACCTGTCCGCTTACCGAACAAATTGGGCATGGGAAGTCAAGGTCCTGCTCATTCACGGTTATACCTCCGAGAAATCGCCTTGAGTTGCTGTGAAACCCTCCATTTCGGTCCCTCTGAGTCCACGACACCCTTGTGGCAGGAGCATGAGTCGGGTATCAGTTATCCTGATGATTTGGCCTTGTGCATCGCCCTCGACAAATGCGTGAAGTGTGTTCAGCGCTTGATTAAATTCAGTCGTTCGTTGCATCATTCGCTTCATTTCTACGATGCATGCATGACCGTCAGCAATCCAATTCATGAGTGTTGAACATCCCGTCAAGTCGTGGAGCGTTGAATTGTGGAGGACCATGCCCCCTTCATGCAACGGTACAGGAGCGTTGGGGTACATGACGGCGAGGTCGTGGTAATGCATCGTGCTTGAAGCAGGTTTGGCTCGCACCTCCTTTCGGCTACTGGGCATCTCAAACTGCCGCAACGCCTCAACTTCCTCTTGTGTATTGTTGTTGGCTTCGGATAACGGGGCGTCCAACTTCGCCTCTGCCGCCTCCAGTAAGTCCAAGTCCGGCATCGAGGGGACCTGGTCTTCAGGCGAAGTCGGGGCTGGTGACATACCCGAAAAACGGTCCAGCGAGGACTGCGCCTCATCCGGTTTCCGTCGTTTCCTTCGGCGCATGTAGGTGCAATAAAGCGAGGCTTCATCAAGCCTCCCCTCGTTATGACTCCCAAGGCTGATGTTCACCGTCCTTATGTTCAAAGCGGACAGACCTTCTTCACTCCTGAATCGTATGGTTGATGGTAAATTGCCTCAAGGTTCAAGAAGTGTCGTGGTGGAGAAGATACCATGTCAGAGCAACAGGGCGTCTTGAAAACAGGAACCAGCACCATCGGTATTACCTTCAAGGGTGGTGTCGTTGTTGGAGCAGATCACCGTGCAACCATGGGGCATTTCATTGCTAACAAAAGCGTACAAAAGCTGTTCAAAATCGGAAATAACCTTGCCCTAACAACGGCGGGTCTCGTCGGTCATGCCCAATCCCTCTCTCGAACGCTTACTGCAGAAGTTGCCCTCTTCGAACTTCGCCGGCAACAATCCATGACGGTGAAAGGAGCAGCCACCCTAACGGCGAACATCCTCTCTGGCCGTCCTCATTGGGTTCAACTCCTCATCGTTGGTGTGGATGCTGATGGCGGCCACGTCTATTCTATTGACTCCGCTGGAGGTTCAATTCCCGACGTTTACTGTGCGACCGGGTCAGGTTCACCGTACATGTATGGTGTCCTCGAAGACGGCTTCAAGGACAACATGACTCAAGCGGAGGCATTAAAATTGGCAGCGCGAGCGCTACATGCATCCGGCCAACGTGATGCGGCCTCCGGTAACGGCATGGATTTGGCAGTCATCACGCCAAGTTCTGGCTATGTCCAACTTTCACAAGACGAGATTGCAAAACTCCTCAAGTGAACTCAATTCCCGCGGTTCTTCGCCGCACTGCGCATCATGCGCCATGTGGTCAACGATGACTGCGGGTTACCTTGGGTGAAAAAAATGCAAATGACCTACAAGCAACTAAAAGATGAGATCGCTAAGATTATTCCTCGAAACATCGAATATACCGTCGACCTTGAAGCGGGTAACATCGCCATCATTACTTCTCAGATGGGACCTTTCACAGGCTCAGACGGGCTTATTGGAAAAATCGCTCGTCGGATCAAGCGAAAAATTGTCCTCAGGACACCAATTGACAACATGATGCCCATTGATGATGCCAAGGATTTCATTGAGGCTCTGATCCCTGAAGATGCAGACATTTCAGAGATGTATTTCGACGGATGCTACCGTGAAGTGACAATTCAATGTCAAAATCCGGGCAAAGCGATTGGAAGGAAAGGAGAGAATAACAAGAAAATCCGTGACGAGACAGGTTGGTCGGTGAAAGTCGAAAGGACACCACCCTTGTTTTCCAAGACCGTGCACGACATTCGTATGTACCGTCAATCCTTTGCAGAAGAACGACGTAAACTGCTGAAGGATTTTGGATTGAACATCCACAGACCTACTCGACCTGGGTCGTCTTGGGCGCGTGTCACTGCACTTGGCTCCTACAGAGAAGTAGGTCGAGCCTGCCACTATGTCACGACCAACGAATCAAGAATTATGATCGACGTTGGCGTCAATATTGCTTCGGATACGGACCCGATGCCCTTCTTCAACGCCCCTGAAGCATTGCCCCTTGAGAAACTGGACGCCGTTGTTCTTACACACTCTCACCTTGACCATGCCGGTATGCTCCCAGTTCTGTTCAAATATGGATACAGAGGTCCCGTATACTGCACCCCTCCAACTCGTGACCTCATGCTCCTCTTGCAAACAGATTACCTCAAAGTTGGTGGAGCAGAAGGCAAGCGTTCAGCATACGATATGGAAGACATCAGAATGTGCATGAAACACGTCGTCGATGTTGATTGGGACTCCACCACAGATATCGCACCTGATGTCAAATTGACCTTCTCAAATGCAGGACATATTCTCGGCTCATCAGCCGTTCACCTCAACATTGCAGATGGAAAACACAACATCGTGTTCAGTGGAGACCAAAAATACGAAAAGTCATGGCTCTTTGATGCTGCCAATACTCGGTTCCCACGTGTGGAAACACTTGTGATTGAATCCACCTATGGGGCATCGGGCGACTACCAGCCCTCCCGACAAGAGGCCAATCAAGAACTCCAAGACATCGTCTCACGAACGCTCATGCGGGGTGGCAAAATGATCTGCCCAGTGTTTGCCGTTGGACGTAGTCAGGAAGTGATGATCGCCATCGACGAATTGTTCCGCTCCGGTGCGGTCAAACCCGTTCCAGTCTGGCTTGATGGAATGATTCAGGAGGCAACAGCAATTCACGCATCCCACCCAAATTATCTAACGAAGAGCTTGAGCAAATCTTTACTCAAAGACGATGGTGAAAATCCCTTCACGAGCGAATGGTTCAGGCCAGTTAAGGGGCGCGAACTTCGTGAAAGTATCATCATGGATACCTCACCGTGCATTGTTTTAGCAACCTCGGGAATGCTGAATGGAGGACCAGTGATGGAATACTTCAAGAATTGGGCCCACGAAGAACGAAATTCACTTTGCTTCGTCGGCTATCAAGCAGAAGGAACGCTTGGACGGCGTCTTCAGAAAGGGTTCGGGGAAGTCCCGATGCTCATTAACGGCAAAACAGAGATCGTCAAGATTGGATGTGAAATGGTTACCATCGATGGCTTTTCTGGCCATTCCGATCGTCGTCAACTGCTTGATTTCGTTGACCGCATCAATCCAACACCCAAGAACATCATCTGTCATCACGGGGATTATCAGAAATGCAACGAACTCGGCCTCACGCTACGTGAACGCTACAATTGCATGACATTCGCACCAAGCAATCTTGAGACAGTCCGACTGTTTTGATCACAGGGGAATATCAAGTTCGTAGTCAAGCGGATCGGGAAGGTCAGGGGCAGAGATGCCCAGTCCAGAAACATCAGTCCCTCGAGCCTGTTGTACTTTGGCGATTCCTTCGAGGCTATGTTGATGAGGTTCACTTGAACTTTGGAACAAGAGAAAGATACCGATTCCAGTTGTGCAGAGTGTCGCTATCACCAATGCAAGTGTAAACTCACTCTCCTGGAAGAGAGTCAAAAGAGCCAAGATGAACACGCCACATAGCGTCAACATCAGCACCCCCCTCGTCCCCTTGGCCATGGACGGCCTATGACCATGTTATTCATGAACCCGTTGCGCTTGTATCCAACCATGCAAGGTGGAAAAGGAGCAGATTGTCCCGGTTGGTTGATGACAGCGGTTGCGCCGTGGGGTGAAAATGCAGAAGATGCCTTTGACCAAGGCTTGGTTGAACTGGGTTTAGGTGACGTGCGTTTGATTCAGGCTCAAGGAGCCATGCTACCGCTAGGTTTCGGTGTGGCTGTTCCACGCCCATTACCGATGGGTTCACTGGTCGAATGTCATTTAGCAACAGCGTACGCTTGGAACGGTTCAACGGCATCAGCAGGAGTGGCATGGGCATCCTGTGCTACGCCAGAAGGTGACGAATGTGCGATTGTCGCCACCATCACCACTGACCTTGATTATGAAGAGACAGTCCTCCTTCTCCGACGCAATTTGCAGCGAAGGCTCGCGAGTCGCGACCTCGAAGTACTGCAGTTTGATGTTGCTGTTGACGAAGTCACCGCAGGTCAAGACCATCACGGTGTTGCAGTGGCGGCATTGATTCTTCCAGAATCACTTTCGCTCGGGGCTCGCACAAAAACGGGGCCAATTCGTGGAGCACTTACTCGGAGAGCTGAAGAACCGAAAAAGCGCGTGGATACAAAGGCCCCAGCTGCACCGGCTCGCCGTCCAGGTCAACCCCAAAACAAGCATGATTTCACCCTCTAATCGGGATCGCCTATGTCGGAACAACGGTGGCTTGTAATACGCTGTCCAAATTGTAAGCAGTGTTTTGGTCATCGCTCATTGACTGGACGATGCCCACATTGTGGTCAATCTCTCCCCCATGATACTGAAGTTGTTTGCGAGGTTCAGTCGGCGGCTCACCTTCACATTGAGGTCGCTTTAGCCAATACCCCAGAAACCCTTCGTGCATCACTCCGTAAACGACTTGAACAGAATAATCGTTCCTTCGAATCAACCGAGGAATTGTCACCAAGAGCATTGATGGCTGTTCTTCGGAAACGAGCAGATGAGAACGGTATTATTGACAAGAAGACTGTACTTCTTGCTCTTCAGCAATACGATTGTGAAATTCCAGTTGATGACCTTATGGAGCGGGCCGAAAGTGAAGGTTTTGCCTTGCGATTGCATGATGGGAACTGGCAATTCTTTGAGTGAAGTTCATAGGTAAGACCTCGTGGCAGAAGACAACGGGCGTATGGGTTAGTTTGGCCTATACTCGGGCGTTTGGGACGCTTGGACCCAAGTTCAAATCTTGGTACGCCCACCACTTACTCGAGTTGGCCTTTGCTGTGCACCCATAGAATGTGGAACCCGAATTGTGTTTTGATGAAACTTTCAGGTACGGCTTCGAGTTCTGAAGCCCAAACAGCCTCTTCAAAATCTTGAACCATTTGTCCTTCAATGAACTCACCGAGGTCACCTCCTTTGCTTCCACTGGGGCAGTTGGAATACTTCTTGGCCATTTTGCGAAATACTTTCAGAGGTTTTTTAGCCGTTTGAATGGCCTCAAGAATCATCTTTGCATCAGGTTTTCCAGTCACCAATATGTGGCGAACGTGGGCTTTACGGGGTCTTCGACGTCTGTCAAGTCTTCTCATGTCCGCAACTCCCTATGCATACGAACAGCCATACGGTCAAAAATGTGCGCCATGTACCAAAAGAATACGCCTACGAGTAAAAGAGGTACACCTCTACCGGCAAGTTCTGCCTCCAAATCATTACTGAACCAGGGTAAAAACGCAGACCAACCCAGTCCATATGCTAGCAGAGCGAAAAGCGAATGGGGGGTCAAGTTTCGAGGTTTGAGCCATGCCAAATTTCTGCGATGATGTTCAATGGCCATCATGAGTCCTACGTTTGAAAAGAAAGGGAAGGCCTTGATGCCTGAAGTTTCATTTTTGTAGATTGACTCAACAGGTACATGAGCAATTCTCCATCCGTGGCGAGACAGATTAATGAGCCAATAATTTGGATATCCATAACCCTTCCAGGAACGTTGCCAATCCCATGACTCTAAGACGCTTGAACTGGTTGCAGTGAACCCACATTGCGGGTCTTCAATGGGTTGGCCAGATGCAAGGGTCGTAACAAAACCGAGAATCTTTGTTGCCCTCCTCCGAGCAGCGGGCATGAGATTGTATCCCTCTTCATGGGCTCTCCTGTTGCCTTTGACATGGTCGGCATGTCCGTTGACGATGGGTTGCACCACCGATATCAGATCATCGGGATTCATTTGTCCGTCACCCGCCATAACACCACTCACAAATGGCTTTGGAAGATGTTCAAGGAGGTATTGATGTCCACAATCGATGGCCGAACCGACCCCTTTGCCTCCATTATTGAGGACCACCAACTCACATGGTGAGTTGGCATGTTGAGCTCGTTCATGAGTTGCATCTTGCGAGCCATCATTCACGATGACTACCATGTCAACATAGTCTGGTAATGTCTCAATCACATTGGTGATGTGTTCTTCTTCATCACGCGCCGGGACAACAACAGCAATGTGATGGTTGTCCAGCATGAACGAGCCAACCAACTGGCTCTCATGAACCTACCCGAAAAGGCCGCAAAAACCTTTCAGTCAAGAAGAGAATTGATAGGTTGGACAGGTCAGCCAGCCTCGTGAATGGCTCTCTTAATCGATTGGTCTTGATTGGGCGTGACATTGAGTTGCGCATTGTATCCCTCATCGTGAGGGCGAGAGAGGCCGCTCAACGCGTTGTATTCATCGATACAGGTTCGAACGACGAAACGGTTGAACTTGCCAACGAAGTCGGTTGTGAAGTCCATCACTATACTGGAGATTTAATCGCGCAAGATATCTGCGCCTACCTTCTCAAACAATCGGAATCTGAAGGAAAAACACTTCTCCTTCCTGTCAATGAATCACTCAAGCTTTCCGAACTTCCGCTCAGTGTCAACAGAGCACGTGAGCCGTGGGACATTCATTTCACCTACAGGGATGTCGCTCAAGCAGAAACAGAGGAAGATTCGGTGGTTCTTTCTCGTACAGAAATACAACATCTCATCCTGAGTGAAGACGGTTGTGCAGCCATGGCCTCGTTATCACCTCTGGCAACTCCAAAAGAAGTGCCTGATGGGTTGAGGGCACGTTTTGTCAAAGCTGACCGGCCAATTCAACTTCCTCAACGAGAATCATTGGCAACGGCATCACGTTTTGCTCAGTTGTTTTATTGGATGCTTGAATCCAAGCATCCCCTTCTTTTATTTGGCATCCCTGGCGTCGTTCTCTTCGTTCTCGGTTACCGTCTTTCCGGAGACCTTGCGACCATGTTCACTGAACTCAATTCGACATCGATCGGGGTTACATTAGCAACCATTGCAATGACCCTCACCGGTCTCTTTGCAATGATGGTCGCTGTGATTTTGTACATTATGGGCAAACAAGTCGAACGGATTCAATCCCAGTACAACTGGCCCAAACAAGGTTAAGGGTCCTCAAAGAAGGTGGAAGAATGACGCAATATCTCGTTTGTTTAGACATGGACCGGGTATTGGTTGATCATTTGTCAACATGGCAATTTGTATACGACCGACTTGGTATATCAAACGATGAATCCTTTGAGCTCTACAATCAAGGCCTATTGGATGAATGGGAATGGATCAAACTGGATTTGGCCCTGATTAAATCTGCACGGGCAGATCACATCACCGATGAACACCTTCGTTCAATAATGGAGGGGATGCCAATGATGCTTGGATGGAAGCAGCTCATCGGTCACCTGCTGGACCAAGGAGTCAATGTGGCCATTGTAAGTGGTGGCTTACAAAAGACAGCACGAGACATTGCTGCGCAATTCCCCTCAGACCAACCATGGCGACGGCGGTGGGGCGGAATCGACCGGCATACGGCAGCTGAACAAGCAAAAGGCATGGATACACAACTTCACGTGTTTACCAACGGATGGCTTCGAGACAGCCCTTTGGCGTCTGGTGAACACACAATTGGCGATTTCGGGCGCTATCAAGTCCAGATGGATGGCAAAGGTTCGGTGGTCAAGATGCTCCAAGGACGCTTAGGAGTTTCCAAAGAACACACGGCTTCCGTCGGCGATTCTGCGGGTGATATCGGCATGTTCAACGAAAGTGGGTGTGCCATCTTGTTCAACCCTTGGGATGACCGTCCGAAGGAACATGCTCACCACATCATTGAAGAGAAGGATCTCAACATTGTTCTAAACCTCATTTGTGAGCGTTTTTCACTTCCAAAACCTTGATGATGGACTGCAGCATCAAACGTGCCATGATCGATGACTTTTTGACCTCGTTATGCCCGCATTGTGGCTTTCTTCTGGGAGCTTTCATCCCGGGTATGCCCTGCCCGTCATGCGGTGAACCTTTGCTTTGATCAGGGTGTGACGCGACGTGAGGTTCTCGGGAATGGAATGACTTCTCGAATGTGGCTTGCACCTGCTAACCAACTCACAACACGGTCTACACCGAGTCCGAAACCGCCGTGTGGGACACCACCGTACGAGCGAGTGTCGATGTAGAACTGGTAGGGCTCATGAGGTGTTCCTTCTTCATCAAGACGGCGGAGAATCTCTTCTTCGGACCACGTTCGTTCTCCACCGCCAATAATTTCGCCGTAACCCTCAGGAGCGAGGAGGTCGTGACAGAGCACATACTTTTCATCATCGGGGTCAACACGGTGGTAGAATGGTTTTGCAATTTTTGGATAGTGTGTGAGGAAGTGCGGTAGGTCAAAGTCCTGAGTGAGAATTTTTTCTTTTGAGTAATCTAAATCTTCGCCCCACTCCACTTCAACCCCTTTGGCTTGAAGGATTTCAACAGCCTCATCGTAACGCATTTTGGGGTATGGTGAGTCTGCATATCGTGCAATGGCATCAAGGTCACGGTTGAGTGATGCCAATTCTGTTTCACGCTCCTCCAACAAGGTCGATGCAATATGACGTACAACACCCTCGCCGTGAGCCATTATTTCGTCGTTGGTTGCCCATGCTACTTCCATCTCAGCGTGCCAAAACTCGGTCAAGTGTCGGCGAGTACGGGATTCTTCTGCGCGGAATGATGGAGCGATTGTGTAGAGTCGTTCGAGCGCAGGCATCGCCGCCTCTGCATAGAGTTGCCATGACTGGGTGAGATAGGCGGTTTTATCGAAATATGGAACCTCGAATAATGTTGAACCACCTTCTACAGCACCTGCAACGAAGTTAGGCGCCTGATATTCAATAAAATCCCCGGCTCGGAAATAGTTGTGAATCGCTCCGAATGCTGAACTGCGCAGTTTCAGCATCGTCGTCATGCGACTTGTACGAAGGTAGAGGTGACGGTGGTTGAGCAGGAATTCAGAGCCACCCGGCATGGGCACACCGTCTTCATCAACCACATCGAGTGCTTCTTTGTTGATTGGGAAGGGGCGTTCAGGGTCAACCGCTCCAACGACCTGAAGAGCACTGACGACCAATTCATGTCCGCCTTGGGACCGCTGGTCAACATTGACAATACCCGTTAAGATGATGCTCGTTTCAATGAGTGCTTCCTTGAGGGAGAGAAAGGCTTCCTCTCCGATGGTATCTTTTTTGCCAACGCATTGAATCTCACCCGTTGAATCACGTAAAACGATGAATCGCATCTTATTGGATCCTCGAGTACGCTTGATCCATCCCTTCAATTCCACGGTTTTACCGTCGTACAAACCATCTTGCACGTCTCCAATCCAAACGGTCTTGGCCATACTCGCACCCGTCTATCCATTCGTGGGGTCTAATTCAATGTCACCCCCAATCACTCACGCAAAAAAGGTCCGAGATTTGAGAAAATTGGGCAAAGGGTCAAAACGGGACAACGAGAAGAAAGAATGTGAGCAAAGTCGCCGTGTATGCGCTGGGAGGCAATGCCCTCCAACCTCCTCACGATGATTCACGTCAAACGGCTCAAGTCCTGGCCAAAGTCATGAGTGACGTTGTGGATTTACTCGAGATGGACTGGAAGGTTGTCTTGACACACGGTAATGGCCCTCAAGTTGGTCACCTTCTCAAAATGGACGAAGCATCAGTTCACTCTCTCGACGCTTGGGTTGCCGCAACCCAAGGCATGATTGGGCACGAGCTCTCTATGAATCTTCAAGCAATCTTAGAACGTCGACGAAGGCCTGAACGAAGCGCCGTTGTTCTTACAAGAGTCGAAGTAGACCCTAACGACCCCGGTTTTTCTTTGCCCTCCAAACCCGTAGGTCCCGTTCTTGATTCTGCCACGGTGATGTCAGCTGACTGGGATATCGCCCAGACCATTCATGGGCCGCGTCGCGTCGTCGCCAGCCCACTCCCACTTCGAATTCTTGAATTGGATGTGATACGTCAATTGGTCAAACTTCAGGCGGTCGTGATCTGTGGTGGTGGGGGTGGTGTTCCCGTGGCAAAACGGGACGAACATCTCACGGGCATGCCTGCTGTCATCGATAAGGACCATTTTTCGGCCAGGCTTGCTTTGGATTTAGAAGCAGACGCTCTAATCATTAGTACTGACGCCGACGCGGTTTATTCTGATTTTGGCACACAGCATGCTCAAGCCCATCGAGTGCTCACGGTCAACGCCATCCAAAGCATGGACGAAGACGGGCAATTTCCAAACGGTTCAATGAGGCCTAAATTACAGGCACTTTGCTCCTTTGCTTCCCAATCCAGTGAAGGGAAAGCCGTTCTTTGCTCACCCGGCAACGTGCTCCACTCACTACGTGGCGAAGATGGCACAAGTATTGTCCCGTGACACTTCTTGGTTGATGAATCACATTGATATGATGCGATGAATTGGCTTGAAACATGAAGACCCCCATTCTAGAAGCTGAAGCCCACTGTGACGGCCCCTGTGGCGTATACGACCCTGCAAGCGCTCGTGTTGCAGCAGAAGCCGTACAGTCCATGACTAAGAAAATGCTTGGTTTGACCTGCCCTGAGACCAGCGATGGACCTGCAATGGCCTCCTATCTCAACACCATGTCACGTTATGCAGCCATCAAGGAAGAAGAAGCGCAGACCTGCAAGGATGAACTCCTTGTGTTGTGGACTGATTTCTTCAAGCCTCAACATCTCGAAGCCAATCCAGACCTCCACGACACCTTTTGGCATGCCGCTAAGTTGTGCTCAGCCTGCAAAGTCGAAGTTTCTGCCGACCACGCCCAAGAATTGATGGATGCTTGCGAAGCCATTCACAACATGTTCTGGGCTGTCAAAGGCCGCGAAGTCCCATGGATTCGTGCCTCATGAGTCAAGGTGAAAACGAAGATTTTCCCGTTCGCCTCAAAGGCGAAAGCATGTGGCCAACCTACCCTGAAGGGACAGTGTTGAACTTCACGCCAACAAGTGGAGATTCAGTTGGACCCGGCGATGTTGTCCTCGCCTATCATCCATTGAAGCCAGAGGTTCTCATCGTCAAACGAATTCTTCGTGTAGAGGTGAATGACTCGCTTTTTCTAACTGGAGATCAACCCGACCCTCTGGCCTCAGAAGATTCGCATAATTTTGGCCCTATCTCAAGAGACGCAGTGGTCGCTCGTTGTATGGAGCAGGGAAAGCGGGCCTGACGGGGTTCGAACCCGCGACCGATGGATTAAGAGTCCATCGCTCTACCTGACTAAGCTACAGGCCCACTTTGGCCTTCTGCCTCGCCTATTTAATGCTTCATGAAGACCGTATTGCTTCAACAATGAACTCATGCTTTTTCAAGAATGACTACGCCTTCATCGGAGGCGAGAACGACTACATCACACATGTTGATGAAGAGGCCTACTTGGACCACGCCAGCAATGTTGAGGACTTCAGTCTCTCTTTTTGCTGGGTCATTGATGGTAGGTCCAGTATGTGCGTCTACGATGAAATTACCGTTGTCGGTGACCAATGTATCTTCACCTTTTGTTCGCAAGGTGACTTTGCAATCAAGGGCTTGTTCGAGGGCGCGAACGGTTGTTAGGTGGGAGAATGGTGTGATCTCAATGGGCAACGGGAAAGCCCCCAAGGTGTCAACTTGTTTACGCTGGTCGGCAACAACGACCATTCGAGCGGACGACTGTGCTACAATTTTTTCCCGAAGGAGTGCCGCACCTCCGCCCTTGATGAGTTGAAATTGTGGGTCAAACTCATCGGTTCCATCGATGACGATATCAAGACCGTCCAAGTCATCAAGGGATGCGAGTGGTATGCCAACTTCCTTGGCTAAGAGTTCGGTTGCGACCGAGGTTGGTACGCCGATGATTTCCAATCCCTCTTCGCTAACACGCCGACCGAGTTCAAGGATGGTGTATTTCACGGTTGACCCCGTTCCAAGGCCGACATTCATCCCATGTTCAACATAGGAACATGCCGCACGACCCGCTTCTTCCTTCAGCGCTTCAACATCCATGTTGGAGGCTGGGGGAGCGACTCTATTGAGTTTCGTCATTCATAACTCGCAAACAGAACCGCCGAAGGCTTTAGACCATTCATTTAGCGTGCCCATCCTATGAGTCCGCATGGGCGAGGGCGAGGTCTCGCGGTTGGTCTGTGTCTCTTATTTCTCATCTCGATGATTCCTTCAGATGTCGGACTGGTCAAATCAGCATCAACAATGGTTGAACAAGAAGCGACGATTGCTCCCTCTACACCTATTGGGCAGGCGACAACGCTCACGATTGGCTCATGGCCCGATGGCGCTAACGAGCGCGTGGGTGTTTCTGTGGGTGACGGTTATGCTATCAAATCAATGGACCTTGAACTTCAACCCAACGTCCTTCCGAATTCCTTAGCATCAACGTTGGCTGATGTAGGTGATTTTGATGACAATTCAGTGTATGATGGAATGGACGTGAATAAATCTGCATTGCAAATCCTCCCTCAAGATTGGCAATATGACTTTGAATCGGGTTCCTTCGAGCCTGAATGGTCGCTTGGCGGAACTTCAAATTGGAGGATTCAATCTGGTGTTGTTATTCAAGGGTTAAACACAGCTCAAGGAGGTACTATCACACATAATCAAGAATCAAGCATGACACTTGATGTATCTCAATTACCAGCATCTTCTGGGTCTTTCAAGTACAGAGTTTCCTCTGAAGGCAGTTTTGACTATCTTCTATTTTGCATCGATAATCCCAATTGTTCTCGTTTTTCCGGTTATACCAATCGATGGTCTGGAACAGTTGGTCCTTCCACCGCCGTCTTCACACTTCCTGCCAGCGCTCAATCGATCACATGGAAATATACCAAGGATGGTAGTGTCAACAGGGGTTCAGACACCGCTTGGGTTGATGACATTCTCATCACGCCTCAAGGTGGTTCTGGAAACGGGGAAGGGAACTGGACATCGGATGTCTTTGGCCCCTCTCAACTCGGGCGCGGTGAAGGAGTGATGCACGGATTGTTGCACATGGATGCGTTTGTTTATCCCGGTTCAATTTTTGAATGGCAAGTCCTTGACGCTCAAACATCGCTTCCAGTTCCTGGTTTTGAGCACATGACCTCAACCTATGCAGATCTTGGAATGATCGATGCCAATGTGCACCCACTGTTGCGATTAAAGTTTCACATGAAGGAAGCCTCAGGCGGGGGCACTCCGGAAGTTCGCAGTATTTCCATGAACGGTCATATGGCCAAAACATTTGACACAGACCCTTCTGCGGAAGGCTGGCAAATCCAATCTGGAAGTTGGGCAAACGGGGCCATCACGAGTAACGGAATCGTTCTAAGTAACGAGTACCACGTTCGAAGCGGGTTCTCATCGATCATTGCCAACAACTCCATGTCAGGGCAGGGCCAACTCGAGTACACAATCGACGGTGGTTTGACCTGGACGGCTATGAATCCACAAGGACGCCAAGATTTGAATGCACCTGCCTTTATGGTACAATTTAGGATGCAAAGCACGGGCGGATCCTACACCTGGTTGTCCTTTGATGCTGAACTGGTTCGGACGTCCGTGCCCGATGGATTGCGACTCGATGTGGGTCTTGACGGAACTCCTGAATGGTCGCTTGATCGAGACGGAATTGGAATTCTCGGTCTGCAGAACGAATTGATCACCGGACAACTTTGGGCCACAAAAACAGCGTCTCCTGCAGCCGCAGCATCCTTTGAAATGGCTTTGCCAATCCGTGGTGTTGATTCCTTCTCATTCGCAGTAGCATCACCATCTACCGAACTAAGCAGCCCCTACATGGTGGTCTCTGTCAACGGTCAGGACGTTTTGAATCGTGGTCTCGCAAACGTCGGAGACCTGGCGGTAGTGACGCTTACTGGCACAGAACTTACCGACCTTAACAGCGCACTCACTCAAGCCAGCGGTATCTATGGTGTTGACGCCTTGCCTATGGCAAGCGTCGAGGTCCGTATAGGGTCATCATTAACCACTTCTTCGTTGCTCTTTGGTGGTGTTTTCGCACCCTATGACAGCAACATGTCGCTGACCCTCAATGCAGCTCACCCCTTGGTGATGGGCCTCAATCATGAACTTTCGAAAACCATCCCTCAAGCAGGACAGCGCCATGCGAACCTTCCCGTCCGTATGGATGGTACGGGTTCGGTCTACTTGACGGTAGGTGCTGTTGAAACGCAAGCCTCCGTTCGCCCCGTGTCCCTTGAAGTGAGCAACGTCACCAACACACTCGTTCCGGGTAATGACTGGATTGAAACCAAAGCGGTCTTTGACTTCACGCCCCTCGGCATCACCGATGCATACACGCATGCCCAACAATCAAACTGGGAAGTCCAGTTTCAACTCGCTGGGCAATCTCAGCAATCGACCTTGAGGTGTCCAATCGCTTCACTTCCAATAACCCCTCTTTCAATCTCAGCCTGTACTGCTTCAGGAACTGCCCTCGTTTGGTTTGATGAAGGTCTTTCAGGGTCCATCACCGCTACAGGTTCGTCCAATTTCCTCGAATTCGGCCATCATTTCAAATTCCCTGACGGCTGGAATGACGAGCCTTCTGTGGTCATGACGGTCAACATGCTTGCCCCTACAGGGTCAATGCTTCCCGTATCGCAAACCTTTGGCTTGGGCTACGACCAGGGTGTTGAGAATGATATTGCATTGCGCTCATGGTCGGTTCTATCCAGCGACGGTATCCGCTCTGATGCGGAGTTCCCCTATCTGCGTGCAGGTGAAGTTGTGACCGTTGAGGTTGTCCTCGGCTTTGAGGGAACCGACGAAGGAACGCCTCGGACAGGCGCCGCTTTGGTTCGTTTCTTGGTCGATGGAGCAGAGTATGCTACAACCTCATCCTACTCGAACGGCGTTGCTCTCTTCCCGTACAATGTTCCCAGCGGGAGGCCTTCAATGGAACTTGGCGTTGAAGTTGTGCCGTTGCGAGGTCAAGATATGGTGGAGGAAGTCCTGACGACCCACACCTTCCTCTTTGACAACGTGCCGCCAACACTTGTCTCGAGTGATGTTGAACGCTTTGACAACAGGGATGCTTCGCCACGTACTGAACTGAAATTTTCAATCGCAGACCGCCCGCATTTGCCCACCCATGCGAAAGCAATGCTGTGGCGCTCTTGGGTTGATGATGCCAACGGAGATCTCAACATGAGCATGGATGAAATACAGGTGGTTGATCTCACCTTACCTCAAAACCTCTCAACCCTCATCGGTGAGTATTCGCTCAACATGGATACCTCCGAGGGTGAGGTTGGCGATTATTTCGTAGGCTGGCTAGAGATCGGCGACAGCGCTGGACATCGCATGGCCGATTCGGGTGACATCAATGCACCGCTCTTCCACGTTCAACTCAACGAGAACGGTGCACCATCCTTGGGCGCTTCGAGTTTGGCATGGCCAAATGGAGAAGATGAGCCTTGGATTCATCCTGATGAATTGACGACCATTCAAATCCCAATTTGGGAGCGTAACGGTATCTATGACCTTTCAGAAATCCATCTCGCTTTGGCCTTCAATACACCATATCCCTCGGTGATTTCTTGGAATCAAACCACAGGACAATGTACTTCTTCGCACGCCTACATTGAATTAGCATCATGTGACCTTCTGCCGCTTGAAGAGAGTGATTTATTTTCTCGAAATGGAGTCTTTGAAGTTAATTTCAGTATTGAATGGGGCTATGATCCAGATACATCACTACGCCGCATTCCCCATATTACGATGGTCGACCAGTCTGGCCAATCAAATCGCTTTTTGCTCGAACCGTTGAGTTGGAAGTTTTCGGGTGAGATGATGATTGAACCCGAATCCCTCTCCGTTTCCTTGGGTGACGAGCCAGCGGACTCACTCGGATATTGGGTAAAGCCTCGAACCTCCTTTGATGTCACTGGTTCTTTGGTTTGGTACCGAAGCCACCGTCCTGTTCACCAAGACCTCTACGTTGACCTTTCATTGGGCGAAAATGGTGCGCAAATTCAAGCGGAGAATGGAACGTTCACGACGACCCTCATGGCACCTCTCTTGGACGGGACTTACGGCTTGTTTGGAGACCTCTACGACGCCCCCAATGGTGCAGTCTATAGAGGAGATGATGCTGCATTTATCTGGTTCATTGTGGATAATGAAGCCCCAAGGATGGCCGCTGTTGACCGTCCATTGTTCAACAACGTGCTTTCTGAGGAAGAATGGGCAGACTTGACTTTTGAACTCCGATTAAACGAAAATGCTCGCTTGGATGAAAGCACACTGAGGCTTCACTGGTCACTCAATGACGCCGGCCTTGGCCTCAATTCATATCTCTACGACAACGGAAGCCTCCCTCTCGAAGTACTTGGGGAACGTTTGAGTGGTGAATCCATTCCCGTTCGGTGCACTTTGGACTTAGATGATTTGATGCTACCGTTGTTCAGGACCAAAGCCATTGAACTGCGGATTTGGGTCACAGGTTCTGATGCTGCCGGACATGAAGTTGACTCGGTATTCAACGACATTGATGCCCCGCTTCGCGTTTGGGCTCTTGAGCAACGCGTCCCAATCTATACCATCACTGAACTCAATATGGACCCAGGTTCAGATATACATCAAGGAGATTTGGTTACGGTGCGTACATCGATCAAAAATTCAGGTCTCGCAGATGGAGAAGCCAGTCTTGTTTTGGAACTGGTTGAAGCGAGTGGTGCACGAACCCGATTGGATGCTCGTCTTATCAATGTTCAATCTGGCGAAGAGGTGCTCTATGAGTATCTCTGGAAGCCTGGCCGTGATGGGACACAATGGCTTGAATTAAGCATCATCAATGGCCCTAATACCCAATCTGAAACAGTTCTTGTTGACGAGCCAAGGTCAGAAGGAGTCTTTGCAACCATCACCTCGGTGAACACATCCTTGCTGATTGTTGTCGTACTCCTTTCTCTCGGATTGATCGCACTGCTCGTTGTTGGACTACGAAGAGAGACCGTGCCTGGAGCCCCTGTGAAGCAGCAACCAACCCTCCCTCAGGCAACACCAACACCACCCTCAGTTCACGAAGAACAAGGACCATATGGAGGCAAAACAGCAACGGCCTCTCCGGGTGAAAACCCGTATCAGTGATGTTCCTGCTTGAATGGGAGTTTTCAAATGCAAAGGGTGAACACCTTACTTCGGAGGGAGTAGGAGGGCCGCTGACAGAGTTCGACTCTGAGGAAAGTCCCCTCTCCATAGTGCAAGCGGCTACCAGAAGGAAGCAAACAGAAATGGTTGGGTCAATGCTGCAGAAACGAACGATGCAAGGTGTGTACGATGACGTTGAAAGACCGAGATTGCCCTGTTGTCGATGAGACGAGCAACCCCGCTGGAGCAAGTCCAAACAGTCCCGTTAACTCTGCACGACGAGGGACAGGTAGGATGCTAAGTTGAATGCGGTCACCGAAAGGTAACAGAAAGGGGCTTACTCCCTACTCCCTCCACTTTACAAGGTTCATTTTGAATGAATTTTAATGTTCACTATTGTCCCAAATAATTTGAGCATCCATTGGCTTCATGACCTCAGATTGACCAACGGCAACCCCCTCGCCAAAGTCTATCCAAGAAGGATGGCGATTGATTTTAGCTCTCGCTACATGTTCTGCCGTGATTATTGCTGGTAGCAGGAAGGTGCTTGTGACGAATGCGAAGATGATGAGGAGGCACATTAGCATAAAGAAATTCTCCAATCCCGGAAAGGCTGCTAGGAAACCTGCAGCGATACCTGATACGGTTGTAATGGTTGTTTCAAAGATTGTTTGGCCTGTCTCTTCAATGGCTGAGGCCATGCCGTGGGGTGATTCTCCCTCTTCCTTGATTCGATGCATGACGTGAATTGCATCGTCGACGCCAATTCCAAACACAATAGTTCCAATCATGGCCGTGAAGATGTTGACATTGACGTCACCGCTTCTCATCAGCAAAGGCTGCCAGAGGATGACGACCGCGACAGGTATCATGGTATAGATTCCTAAACGAGGAGAACGGAACACCACCATAAGCAGCAGTGTGAGGACGACGAGCGTCAGGAGAGTTGTTGTTGTTTGTGTGTCGTGGATTCCATCGTTGATGTCAAGAGAAACGGGGAGTCCACCCGTCAGAAGCGAAGTGCGCGTATTCAACAGGGTTGGTCCGGCGCCCAAGATGTCATCAATTTCATCGCGCAATTCTCCTGCAACGTTGAGGTTCATGTAGGGCTGAGTCACGTAAACAATGGCTTTCTCGCCTCCTTCATTGAGTAGCATCGAGCGGACCTCTGGTGAGAGGGTGTCAAATGCGACATTGACCATGTCTTTGCGCAGATCTTCCCGCTCTCCCACAGGTATGAGCGTCCAGGCAGGGCAATTCGGGTCAAGCAATTCAGTGCTATCCCAGCACGGGTCATGAAGTAAATCCCACAAGGACCCGTCACCAAGAGTGATTCCGTCTGCCACAGTAATGGTTGCAGGGACGGCTTTGAGGAAGGTGATGATGCTCGTAGTCGACGTCTCGTCAACCTGATCAATTTGCTGCTCCACGGCATCAATTGAATCCAATACGGGTAAATCTCTAATGTTCTGAGTATTGTTGTTATTTGGCCGCTCAGATGCGTCATAAATGAAGAGAGAGGTTTGTCCGCTGCTGAATTGCCTTGAATATTCTGCCAGCGAATTCAGCGATTCAATTCCGTCCGGTGCTTCAGATGAGCCTGTAATCGGTTCATTGAGTTCGTCAAGGTTGGCGATGCCGTAGACGGTCACGCTTCCTGCGATGAGGATGATGAAGAGAAATCCCTTGATGGGTGCCTTGCCAATATTCTTCCAAACGCTTGGATTGGTACGTTTGTTAAATTTCAACATCCAAGCCAGCGTGGGTACCAGTAAAATACTCAAAATAAGCGTTGATGAGATACCTATGACGAGCGTTATGCCAACAGAACGGATTGGCGATATGGGGACGATCATGGGCGCTATCAGTACAGAAAAGCCCACGATAGTGGTCATTGCGGAAAGGAAAACAGCAACGCCTGTGGAGCGGGTCATTTCCATCACGCAGGATTTGTAAAAGTCAATGTCCCAAAGATCCGGGACGGGCTCATCAGGTTGCCCCCGTTTGCGTCTCCTTTCGTTTTCATCGTGAGCTTTGTCAATTTCTTTTCGCCGCACTTCTTCAATACGATTCACCATGTGGAGCGCATAGTCAACACCTAATCCAATTAAGATTGGAAAGGTAGCTACGATCATCGGAGTCAAAGTGATATCAAGAATGACCGATGAACCGAAGGTGATGGCAAGTGCCATCAAAATTGGAGTCCCTGTGATGACGACGACCTTAGCCGACTTGTGAAGCAGGGTGATGACGACGACGGTGAAGAGTACAGACCAAGGAAGAATCATCAGCAAATCTTCGTAAATGGCGTCGGAGATGTCTTCGAGAACCTTGGTTAATCCGGTGACGGTCATTTCAGTGTTTGAATATTCGGATGGACGGGCATCGATGATGTTTTGGAAATGATTGAGGAGTTCTGAAAAATCCTTCCAATCTCCCGTTACCGATGGGTTGTGATGCATCCCAACGACAATAGCGGTCGTATCCCAGATGCCGTCTCCGTCCATATCGTTGGTGTAATTTCCGTCTCCATCACTGTCAACGGTCGGATCCATGTCATTGGTGTCTTTGAATAATGCATCAAAGCCACCTTCCGATTCCTCAATAATTTGGTCAATACGTTGTTGGTCGGGTATGGCATATTCTCCACCTGGAGGCAAGAGGTCGCAATCCAAATCAATAGGTAAGCGGTTATTTACTCCATGTACGCAAAGGGAATTATTGAACCTTCCATCTGCAGAATTAATTTCTTTAATCACCTGTGCGGGGGAGATGATCCACAAGACACCATCCTTTCTTCCACGGTCGTTCTTGTCGAAATCCATGCCTCTCCCCGTGGAGTCTCCACCGATGTTTCGGTCATCACCTTCGACCCAACTGATTTCATTGAGGAAACTTTCATCGGTGATGTTCGTCGTGTCTGTGGGATTGAAGGCATTGGGCGTTTGAATGTAAATGACGGCAAGGTCAGTCGACCATTCCTGGCGAACTTCAAGCAATAATTCAGTTGAAGAGGCACCGTCGGGAAGAAAGATTTCGACATCGTCATCGATTTGTTGCTGAAATGACATGCCCTGTTGTGCGAAAACAGCACTCAAGACCACGAACAGGAGTATGATCGTACCCGGTGATTTCAAGATATTTGAGTACAGGGCGTCGAGCCGGTCATGACTTCTTGATTTGAAGCCTGATGTAAAGCGTTGAAAGGCGTTTGAAACAGATTCCCATGGTGAAGGGGCACTGTCCATGGTCTTTGGAGGTAGAGGTGGCTCAAGAAGGGTTTGGCGCGGTGGGCCAAAAATACCCTATCAGCAGGCGTCGTAGGCCTCAATGAGGTATTTTGTGAGAGGGCTGGTCCAAGCGAGTTCGGAGATTCCGTCCTCACCTTCCACAGCATAGGCTCGAATCACATCGCGAACGCGTACGTTGCCATCAGATGAGCGAGCCAAGATTTGCGCACCTTTGATCGGTTTACCTGTTCCGTGAGGGTCATAGACGGTGTCAAGAGCTTCATCAAGGAACCATTCGGCTTTTCCTCCAGGTTCTCCTTCGTAGGTTTTCTTGGGTTTCTTCGCTCCAAAGAGACCCCCGGATTTGGGCTTGCTTTTTGGTTTGGACGCCGTTGATTTTGCTTTGCCTGAACTCTTCGACACGGCGGCTCCCTTCCCTTTTGAATCGCCCTTTAATTCGTCCTTGGGTTCTTTGCGGATTTCTTTTTCAAGTTTTTTCCGCATCTTTTCTTCATCGACAGGGGTCGCTTTCCCTTCGCTGCTTTTGGCGTCAGAGAGTTGGTCTTTGAGGTCCTGAATCTTGTCACGGTAAGTTGAAGCAAGGTGCATCAGCGATGCTTTCATAGCCGCTTCGAGTTGAACGGTGAGGAGTGTGTGCGATGTCGTTGTCCATTTCTTCCATTGAAGCAGTGTATTCGCCTGAATGTCGGAGCCACATTTCGGACAGAAACTTTTCTTCGGTGGGCGCATGACCGGAAGGTCAGCCACCGCAGCGTTGCTGGATGTGGATGCACCGAGGTTGACTTCGAGTAAGTGAAGGGTCGCCTGTCGTCCAACATCCATTGCTTCCATGAAGTTCGTTTCATCACCTTGAAAACTTCCCGACTTCAGGAGGTCTGCAAGTTTTGAGTCTGCAAGTGCGGCGACAATCGCAGCATCTGCGGCCTCATCTCCCCATTTCTTCTGTCGGAGTTCAGGTGCAACTTCGACTTTCATCTCCGGTTGCTCAAATGCGCCTGCGATGCTGGTTTCACCACCATCGTCAGCAGCCGCAGCAATACCCAATGCTATCGGGTCGGCTCCATCCTCTACTAGAGCAATCATGTCAAATTTCTCAGCCATTGAGAGGTCATCTCGTATCCGAATGACATCCTTGAGTTGGTTCAAATCGTGCCCTGTTGCCGTGATTGGGCCCTGAACTGACATGTCATGTCCGCATGAGAGACAAAATGTTGCAGTAACCTCCACACCTGCCTCACAGGTTGGACAATAGACCCCGCCCATATTTGCTCATGGCGTGTGACTCTTTTTGAAGGGTGTGTTTCAATTTGATAGACTCGTGCAGTTTAGCCGGTTTCTCTCACCTTCGGTTCATTCAAGTGCCGGTGATGCACATTCTCGAATCAATTGACAAATTGCCTCCTGCTCACAATTGGTGAGAATCGGAGCCAAACGTGGACCCCGCTCGGCACCCATGAACACGGCGTAACACGTTCGATAGACATCCTTCATCGGAGCATCAGCCTGTTGTGCAACTGCTTTGATGGCTGCCGTAATACCGGAGGCGGTCCACTCAGCCGCCTCAAAACAAGCCGAGAGTGTCGGCAAGAGACCCTTTTGATGTTCTTCAAGGGCATCGAGCGCCTTTCGGTTTGGCTCGTTCATAATTTCAATCCGCATGTCCTGTGGGAAATGACTGGAGTTGATCCAAGCACGCATTCGAACCAAACGGTCCTTGAGTACGGTCGTTGCATTCTCGATTGCTCCAGAGTCTCTCAGGCTCTGCCATACCGCTTCATCCCTGTCCTTAATTTGAGCCAGCAGGGCGAGATGACGAAAACTGACTGCTGTGGCTTCATTCGAATCCTTTTCTGAAACCATTGAAAGGCGAAGAGCAGCTTGTGCATCCTCCGCTTGAACACGTTGGCGCCGGCTCATCGTTTCATCAGCTAATTCAGTTTCAAAATCTCTGGAACACAAACGCTCATATTCATCAGCTAAATTGACCAGACCCATGCCAGTATCAAATTCTATAGCCTTATTTGGTTTTGAATTCGCAATCAAAAAACGGAGGATTTGTGGCGGAACCAACTCCAATGCCTCAATCGGCCCGATGGTGTTCCCCGTTGAGGACGACATTGCTCCTTGTCCTCGCAAACTGATCCATTCGTAGGTCAATGGAAGTGGGGGCTCATGACCCATGAACACTGCAAGTTCTTTGCCGGTATCATAAGAGCCCCCGCTGGCCCCGTGATCTTTGCCAAAGGGTTCGCAGGTGACGCCATTATGGCCCCACTTTGCAGGCCAGTCGAGTCGCCAAGGTAATTTCCCTTCGCCCTTAGAAATATCAGAAGAGCCGCTTTCTCCGTGACGATCATGCCAATGTACGAAGGGATATTCATACCCAGTAACCGTAATTCCGTCCAATGACCCTCTCGAGTTGAGGGGTTGCCAAGGAAACCATCCATCTGGAAGTTCTCGGCTTGACACGCGCTCGATGATTTCTTTGACCGTTTCAATTTCGTCACAGCAACGCTTTGCCGCCTCAGCAAACTTTCCGTTTCTATAGGCTTGTAGATTTGGAATCAATCTCGGCTCAACGCCGATTTGTTTCAATGCAGCAAGGAAGGGCATGAGAAAATGGTCGCCATACGTCCAACCCTCTTGTTCAAAACGAATCCAATCTGGTTTCCCATCAGAATCTGGGGCAGGAATAGCGCCGAGTTGCTGGCCGATGAATTCTTGATAGGATTCGTCGAGGAATGGATACACTTTTCGTAGCGGGTCTGCATTGTCAACGACAAAAACAAGTTCGGCATTGAGGCCAGCGCTTTTGGCAGCACGGGTGATCATGTCTCCCGTCAAAATCTCTCGCAAATGCCCGATGTGAAATTCACCACTCGGCGTGATACCTGTAGCAATGATGTGTTCATCACCTTGTCCAGCGAGACGCTGTGCCATCACGTCGGTCCAGTGCATGCATCCACCTCAAACGGCTACGGCACGAATCAAACCACGCAGTGGTACATCGTCAATTTCATTTCGAGTTGTTTTATTCACCAATACGACAGCGAGCACAACTTCTCCACCAGCCTCTCGAATGGATTCAATGGTTTTTGACATCGTTACGCCGGATGAAAGGACGTCGTCGATGATAATTACACGCTTTCCAGCAACTTGGCCGTATTTATTTGAGAGTGAACCGTTGCCTTCTCCGCCGTCGGTTGTGCGAAAGACCGTCATGTCAGATTCAAGGCTCCGTGCGACCTCATAGGCAAATGCGATTCCATTAATGGAGATGCCAACAACTGTGTCAACGTTGTCAAATCCGATTTCCTCATCAGCTACATCAGCCATGATGGCCCCCACTGATGCGATACGATGCGGTCGAACACCGAGCGTCCTCCAACCGATACGGACATCTGAAGGTCGGTCTTTCTCACCTGTTCCAGAAAGGAGCCAGGTGATAGTGTCCTGAGAGAGTGACAATTCATCAGCGATTTGCTGTGTGTTCAACCCCTCCTTTCGGAGGTTTGCTGCAAGTACCTTCAGTTCTTCAATGCTCAAGACCATGATGCTCATTCCTTCGTGCCGATGACCCCACATGAATGCTTTCCTGTTCGGGCTTGCTTATGCGAAAGTCTTGAAGGTGGGCATTGGGGGCGAGTATCATGGCCGACTTCGAGTACGAGTCCCTTCTTGACCGAGCGCGGGACAATATCCCAGAGGAGATTTCATCTCGTTCCCGATGGCGCTTGCCAGCCCCGCAGATTCTCATCGAGGGTTCAAACACGATTTTCCGCAATTTCAACGAAGTCGTCTCAATGATGGATCGTGATGAAAACCATGTCTATCAATACATTCTCAATGAATTGGGTACCTCCGGTTCCCGTGATGGGCCACGCGCACGATTCAAGGGGCGAATTCCACCCAAGCGTATCAAAGGAACCATCGCAAATTACGTGAATACCTACATCAAGTGCAGCCAGTGTGCAGCACCCGATACTCACTTCATCAAGGAAGACAGGACCACACTCCTCAAGTGCCAAGCGTGTGGTGCAACTCGTCCGGTCAAGTTGTGAGACGTCAGACCATTTTAAGCGTCATAGTTTCATCCACTTCGCCAGTCTTTAGATGGTGAATAAGTGCCTGGATATTGGCATCATCGTCCAAGCCATACCATGTCCCATCGGGGTATACAACACAAGTAGGTCCATACTCACAATGGTCCAAACATCCCGATTTTTGGACGCGTACATTTGCAATACCTGCCTCCCTGAGGTTTAGTTTTAGGGCTTTCATCAGGTCAATACTTCCCTTTGGTTCACATGAAGGTCGGGCAGCATCAGAGCTTCGAGTGTGGCCGCAAATGAATGCATGCCGCTCAAAACCCGGTGCTGTACGACCTTTTGGATCACGTGTCATGTTGCCATCACCTCGTTGATGGATGCTGCAAGAGCATAATCGAGATCCGTGATAGCACTTTGGTCGTGAGTATAGCATTCAACAACTGCATAACCCCAGCCGAAATGAAGTTCAGCGTGGTGGTTGTGTGCCTCGCAAATCTGGGAAACAGCATCTACAAATGACTTCGCTTCTGCAAAATCGTTGAACTCATAGGATCGCATGAGACGTTGCTCAACCACTTCCCATCCTTCAGGGATGGTCAAGTCTTCAACCCCAGAGGTGGGAATCATCGTTTCCGGTCGTTTCTTTTTCGACCTTTTCGTGAAGTTTTGAGCGGCGCTTCATGTCCTCGCGCTCAAAGGCAAGCAATTCCTTGTCGTCAATGTAGGCCGGTCGGGTGTGCGCAACCAGAACCATTCGGACGATGACATCTCGTGCAATAAAGTGGCATTTACCATCTTCACCGAGGATTTCCAAACTGCTTTTTCCGCTCGACAAAAGACGACCGCGAATGAAAGCATCTTCCTTATCAGCAAAGGCTTGAACGTTCATATGAATCTCAATAAAATCATCGCGGCGTAGGCCTTGGCGGCGTTCAAGAAGGTCGCCGTTGTAGACTGAATCAATCCCTTCAAGTTCCGGAGAACCCATCTCTTCCCACATTGACTTGGCCCAAGTTGGAAGTTCAATACCTTGCTTTTTCTTCGCCATACCATTCCCTGTCGGCGAGGCTACTTGAACCTCGCCTTTGGTGTTAGAAGGCCATTTTCCACGGGTGAGTTCTTCAAGTGTGGGCAACGCCCCCGGAGTGGGGGAAGCGAATGAAAGTCTCGTGGCGAACGTTGAGTACCGTCCTTTTGGAGGACGAAGTGCTTGACAAAGCCTTCTCCCGAGCGAAGAAAGCAGCAGACCGAGTTGACGACTCCGACCGTGTTTTTCGTGTCCGTAAACAAATGACTCGTATGGTTCAAACCGCAGCAGATATCATCGCTACCGAATTCACTGAACTGGTGAATGCATGGCCATCCCTCGATCAATCTCCGCTTTTTGATGTCGCAATGATTGACGCATGCGTAGGTTGCGATGACTACAGGAAACATTTGGCTACGCTGCAGTGGGCTGCGAAGCAAGTCCAACGGATTGCTTCTCAAAACACCAAAAAAATCACTCGAACAGGACGAACTGAGTTGATGCATGACGGACGGCGAGAGGCCTATGGACGCATATCATCCATCATGCGACAGGTTGGACCTTCGCTTACCTGGCTCAGCGAAACGCGAGAAATTTTGAAGCGCCTCCCGAAAATCGACCAGGTACTTCCTTGTGTCGTGGTTTGTGGTGCACCGAACGTCGGCAAATCCGCCTTCATTTCCGCATTGAGTACGGGAAATATGGAAGTCAATCACTACCCGTTCACAACCAAGCAAATTCACGTGGGTCACTTTACTCACCGGCGTCTTCAATATCAATTGGTTGACACTCCTGGTTTACTTGACAGGCCGATGGACAAGCGCAATGACATCGAAATGCAAGCCATCGCAGCCCTCGAACACGTTGGGTCACTGGTCCTCTTCCTCGTGGATGAGAGTGAATCGTGTGGTACGCCCTTTGAAGAGCAAATGAACCTGCTTGCAGAAGTAGAAACCTTACTCCCTGAAACTGAATTGATGCTGGTATCGTCCAAAGCGGATTTATTGGACCCACTTCCCGAAATGTGGGAGAGCGTTCGAGAGGCCGAAGCAGATTGGCGAGCAAACGGTTCAGAGGGCGAGCCCCATCTGCCTCTCTTGAAAGACCATAAGGGCAGAACCTGCCTTTCGGCTACAGAAGAAGTAGGCTTGGATGCCATGCGCCTTGAAATCGTTCGACAGGTCAAGGCCGCACGACCCAACGACCCGATGGAACTGCCAGAAGGTTGGTATCGAAGCGATCAGTGATCACATCGATTCAAGCGGAACGATACCCAAGCCTTCCATTCCCTTTCTCAATACGTCACGTGCGAGTTCAGAAACGAGATAGAAGAATTCATTCACTTCTCCTTCATCAATGATGTAACAGTCCCGATAAAATGCATTGTAACCATTGGCGAGGTGGAGTAGTTGCTCTGCAAACAGGTGCGGGCGATGCTCGAGAACGACCTTTCGCAAACAATCATTGTGCCGACCAAGGACTCGCAACAAGTCCACGAGGCCTTGAGGGAGTTCTTTTGGAAGATTGATCGTTGTCTTGACTTCGGAACCGAGAAGCTCTGAGACGCGTCGGTGAATGGAACAGGCACGTGTGTGACTGTACATGATGAATGGGGCAGAGCCGGATTCAAAACTCAATGCGTCTTCCCAACGGAAGGAGAAGCCTTTCTCGGGACTGACGTTGATGATGTTGAATCGGACGGCTGATGTACCCACTGCTTCAGCGATATGGTGGATTGTTTCCTGTTCATAATCCTGGCGTAAATCTGCAACCACCTTGGCCGCTTGTGCCTTGGCTTCCTCCAAGAGGTCGTCCATGAAGACTACATTTCCCTGCCTTGTAGACATCTTCCCTTCGGGCAATTTGATGAAGGAATAAAACACAACTTCTGGCCGCTCGAGACCCAATTCTTCCAGTGTTAATCCAACTTGCTTTGCTTGCAATTTATGATCTTCGCCAAGCACATTGATGAGTTCATTGCTCATGCTCCATTTCCAACGATGATAGGCGATATCTCGAGTTGCATAGAGTGACGAGCCGTCACCACGACGGTAAAAGAACTCGGTTTTTCCCTTCAATCCACGTGCTCCAAGGTCGAGGTATTGGGCTCCATTATCGGCAGTACCATTGATCTCCAATGCTCCTAGTTCATCCATCAATGCACTCACTTCACCGTTGGTGACAAAGCGAGATTCTTTGGTGAATCGGTCAAATTGGATACCCAATCTTCCAAGCGTTTCCAACATGCCGTCCAATACGGGCTGATAGGCTTGTTCAAAGGAATCAAGGACGCTTTGGTCGCCGTTCTCACTTGCGTGAACGAGTTCTCCTATGGCCTTCTCAATGGCGGGTGCCTCATCTTCATGTTGGCGAAGTTTTTGGGCAGCCTGATACCAGCGGACCCGTTGGTGGTCGGCTTTCGTTTCCCATGTGGGATTGACTGCGTCACGGTCACTGAGCAGTCTTTCAACTTCAGATGAACTCAAGTGTTCCAAAGCCCAAGCGAGAACTGCGACTTGTTTCCCCATGTCGTCAACGTAGTATTCAGCGGTCACTTCGTGACCCCACAAGCGATGCAAGCGAACCAAGGTATCGCCCAAAATTGCATTTCGTGCACGGCCGACATGAAAGGGGCCGTTGGGGTTGGCGGATGTATGCTCGATAAGCACTGAGCGTTCTGCGACGTCGTGCGTGGTCTCCATTGCCCCCGTAAGCAATTGGGAAGCAAGCCAGTGCGGAGATACTCGGAAATTCAGATAACCATTGATAGCCGTAACCTCGCAGAGTGAGGTATGCTTCGGGAAGTCCGAGGCCAGGGATTCAGCAATGGCTACTGGCGACATTTTGAGGGCTTTAGCGAACGGGAAACACGGAAGTGTAAGGTCGCCTTGGTCGAGTTCTCTTGTTGGTTGAAGCATCGTTTCAATGGGGAGGTTGGAGGTTCCAAGTTTGCTCACAGCCTCTTGAACCAAGGGTAAAATCTGCTGCTTCAACAACTCCATGCTCAATCCTCACATCATTGGGTAGCGCAAAATGGCAGCGAGTCCACCAAATCCTTCCATAAGTTGAGCGCCTTCTTCGGTATCAACCGAGATGTATACGACACCGGTTTTACTCTCCTCGGCTGCGGCGGTCAGGGAGTCGATCATCGAGTGACTTGCGATTTCTTTGATAGCATCGCCGCTTGCTGCGCAATTTGGACAGGCAGGGAGGTCTTCGTTTCGTTGGAGGCGGACAACCCATTTGTTTTCAGTACCGTTTGAGCATTTTTTGCACTGCAATTGGACGTTATTTCCACGAAGTCCCTCTGAGATGAGAAGCGTATCAACAGCGCCTTGTTCAAGTGCATTGTTGATCATCATCTCACCATAGGTAGCCTTTGGATGGCTTTTGATGAGTTCTTGCAAAAATTTGTTCATCATCTGCCGTTCAGCATCCAGTTCTATTTCACCCATTAATGCCCCTGCGTTGTCAACGAGTTCTCGGACTCCAGATTCATTTGAATAGCCCACGTCAAAATGGGTTTTTGCAATTTTTTTGTGTACTTCATGATGAAAATAATCATTTTTGACAACGAAATCTTTCGTTGCTCCCGGCCCACCGATGATGATGGCTTGGATGTTCTCAAGATGAGGCAGCCAGTAGGAACTTGCGTGTTCTGTCGCCCGCTTAAAGAAATTATGAGCTGCTTCCTCAATCAGTCGTTCGAACCGTTGCGCTGATTGTCCACCTTGTCTGTGCTTGCCCATGATGTTCGAGACAAGATGCTCTTGAACGTGGATTCGCTTTCCTGTTGCGATGCCGTAGGCTGCTTCTGAGCGGTCAATGACAAAGAGGCCGTAGGATTTCTTGTCGATGAGCATCTCTTCAAGTTGAGTAAGTTCAAAGCGAGAATCACATCGATACCTGAACGAAATAAGCGCTTGAGGTGGCTCTTCAATAACAATGCTCACCATCCGGTTTCTGTTGTTTCCAATGATGATGGAGCCAACGAAGATGGCCAGCCCATGTTCGCCGGGTGTCTTGAAACGGCTCAGGGTCGAGATGGCAGACTCAATCGCTCCTTGGACATTTTTTCGAGTGCCTTTTGATTTGATATTCGCTGCTTGACCGTGTTCGTTCTGGAGCATCGAGCGAGCATCTGAAATTTGGCGGTCTGGGGGTATGATGAGACTGACCAATTCGGTCCCAAATCCTTTCATGTCCCTCAATTCTTCGAGTGCTAATTTGAGTCGAACGCGACGTGCTGATACCTTTGCATCGTCAGACATAAGACTCCCCATTCGGCAGGTGCTCAAGCGAGGCATTTCAACCCTCTCCTTTTCGCCAACCTCAGAGATTACCTCTGTTGCTTGAGGGGATAGGATGAAAGAATGGACGCGCCACACACCACTCATGAGCCTGATTCATGTCGTTGCCCTCGGAGGTAGCCTCCTCCGTCCAGAGGAAGCGGAGCACCGGGATATGTGGCTCGGTCGTCTCCGGCAATTGGTTGTTCATCTCGAAGGTAACGGCCGCAAATTAGGTCTCGTCATCGGCGGGGGCCTTCCAGCACGTGAAGGCATTCAACTCGCTCAGGCTTCGGTCACTGACCCCAGACGCTTGGACCAAATTGGGATTGCAGGTACGCGTCTTAATGCGACGGTACTTCAACAAGTCCTACTGGAGATTGGATGCGATGTTGCCCCAACTGTGCCGCATTCTATAGAAGGCGCTCATGCACTTTTTGAACATCACCACGTCGTGGTTATGGGAGGTACCCAACCGGGTCACACAACCGATACCGTTGCCGTTCAACTAGCAGCCAGCGTTCAAGCACGCCACTGTATCATCGCCACCAATGTCGACCACGTGTATTCCAAAGACCCACGGTATCACGATGATGCTGAGGCTTTGATGGAGTTGACATTGGATGAACTCGCAGCCATTACAGGAGTTGGCACGCCGTTGGAGCCGGGGGCTTCAGCCGTTATCGACCCGATGGCAGTTCAAGCAGCCATGGATGCAGCGCTTGATCTAGCAGTCCTTGACGGGCGGGACCTCTCGCGACTGGATGACGCCCTTGAAGGTAAATCATTCATCGGGACGATCATACGAGCATAGGTGAGTACATGGTGGATGCAAAAAAGGTGAAGGATATGGTGGCGAAAAAAACCAATAAATTCATGGGAAACTTGAACGGAACATCAAGTAAAATTCAGCCACATAAACACTGCCGCATCTGCCATGCTACCATTCCACTGGCCGCAGACCCACGTGTTTGCACGAGTGATGAGTGCATCGACAAAAATGAACGGGACGAAAAGAACCAGCGCACCGTACGAATCTTGATGTTCGTATTCTTTGGATTATTTGCAGCGCCGTACCTTCTCTCACTCGCTATGCAAGTGTTCTGACGGCTCAGTCTAAACCGAATTCACGGACGAGCAGCAATCTGAGGAAGCGTTGGGCGCTCTGAAGGACCAGGCCAGTTGCCATAAGCGATAGTCCGAGCAGTCCGATCCATACTGCTGAGATTCCTGAACCTATGATGTTGTCAACTTGCATGGTAAAGCCTTGAGCAGTTTTCATTCCCATAGCGGCACCTGCGGCAAGAAGTCCAAAACCCGGGATGCCAAGAACGAGCAAGGGTTTCTTTTGAGAGAGTGAGAGCAGTGCCCATGTCATGACGGTAAATCCGTGTGAAACTGCAGTGAAATTTGAGCCCTTGGGGACATCGTAGCGAATGATCGTTGGAACTTCGAGAACTTTGAGTTGCTTATCATGGGCATCTTCAAGCATCTCGAGTGATAATTCCATACCCTCTGCGTCAAATCTGAGTCGTTCCAAAGCCGTTTTTGAAAAGGCGCGGAAGCCGGATTGGGTATCTTTAATCCCTAAATCACTTGTAAGGTTGGAGGCAGCAGTGATGACTTTGATACCCAAACGACGGTATGCTGGCATGTCTGTCCCTCCTCCGCCGTCAACGAAACGCGACCCTATGGTGAAATCAGCCTCACCTGAGTGAATCGGCGCTAACATCTTCGGAATATCATCGGTCTCATGCTGGCCGTCTGAATCAAACAGGACCAGTGCATCAACTTCCATTTCAGAAGCGTGCATAAAGAGTGTTTTCAACGCCCCACCGTAGCCACGATTCATTCGATGGCGGATGACTTTTGCCCCACAGGCTTCTGCGATTCGGGCACTTGAGTCAGATGAGCCATCATCAATGCAAATTACTTCGTCAACATGTCGAAGTGCTCGGGTGACCACCGTGCCAATGGTCTCTTCCTCGTTGTACATTGGCATACCTGCAACAATGTAGGGTTTCCCCCCGGGTGAGCGTGCTTCAGGAGGAGCCACATTTCAATGGAAATCAATCTTCTATATATGCGTATTTAAGAAAGGGAATAACTTTGTTTAAAAAAGGGCTTGGAGAGAGGTCGTGACCCCTCTCCAAGCGTTGTACTTCTCAGAGAGAAGGATGGCTGATGACGCATTGAGCGTTCTCAGTCTTGCAGTTGGCTCACTGTCGTAACGGCACGTTCGCCATCAAGCACTTTATTCAATGCAGACAGGGATATGACCAACGGGACATAGGCCTGGCCGTCGCTGGTCATGTAGGTGCTGCAGTCAGCAAAAGCAGCGGTGTTGATCGACACTTTGAGAGCGCCACCAGCATTGCTGCGTCGCACATAGCCCACCAGGATGTTGTTGTCAATTGCCTCTTCGGTCACAGTTTTGGTTTTCTTCACGTATTCACCTCCTCCGAGGTCGTTCCTCAGGAACTTAAGGTTCAACTTCAATGGATTTCAATGTCATGGCGGCTTTCTGAGGAGTAACCATTTCCCTTATACGAGCGCCACGGGTGGTTCATCCATGCGAGCCTTGGTTACGGGTGGTGCAGGATTTATTGGTTCACACCTGATTGACCGTTTGGTCTCTCGCGGAGACCATGTTGTTGTATTGGATAATTTGTCGAGCGGCCACCTTTCCTTCCTCGACCATCACCAAGCAACGGGCCAAGTCAAGGTGATGGAAGGTGACGTCTGTAATTTCGAAGACGTTCATGCTGCCATGAAAGAAGACATTGATTGTGTATTCCATCTCGCTGCTAATCCAGATATTCGTCTTGGAACGCAAATTACAGACACCGACCTCAAACAAGGTACCATCGCAACCTACAACGTGGTTGAAGCGATGCGTCGCTGTGAGGTCAAACAAATTGCCTTCGCCTCTAGTTCAGTTGTCTACGGAGAAGGCGCCCCGCTACCAACTCCGGAACATTATGGGCCCTGCATGCCAATTTCACTCTACGGTGCGAGCAAACAAGCAGGAGAGGGCTTAATCAGCAGCTGGGTTGGCACATTTGGTTTGCAAGCATGGATTTTCAGGTTCGCTAACATCATCGGGGCACGTGGAACACACGGAGTAATTTTTGATTTCATTCACAAGTTACGAAAAGATCCGTCTCGCTTGGAAGTCTTGGGTAATGGCCTCCAAGAGAAATCCTACATGGAGGTCGGTGACTGTGCTGATGCAATTCTTCACGTTATGTCCATCGCCAAGGAACCGTTGAACCTGTACAATTTGGGCAGTCACGATACGGCTTCTGTACGCACCATCGCTGAAATCGTCGTGGATGTCACCGGATGCAAGGGTGCTAAAATCGAGTATACTGGAGGTGACCGCGGATGGGCTGGCGATATCCCGAAAGCGCGTCTCGCCATTGACAAAATGTTAGAAAGTGGCTTTGATGTGGGTATGAATAGCGAAGAAGCCATTCGTCATACGGCGGAAACCCTGCTTGTAGAAATTGGACTGGAGGATTGAACATGAAACACAATACAGAAGCTGACGTTCGAACGGACACTGCTATCAAAATCTTGGCTCTCTTTTTCGTTGCCAT
>DACE01000018.1:5083-5259 GCA_002494645.1 Euryarchaeota archaeon UBA256 | reverse complement strand
GTGGCTTTGTTTTTCTGGGTTTTATCGATCTCAGCGCGAATCAATTCGATTTGCTCTTTGATCGTAGCCAAGCCAATGCCTCCTGCATCGGGGTTTGGCACGTCGTTCTTGAAGGCTCTTACGAAAGCAGGTGTGCGATGACTGAAATAAGGCGAGCAAGCGATGCCCTCAAACGG
>DACE01000018.1:0-5038 GCA_002494645.1 Euryarchaeota archaeon UBA256 | reverse complement strand
TGCATCATGGGCTTGGAAATGATTGGACTCCTTGTCCACGCTCCGACCCTCGACCGTCTTCTCGGTCTAACATGGAGTGAATTGAGGGCCCACATGGAGGCAGGGAGTCTACGTGACCTACGTCCCGTTCAAGATAACCGCCTTACCGTAACCTTCGCCATCGACGCTGAAGCAGAATGGCTTGATTGGATGGAACAACAACAGGGTGACGAAAACGGACCTGTTCTTGACGTACTTTCATCATGTAAGAACGGCGAAGAGGGCCTGCTGCATCTCATGAAATGGGCCAGCCCAGGTTTTTGGGAAGTTTGGGAGGGCCGTGCCTTCCTCTACCTCGAAGAAGCCATTGGTCGACAGGCGAGTGACATCCATGAATTGTACACTGCATCGCTTTGGAACGAAGTTAGCCAACGTCTACGCGGTCTTTCGGAGGATGAGTTTTCCCAGCGTGTGGTCATGAATTGGATGCAACGCCGTGTTGAATTGGGTGAGACCATTGAGGAATCAGAAGACCCGAAAATTGTTCCAACATTTGAGGCGCATACAAGAGCGTCCAAAACTCTGGTCTACACGGTGAACCGTGCTGAACGGGAGGATGATCTGGTGTTGATTATTGGACGGGAACATCTTGAGGCTTCAAAATGGGGCCACGGAGAATGGAATCTTTCAACTCGTCTTCATTCTTGAGAAGCGAGGGGTTCAAAATCAACCTGCCGACCGTTAGGACTGATGTCGGAAGATACGCCTGCTGACGAGCCTGTTGAAGAGACCGTTCCTCCTGTCGTTGAAGAAGTTCCTGAAGAGGCCTCAGCCGAAGGTATTGAAGCACCTGAGGAAGAAGAGCGTGACCCTCTTGAAATCGCTCTTGAACGAGCTGAATTTGCTGAAAAGGAAATCGCTTACAGGGACGCTGAAATCCAGAATATCAGGAAGCGTATGATGGCTGAGAAAGCCGAAGTGATTCAATACGGTGGCATGGGGCTTGCACGACGGATGCTAACCATTCTCGGTGACGTCGACCGAGCACTTACCGGTATTGAAGGCGATGATGAAAGCCCTGTTGCACAGGGGCTGCGTTTGCTTCGCAACAAATTATGGCATGAACTCCAAGCGGACGGCGTCACGGCCATTGAGGCAAAAGGGCAAGTATTTGACCCTGCCAGAATGGAAGCCATTACGATGATCCCACCTTCTGAGCACTATGCTGCGGGTACGGTTGTGGACGTCCTTGAGGAAGGATACATGTACAAAACTAAAGTGGTTACCGTTGCACGCGTTGTCGTTGCGTCAGAATAATCAGCCAGCGTGAACGCCGGTGTCAAAGGTTGAACAGCGGAAGATCGCATCGTTCTCAACCAGCCATTCAATCACCGCAGAAGGAACACTCTGTTTGAGAACTTCACGTGTGGCATCGTCGTCCATCACGGTTGACAACATTCGTATGGATTGCCGAACACGCCAACCCTCGAAGGTCTCTCGCTCGTGGAGTTCAACATGGTGAACGGTCCAATCGCTGGCCAGATACAATTCAGCAGTTGGTCCGTCCGAGGTCACCAATACCCCTTGGCCGTGAGTTTCAGTTGCATGTTCAACCCAGTTGGGGGCGTCGTTAATGTCGTCAATGCCAACGACTGTAATGTTGTGTTGATGCTGTAAAGCCCATGCTTGAATCATGGAACTTCGCTCATCATAGGTCCAGGGATTGCGAGCCTCCCATTCGGCTTGAGCAGAGCCGATAGCGACCACGACCTCGTCGCCCTGTGCATGCTCGATTGCGGCCTCTATAAGTTGCGCATGACCCATGTGAAAGGGTTGGAAGCGACCCAGAACAATACAGCGCACCATCGTTCATCCTCACATAAAATGGGATTCGACATCGATCTCAGGGAGGTCCAATCCAAAGTCGTTAAAGCAAGCGATCATTCGCTTGCATCCTTCAATCATCTCTTCGATGGGCGTTTCTCCCATCGAGCCAACTCTGAACATCTTCCCCTTGAGGTGGTCCTGTGCGCCGATGACCTGAGTATCGTAGTTCTCTTTGAGCGCGCTTCGCCAATCATCGTTAATCCCCTCGGGATACATGATGGCTGTCACGGTGTCGCTTTGTTGACCCGAGTCAGCGAGAAGCATGAAACCCAATTCAGTAAATAACGAGCGAACACCTGATGCGAGACGCTTACAGCGCTGCCATCGCACTTCATTGCCTTCTTCTTTGAGCGTTTCGAGTGCTGCAGACCACCCCATGGCGAGATTGATTGCAGGTGTCCACGGAGTCTGGTCGTCATCACCTTTCTTGAGGGCAGCCATCATGTCAAAGTAGTAGCGGGGATTGGTGTCGTTTTGCAAATGAATGGCCTTCATTCGCTCTACACAATGCTCATTCACCGCAACAGCGGCTATCCCCGACGGCCCTGCCGTACACTTCTGGGCACCCATGACGACGGCTTCTGCCTTCCATTCAGCGGGATGAACTGGCATGCCACCCACAGAGGTGATACCGTCAAGAATAAACGAAACGTTGTGTCGCTCACACATCTCTGCTATGGCTGCGGCGTCTTGCGTGATTCCGGTGCTTGTTTCATTGTGGCAGATGAGGAGAGCTTCGTAGCAACCTCGTTCAAGTTGTTGTTCAAGTTCGTAAAGGTCGAATGAACGCCCCCAGTCGTATTTGATGTGTTTCACATTGCAGAATTGTTCGCAAATATGGGCAACACGCTCACCAAATTTTCCATTGGTGGGAACGAGTACCAAGTCGTTTTGACGAAAGCGATTGGCAATGACCATCTCCATTGCGGCGGTTCCGCTACCGGTGACGACCACAACTTTGTAACCGTCTTCTCCAGTCCATGACTGAGTCTTCATTTCAGGTGAGGACGGTGAGAGATTGAAGGCGTAGCGGAGCCCTGAATTAAGTCCTGCCATGACCTTTCTGAATTCGGGGCCACGGGCGGTCATGACCGGCGTTGCCATTGCTTGGAGACAAGCATCGTTCATGCGCACGGGTCCGGGGACGAGAAAGCAATCGCCGCTGTAGGCCATACAACTCCCTTCGCATGACGGTCTTTGAAACACACCCTTCTACACCCTCCAAAAGAGGTCGCGTAATGCGCTGACCTCATAGGGAAGGGCCGAGAGCGGTAACCATGCTCCGTGTGGGTATTGCCATGCTCCAAGGTGCTCGTCATGAGCATGCTGAAGCGTTGCGAGGCGCGGCAGCAGAATTGGGATATGAAGTCGAAACGGTGGACTGCCGCCGATCCGACCATGTGAGTCCAGACCTCGATGCAATGATTTTACCGGGCGGAGAGTCAACCACCATGCGCATCGCCAGCCGCTATGAATCAATGCTCAGTGCTTTGTTTGACTGGATGGATCAACACCCCAACAAACCCGTTCTGGGGACATGTGCTGGCGCCATTCTTCTCGCATCGCCCGGGGCAAGCCGCCAGCCCTATGTTTCAGCGCGGATTGCTCGGAATGCTTGGGGGCGTCAACGGCAATCCTTCGAGGGTGTAGTGGACGTTGTGATTCAAACACCACAGGCTGAATACAAACGAATCTCCCCCATTGGCCCGGACCGATTTCAACATCAACCGCTTGAAGTCCAATCGTTGGGGGCAGACACCTTAGCAACTGGATTCCCCGGGGTCTTCATTCGCGCGCCTCGTTTTGATAGCTCATCGGTTTCATGTACCGTTGCTGCCCGTTTGGGTGATGAGGTCGTTGGGGTATTGGACGGAAGTAAATTGGGTTTGACCTTTCATCCCGAGTTGACCCTTGACCGACGCTTTCATCGCTGGCTTCTCGAACAAGCCAAACAACAGAAGGAGGGTCTCTGATGCTGCGTTTACCGATGGCTACCGAAGTCTTACCAGCCGAAGAAGGCGAGGCAGAGGGATGCATCCAATGTCAACAAGGCAGTAAATTGGTACTCTTCGTGACGGGGAAATGTCACTGGGGTTGTGATTATTGCCCACTGTCTGAGAACCGTAGGGAAACACCAGACATGTTTGCCAATGAGCGCCGTTGCACGTCATGGGATGAAGTGATTGAAGAGGGCCATGCCATGAAAGCCACAGGTACAGGTATTACTGGAGGCGATCCGATGTTGGATTTGGAAAAGACGCTTGAAGCGGTCGTTCAACTCAAAGCAGCCTTTGGACCGCAGCATCACATTCACGTGTATACCTCGATTCCGTTTGACCCAGCCCGTGCAAAGGATTTTGCTGAAGCAGGGCTGGATGAAATTCGCTTCCATCTCTTGGACGGGACGACCAAAAAATACCGAGCAACCATGGAGGAGTGTGCAACAAACGGCATCACGGTTGGAGTTGAATTGCCTTGTGAACCCGACAAAGAAGTCCAACTCTTTGACCTGCTCGATGAACTTGCGACCGTGCCTGTCTCCTTCCTTAATCTCAACGAATTGGAAATTACGGTCGGTAATCAAGAAAATATGGACGTTCGAGGATTCAATTTGAGTGGGGGAATTACCGCTGCTGCTGAAGGCTCTGCAGACCTTGCCCTTCGGCTCAAGGAAGCAGCGAAAGACCAACCCTATCACCTCAAATTCTGTACGGCCAGGTACAAGGATGCGGGACAACTTCGTAACCGTTTCAAGCGTCGTGGTCAAGCCACGCTGCGACCCTATGAAGTGCTCAGTGACGATGACACCATCCTGTTTGGGGCTATTCCAACACCACTCGCTGACGCAAGCGATGATTTGGCAGAACTCAAATCTACGCTCAATATTACAGACGGTTGGATGCGTTATGATGGCTCGTCCCAGCGGATTGAATTACCACTCTCTTTGGCGGAAGAACTCGCGCCTCACTTGAGCGTTCCAGTGATGCTGGTTGAGGTCCATCCAACCCACGAACGGCTCGAGGTTGGCCTGGTGCATCTCAACGACCACAGATGAACACAGGATGGCTTAAACCTCAAGGGTGGGTGGGCGATTTACCTAGGGGCTCGTGGTCTAGGGGTTATGACGTCGCCTTCACATGGCGAAGATCGCCGGTTCAATTCCGGCCGAGCC
>DACE01000028.1:30511-31355 GCA_002494645.1 Euryarchaeota archaeon UBA256 | reverse complement strand
AGCCCCAATTCCGAGAACAACGACGATGCTCACTACGGCAAAGCCCCATGCTCCGCCCTGCAGAGATAGAATCGCTCCCAGCAAGATAATGACCCAACCGCCCAAACTTAGTTTGGTAGCAGTATCGGGAGAACCTGAAGTTGCTTCTGAAACAAATAATGGTTCTGCAGGGCTTTCTGCCTTCACGGGTTCAGGTGCAGCCNNTGCTTCTTCTGATTCTTTGGCAGCTTTTGCTTTATCCAGTAATCCACTCATGGTCAATCCCCGTTATTTCATTGTTTGACGGACGGGATTATCAATCCCTCCCCTATTTGCGTGGGTGCGCCTAGGATTTCAAGGGTGCGGATTAGAGGCCGGGAGCAGATTCTCTCCACTCTTCTTCGCCTTCTTCATCCTGATTGATGAGGCGACGTCCTGCTACAGCACCTGCGAGGGCAATCATTGAGATGGCTGGAACCACTTCAAAGCCTGGGAGATAGACACCACGGACATAGACCGTAATCATCTGTGACTCACGGTTACATCCACCGTTTTGACAAGCAAATTCGGATTCAGCATAAAATTCGAGGACGTGGTATGCGTCGGACCAACCTTGGTTCTTGGGTGTCCGTACCATGATACGTGCGGTTTCAGGAGCGGTGTTGGGTTCAATGGTGACAACGTTCTGTGGCAGGTTGACCGTAAAGCCAGCTTCTTCAAGTGTCTCACGAGTGTTTTCGGTAACACCAATCTTCATACGGTCAATTTGATTTCCAAAGTTGTAGACTTTGAACTGGAAGTTCTTATCGGTCTTTGGCATGAGTTGGACAAAGGGTTCGACTGCTTCAACTTGAACGATGCTGAA
>DACE01000028.1:30274-30453 GCA_002494645.1 Euryarchaeota archaeon UBA256 | reverse complement strand
GGTAGGTTGTTCAATTCCTGGACCGATGCAGAAACGGTCAGTTGGCGAGATTGCATTTGCATGTAGGGGTTGGCACGGACAACGACTTGGAAGTCCACTTCTTGGCCAGCACCGACGTACATGTCACCGGGAGCCGCAGTAGCCAAACCATCACTGGTCACTTGAATGGCGACCTTTTC
>DACE01000028.1:25736-30093 GCA_002494645.1 Euryarchaeota archaeon UBA256 | reverse complement strand
CTGGGCAGAGGCTGGAACCGCTACAAGAAGCAACGAACACATGTAGATACCAAGTAGCACTGTAACTCGCTTCCATCCCGACATAGTCTCACCTAACGGTCTTCCCAACCTTCACCACCTCATAACCATTATGGGCGTGTTGTGCGAAAAATGGCATAACACGGTCGGGTTGAATCAAGAGAGTGGGCCCGAAGGGAGTTGAACCCCTGACCTCCCGGTTATGAGCCGGGCGCTCTAACCGACTAAGCTACAGGCCCCAACAAAAGCGCCCTGATGAGGCCACATGAACCTTCTCATGCCGTTCAGTCAAATTGAGCGAGGGATGATTGCGAAGGTTTAATCCATTCACGGACATTGCTCTCCATTTCATCACGGATGGCAGCAGGCACGAAAATCATTGAATGTTCATGCGGTTGGACAAGCGAACGAATCAACGAGGAATGTTCTGCAGCATCGCGTCCGTCCTCGAGGACGATTCCACCAAAATATGGCAGATAGCCGCGCTTACTGATGCTGGCATGAATGAGGTCCAATTCGGTGTCGTATCCTGCAAGTACCATGGCCTCCCTGATTCTTGGCATCACAACCTCACACATCTCTGCGGTCAAATGCTGAATTCTCAATGATTTATGATAGTCCTTGCGTGACAGTAAACGCTGTGCTCGCCCCGAGAGCAGTTCATCCTCATGACGCGCCCAATGCGGCAGTGCGACCTTGATGTGTGCGTCGGTAAGAACGGTGTATTCAACCGCCGAAAGGTGTTCATTGAGCAACATGTTTGAGAGTTCTTCGCTCACGACCAAATCTCCACTTGCAGCCAGTTCCCTCGCTCGCTCGAGCATGCTGACAAGATACGATTGCGTGAGCATGTTGACCTTGTGGAAGTAGACTTGCTGGTACATGTGATAGCGGGTGACGAGGTAGGCTTCAATGGCGGGAAGGCCCCACTGTTTGACATAGAGTCCTCCGTCATCACCAATCCGTAATGCCCGAATGACACGGGCACTGTCGAAACCGCCAATTTGCGCGCCCGTATTGGCTTGGTCACGAATCATGTAATCCATGCGATCAACGTCCAATTGGCTGCTGACAATTTCCTTCATGAAACGCGGAATAGGGACGCCATCGTGTTCGTCTTTTCCATCCATGAGGGCAAATAATCGTTGGAGACGAAGTTCCCCCAAGATACCCTTCAATGCAGCACCAATCGCCGTATCGTCCGATTCTAAAATTCTGCGCCCCCAGTCTTCGTGCGATGCATACGTGGCGTAAACCCGAGGAGTTTCCAATAAGTGAGAATAAGGAGGGTGACCGATGTCGTGTAAAAGGGCTGCAAGACGAACCAATTCTTCGTCTTCTTTGGACAAGCGCCCAGGATGGGATTCCTCGAGATGTTGTGCTAATTCTCCAGCAAGATGGTAGGCGCCAAGGGAATGAGCAAAACGATTGTGCGTGGCGGCGGGGAAGACATACTCACAGGTGGACAATTGTTGAATCGAGCGGAGGCGCTGGAATTCCGGAGTATCAATGATGGATGCATGGTGCGAAGGCACGAAAATATCGCGGTGAATTTCATCGCGAATCACACGGTCCCGAGGCTTCATGATGGTAGGCCGTCAAATCACGGCTTTATAGCGGTTCTTGGAAATACGCCCATTCATTTCATGGCGAAGCAATAAACGGCCGTTTGATTTCCGATGATTATGGCCGACCCCGTTAAGGGCTTGATGGACAGTATCACCAATGATGACCCAGAAACTCGTGGTCAGCAATTGTGGGTGATGTTTGCCCTTGCAATGTTCCTCGTGGCGACCCTCAACTGGTACGCCTATGTTCGTGAACCAGAGGTGATTCAAGTTGACCAATTATTGGAATACAAAAACGAAATTGTCAAACTCGAGGGTGAACTGATCTCCTGGGTGGAAGACCCCTATTCATCCGGTGATGACCGAGTTGACGCCATTATCGACGACGGCACTGGCGTTGTTGAGGCTCGCTGGTATCGACCCGGCAGCATGCCACCCATTGGAACTACGGTCACTGTCATGGGTGACGTGATCGAATACGACGGTCGGATTTGGATTCAATCCTTAGGAGCAGGAGCCTTTGAATGGAGCGCAGGCGACCTGCCAGAAGTCGAGGTATTGGCAATCGCTGATGTCGCAATGGACCCTGCGGCCTATGCAGGTGAAGTGATTCAACTCTCAGGATTCCTTGGCGAGTCCATCTCACCGGATGCAACCTTTACTTCTGCCTACCTTGGCGACCACCCCAACTATGGAAATTCCGAGCATCAAATGCACCTCATTATCAGGTCCGCCACGGGTGAATGGATTGAGGCGACATCAAAGGTGGAAGTTCAAGGCATCCTCAGTTACCAACAGCGTGATTTGCGATGGAGTTTGCAAGTTCAAGGTCCAGAGATATTGGTCGACCGAGCACATGTCATCCACATACCACAACTTGACTGGAGCGCTGAAGCAACTTGGAGTTACCAGTCCGGTCAAACCGTAGAAATGGCTGGTTTGCTTCGAACCGGAGACGAAGATTGGACGCTCGTCGGCCCTAACAGCAGAGCAATCTGTGTCATTCCAAGTGATGCTGACCGAACATTGGATGCCAATGCATCAATTGACAACACCTTGCAGACCGTCCAAGGACGGTTGCTTTGGTCGGCAACCACATCGTCATGGTGCATTGATGCCAACGAAGGTGCTGAACGTCGCTTGGTCGACCCGCAGACTCCGATGAATTTGATGGCGATGCTCTCTGCGAACCCACTCGGCTTGATCGAAGACCCCGATGAAACTTACACGCTCTCTGCATACATCAAATACGCAATTGAACCCAGCGTTGAGGATGAAGAAGGTTACCTAGTCGACATGGCGGCGTACATGCCCGGATGGACGACGGTAGCAGCCACCTTCCCCGGACCTTCGACCGTTTGGCTGGAGGCGGGACAGAACATCATCGCCAACGTATCGGTGATGTGGGACGATGAGGACATGCGAATCCGATTGGTGGTTCACGACTACACACTTGGCGTGGTTCCATCCTCGAGAAGTTTGCTCTGGGATGACGGGGCGACTCAATGGAGTTATGCTCGAGACCAAAACGTCCTCTTGGATGGAGAAGCAGTCTATGAGGACGGAGCCTGGCGACTGTACCAACCCGGCTCCAACCAATCCATCGCCCTAAGCCCTCAGGGTCAGGCTATCGGAATTGACGAATTGCACAGCGACCAATCCATGACCTGGTCAGGCCGACTTAGACAAATGGAAAGTCCAGACGGCATGAGCATCATGTACACGCTTGACCAAGCAGACGCCCTTGACAGCGACGGAGACGGTTTAGGCGATACGCTTGAGGAAGCATTGGGCTATTCTTCGACCTCTGAAGACACCGACGATGATGGCGTGAGTGACCGTGACGATTACGAAGCGTCTCAAGACTGAGGTGATGATGTGCTCGAAGGCTATTTCCTTGACTTGGCCTGGCTTCTTGGGGCTCTGTTCTTCGGTGTTGGTCTCGGTTCACTCACCGGACTTATTCCTGGCTTTCACGTCAACAACGTCGCTTTGATTTTGCTGGCCCTCTCACCGGCCCTCTTGGACCTCGGGATTCCGTTGTCTGCGGTCGCTGCCATCATCGTCGCCACAGGAACAGTTCACACCTTCCTGAATTACATCCCTTCCGCACTCATTGGAGCACCTGACGGAGACACGGCACTTTCACTCTTGCCCGGCCATCGCATGCTCCTTTCGGGCAATGCTGCTCGCGGCGTTGCCTGGTCCGCAAGAGGCTCACAACTCGGTCTTTTCCTCTCGCTTCCTCTCATCATTCTAGCTCGCATTGCATTCGGTCCTGAATTGGGATGGTACGATGCCTTGCGCAACGTTCTCCCATTTGTCCTCCTCACCATTTCACTGCTCCTCTTGGCAACCGAAACCACGCGCCTTGATTGGCCCAAATGGGTCCAAGATTCAACCCGCGGCCTGCTTGGCAGAGATTCCCGTTTTGCTGGATTTATCGCAGCAACTGCTTTCTTTTTGCTGGCCGGACTCTATGGATGGGGCGTCTTCACCCTGCCCGCTCGCTCTCCCGTTGGCATGCCCGATGCAAGCCTCTTGCTACCCAGCCTTGCCGGATTATTCGGTATCGCCAATCTTCTCGACATCTATGCCACGACATCCCACTTGCCTCCGCAAAAAGAGAACTGGGCATTGCCCCCCGTCCGCCCGCTGATGGTTCCGTGTTTTTGGTCCAGCGTGGCGGGTGCATCCATGGGTGTCCTTCCAGGAATGACCGCCTCTCAAGCAACGGTCTTGGTGATGGGCGGACGAAATTTAGCCGCCAA
>DACE01000028.1:0-25602 GCA_002494645.1 Euryarchaeota archaeon UBA256 | reverse complement strand
ATCCTCTCTGCGGTCAACACTGCGGTGACCGTGATGGTTCTGGGATTCCTCTACATCATCAGTCGTTCGAGATCGGGTGCTACACTGGCGCTCAAAATGATGTACCCGATTGAGACATGGTCTTCGCTTGAACCAACCTCTGATTTCATCCGTCTTTTGGCCGTCACGCTGGCTGCAGGCCTGCTTGCCATGCCGATGATGCGCTATGTTGGAATGGGCATGCTTCGCCTTCACGCTGCGATACCGCTGCAGCAAATGGTGATGGGCGTGATTCTCTTCGTAGTAGCACTTGTTTGGCTGTCAACAGGTTTCGTTGGCATCGGCGTACTCATCGTCGGAACAATCATCGGTCTCCTTCCACCTCGTATCGGCATACGGCGCTCACACGGAATGGGCATTATTCTCGTACCGATTATGATTTACACCTTCGCCCAGAAGTTTGACAGCTTTGGATTTATTTGAACAGGACGTGACCCCATGAAAACAACAACAGCAGCCTTGACCCTTATCAGCCTCTTTTTGATTTCCCTATGTGCACCGATGGCACATCAGAGTCTTCAACAATCCAATCCTTTGGAAACTTCTGCTCGCTCAACCGCTTGCATCGGCGACATTTGCATCAACGAAGTCATACCAAATCCTGCTGGACAGGATGACGGAACCTACCCCAACGGTGAATGGTTTGAATTGACCAACGGTGGGACCACCGACGTGGACCTTTCCTCCTGGAACGTACAGACAAGCGCAGGCAAATCCCTGAATTTTGATGCGAACAGCATCGTCGGCTACCAGCAAGGGAATGCTTCGACATGGACCATTAGTCCGGGTGAATATGTGGTCATTGCACGAAACGGCAACAGCAATTTTTATCTCACCAACACCGGAATGACCCTGTCTCTCTACGACAATAACAACAACATGGTTCACGAAGCGACATGGGGCGGGGTGACCTCAGGAAAGAGTTACGAGCAAGACTCCAACAACCCTACGGGCAACTGGGTTGCAACGGGCTCACCATCTCCCGGTCAAGTCAATTCTGCTGGTGGCCCAACGGTGACCATTCCTTCCGATTTGCTCATCACCGAAGTAATGGCAAATCCTTGGCCATCCTATGACAGCGACCCGTGGCCGGGCGGTGAATGGGTTGAACTCATGAACACCGGAACGTCCGATATTGACCTCACAGGGTGGTCGCTGGAAGATGCCGCTGGCAATCAACTCGCCTTCAATACCACGCACTTGGTCAATGCGACCGCCAGTCCCTCAAGTTTCATCATCAGTCCAGGTGAACACCGAATCATCGCAGTGAACGGAACCAGTGCCTACGGCGTGCTCAACAACGGGGCGGAAACTCTGACACTCAAATGGCCCAACGGTAGCCCCTCACAAGAGATCTCATGGTCCTCAACCGTCCAAGGTTTCGCTCTTCAGCCATCTGCACAACCCGGAGGACTTTGGGGCTATGCACCTTACCCAACACCTGAGGGTCCAAACCCGATGGACATCGCCCTCATGCCACGTCAAGTCATGGAAATTCAGTTCACTGAAATCATGAGCAATGCTACAAGCGACGGGTCATCGTTCCCAGATGGTGAATGGGTTGAACTTCACAACACTGGAACCGTTGATTTCGACCTCATGGGATGGACCATCATCGACGGGCTGGGCAACATCACTCACCTTGACCCGGGTTCACTGGTCTTCAACAGTTCCCAAGGCTCCACGATGATCAACGCAGGTGAGCGAAGATTGGTTGAATTCACCCTTGACACCCAACTTTGGGACAATTACAACCACCTCTTCTTGAGCGACCCCAGTGGCCAAATTGTGGATACTGCCCTGTACACGACTGATTACGGCGAGGATATCGCCCTCATCCGTGGCGAACAAACGACGGACCCGTGGTCTCCTGCTCCGTGGAAGACGCCCGGCCAACCCGAGCCGGGAAGTACGCCTTCAAGCGGCACGGTTCAATTCTCTGAGATTCTCCCTGATGCAGTTGGTGCAGATAACCAAATGTGGCCACAAGGCGAATGGTTGGAGTTGCACAATTACGGAGCAACTGACGTTGACGTCGGTGGTTGGAAGTTGCAAGCCCCATCTCGCAGCCTCACCCTTCATGAATACAACATGCCCCTGCAATCAACCTCCGTCATTCCTGCTGGCGATGTTGCCCTTGTAGTTCTCAACGGGACGAGTAGTTTCTACCTCAAGCATACCTCAGCAGATTCCATCGGCCTCATGGACATGGCCGGGGCAACGGTTGACACCATCTCATGGTCGTCCACCATCGAAGGAGAATCCCTCATTGCCCCGAACAGCACCCACGCTGGTGTAGGTCCTGCCAATGCTCAAGCCACAGGTGACTGGATTCAGTCTGCATGGTCTACACCTGGTGAACTCAATCCGGTATGGCCAGCGTACGCCGGACCAAACGACCTCAACATGACCGAAATCCATCCTTACTGCAACGACGACTCACTGACGCCAACAGAGGATTGGATTGAACTTCACAACACTGGGAACTCCCCGCTGAATTTGAGTCGCTGGTCGGTGCTCAACGCAGACGGCGACCGACGGTTCATTCGTAACGGGTCGCTGTGGACAGGGGACAATACGATGCCAAACATGACTCTCGAGGCTGGTGAGCGTGCAGTGTTTTTGCTGGACAAGTGGATGCTAAGCGGTCTTGGGGACAGTGTAGACCTCCTGAACCCCGACGGTGATTCTGCTGACAACGCCATGTGGACCATCGTTACGGACTGTCAGACCTTAGTGCCAGGCAATACCACTCAAGATCAATGGCGTCACAGTTTGTGGCCGACTCCCGGTGAAGAGGAGCCCGACCTCGCAAACTTTGCATCCCCCGATGACATCCGCTTTACACGCTTCATGCCCGATGGTTCTACCAGTATTTCGAGCAATCTCGAATTCATTGAAATCAGCAATCAAGGCTCAAAACTGGCTGTTCTCAACGGATGGACCATGCGTTCCACGTCGGGCGCAGGTGCTCAATACGACGCCAGCATCACCAATATGATGATTCAGCCCGAATCATCTGTGGTCTTAACCAACGACGCTGATGCACTTGCCGTTTACGAAGACGGTGTTTTAGTCGACATAAACGATGCATTGAGCCAGCAGCTCTATCTGACCAACTCAGGAGCTGCCATCCAACTTTTGGACCCCTCTGGAGGCGAAGTTGACACCTTCGTATACGGCAACGGAGACGTCTCTCTATCGGGTTGGACCGGCATTTCCTTGGTCAAACCCATCACCAATTTGGACAATGTGATCTACCTTCGTGGCAGCGGGTGTGGTGACGCACCCGATAGCGATACGGTCGCCGATTGGCATCACCGATGGAGCCGTCTTGGAGGCAGTACCTTCTGCCAAGGCGACACGCTACAGAGTACAGGTACGATGACACCGCTTATCGGACCCGAACACGGTCTGGTTGACTTGCTCGCATGGATAGAAGGAGCGACCACGAGTCTCGACGTCCACATGTACCAACTCCATGATGCTCATCTCGTGAACGCTCTCATCGCCGCACAACAACGAGGTGTTGAAGTGAGTGTTGTCCTCGACTACGGAGACAGTTGGTGGAATCAGTACGACCTCGACACAAATCGAGGAATGGCAACCACGCTTTTGTCTGCTGGAGCCAACGTGTATTGGTTCGGTGACATGGGTGAGAATCCCTACGCATACATCCACAGCAAAGTGGCTGTTCGGGACAATGAAAGCGTCTGGATGGGTTCTGGCAACTGGAAATCATCATCTCATCCCGAACCCGGAGAGCGTGGGAACCGTGACTGGGGTGTTTTGATTGAGGATTCAGCCTTTGCAGCATTGGTTCAATCGCATCTTGGCTTCGACCAAGACAATACCCGAAGCCACATCACACCCGTTACTGCTGCTGATGCTCCGAGTGGTTGGTCCTTCCCGGCCAGTGGGGCAGTATTCGGAAATACGACAACTGCCATTACGGGCGAATATGAAGCAACGCTATTGGTATGCCCAGACAATTGCATTGATGCCTTGGTGGCCATGCTCGACGGGGCCGAAGAAGAAATCCTGCTCTCCCTGCAATACTTGGACATGGATTGGTCCTATGGTTGGGGCGATAACCCAATTGTCAGTGCATTGGAAGACGCAGCCGAGCGTGGTGTCCGATTGCGATTGATTCTCAATGGGGCATATCTTGACGAAGACATTCAAAGTGTGGTCGACAAAATGAACGAAGATTGGAACTTTACCCTCGGATACGATACCGCCGCCATTGTGATGAGCAGCGACGACATGGTCTCCAAACTGCACAATAAAGGCGCTATCATCGACGGTGAATCCGTTCTTGTTTCCTCCATCAATTGGGGAGACTCAGCGTTGGTTCGCAATCGAGAAATGGGTGTTTTAGTCACCAACGAAGCCTTTGCCGATGTCTTCATTGAATCATGGCTTGATGATTGGAACCGTGCGGACAACGTCACGGATTCTGACCAAGACCGCCTCCTTGATGCCTGGGAACTTGAGCATGGACTTCATCGCCATCGTCGTAGCGTCGCTGGAACCGCCATCGATGATGAATCTCAGATGGATAACGATGATGACGGATTGTCAAATTTTGCTGAACAACTTCACGGTGGAGACCCCATGAATGCTGATACAGACGGAGATTGTATCCCAGATGGCCTTGAAGTGGCATGGGCGCAAGCAACGACGCTCGACCCGAGTGTCGCCGATATCAATCCACGAGATGCTCTCCTTCTTGCCGATGCGGATGGTGACGGTGTCAATGAAGCCGATGCCTTGGGCTGTGATCTTGGAGGCGTCGTCACCGTACCCGACGATACTACGGAAGTCAACGAGACCGAGGATGACGACGATGACGGCATCCTCAACGGCGTGGATGCATGCCCTGATACTGCAGCTGGCGCAGCAACCGACGACAAAGGATGTTCTTCGGCTCAGCGCGCTGCTCTCGTCGACAAGAACGTCGAGGGCGCATCAGGTGAAGCCGGTGAAACCTTCTTCCTCAGCCTCATGATCGGTGCACTTCTCCTCTCAGGAGGCGCCTATGTGGTGCTTCGTAAACTTCGACAAGATGCGGAGGAGGTCAAGGACAATCTCACTGAGGCGAACTTTGTGGAATTCACTGCGCCGTTGGCAGCCGCATCCGAAGAGTGGCAGCAACCCGTGTTGAATGCTTCCGAGCCACACTTGACTCCCGAGATGATGGCGAGGGTACCCGGATGGACCGAAGACATGGTCAAGCAATACCTTCTCCAGGGATGGACGATGGACCAACTTGCCACCTACTACCAAGAACAGGTTGCTCAACACGAACCATAGAAGAACATTGAAACAGGACCACCTGTTCCTTCTTCCCATGGCGATTGGTTTCCGTAGCAGCAATCCGGTACTGAACAATAAATTCATCGCCAAATTGGCGGGAGTTGAACTTATGACTCTCGAGGGCAGCCTCCGAAAGATTGGTTATCTTCTCTCATTGGTGGTCATTACTGCCTTCGTCACTGCGGCAATTTGCATGAATGCTGGAGAAGATATGTTCTTCTATGCTGCTGGATTTTCATTCCTCGGATTTATCGGAGGCTTGGTCATTGCTCTCATCACCATCACCTCACGTCCTCAAAACCCAGGCACGCTCATGAGCCTGTATGCCCTTTTTGAAGGAGTAGCAATTGGAGGATTTTCTCTGATTTTTGAAACTCAATATCCCGGTATCGTCCTCCAGGCGGCCTTCGGAACCGTATGTATCACGGGAACAATGTACTTCATGTATGCATCACGAATCATACGTCCGACTCCCATGTTCAACAAAGTCATTGGTGGTTTGGTCATATCCATCATGTTCCTCTACCTCACATCATTCATTCTCAACCTTGCAACGGGATACGACGTCCCCTTCCTCCATACATCTGGCCCCATTGGAATTGGCGTAACCCTCTTGATCCTCATCGTAGCCAGCCTCACCCTCATCAGCGACTTTGGATTCATTGAATCTGGTGTCAAATATGGAGCACCCAAGAACATGGAATGGTATGCGGCTTTCGGAATACTTGTTTCGTTGATTTGGATCTACATCGAGACCCTCAGACTTCTTTCCAAATTGAGAACCTTTGTTCAGGATTGATCTGCCATGTCTCGGAGCATTCCGACCGTTGACTACCAACTTGCACATTCAGCGAAAGCTGAAGACCGAGATGTCTTTGTCAAGCAAGTTGGTGATGCTCTGAAGGATATCGGCTTTTTCGCACTCATCAATCACGGAATTCCTCGGGAAGTGATCGATGAAACCTACCGACAGTGCGATGCCTTCTTTGACCTTCCTGAAAGCACAAAGCGAACCTACCTCCGCCCGGAAATGGGCCACCAACGTGGCTATACTGCCTTTGGAGTTGAACATGCCAAAGACAACCCTGCCCCCGACCTCAAGGAGTTCTGGCAAACGGGAAGACCGTACCCTACCGACGGTACGTTGCCAACCTACCCCGACAATCTTTGGCCGACGGATGATGTGAAGGGCTTTCAATCCTCAACAGAAACATTGTTCACGGCTATGGAAACGCTGTCTTCATCACTGCTTGAAGCCTGCTCAATCTATCTTGGCCATCCAGCATCGTGGCTTCCAGACATGGCTGAACACGGCAATACCATCATGCGCATGATTCACTATCCACCTCTTGACGATAGTATGCCCGAGGGAGCCGTTCGTTCAGCTGCTCACGAAGACATCAATTTCATCACGCTGCTGGTCACAGCGACGGCTGATGGTTTGGAGGTCATGGACCACGATGGGACTTGGATTCAAGTCAAGGGTGACCAAGACGCCATCATCGTTGATTCCGGAGATATGCTCCAAAATCTGACCAATGGCCTGTTCCAGTCCACGACCCACCGAGTCGTCAATCCAAAGCGGGCCAACCAGCGTCGCTATTCAATGCCCATGTTTGTACACCCGCGAAATGAAATTGACCTGACGCCGCGTGCAGAATTCATTGAACAAACCGGAGGCGTTGCCAATTATACTTCGATTCAAGCAGGTGATTTTCTGCATCAACGGCTCAAAGAAATCGGTCTTATTTGAGGTGGTTGAATGGACGTTGAATCATTGATTCATTCCATCGAGCGTGGTTCGCCACAAGATACTGAATCACTGAAATCCTTCGTCCAACATGTCGGTGAGGGCCAACTACCAATCGAACAGGCAACACGCTGGCTGAAGGCCGTTCACCGCCATGGTATTTCAGTGAATGAAACCGTTATATTGACCGAGGCGATGATCAATTCAGGTGCCCGCTTGACGTGGAGTTCGGGAGCCCCTGTCGTCGACAAACACAGTACTGGCGGCGTAGGTGACAAGATGTCCTTGATCCTCGCTCCAGCGCTCGCCGTATGCGGTTGCAGGGTTCCAATGTTAGCCGGGAGAGGACTTGGCCATACCGGTGGAACCATCGATAAATTAGAAGCGATCCCTGGATTTAACTGTCACCTCTCTCCCGAAGCCATGCAGGCTGCCGTAGATGCAGTGGGTTGTTGCATCGCCGTACAAAACGAAGCCATCGCACCTGCTGACGGGGTGCTGTATTCCATCAGAGACATCAGCGACACCATCGATAGCCTTCCACTCATCACAGCCTCCATCATCTCAAAGAAAGCCGCAGAGGGACTAGAAGCACTTGTTTTGGACGTCAAGTGTGGCTCAGCAGCCTTCATGCAAACCATCGAAGAGGCCGAAGCTCTTGCCCGGTCAATGGTCAATACTGCGGAGGGATTGGGGATAAGGACAATCGCTCAAATCACTTCCATGGATCAACCGATTGGAACACATGTTGGAAATGCCCTTGAAGTGATTGAATGCATCGAGGTCATGCAAGGACATGGCGATAACGATACCAAAGAATTGGTCGTGATGCAGGGGGCTGTTCTGTTGGCGATGACGATGGATGATGTCTCTATCGAAGACGGTCGGAACATGATGGAGACTTGTTTGAAAAACGGAACGGCCCTTGAACGCTTCAAAATGATGTGTATTCAGCAAGGTGTCGAACCCGAACTCGCTGAAGAGCTCATTCGTATCCCGCAATCTGTACTTCCATCTGCTGCCAACCAAACTACCGTGCTCGCACATGAAGATGGAGGTGTCCATGACCTTAATGCGATGAAGATGGCGGTCCTCGCTAGGAAACATGGGGCTGGACGATTCAAGCGAGACGATGTGATTGCAGCCGATGTTGGTTTTGTACTCCATGCAAAGATGGGAGACCAAGTTCACAAGAATATGCCAATAATCACCTTTCACCACCAAAGGGACTTAGATGAGGAGGATTTGAATTTCCTGCAAGAAATCACAACCATTGGCTCGGATTCGTGCAAACCAGTCAAGCGGCATCTCAAAACGGTCAAGAGAGATTCAACGAAGCCGTGATAAAGGGGAGGCCTGTCGCCAACCTTGCCGATTTAGCTTAGCTGGTGGAGCGTGGGACTGTTAATCCCAAGGTCGTGGGTTCGAGCCCCACAATCGGCGCCACATAAAACCGTGATACTGAAAGCACGGTACGCAAGGATTAACAATCAAACTTTTGCCCTATCAACACCAAATTTTTCCACTGAGTATTTCAGAAAAACTGAACAAAATGACCCTTCAAAACTGTGTAAATTAGAGGAAGATTCCGCCCACCCAAAAATGAAAGGTTCGAACCCGCAAGTTACGAGTTTCACCCGCTTCGGTATTTATTCCCATTCAATGGTACCCGGGGGTTTGTGGGTGATGTCGTATACCACACGATTGACTGCCCCCTTGACCGTATTCGTAATGCGAGTACTGATCGTCTGGAGAATCTTGTGTGGAATTTCAGAATAACGAGCCGACATTCCGTCCATGGATTGTACTGCACGGACGACAATGGTTTCACCATAAGCGCGAACGTCGCCGTGAACGCCGACACTGCGAACGGGTAGAAGCGCAGCAAAATACTGCCAAGGCAGGTCCATTTCACCGCGCTCAGCGGCAGCCTCAAATTCCTCTTCGACAATGGCACAAGCTTCACGGACAACCGCAACTCGCTCTGGAGTCAATTCTCCGAGCGTACGTACAGCCAAGCCGGGGCCAGGGAAGGGTTGGCGTTCTGCGACATTGATCTCAAGGGCACGTGCAAGTTCACGAACTTCATCTTTGTAGAGTTCACGAAGAGGTTCAACGACTTCCAGTGTCATATCTTCTGGTAGGCCACCGACGTTATGGTGCGATTTGATGGTATCACGCACACCACCACCGGATTCAATCCAATCCGGAGCAATCGTTCCTTGGACAAGGTATTTCGCACCGCATTTTTCTTGCTCGTCTTCAAAAATACGAATGAATAATTCCCCGATGACTTTCCTCTTTTGCTCAGGTTCAGTGACGCCTTTGAGGGCCTCAAAATATCGGTCAGCGGCTTTGACTGTCACGAGATTGATGCCTTGTTCCTCAAGAAGACGCTCAATTTGTTCGGTTTCATTTTTCCTCATGAAACCCGTATCAACATAAACGCAGTGAAGTAAATCTCCAACGGCTTTGCTGGCGATCACGGCAGCGACAGTGGAGTCAACGCCGCCGGAACAAGCGATGATAGCAATATCATCAATCGTTGTTTTGAGGGATTCAATGCTCTCAGCGATGAATTCCTCAGCATCGAACAACTCAAGCACCGCCGTTGATTTCCCGGTCTTGGCGCTTGACTCGCTCAATTTGGTCCAACTTGTTTTGTTCAAGAGCCGCAGCATACTTTGGAATGAACATACCAAGCATTTGCACTGCGAGGTAGCCAGCATTGTCACCACGGTCAACACCAACGGTTGCAGCAGGAACGCCTGGAGGCAATTGGACAATGGACAAAAGTGAATCAAAGGGAACACGACCACCGCATGGGACACCGATAACGGGTTTTGTGGTCAACGCTGCCACCGCTCCGGGAAGTGCTGCAGCGAGGCCGGCCATAGCGATGAAAATATGACAGCCATCGTCGAGGGCATCGCCAATGATTTGTTCAACAAAGCGCGGTGAACGGTGAGCAGAGGCCACCCTTAGTTGGTATGACACATCAAATTGGTCAAGTATTTTCGTACATTTTTCGGCAATCGGCAGGTCCGATGAGGACCCAAGAAGAATTGTGACTTCCATATCCATCGGCCAGCGCGGATGGTTCTTTTAGATGACTCCCTGATTTGACGGAGAAAAAGAGCCTACTCCTCGCCAAATTGAGCGGTTCCTAAGCCACTCATCTCTGCAAAGTTCAGTCCTGTCGCAGCCTTCTTGGGCTGGTTCTCAGTTGAACAGAGCACTTCGTAACAGAGCGATGTAACATCACCATCCTTCGCACCGAAAAGGACGGCGACCTGCCCATCAGCAAGGTAGGTCCATGCCATCAAACCGGTCTTCCAACGAGCGGAGAGGATTCGCCACGACGACAGGTGGGCTTCGGGCACGTGCGTTGCCACGGGCCATGCTAATTTCCAACCATCAGCATTGCATCCGGACAAGGCATCGAGTGAAACATACATCATTGGAACGCAGCCAATCACAAGACCGTAGGAAAGCCACCACCACTGTTCAAGGTCGAAGAACCAGACTCCAACAACAGAGAGCGTTGCGAGACTTAGGACGCCGATGGTCAACTGCACCTTTCGGTCTCGAAAAGCCCCGACACGTTGTGTGATGCCGGAGATATAGGCCAACAGAAGGAGGGCAAGTGATGTTGCCGCAACGGCGAAGCGGTAGACTTCATAGCGATGAAATGCCAAGAGCATGCACATAAAACCAACAGGCATCAAGGCCCACGCAAAGAGAAAAAGCGTGATTGAAAAATCGCTTTCGGGCGGGTAACTCACCCATCCGTCCTGAGTCGTCACCTCACTGCTCACGCATCTGCGTGAGGCGATTTCCCAATAGTCATTGCCCCTTTTACTCCGAATCCTCAAAGGGATGGCGCAAGCAAAGGTTTCGAGCAGCATAGACCTCGTCAACACGGCGAACGGGTGTCGTCACAGGTGCTGCATGGAGGGTTTCTGCATCTGTTTGAAGAACCTCTACAAATTGCTCAGCAAAGGTGTCAAGGGTGTCTTTGGACTCGGTCTCTGTTGGTTCGATCATCATGCATTCTGGAACCACGAGCGGGAAGTAAACAGTGGGAGCCATGTATCCCTTGTCGAGAAGTCCTTTGGCTACATCCATTGCCGAAATACCCAAAGCATCCTTTGCGGGTTGCATGGAAAGCGTGAATTCGTGTTTCGCAACATCTGTTTCTGCACCGTCCACGAAGAGATGACTCACGCCTTCCTTCTTGGCTTCGCGATGAATAGCATGACGGAGGTAATTTGCATTGAGAACCGCATGCTCCGACATGGTCTTGAGTCCAGAGCCATAGCGACGGTAATATGCCCAACATCGAATCACGGCACCTGCATTACCGTGCCACTGTTGCACCTTGCCAATGCTGTGTTCGGGTTGATGCCAGTGATACCAATAGTCGTCCACTGCAGTGACACTTTCCTGCGCCGTAGGACTTCGGCGCGCTGCCAAAGGACCGGGCAAGAAAGGAGCGAGTTGTGCCTTGACTCCGATGGGTCCCGAACCTGGACCACCTCCCCCGTGAGGTTGGGAGAAGGTCTTGTGAAGATTGAAGTGCACTGCATCAAAGCCCATCAGACCGGGAGATGTGATGCCCAAAATAGCGTTGAAGTTGGCCCCATCATAGTACATCTGGCCACCTGCATCATGGACGATTTGACTTGCTTCTTTGATGTCTGCCTCGAACAGACCGAGGGTGTTGGGATTGGTGATCATCATGGCGGCAGTGGTTTCGTCAGCGACTGCAGCAAGTGCTGCCAAATCCATTCGGCCGTCTGCTAGACTTGGAATTTCAACAATCTCAAAACCGCACATAGCGGCACTTGCGGGATTGGTTCCGTGAGCTGAATCAGGTACAATCACTTTGGTTCGTTGGTCCTCTCCTCGCTGGCGGAAGTATTCCTGTATACAGCGTATAGCAGTAAATTCGCCTTGGGCACCTGCAACAGGTTGGAGCGTTACTTGGTCCATTCCAGCACAAATCTCCAGCATGTGTTGCATCTCGTAGAAAATAGACAACAAACCTTGGAGGTGGTGCTCGGGTTGATGCGGGTGAATATCGGCAATTCCCGGAAGTTGTGCAATGACTTCATTGACGCGTGGATTGTGTTTCATGGTGCATGAGCCAAGCGGGTAGAATCCTGTGTCAATGCCAAAATTACGCTTGGAAAGCCACGTGTAATGACGGACCATCTCTGGCTCTGATAGCCGGGGCCAACGAGCTGAATGTTGGCGTACCAAACCCGAAGGGACGGTTGCTTCATTGACGCAAGTAAGACCGGGGGGCTGGCTATATCCTGTGTCGTTGGCTCCGTTGTGGTTGAACAGATGACTCAAGCACTCACCCCCTGATGCATGGACCACATCGCCAATTGGGCAGAAAGGACCTCGATATCTCGCAGTGTGGTTTGGTCGGTTGCCGTCACCAAGATTTGGTCCTTTGATTCTGGATACCAGGTTGAAAGGTCAAAGCCACCGATAATTCCGTTGTCATCCAAGTAGTTGAGGCAGTCTTTTGCTGAGCCGGGCACACGGATGGCAAATTCGTTGAAATGGTGTGCAGTGTGAACAATCTCAATACCTTTGGTCGTAGAGAGGATTTCTTTCGTACGCTGACAGGCTGCGAGGTTTCGTTGCGCCAAATCTCGTAATCCGTCTGGGCCCAAGAGGGCCATGTGCATGGCACCCATGAGGGCAATGAGTGTCTCGTTAGTGCAAATGTTAGAGGTAGCACGATGGCGACGAATATGCTGTTCTCTGGTCGAAAGGGTGAGGCAATAGGCTTCCTTCCCGTCAACATCGATGGAACGACCGACAATACGGCCGGGCATTAAGCGCAAGTAAGGTTTCGTGCATGCAAAAATGCCGTAAAGTGGCCCTCCGCCGGTAACGGGGCTTCCCAAGGGTTGACCTTCTCCCACGACGATGTCTGCTCCGTAATGGCCTGGAGCCTCAACGATGCCTAACGAAACGGGTTGTACACCAACGATGAGAGCAGTATTGGCCCCTATGATGTCTTTGACCGTGATGAGACCTTCGTCAAGGATACCAAGGGGATTTGGTTGTTCAAGATAGACACCACAGGAGCCAGCAGCCTCTTTGAGTCCGCCAAGATCAAGCGTCCCGTCAGCATTATGCTTGAGGGTCTTGATGATGATTTCTGCCCCTTGGCAATAATTTTCCATCACTGACATTTTGTCGGGCGGTATCAATTCTGAGACATAAACGGTGTTGGATTGGGACGCTTTTCGGTTGTGCACTCGAACGGCACAGGTCAAAGCCTCGGCGGCTGCTGTTGAACCATCATAGAGCGAGAGATTCGCAACTGGAAGACCGACCAGTTCAGAAATAAGGGTTTGAAATTCCCACATAGCCTGCAACATTCCTTGACTTACTTCGGGTTGGTAGGGCGTATAGGCTGTCAAAAACTCCCCACGAGTCACCAATTGAAAGACCGCAGCAGGGACATAATTTCGATAGAGTCCTGCGCCGATAAAGGAAGGTCGTGCACCCATGTCGACGTTGGAACCCAGCAAACGGCGAGCATCTGCTATGATCTCTTCTTCAGACTGAGGACCACGCAAGGGCAATTCTTCTTTGAATCGCACATCAGCGGGAATATCAATGAAGAGGTCCTCCATAGTTTGGAGTCCCATGGACTGTAGCATTTCGGCTTCTCTGCCTCTGTTTGGAAGTTGGTCGACCATGACGTTCATCTCCTCGGGTGGGTGTGTGATGAAACCCATGCGCGCACCGCTCATAATGCATTGCTTTGCATCAGCAGCAAGAAGGGAACAGCCTATGGCGTTCAACCGCTTCGCAGGACCATGGTGCGAGTGGTCATGGTGGTAACCAATCCGTGTGCTCCGGACCCGAGGGTTCTACGCCATGCTGAGTGGATGCAGGAGGCGGGATATCGAGTCACCGTACACGCCTTTGACAGAAACCAGACACATCCAACCTCTGAAAATCACAAAGGTGTACGAATCATGCGTTACCACTTGGGTGATACGCCATTTGGAGGTACGCTCGACACCTATCGGGGCATTCGGCGCTTTCAGCGCATGGTGATTCGAACACTGACCCACGACCCTCCCGGCCTGGTTTACTGTCATGACGCAGATACACTGAGGGTTGGCACTGCTCTGAAACAATCTCTCAATGTGCCTTTTGTGTTTGACATGCACGATCTCCAGCACACTTGGGTTCGTTATCCTGCGCCTCAATCCAACCTTCGCTCATTCGTTAGCGGACGAATGAAACAACGAATGGTCAAGCGGGCAAAGCACGCTACGGCCATCATCACATCGAGCACGCAGGTCAAGCAGGAGGGGCATCGGGGATTTCTCCAATGGTTGAGACACCATGGCCTTGATGGAAGTGTCGTCGAAAATCGACCCGTCCCTCCATTTCCTTCGACCAAAACCAAGCCAGAAAAGGAATGGACTGTGGGGTATGTAGGCCGTGTACGCGACATCAAAGCATTTGAATTACTGCTCGCCGCTGTCAAAGAGATTCCTCCGCATGAGCGGCCACGCTTGCGCATTGCGGGTGATGGTGTAGCGGCTGCAAAAGTTCGCCGAATGATGATGGACGAAGTCGAAGCCGGAGTGTTGGAAGCGGAAATTACCTCCTCGTTCGACCAGAGTGAATTGTCTGACCTTTTGTCTGAAATTGACGTGATGTTTGCCATGTATGCACCCCTTCGGGGGAACATATTACAGGGAGCCTTACCTGTCAAAATGTTTGATGCTGCTGCCTACGGTATTCCATCGGTGGTCAACGACGGTTGCTTGATGAGTGACCTTGTAAGCGAGGAAAAACTCGGTGAATCAGCACCTTGGGGTGATGCTGAACGTGTGGCTCAAGCATTGCTCGATGCCAAAGACAGGTGCGTAGAATTGCATGCCAATGGGGAGCGAGAGCAGCAACGATGGCTCAAGGCCATGGAGCAAGTCTTTGAATTGCTTCAATAAAACGGCGGACGGACAACTTCTGCTCTGACCGATTTACGAGGACTCGCCACGATGAGAACCTCGTCGCCTTCGTTGACACCGGACATGTAGCCGATACCGATGCCAACATTCCCGAGACTGGGGGCCGGCGCTCCTGATGTGAGCCGTCCGATTGTTTGGCCGTCAAGGGATTGGACTTCCTTTCCAGGACGAGGGAGAGGTCCTTTCTCGATGTAACGAATACCCCACCAACGCGCATCAGATTCATCATGACTCACAACTCGATGCCGCCCAACGAACTCGTGGTCAAGGTCCAATCCAAAGGGAACATTGGTTTCCCACGAGTCCCTCGAGAGGAATCCATCATGTCCTTCTTCATCCAAAGGAGGTGAGCAAAAGTCGACGCCTGAGAGCAGGAAACCCTTCTCGAGACGCAGGGTATCCCGTGCACCGAGCCCAATTGGTACTGCTCCAGCCCCAATGAGGCTGCGCCAAAGCAATGCAGCATCTTCGTTGGGAATGAAAATCTCGTATCCAGCCTCACCGGTATATCCCGTTCCTTGAATCCATCCACTGATTCCAAGCGGGTTATCTGACAGCCTTCGCCACTTGAATCGAGCTACATGTTGACCTTCACCCACAGCCCGGTCGAGGATGGCTTTCGCATCTGGACCTTGAAGAGCGAGAATTGACGTCGCATCTGAAAGATCTTCCAAAACGACGGACCCGTCTGCGGGGAGATGACTGGTAAACCAATCCCACATGACACCGATCATCGATGCGTTGGGGACTCCGAGAATTTCAGTTTCGCTCACCACTGCAAAAATCATGTCGTCGATGAGATATCCATCCTCGTCAAGGAAATGTGTATAGGCACAACGTGAGGGGGCTATGGAACTCACCCGTTGCGTGGCAAGGCTTTGTAGCCACTCTCTGACCTTTGGCCCATGAAAGCGGAACGAACCCATGTGAGAGACGTCAAACAGACCTGCCGTAGCCCGAGTAGCAAGGTGCTCTTCTTTGATGTTTGAATACCAAATGGGCAATTCAAAGCCATGAAAATCAACCATGTTGGCATCCAGTTGGAGGTGTTCCTCAAAGAGGGCGGTGCGTACGGGTGCTGTGTCGCTCATGCCTTCACCATGCCCATTCGCCCCATAAACATCGGTTCTTTGAACTATCAATTTGTAGCAGGTATGCCCCGAATAATTTCTTCTCCATGGTGGAGGATCCGTGCCAAGAGTTTGTCGATTGATTCCCGAGTCACATTCTCGTTCGAGAGCACGGGGCGGAGGATGACATCTTCGCCGATGTTGCTTCGGCTGATCATGAAACGTCCCTCATCAAGCAACCGTTTCCTGAGTTCAATATTCAATTGGTTTGAATCAAGGGGAGAATCCTGATGTTTGTAGCGGAAACAGACATTGGTCCACATCCTTGAAGACATCATTTCCAAGTTGGGGTGCGCTTCAACCCCTGCCTCGAGGTAAGCAGCATTGTCCATGTGCAACTCAACGAGGTCTGCCCAACCTGAGTCACCACGTACACGCCACTCAATCCACAATTTTAGTGCGTCATTGCGACGCCCGCATTGAAGAGAGTAACGGCCCAGATCATCACTTTCAGCATCTTGATGGAAGAGATAGTGAGCAACGGTCACGTGGTTGCAAAGAGAGCGAAGTACGGCAGGTCGTTTGACGAGAAAGGTGCTGCAAATCAATGGAATCCCCATCATCTTATGTGCGTCCCAGCAAATGCTGTCTGCTTTCTCAATGCCATCCATCAATTGCCGATGGGTGGTAGAAAACATGCACGTACCACCCCATGCAGCATCCACATGGAGCCAAAGCCCTTCTTGATGCGCAATGTCTGCAAGGGAATCAATAGGGTCAAATGCGCCCCGAACCGTCGTTCCGGCCGTTGCAATGATGCAAAAAGGTTGGAGGCCCTCTTGCCTAGCAAATCGAATTTCTTCAAGCAAACTTTCGGGAACCATACGGCCGTCTTCGTCGCAACGGACCTTGATGACATTTTGATGGCCAATGCCAATGACATTTGCGGACATGAGCACGGAGTAATGCGACTCTTCCGAAACAAAGGCCACCATTTTTGTACCGTCGAAACCAAGTTTCGTCGAACCAGGGGCGGCGTGTTCTCGCGCACAGAGCATGCCGAGCATGTTTCCGTTTGACCCTCCTGTGGTCATGGTTCCAAAACCGTCCGAAAACCCAACCATTTCGCACATGCGCTCGATCAGGGCTTGTTCAATGAGTGTACCCATAGGTGAAAGTTCAAAGGTGTACATCGAATTATTGGTGGCTGTCGCAATGATTTCACCTGCCAAAGCAGGTAGAGAAAGGCCACCCCAAAGTGGATTCATAAATTCGGGCTTGTGTGTTTTGACACTTTGCTGAATGTATGTATCAAGGTCGTCCAGAACACCGTTGAGCCCGAAGCCTTCGAGTGGGAGGTGGACGTCAAGTGTTCTACGAAGAGATTTCATAGGAAGAGAAGGCTTTACCTTTCCGGAGTCATCCTTGAGTGCGATATAGTCGACGAGCCGCTGAGCAACTTCTTCAATGAAGGTGTCAGTATCCATAAGGCTCAGCCTACCCTCACCGCGCTCCCCTTATGAGCATGTGTGTCTTTACAGACGAGTGTGTTCATCTGTCCTGCTAAAATGGATTCTTGAGGGATGGTTCAACCTCAAAATGACTGTTTTTTGTCTGAGAAAAGCAAAGATTATGCAGAGTGTTTGGTTACAAACTCATCCTGCATGAAGCGAACCAGTAACCCCAACTGGAGATGTTTATGAATGATAAATGAAGAGAAATCTGTAGTATTCGACCGTGTTATGATCTTGCGCGGAAACCTCTTCCTGCCCATTGGACTCATGTTCGTTCAAGTAGTCTATTTGATGCAAAAACGGTGGAGAATCCCTCATTTAACAATGCATATTGCATAATTCTTGAGCAAGTTTGAATAACTTAGGCCCTTACCATCAGCCATGCTTGGAACAGTAGGTGGCCGATGGATGGACCGATTGCATCAACAAGTCGCCAAAGAATTACGCTCAAATGGATGGTCACAAATGGACATTGCAAAAGCCACGGGGTCCACTCAGAGCACTGTATCGCGTCAAATCATGAAGCCTGTACAAATGTTAGGTGCCTCGGCTGATGAAGCCATGATCGATGGATGGGCACAGGAACTAGCACAATCTCTCGCCCAACTTGGACCTGAATCAAATGTGGTCCGTCAACGACTCATTGTTGAACTTCAATTTGGGGCCAGTCAGACGCTGCGGTTCGACAAAACGCTGACAGGTTTAAACCTCGACGAAGATCAAACAGCACGCGCCCTTTTGAGGCGACTTGAATGGGCAACAGGAAGATTAGACCTAAGTCGAATTGCAAATTATATGCCCGCTGTTGGGATGAATATAGCTACTTGCAATAATGGAGCCACATCCAGTCAGGATGTTGCAGCATACCCCGGACGAATGACATTGGTTGACAAGACATTACGCCGCCATGAAACACCCGAATACGGCGCTTCTAACCATCTTGCGAAGGTGCTGTTGCAAGCACGAACCGTTGACGAAGAGAAAACTGCAATTTTGAACATCCGACCCCCAACACTCGACGGCATGGTTGACCAAGGTGATATCAATTACATTTCAGATGAACTCGATTACAAACTCGCATTCGCTCCCAAAGGTGAGCTTGAAACTACGTCAGGCCGAATCGACATCATTCTTGACGAAGGGGCCTTCGGTTGGGAGCCATCGTTGTACATTCTTGCACCCAATGCCATGGACTTGATTGACCGCACACATGCAATCATCGATGCGATGAATATGGAGTGATGGTAATGCGTGGGATTTTTTTGGTGCTGATCATGTTATTGACCCCTTTGAGCGGATGCCTTGAAACGCTCGAGGTAGCAACAGACCCAACTGAATGCCTCCCTGTTGAACCGGGACGTGTTGAAGATGGTACATTGCGAATATTGACCTACGATATCGCAGCTTTTTCAGAAAAGATGTTTGCAGGCTTCACGAACCAAACGGGTTACGGTATCGAAGTGGTTCGAACCGATGATGCAGGCGGAATTCTTGAGACGATGTTGCAGACTCAACAGGCGCCACAAGCTGATTTGGCAGTGGGCTTAGACAATACATACTTGCAGACAGCCATTGATTTTTGTCTGCTTCAAGCACACACCGAGAACACATCGGCAGTTGATTCTTCAGCACTTGCACCTTATGATGGGCCAATGGCTGCACCCTTTGACCGAGGCAATGTGTGCCTCAATTATGACGAAAGCATTGTTGATGGCACCAATCTCACTGCACCTACCAGCCTCTGGAACCTCACCGAAGAAGCATGGAAAGGAAAAACAGCCTTCCCATCTCCACTCACATCTTCACCAGGAAGAGCATTCATGGTCGCCACCATCGATTACTTTGAGAACGATGAGGACAACACTACGGATGCTTTTGACTGGTGGAAAGCAATGGCCGAAAACGATGCCACCGTCACAACGGGTTGGACCGAGGCTTACGAAATCCACTACTCTGGCGGTTACGGTGAATGGGTTGAAGGACATCTTGGTGATGCGGCACTCACGGTATCATACTGCCATTCTCCGGGGGTTGAGGCCTACTACAGTGGCAATTGGACCAAATCGACCTCTCTCACCCTTCCGCGGTCAACCTTCCATCAAATCGAGTATGCTGGTATTGTCAACGGAGCCACAGAGACTGAGGCAGCCAATGCTTTCATAGCATATCTTCTCACTGAGGAAATCAATCGCAACATGCCCCAAAATAACCTGATGCAATCGGTATTGGCCAATGCAACATGGCCGGAATCCGATGGATACCGCCACCATACGGATGAACCAACCCTCAATGCAGAGATCACGATTGAACGAATTGGGGCAGAAATGGAAACTTGGCTCCTCAATTGGGCTGAAACGACTGTTTGAGGAGTGGTTGAGTGAACGATAACGAACGGTTTCGCCTTGTCGGCGTCCCCGTGACTCACTGGATGGCGGTGGTGGCCGTGATCACCCTTGGGCTCGCACCCCTCACGTTGTCCCTCCTACGTTTGTGGACAGTGACTGGCATCACGCCATTGGGTGCCTTGTTGAAGGTACACCAGCATCCAGGGGCGATGGAAGCACTCCAATTTTCATTCCTTGAAGCAACAGCATCCATGTTGCTAACCGTCATCATCGGCTTACCTCTTGCCTGGGCATTTGGACGCTACCAATGGAGGCATCTTCGTCTCAAACGGGCTCTTCTTTTTTTGCCATTTGTGACTCCTCCCGTCGTAGCAGCAGTCGGATTCTTAGCTCTGTTTTCTCCGGGCGGCTTGGTGTACGGAATGGGTTTCGACCTACGCGGTGAAACAGGAATCTTCGGTTGGCTTTCTTTGGTCACAGGATGGTCCAATCCTGGCCATTTTGTTGCTCTGGTCTTGGCGCATGTTTGGTTCAATCTCTCCCTTATTATCCGCTTCGTGGAGCCTGTTATTGCCCAAATAGACCCAACGTGGGAAGAGCAACTCAACCTCCTGCCTGCGGGTCAATCCCGCCGAGGGCGAATCAAACACCTTTGGCTACCCTTGCTAGGCCCTGCTACATTGGTTGCCGCCACTTACACGTTTTTCTTTAGTTTCACTTCATTTGCTATGGTAAAATGGTTGGCGCCTTCTTCCAATACGCTTGAATCCTTGCTGGGGGAAATGGGAGGTACTGCAGGTATCGCAGGATATCGTGTGGAAACAAGTCTTGCTGTACTGGGAATCGCCACACTCCAGATGTTGCTGATGCTGGTGATGTTGATGCTAGCTGGTCGATTTGAGCGGCGGCATAGCCAAGTATTGTCAATGCATCAAGAAGTTATGAATCGAGAGAGGCACGGCCCACCGTCCAAAACATGGGCATGCTTTGTTAACGGCACCATCGTGCTCTTATTGGCTCCATTACTTTCCGTTGTCATCGCCTCATTTCGGGTTCGCACCGCAAATGCATCAGGTGCCGCCTATCAGTGGACCTTGGAGGGTTGGCGACGTGCATGGACCGGTGATTTTTCTACCGTCCCTGTGGTTGATGCTTTGACCAATTCCCTGACCTACGCCATCATGACACTTTTTGTCGCTCTTCCGCTAGGGTACGCCGTGGCCTCCTGTTTGGTGACCCTGCGAATCCAAGGCCACCGAAGAGTGGCGGGCCTCTTGGATTCCTTGTGCATGCTCCCTTTGTCGATGTCAGCGGTCATGGTCGGCCTTGGAATGGTGGTTGGAATCCTGCGCTGGTTCCCTCAAATGTTCTCATTCCCTTACCTCCCAGTGGCACCCCACATCATGTTGGTACTGCCCTTTGTGATCCGTTTGATGGTGCCAGCAATCGAGCGTATTGACCCAATGTATGCAGAGCAAGCATCGCTCTTACCCATGACCAAAATGGCGTTCTGGTGGCACTCGAGAGGGTCATTTTTGCTCGTACCTGCCACCATGGCTGCCTCGCTCTGCCTGGCTTTTTCATTGGGTGAATTTGGTGCCACCTTCCTCGTTGTCCGTGTTGGGTCGTGGGACTCACTTTCCATTCTTGTTGACCAAGTTGCGTCAAGACCAAAATTTGACCCCTATGTATTCCCAACTGCTATGGCTCTCGCCACGATTTTGATGGTGGTGACCTTACTGGTTCTATCGCTCAACGAGCAGGTGCGTTCTTGGAGGTCAAGACATGACGTTTGATATAACAAAGGCGGCCGTTCAACTCGGTGATTGGACGGTCTTTGAAGATCTAAACCTCACCGTTGAATCGGGAGAAATCGTATCCATTCTCGGGCCGAGCGGGTGTGGGAAAACCACACTCTTGAGGGCGTGTTGTGGACTTGAAAACCTCACAGAAGGTCAACGGCATCTTGATGGGACTTCTCTTCAGAATGCTACGGTCGTTCCTTCGATTACAATGTTGTTTCAACAACCTGTTTTGTATCCACACCTGAATGTATCACAAAATATTGCATTGGGCGCTTCAAAAGAAATAGGCAAGACCGCTATCAGTCAACGAGTTGACGAGGTGCTAAACGCAGTTGGCCTGCCCGATTTCCATCGCAGGGGCATAGCAGGTTTATCGGGAGGTGAGGCGCAACGTGTGGCCTTTGCCCGTGCATTGATGCAAGAACCAAAGATGATTCTTCTTGACGAACCCTTTGCGTCTGTTGATGTCAAACGCCGATTGGCCTTGGCCAAGATGACACGTGAACATCTCAAAGACCGTGGCATTACAACCCTGCACGTTACTCACGATATGGAAGAAGCAACCTTACTTGCTGACCGAGTGATTCAGTGGCAAGACCTTCTCTCAGGAGAACAGACCATGCCAACTCCTAAGAAGGAAGAGACCGAGCAATAACAGAGAATGGTTATGGTTGTAACTCCCAATGAACTGATACGCTATACACGGGCCATTCAGGCGATTCTTACCGGTTATTCCGGTTATGTGAAGGGAAAGCGGATTGAAACCGACCAACAAATCCGTGAGGAGATCATCAGGGCATCCACGCGATGCCGCCAACACATACAGAACGTCCACGATACCGGTTTAAGGCAATCAAACCTCCCTCTTGCACAGGCATGCAAATCTTGCCTTCACGAAGTTGATGCCCTCATTGAGGACGTTGACAAATCCAGTTCTGGGGCGAGAGGAGCATTCTTCACAAGCCAAAAGAAATTGTCCAATAAAAACCTCAAGACACTGATTCGTCACGATAAGGAAGTCATTGAGATGGTGACCGATGCGGTTCGTTTGTCCAACGATGCTGAACGAGCAACTCAAGAAAAACAAGATAATGCGTCATCTACGGTGATGCGTTGTCAGCAAATGATTTCGAGTTGCCGTGGATTTTACAGTGAACGCCTGGTACATTTGGGTGACATATGAGGTGAAGACATGGCACAGTTTCAATGGAGAACAAACCCCGAAGTCATTGCACGATTGGTGAATGCAGACACCATCAAAACTTGGAAATCAAGTTCTGTGGTCTTGAAGCCCAATGAAGCTTGTGCATCGATCATTGATGGGAAAATCGGTGAGATCGTCAACGACCAAGTCGTGGACAACATTGGTGGAGGATTCTCTCGTTTTCTTGGTGATTTCCTCGGTATTTCTGCAAAGGACCGTCGGATTCTCTTTGTAATGACAGGCCCAGTCGATGTTAGCGTTCCCTTTACCCAAAGTCTCGCAAACGGGGATACTGCCAGTGGAATTGCCCAATTCCGAATCCAAATTCGTCGTAATGATGTCCCTAAACTCCTCAACATCTTCGCCAATCGACCATCCGTCCTCGACAGAATATCACTCTCCGGAATCATCGGTCCAGAGGCCCAACACAAGGTCATCATGCCCATAGTCAGTCAATCTGGAAGTATCCAGGAACTACGAACTGCAGAAAAACAGAATGAATTTGCTATGCGCAGCGAAATGGAACTACGTCCGCTTTTCACCAGTTACGGAATCACGTTGCTCAACGCCATGTTGATCACTCAACCCTCCGACCTTGAGCGAATGAAGGCCTTGCAAACACGACTCAATGCAGCCATGGCAACGGATGAACTGCAAAATGAAGCAAGTCTGGCCCAACTCGCCCATCAAGAAGGAATTACAATCCGACGAATTGAGTGCGAAGCCAACATTGCGAAAGCCCAAGCAAAGGGGGAAGTTGTTGTGGAAGTCGAGAAGGAACTTCACGCTCTGCGCAAACAAGAAGCAGTTTGGGAAGCAGAACTGCAGCGCGATTCAGCCAGAGCAGCCCTTGAACAAAAAACGAGGGAAGACAAAACGGCCTTGGCAATGTCCATGTTTGAACAGGTTCAACAGAAAAAGAAAGAGCGTATGGAAGCCAGTTCAGGTCATAAAGAACGGATGATGAATCTCGCAGCGGAAAACGGAGCACTTACTCCTGAGGTCATGAAAGAATACCTCAAACAAGAAGGGGGTCAAAAAAGCAGTGACCCTTCAGTATGTCCAAACTGCTCAAAACCAATTGACGCGGTTTGGAATGCATGCCCCTATTGCGGGTCATCACTCGGCGCGTGAATGCAATGGAGAGTCGGGCTGCTGAGTCAAGGGCATGGCCAGTTTTTGACCGCTATTTCTCCACGCGCGAGCAATGGCCTCGCTGGAAGTATGCTGTATTTCTCCTCCTATTCTTTTGCATATTTGCCGCATTACCTTACACGCTGAGCAATCACATTGCCGCATGGCGTGGCGTTTCTGTTGCTCATATTGAAATTTGGATTGACCGTAAAATCCCATTCACGTCTTGGACAATCATATTCTACATCGCCTATTACATCTACATCCCAATTGTTGCTTGGATTGGAGCAGCCCAGCATCGCAGAGAAGAAGCATTGGTCTTTTTCCAGCGTTTCATCGCATTGACATGGAGCGTATTTGTGATTTTCATCATGCTGCCTGTTGAAGTGACGCTTCGAGACCAAGTGGTGTTTGAGCCTGGATTTTTTGGTTGGTTCATGACGGACTTACACGCTGCAGACCCACCGTTCAATTCATGGCCATCACTCCATGTGTTTCAGAGCTTGATGATGCTGCTTGTAGTTCGAGCATGGTTCATGAAGGAGAACCATTGGCCGAGAGCCTTGGCTGTTAGCGCTTGGGTAACCACGGCTCTGATTTGGTATTCAACCGTCGCAATCAAACAGCACTATGTATTTGACATCCTAACGGGTTTAGCGGTAACGACCCTTGCTTGGCATTATTGGATACGCTTTTCCATCATCCAAACAGAGCATTGACGGCTTCTGCATTTGTCAAGTAAATGGTGAGACCAACACCAGCCATAATCATCATCCAGGATCCAATCATCTTGATGTGCCCAGTGGCACGGCGAAGGAAATTAATCATCACTTGGCGGCCCATGCCAACCAGCATGGTCACGGCAATCATCAGCACGAGCAGCCCAACCATAAGCCCTGCAATACCAAAGGCGATGGCGGTGGTACCAAGGGTGCTCAAGAACACGACGAAGGGAAGGACGGCAGCAGCAGTACAATCGATGGAAGCGGCGGCATAACCGATGCCGTAGAGGTACATGTTACGTCGGGGCGTGAAGGTTTCATCAGCCTCGGTCGTGCTGTACTTGTCAACCCATTTCTGAACGAATCCCATGACGTGGGAGGTGATACCCAAAAGCATCATTGAACCCAACACGATGAGGAGAATGGCGATGAAAATCGCAATGTAATGGATGATCCCGGATTTCGCAAAGGCTTCCCCCATGAGAAGCGCAACGATGCCGATGATGCCGAAGAAGGTCCACATTCCCAAGCCAGAGAGGACGCCAATGTTGAATGAACTCGGCATTGGAGTTTTGATTTTCTCCTCGGCGATGAGCTCGTCCTCTCGTGCCCCCAAGGAAAGGTAGTAGGAGATGAAGCCTGGAAGCACTGGGAAAGCACAAGGGGAGAAATAGACCAA
>DACE01000032.1 GCA_002494645.1 Euryarchaeota archaeon UBA256 | reverse complement strand
CGACGCGACAGGCGCCTCACACCTACATTGTTATGACCTTCATGGCGCCCTTATTTGACAACGGCTGTAGTCAATCAGTACAGAGAGATGGAAAAACCTACAGGGGTAGGGGCAGGAATGTATATATAGGAATTCCAAAAGCCCTTAAATAGATTCGCATATTAATGTGAATTGGAGAGATGAAAATGGATGAACAACAAGTGGAAGATATTGTGAAGTGCAGCGACTGTGGAAGTCGCTCACTATCGAGGGACGAAACGCGCGGTGAAGTCGTTTGTGACGACTGTGGTTTGGTGTTGGAAGACAACGTCATCGATCAAGGCGCAGAGTGGCGTGTCTTTTCTCCAGAACAAGGAGACCAGCGAGCCCGTACTGGTGCACCTATGACCGTTATGCTTCACGACAAGGGATTGTCTACGGATATTGACTGGCAAAATAAGGACTATTCGGGTAAAACAATTAATTCAAGATACCGATCTCAATTTTATCGAATGCGTAAATGGCAGAAGCGAAGCCGTGTTAGCAATGCAACCGAGCGCAACCTGGCCATGGCTTTGGCTGAACTTGACCGTATGGCCAGTCGATTGGAACTTCCAAAATCTGTTCGCGAAGCAGCGGCTGTGAACTACAAGAAAGCAGTTGACAAGCGCCTGATTCGTGGACGCTCGATTGAAGGCGTTGCAGCAGCATCTCTCTATGCAGCCTGCCGTCAATGTGGAGTGCCCCGAACTCTTGATGAAATCGGACAAGCTTCTCGAACGGGTCGCAAGGAAATCGGACGAACCTACCGATTCATGGTCCGTGAACTTAAAATGAAAATCATGCCTACAGGCCCAGAAGATTACATTTCCAGATTCTGTTCAGGCCTTGGATTGGATGCTGATGTAGAAGCGAAAGCCTACGAACTCATCAAGGCGGCTCAGGAGAAGGAATTGACCAGTGGCCGTGGGCCAACCGGTATTGCTGCCTCCATCATCTACATTGCATCAGTTCTGTGTGGCAAGCGTCGCACACAACGTGAAGTTGCGGAAGTTGCCGGTGTGACTGAAGTAACCATCCGTAACCGATACAAGGAATTAATTCAAAACCTCAACATTGAGTTGGACATTTGAGAACACGTTTCGATTGCAAGCGTCTGCGGGTCCGGTGAAGAGCGTGAGCAAAAGCCGAACAAAAATATCGGATACCGCCTTTGAGCGGGTCGCTACGGGATTGGTTGAAGCCCTGGAGCGAGGAACGGAAGCTTGGCCGCTTCCTGAACCACCCATGAGCGACCCGGATTTTCCTCCAATTGCTCCAACCTCGCCGCATCATTTGTTCGAACAAGGCTTGGGTATTCTCAACATCGACCGTGGCATGTTTGACCGTCACCTTAACACGGTGGTCGACCTGATTGTCCCGCACCGAATGAATCTCAGTGATGACCCTTTTGAAGTTCACCAAAAATGGTTATCACGCCGTATGGATGAAGTCGCCCATCGACTTCTTTTCCTCATTGCAACCGACTGGCTCGCCCAAGCCTTTGACCCTCATGCTCCGAACACCGACCGCTGGTGGCTCAGTATCGCCTTAGTGAATGGATTAGCGACAGTCCCCTACGGCCAGCCCGTACATCAGGGGTATCATTTGGTTGAATCCATTGCATTGGCTGAACGGCCGGGCACATGGCATACACAACCTGACGCAGGCCCACAGCATATGGACTGGAACCCCCACGCTGTAGTGCCGCGAATGTCAACAGCGGTTATCGCTCACGAACAAGGTGTTGAAGCGGCTCGCTGGCTGCTCGAACGCCTTGAGAACGGCTCGCTTGACCGCCGTCTCTTGCTCATGGAATGGGTACGTCTGTTGCTTGAACGAAAGAATCTCATCGACCCTCTCGGCCTCAAAGAAATCCTCATGCGCCGAGCGCTCGATACTGAAGGCGAAGTCGCTAACAAAGTCACCTTATGTTTGGCAAAATCCATTGAGGCCGACCGTGATTTTGGCCATCAGTTGGCGCAACGCCTTCACGGACGAGAGGAGACACTGGTTCAGCGGGCTATGGCCGATGTACTCACGCGGCTCTTTCGTCGCTTGGGATGGGATGCACTTCCCTTTCTTGACGACATGCTCAACTCCTCAGACGAGGGTGTCCTTGCTGCAGCAAGTGCGACCGTTGGCGATGTCAAATACCTCGACAAAGACCAGTGGGCCGACCGGTTGAATCAATTGGTCACCCACCCTCTTCCAATCGTTCGCCGCAATCTTGTCCCTAATCTTCGTGAATACATCGATTACGACCCCGCTGATGAACGCGGAATTCTGATCGCACTTTGGCGAGACGGTGACGAAGTCGTTCGAACCCGACTCCGCGAACTTTTACTGCGAATGGAGGAAGTCGCTGCCGACCATTTCGCGCGCCAAGTCAAAGCATTGCACGACCTTGAAGCCGACCTCGAACCTCTTTGGCAACCCCTTGAACTTCGTCGTTCCGGGCGTGCGGAAGCCTGGAAAGCATGGCTTGTGGGCGAGGGGGAGCAACCAACCTCCTCAGTTCGTAGCGTTCACCAGTCAACGAAAGAAGCGCCATCGGAATTACCCAATCTCGATGATGCCCTCAATACGTTGGACGAAGATTAGACCTATTCTTCTTCAAGAAGCGGGCCTTTTGAAACGGCCCACACATACAGTCCGTTCATGATGGCTAAGGTTCCAATGAGGGAAAGCACCAATCCGGAAGGGACGGGGAAAAAGTTGTTGGAATCGACGTGAACAATGAGGCGAGTAGCTACCAAGCATGCAAGGCCGAAGATGACGACATTGAGCCAGGATGTTTGGGGACTCTTCCAGAGGTTCATCGTCGGCGCAACTCCAAGTCGTCCAAAGGTCATTGAAAACCAAGCCAAGTACAAGCAGACGAAGCCCGCCAGCCCTAATACGCCGCGAGAAAACGATTCGGAAGCCCAAGGACCTGCAGGAGCAAGTCCTGTGAATGTTTGACCGACCAAGATGGCACCTGCCACGGCCAACAGAACGGGACTCGTTTTCCCTTCCATAGCCTCGCCTAGATGGTCACGCTTGAAAGCCTGTGCCCCCTCAGACCATTCATGGAGCGGGTTCGTGACGCCATCCTTGTAGCGGCTGGATTGGGGACTCGTATGTTTCCAGTTAGCGCCCTTCAGCCGAAGGAAACCCTTCCTCTCGTGGATGTACCTTTGCTCACTCACCTCGTTATGGAGGCGAAAGCTGCCAATATTGAACGCCTTCACGTCGTTCTTTCACCCACCAAGTCCTTGGATGGGTTTTTTGCTGACCAGTCTGATCTTGCCGCCTACCGTGACGACATTGATGCAACACTCTTCAACATCGCCGAGGGGCTTGAACTTCATACGCATATTCAACTTGAGCCAAAGGGCGTGGGTAACGCCATAGAAGCGGCACTTGATGCCATCAACGGACCGATGCTCATCATGTTGGGTGATAATTTGCTGATGGATGTCCACGCTCCAACCACTGCTTACCAAGCATCAAAAGCCTCCCGTCACTTGGTCGATGCCTACCACAAAAACGGCGGGCCGACGGTGGCCTTGATGGAAGTTGAGCCTGAAGAGGTCGTTCATTACGGCATTGTCGATTTGGACGGGACACGAATCTCTGCGATCGTTGAAAAACCAAGTCTCTCGTCGGCGCCAAGCCGTTATGCTCTGTGCGGACGATATGTCTTCCCAGCAACAACTCAAACCCTGCTGCAAACGTATTCATATGCGCTTCACGGTGACCTTCAAACCATTGCACTGCAAGAACATTGGATGAACGAAGGCATCCTTCACGGCTTCGTGTTAGAAGAAACCCAATGGTACGATTCGGGCTCGCCAATTCTCTGGCTACAGGCGCAAATTGACCATGCTCTTCGCCGACCTGATTTGTCCGAAGCGATGGTGGCGTGGTTGCAGCGACGCCTCAACCATCAGCGTTGACCCGGCTTCCAAAACGAAAGCGGTTCTGGAAGTTCACCTTGAGCGCAGCGCAGCGCAATGTGGTCAGCACGCTCATTCCACCGATGACCTCGGTGCGCCTTGACGTGAGACCAAGTTAATGGACGCAGGGCCGACACTTCACTCCAAAGTTCCTGAACTTGAGCGACGAGTGCGCGGTTGGCTTTGGCATTCCATACACCGCTTGCAAGGTTGCCTGCATAGGTGGAATCGGCTCGAATCACGGCGGCTTCATTTCCTCCTTCGATGAGCAGCCAACGAAGCGCAGCAGCGAAACCACTCAATTCAGCGGTATTGTTTGAACCAACTTCTGCTCCAATGAAACCGGGTTCAGTGGGTGATGTGATGACCAATCCTGCTTGCTCATGCTGGAGCTCACCAGAACCTTTTCCGAGACCTGAATCCCCTGTGATAACGACCAAGCCCCACGCTGCTGGAGTGTGTTCATCCACATTCTGATTTCCCAAGCAAGACCCGTCAACGTAAAGACTCCAATACGGAGATGGAGTCAAATGGCTCACTCGCCGATTTCAGATTTGTAGGCGGCTGCATCCATTAAGGCCGACACAGCATCTGGATGATCCAAGGTCATTTTGACAATCCACCCCTCGTCGTAAGGGGATGTATTCATGAGTTCAGGAGCATCCTCGAGGTCCATGTTCACGCCAGTAATCGTTCCACTGAGGGGTGCAAAAATTGGGGAAGCAGACTTGACTGATTCAACCACTGCAAATTCGCCCATGTCGCCAACAACGTCCCCTTCTTCTGGCAGTTCAATGTACACGATATCGGTGAGCATTTCTTGTGCGTGATCGGTGATGCCAATGGTGACAGTGTCGCCTTCAACTCGCATCCATTCGTGCTCTTTGGTGTAATACAATCCATCGGGGACTTCGCTCATGACCTCGCCTCAAAAGTTTGGAGGTGCAGGACGCTCATGAATCCACCGATTCGTTCTCAAAGAGGTGAGGTACAAAATGGACAGGTGCTCCAATCCGTCTGAATACCTTGTCCACAACGTTTGCATTTGGAGCCGTGGCCTTGACCATCGGGATTCATCACGACTGAATCTTGAATGATGGTGTCGCCCACACTACCGATGTAGACAGTGGTGGAGGGGTCAATTTCCATTTGCAACGTTCCAGCCCGTGCGGCTTCTGGAAACATACCAAGGTCGTAGTAGGCCTTCGCAGCTTTGGCGTATTCATTCGCCTGTTCGAGTTGACGAGCCTCGATGATTCGAGCTTCCATTGTACCAGGTGCAGGTCCGCCAACGGGTTCGTTTCCTCCCGGTATTCGCACTGTTGGTGTCTTTGATTGGGTGCGCATGGCGATGGGAAGAATCAGGAACATTCCACAACCGCACATAAAGGCTGCATTGATTCCATTGCTTGGACTTTCAGACCCAGCAAGAAGAATCATTCCAAGTGAAACAGCCCAGAGTTTGAGCCACCAATCAGCAATGCGACTCACTCCTCCTCGCCTCTTTCCACTTCTGAGCTCAAGACTTTCGCCTCAAGGTGCGCCCACTTTGCATTCACGTCTTCGGACCGTTGGATTTCTTCAACCTCATTTTTCACTCGTGTTGCCATCGCCTCATCCGATTCACTGGAGAAGTGGCGAGCCAAGGGGCCTTTCCCTTGAGAAAGCAACCAAGCGGAGGTAAAGCAGAGTCCAGCGATGAGTGAAAAACCGTGAGCAAAGGAAGGCTCAGCAAGGGTCACTCGCTCAGCTTGAAGTGCAAACCCCACGCCCAAAATCAAACCGGCAGCGGTTCCGTACAACAACCGAGTCATCGCTATTGCTGGGGGGTGCATGGCTGACCCAGCCTGTCTTTACGGATGAAATAACCGATGGAGCGATACGTCTCAATAGGTTTCACGCATCAATTTGTGAATCTTATAGGGCAAAAGTGCTCTGTTCACGGGCGTGACTTCCAATATCCGCCCGTCGTCACGACGGCGAATGTCCTGAAGTAGTGGGTGACGACTCTTTTTGTGCAAGGTCAATAAGGTCGGCATGTCGACTTCCAAAGCACTACGTACGGCATTGACAAAGGCTTCTGATTCAACCGAAAACTTGCCAATTTCGTCAATGACCAAAACTTCACAATTGTGCTGGGCATAATCAATCGCGGGTATGGCGACTCGATTCAATTCTTCAAGATCGAGTCCATAACCGAGAACACGAAGCCGGGAATCGATGCTCTTGTGAGCGATGGTCCCTTCTTCCCCTGAAACCAAATCAATCACCTTGTAGCCCATACGCTCTCCATTTTCGAGGAGAGGTTCGGTTCGAAGACCTCCGAGGATTGGATTCTCTGTCGAACCGCCGCGCAGGGTGATTTCACGCGTCCGCTCATCGGACAACATGTCAAGGACCTTTTCCATGACAGCGGATTTTCCACTTCGGGGGAGGCCTGTAATACCTATTTTTGGATGAATGCCCATTTTTTACATGCCCTCCGAAGAGCCCTACGCGTTAATCTATGCAGAAGTCCGATATAAAATATCGGTATACTCACCCACATTTCGGAAAAATTTTCGCTCAAATCACCCGTTCAACGGGCGAGAGTACTGAAATTCGGAAAAGACGGTGGCAACTCAACAGGAAGCATTTCCAATTCGTAATTGTTGACATTGTTGTTGGCTGCCCAAGCACGAGCCCACTCGTCCAAATCATGATTGTTGAGGAAGGAACAGAGCCAGGCCAAACCTTCTTCGAAGTTTTCATGTTCTTCAACGAGCCGTGTCTGAATGTCTTGGTGGAGTTCAATGTGGTTCACGCTATTGCCCAGAACACTTCCTTCCGGGATCACGGCCCAGCGAAGACGGCGTTCTTGGTGCGCGTTAACAATCGCTTGGCATGCAAGTCGAGGGCCGAATTTTGGTTGATGGTCACCCGTCCACATGGCCAGTTGTCGCTCACTGGCTCGAGAAGGAATGTCGGTGCGGAAGGCAGGATGGCGGATGAAGACATTCCCTTCATCATTTTCAGAAAAGTGCACACCGCGGATGAAGGGACGACTCCGCTTACCCTTGACCCAGGTTTCGATATAATTTGCGTGAGCAGTTTGGTCGATTTCACCAACGCGAACACGAACTTGGCGACTGTTGGTGGTCAAGGGATGATGTTCATCACTCAAGCGGGGCAAGGTTGCGAGGCGGTCAAGAACTTCAAGCGTGTATTTTCGCTCAACTCGGTCTCGAGGGAGTCGGGGAACGGCCCACGTGTCACGTGCCCATCCCACCCAACGCTCTTCTTTGAGTTCAAACACAGGCACTCTGCTGGACAAGCCACCACCGTCACGGCGCAAATCAGAGCGAGTGATGGGGCCGTGAATGTTGAGCGGTTGGTGCTCTCCGTTGGCGGTGATGCCAAGGACAACGACGCCTTGGGTCATGCCGGGGAAAAGGAGGTTGGCTTCTTCAATGGCCCACACCTGAGTCCATCCGTGTTGCTTGACCAAGAGTTCACGAAGTGGATGTGAGGATTGCTCACGAAGCAAACTATCAGGAGCCACCAAACGAAGGCGACCACCCGATGATAGGATTTGCAAACTTCGTTCAATGAAGAGGCGATACAAGTTGACGTTCCCTCGCATCGTTGAAAATCTTGGAGAATCATCATCCATGATGCCTCGTAATTGTTCACCGAGTTCTTTACGCAAACGACTTCCATCATCCATGCCTCGGAATCGGTCCTTGATTCGCAACCAAGGAGGGTTGGTAAGGATGAGTTGTGGGGCCTGGTCCCATGGCCACTGGCCCTGTAGAGCGTCACCCTGTAAGACGCCGAGGTCAAGAAGAGTTTCCATTTCTTTGCGGGAAATTTTCCCAGGGGTTTCAGGGCCGAAGCTTACCAATTCGTGGCGTATCGATTCAAGCAAAAGACGAACCTTCGTGCTCTCAACGACGAGTTCGTTGATGTCCAGCAACTGGATGTTGGAAAACAATCGGCGTGTGTCTTCTTTCTTCATTTCGGGGTCTGCTTCTTCATGCGCATCTGCATGGCGGCGAATCAAGCGTGCGTGGAACAGGCCACCGCCAGCTGCGGTGTCAGCAACCGGAAGAGGGATGCCGCTCATCGTACGGAGGCCCTTCTCAACCGCAGCCTGTTCGGCTTGGTCGTCCACTTCATTGTCTTGGCTTGCCTTGGGGAGGTTGAGTTGCTCGACGTGTTGACGGAAGCCAGGAGGGAGATTACTCATGAGGAAGTTGGATTGTTGAACGGGTTTCTTTGGGTTCACCAGCGTCTCTTTCATTTCAGAGGCGATGACGGCGTCGGCCAGACGAGGTGGAGTTGGATGGGCGCCGCGAGGAGAGCGGCCGTCGGACTCAGCATCATGCCGAGCGAGAAGATGGTCCAAGACGTGGCCTGGATCAGTGAGAAGATTTGCGGGAAGAGTGGGCCAGTCTTCGGGGAGAAGGGCCGCGATTGGTTGGAAGGATTTGAGGGACTGCTCCCAAGTTTGGAGCCAGATGTCAATTTGTTGTTCGCGGTCAGCAAGACAGCGGTCCAAGCGTGCGTACCATCCACTAACTCCGTTTTGCATCATCCCCACCAAACCGTCGGGACGGCTTTCTATCTTTGAATGTGACTCTTGAAGCGAGGCTCCTTTGAGGGCGTTTTTTAGCCTAAAATCTCACGTTGGGCAACATACCATTTCCACCCATCACCCACCCAATCCAGCAGGTCTGTGAGTTGTTGTGTTGACACGCCACCGGCCTTGGCGATGGTTTTGAGTGCGCGGATTTCCTTCTTATCGTAGCTTCCATCAATGGCTGCGACCAGTGCCGCATCGCGCAAGATATAGCGGATTAATTCTTGATCTAAATCTGCGAGAGATTGCTCAAGGGGAATCGGCTGTTCAAAACCAGTGCGGACGGTAACCCGGGACTCCGGATGAATCATACAGCGCCCCATCATTCCCTCAATGACTGCGATTTCCTCTCGCACGAGTTCTCCGTCAGCTGCGGCGATATTCACAAGAATTTCAGCGTAGCGAAGCAACTCTTGAGGCGAGCGTTGGCCCAACCCGTCGGGGAACATGTCTCATTCCTCGAGATGTTCAAGAATGTCGTAGCCTTCCTTCATCCAGCGATATCCTTTCACGGTCCACTGTAAGAGTTGGTCAACAGCATCCTCGCGCAAGCCAAGATGTTCTGAAATGTCTTCGAGAGCTTCACGTTCGTCCTCGTCAACATTTCCATCAGCCGCAGCCATCATGACCGAATCACGCAGCGCCAACCGTCCCGCTTCCCCAGACAGGTTAGCGAGGCATTCCTCAAGGGTCGGAGGGTTTCTCAACGCATCCCGGATGAGTTCGCGCTGGTCTGGTGAGAGCAAGGCTGTCCCAAGTCGTTGCTCAAACATCGCCATCTCATCGATGGTCAATTCATTATCAATTCGGGCCATGTAGGCCAAAAGTCGGGCGTAAGCAAAGCGCTCTTCTCGGGGGAGTTTGTGAACGGTATCTGGCAGCATAGGAGGCGAGGCGCGCTTCTTCCCAATGAACCCAACGGCTTGAAGCCCCGTCAAGACCCCAATCTTGAAGCACACCAGCGAGAGCCGAGGGGTGTGGAAAAAAGCTCACATCCCGAGATTCTCATCTGGACCAATCGAGGATGCTCGGCTTGCGTGCAAGCCAAGCAATTCTTCGAACGTGAACGACTTCCATACACTGAACGCCGACTGAAGTCCGATGGCAAAGGGCACAGAGCCTTTGCCCAAGCAACGGGCGGTGCGAAAACGGTACCGCAAATATTCGTTGGCAAGCGTCACATCGGAGGGTATGACGACCTGCTCCAAGTCGCCAAAAGCGGGGAGCTGGACGTGATGTTGGGTCGGGCAGAACCGAAGGCTAAGAACGGACTCTTCGGCCGAATCTCATCCCGTCTGCGCCGAGGATAATTCTTCAAACAAGCCTTGATAGTCCCGAGGCCAGCCTTCGCAAACATGAAGGAAAGTACCAACGTCCTCGGAACTCCGCTTCACACCTGTTCAAACGACCCCGTGACGGGCTGGTTCAGAGACGGTTGTTGCAATACGGACGACCAGGACCGAGGGTCGCATACCGTTTGTTGTGTGATGAATGAAGCCTTCCTCAATTTTGCTAAGCAACAAGGTAACGACCTCATTACTCCAATGCCGCAGTACAATTTTCCCGGATTAAAACCCGGTGATTCATGGTGCGTTTGTGCTCGTACGTGGTTGCAAGCGGTGAACGCCGGTGAAGCATGCCCGGTGGATTTGGAAGCCACCCATCAACGGGCCTTGGACATCATTCCACTTGCTCTTCTTGAAACGCATGCGATGTAGATTCCTTTTGATATTGAAACACGAACAAACGCATCGTCAACCAAATGACAAAGCCCCATGCCAATAAATTCACCAAGCCTAACCAGCGTAGATTGTTGGGAAAGGCTTCGATGAGCATACCAATTGTGATGCTCGAACCAACGAGGCTCAACCCGTAGACGGGGACAGCGGTTGGTAAGGTCCAACGCACCGATTTCCGTCCGTCAAAGGTGAAGTGGCGGTGAACAAAGTGTGCCATGATGCCCGATGCACCCCAAGCAAAACCCCAAAGATATCGAAGGTCAACTTCGGTTGCTAAGGCCATAAGAAGTTCCCACAGAAGGAAAAAGGCTGCGCTGTTGAAGCAACCAGCCAACCCAAATCTCTGAAGACTACCCCGAGGGGCCCATCGTTTGAGCCAGACGACGTTGCCCATCTCAGTCGTCATTTGTAACCACGTCACTTGGTTTACCAGTGAGAATTTCTCTTAAACGCTGGTTGTCATGTTGAAGTGCGTCCATAAAATCATATTTCACACCAAGGGTTTCAGCAAGCGAACCTAACGCAAGACTGTCTTTTGGCAAACACTTGCCGCCAAAACCGCGTCTGAGGCCAAAGATAGGGTCGAGATGAGAAGGGCCAATTGGTTGGGCTTGTTCAGCGGTGATGATGGTGCGAATGGCGCCCCAATCCTCATCAAGCGCTTGACAGATATCGTAGAGTTGATTGGCAAAGGTCACCTTCATCGCATAGAAGGTATTTTTCGTATATTTGACCAATTCAGCCTGCGTGGGCGTGACATGAAACAACTGCTCAGTTCGAAGGACACCCGCTTCTTTGTGCTGTTGGAATACTGTCTTTGCAACGTCTTCATGGTGAGTTCCTACAACGAGGATGTCCTGATTGGCAAAGTCTTCCAATCGTCTTCGTTCAACTAAGAACTCTGGAGAATACGCAATCTTGAGATGTGGGTATCGTTCGTGATATTTGGCCGTCGTACCAGGGACAACGGTACTTTTGATCACTGCAGTAAACCCTTCAGGTAGGCTATCGAGGACATCTTCAACAATACTCGTGTCACATGCTCCCGAGCCAGGGAGTGGTGGGGTAGGTACAGCGATGTATGCGAAGTCCACATTGTCCGTGACGTCGCTAAGTTGAGTCCCACGAGCAGGGTCATGGACATAGAGTTCGTGAGCGTGGCCGAAACAGTGCTCGATTGCACCTCCGACCATACCTGCGCCGATGATTCCAATTTTCATTTCATGTCACCTCAATTTCGGTAGGGATTTGGATTTAATTTCCCTTCCTTCGCCATAATTGACGCCTGCAGGAGCGAGTCAGGCGTTCCGCAATCCACCCATGTTTCTGCTCCAATTGAAATGAGCCTTGCTTCCCCGTTTTGAACATACATTCGATTGATGTCGGAAATTGAAAAGTCCGTGCCTTTCTTTTCTTCAACCTCTTCCAAGAACGGCCAAAAACGTTCATCGTAAAGGTAAATGCCGCCAATGGCAAGATTTGATGGCGGATCGGCTGGTTTTTCAACGATATCAACAAGTCGGTTTTGTTCATCGAGAACACCAACCCCAAAAGCTTCTGGATGTTTTTCTTCTCGTGCAAGCAGTACGCATCCAGGAGGCTCGCTGCTCTTTGAAAACTCATCAACGGTTTCTTTGAGTTCAAGCGTCGTGATGTTATCTGAGAAATAGACGATCAATCGTGTGTTTTCATTGTAGGGTTTAGCAAGTCGAAGGGCGTGTGCTACTCCCAAAGGCTCCTCTTCAATCACGTAGTGGATACGTTCTCCAGGCAATCCCTGCCCCACATGTCGGCTGATTTGACCGATGAATTGGTTGGAGATGATGGTGATGTCCCTCACCCCCGCTCTGCGCAAGGTGCCCAAAGCATAGTCAATGACTGGACGTTCGTGCAACGGCAACATGGTTTTCTGAACATAGGTCGTAAATGGATGAAGTCGAGAGCCGTGCCCTCCAGCAACAAGAATTGCTTTGACTTCCATGTGGCAAGGAGGAAGGGGTTTGATTTTGAAACTACCCGCCTATTCAGACGGGTTCTTCCTGTTCCATCAATTCCTCAACAGCGCCATCCTTGGCATTCTTCTCAAACCAGTCCGTTTTGACCAAATCGCCTAATCGGTCTACACCAGCCTCAATCAAATCCATGTCCGCTTTTTCAGATGCCTCCCAGCGCTCTTGCGCCCGTGCTGCATAGGATTGATTAGCCTCTTCAACCAGTGACTCACCGGTTCGTAACGGTCCTTCCAACCCCTCATAATCACTCTCGTGAGTCGCTGGGTCTTGGCGTTTTGAGGCCGGTTCAAATGCACTGTTTTGATCTCCAAATGCAGGCCCTTTCTCATCCCCTCCTCGAGTTCGACGATAGTCTGCATTCACACGTCCACTCGCCATGGTTTTGTTGGCAAATGCATCAAGGATGAGAGTTCGGCGTTCCTCGGTCAATTCCAATCCATCCACGTCCTCCCATGAAAGTTCAACCGTGTCAAGAAGTGCATTCAAGCGCTCATCCATTGATGTGCGACTCCGAACGGAACCGACGAGCACGACGTACATGAGAATCAGAGCCCCCAGAATGACAGGCCACAACATGGCGAGTACCGCATTGAGATCCTGGGTCTCGAAATAAACAGCAAGCATTAGCAGGTCAACGAGGATGATGAGCGTCCATATGAGGGCTAAACTTCGCCTCCGCCGAGTATCTTCTGCGGAAAAGAAGTGCTGAATTAATTCCCGCTCGGCCCCAGCCACGCCAACACCTATCCTTGGCTGATTCGCCTTATTTTTTGCAGCGCCTCTTCTGTGAGTTCTGTGTCAGTATCCCATCCCAAATCCTTGAGCCCGTTGGCCCGGCTTGCATCGATGATAGTTCCCATGCGTTCGGCGGCAAATTGCAGAAGAAGCCCGAAGACGAGGAGGGCGGCTAGGCCAAATTCCCACCGAGTGAGGTAGAGAATGGCACCGGCCAAAAGAAGCGAGACAATACTCCCGATGACGATGCGCCGAGGAATGAGGGCTGCGGTTTGTTCAGCATCGAGGATACGTTGGGCTGCATCACGTTTCGTCACACTCGCCATGGTATCCGCACAGGCATCACTATGGTGAAGATGCCGCTTGACGGCTTAGCCATTCATTGAGTTCTCGAAATTGCTCGCGATGCTGGCGTGCAACTGCATTCGTTTCCTGAACGAGTACACTATCGGTCATCGTAACATTGGCGCGTGGTTGTTGCATCATGTGCTGGAGAAGGTCACTCATCGCTTGTTGCATTTTAGCCGTTTGATCGACTTGGACATTGAGCATTCGCTCCATACTGTCAAGGACGACATCACTTCGCTCGTGACGTGCTTCAAGTGCATTTGAGGCAGCGGCCATTGCCTCTTCCTGCCGTTTGAGCAACTCTCTTGCTGCTGGACTGCCAACGGCATCACGGCGATGAATCTCCTCAATGGCGTTATTGAGTTCGATGTGTCTTCGAGTCAGGGCGCGCTCTAATTCCTCAATGTGGGAATTTGCTTCGCGAAGATGATGCGTCACCTCTCTTCCATGCCGCCGCATCCGAGTTAATGAGGCGCTGTGTTGTGCTGATTCGGACAGGAAAGCGACCACGATGGCGATTGCAAGTGCAGATTGTGGATGGACTAAGAAGGCCGTAGCCGTGAACCAAGCAATACTTCCTGAAATGATTGACCTGAGTAATCCCATGTTTACTTATTACAACGCCGTTATCTAAAGAAGGTCGGCGGGACTTCTGTGGGACCCCATTCACGAAGGCAATAAGATGAAGCAATCATCATCGATTTCAAGCAAGACGCCCGTCGAGAGTAAGTGGTCCAAAGCCTCGTCGGTTTCGCTATCTTCAATGTTTGATTCACGCGTGGCATCAAAAATCGCAACGAGGCTTGCCACGGGCTCGCCCTTGCTCATTTCATGCTCAACGGCCATGATGACCGACTGACAAGCGATGGCCAAGAGCGGGTCGTCTGAATTGTCATTGGGTAGTAAATCCAAGAAAATATTGGATGGGTGGCGTTCTTCCACTTCTTGCACCCGTTGTGGTACAACAGCACGCTCCCCTAAGCCGCGGAGTGGATGTTCTTCATTGAGGTCAAAGCAATCGAATAGATTTCGCTGGTGGGGGTCATCTGAAATCACCTCGGGCTCACTCACATCCAATCGGCGACCGAGGTCGTCCAGGCGCTGAAGCCGTTGCTCGATTTTCATTTTCTCACGCAACAGGTCAACGGCGAGCAAGTCCATGGACATGTTTGCTTGTTCAATCAACCAATCTTGGACCTTCCAATTTGGGTTGACTCCAATCATCGTATCGGCGAGCTGCCTCACCTCGACGGGCAGGTCTTCAATACTGAAGCGACTTTCATGCTCGTTTTGATGCTCGTCTGCCATGCTTCTCTTTGTGTATTGACAGCCTATGAAACATCCCCCGCCGAGCGCACATATTTTGAGGATTCATTCGACGATTCACTCGCGTTCATCGTTGAACTCAAGGCGCAATTTTCTCCAGATTGATTCTTTGTTAGGTAGGGTTTTGTTCATGTAGAGGTGGCTTGTGCGAGAACCATGGGTGACCACAGAATCACGGTATTGCCTGGCGATGGAACGGGGCGAGAAGTCGCTCTTGAAGCGCAACGGATTCTCGACACCATTCAGGCTCACACCAATCACGGTTTTGAGCAAACGGTGATTCCTTGTGGTGGGCAACACTACATGGCAACTGGAGAAGAGTGGGCAGAAGGCTCCTTTGACTTTTGCAAGAATGAAACGGATGCAATATTCCTTGGCGCCATCGGCTACCCAGGAGCCCGATTGCCAAACGGTGACCTTGCCGGCGGGTCTGTTATTCTCGGCCTGCGCAGCGGACTGGATCTCTATGCCAACGTTCGACCCATCAAACTCTATGAGGGGGTTCCTCACAAAATCCACGGTGGCTTCCGTCAGATTTGGGAGCCGGGTATGGTCGACATGACCATTCTCCGAGAAAATACCGAAGGCCTGTATCACGCGCTTCTTCGTCGAAGTGCCGACCGCGCTCAAGGGCGGGCGGAATACGAGCCTGAGCCGATGACCTTCCCGGGCCTTGAAGGGGAAGTTGCCTACGACCCACGCCCGATTTCTAAATCAGGGTCCGAGCGCCTTATTCGTATGGGCTTTGAAGTAGCAGAGACTCGAAATGGCGCACCACTTGACGGCGTTCGCCGGGTGTCGTGCATCGATAAGTCCAACGTAACTCGGGGCTGCCAATTATTCCGAAAAACCTTCGAAGAAGTCGCAGGTCAATATGCTGATACTGAAGCAGATTACGGATACATCGACGCCTTCATGCAGTGGATGACACGTTCACCAGAACATTACGACGTCGTCGTTACCTCGAACATGTTTGGGGACATTTCCACCGACTTGGGAGCCGTGCTTCAAGGTGGTATGGGCATGGCAGCATCAGGAAATGTAGGTGACGAGCATGCCTTCTTCGAACCCGTTCACGGCTCATCACCAAAGCATGCTGGACAGAACAAAGTCAACCCCATCGCCTCCATCAACTCGATTCAGATGATGATGGATTATCTCGGGCGCAAGAACGGTGACGAGGACCTTGTCGCCATCGGCCGATTGATTGATGAAAGCGTTGCTGAACACCTCAAAGACGGGCGATCACTCACTTACGATATTGGCGGAACAGCATCATGCTCGGATGTGGGCATTGGCATCGCCAGTCGTCTTGGTGACAAGTTGAAGGAACGCTAATCTTTTTTCAAGCCGTTCAACATCTCTTGAAGCCCTGCGTCTAATACATCACGATGGTCATAGTCGGCATCAATGGCCAACTTCGTTAGGTCTTCAGTGGCATCAAGCATGATTTCGAGAGCTCGCGATAATTCATCCACGATGGTTACCGTAGCAAGTCGTGCAGAGCGTGAAAGCGGGTTGAGGTCAATGACGATCACAGTTTTCCCCATGTTCACCAGTGCTTCACAACGATCTCCATCTTCAAGAGGTACAAGAATCGCATCGCTGGTTAAAATTCCATCCTTATGGCAGGCTGCTCGAGGACCCTTGAGGCCAGGAATAGTGGCATCAGGCGCATGCCCCAGAACTTCAACATCCAACCCAAGGGCGTTCTTCCGTTCGTCAAGAAAACTCAGTATGGCCTTCATCCGTTCGGGTGTTCGGTAGAAAATGTTGACTTCGAGCGGACAGGAGAGGAAGGCGGCCAGGCGCAACATCGCATCACTGGCCAAAGCCGCTACGTTGCCGTTCACGCTCAACACTGGACGTGTGGCATGGTGTAAATGGGCAAGCGCTTGGAGCGAAGCCTGACGAGCACTTTCCGTCGTGCGTTCACCGAGGAGATAGTCAAAAGCCTCTCCTCGTCCGTGAGCGATCATAGCACTTCCAGCAAGCATACCTCGTTCTGCTGCTACCTCAAGGCGATGGCGCATGAGCAGAGAAGCATAGCGTGGATGACTTGGGTCGGCCGCGATGTCATCCATGATGCCACCTCACAAACCTTTGATGAGCATGCTCACATCCAGGGGTTTGACGCCTCGGTTGACGGAGCTCGTTGAAATGACATCCAAACCACATTCGTGCCAGGATTTGAGGCTCTCAAAGGTGATGCCCCCACTGGCTTCGAGTACCACATGCTCACGAATGTCCTGTTCGATCATCTGATCGCAGACTTCCTTGCATGCTTCGGGTGAAAAGTTGTCCAGCATGATGACCAGTCGGGCAACATCGCCTGCTTGACGCCGTTGGGACCAAACCATTGCTGCCATCATGGCTTCTTTATCCGTGCGAACTTCGACCTCAAGGAAGGCGCCGGTCTGACTCATGTCAATGGTGCTGAGGAATGCCACGAGCCGCTGTTCGTGAGAGTCCATCTCTTCGTGCATGCTCGCAAGGTCGTTTTCCTTGACCATCATGGCGTCTTGCTTACTGAGTCGGTGCGTTAAGCCCCCGCCCATGTGAACGGCCCATTTGTCAAGCAAACCCCAGATCGTTTTTCGCGTGCAAGCTATCTGCCGTGGAGCGATGGCTGACCACTGCTTCATGTGTGTTGCAATGCCGGAGAGTTGACCGAGAACATTCAACACAGGACGCTCAATGGCCAACACACTTTCACGGTCACCGCTCAATACGGCGATTTCATCACCCGATGATACGCGCTTACCGTCCCCAGCAAACCATGTAACTCGTAACGAAGGAGCCCATATCTGAATCATATAGTCAACAACCGTACACCCCACAACCAATCCGTCTTCTCGAGCGACCACGGTCGCTTCAACCGAGGATGAATCGCTTGAAAGAGGCATGTCAATACCGTCATCTCCGACAATAGCACTGACCCATCGGTCGATGCTCGCCATCAATTTTCGACTCGCCCCATCCTCCAAGGTCCACAATTCGTGGCCACGGTCATGAGGTACCTTCGGGTCTTCGCCCATGCAACAGGGAATGTGGGCTACCTCTTCAAAGCACCCCTCCATTCATCTTTTGATGGGGTGCCTTGTGTCCTCACCATGGCTCGTGTCACGGTCGTTGGGGCTGGAATCGCAGGCCTCACGGCTGCACTCTATGCAACAACGGCCGGACATCATGTCGTCGTTCTGGACCGAACCGACCGCCTCGGAGGCCGAGGAACTTCACAGTCAATCGACGGCATTCCCTTTGGATACGGCCCTCATCTTCTCAACCGTAAAGGCCCCTTGGCTCACGTCGTCAAGAAGGTCAGCCGTCTCAAGATGATCTTAGCCGCTCCTCGCCTTGACCGCCTCTTTGTCTCTGGCGTAGGACCTCTACGACCTCGGAACAATGTCAAGCAGGCCGCGCAATTGCGCCGTGAACTCAAGCACAACCATCCTCAATCAGAAGCTGCGAAGGGGGCGAACCTCCTTGCCAGTATGGGGCACTCCGAACCCTCTTCTTCGCGGTTGAAAGGGTTGACATCGTCCAAACTCTCTGTTCTGGGTGAAGGATGGGCCGGCATTGTCGGACGGATGGCGGCTGCTTTGGACGAAGTGGGCGTCCTGATCGAACCAAACTGTACGGTAACGGCCGTTCACGAGGGCGAGGTACGTCTCGAGGACGGGCGTTCGTTCCAAAGCGACGTCGTAGTTCTTGCATGCGGTGCAAACACGGCTCGCAAACTTCTCAACGAAGTGAATTCAGGACTCTTTGACAGTGTCAACCCCCTCAAAGCAAGCACTCTTGACCTTCTTCTTGACTCCAAGCCCTTGGGCAATAAGCACGGGGTCGTGGATGCAAGCGAGGGTGGCATTCTTCTTGAGTTGAGCAACATCCAATCCCGATTGAACCTGCAGGGTAGTTTGCTTTCTGCAGCTCTTTTTGCACGAGAGGGGGAGGGTCATGAAGACCGCGAGGCGCGCCTGTTGGCCTTCGTTGAGCAGCACGCCACGGGTTGGCAGCGCCACGTGATTCAAGAACGCCGTCAGCGCAACATTACCGTTCAGACCACGGGTGAAAAACCTCGTTTTGATGCACTCAAAGCGGACGGCATCTTGCTCGCAGGTGAATGGGTTGAGAGTGAATTCATGCTCTCTGATGCTGCGGCGGAAACGGGCCGTAAAGCGGGACAGAATATTTCATTGGCGCTGCCTTGAAGCCTTATTCACCGTCACCCATCACAACGAATTATGCGTTTGGTTTCGTGGAACGTCAACGGTTTGAGAGCGGCCATTCGAAAGGGCATTGACGGATGGATTGAGACCATGGATGCAGATGTTGTGATGCTCCAAGAAACGCGCGTCCTCCAAGAACAACTCCCGAAGGATTGGTCGTGGCCCGAAGGGTATTCAGTCCACCTCCACGCAGCCGAAAAGAAAGGTTATGCCGGGGTGGCAACGCTGGCAAAAGGCGACCAAACAGTTCTGCCGGGTTTTGCTTGGGGTGAAGACCCTGATGATGTTGAGGGCCGCGTCTTGGTCACCCAACACGGTTCGCTCCTCTGCGTGAACACCTACTTGCCCAACGGCGGCGGTAGCCCAGAACGCCAAGCCTTCAAGGAGCGATGGATGGATGCATGGCGGGCATGGCTGGCTCCTTGGCTTGAAGCCAACCATCCTGTTGTGGTCGTCGGCGACCTCAACATCGCACATACGGAAGATGACATATGGAATCCTACTGGGAACAAAAAGACCAGTGGTTTTTTGCCCCACGAGCGGGCATGGTTCACGGAATTACTGAACGATGGATGGGTTGACAGTTTCCGCCATGTCAAAGGTGAAGGCGAGAAGATCTACTCGTGGTGGTCCAATCGCGGCAATGCTCGTGCTGACGATAAAGGCTGGCGGATTGACTATCTTCTATGCAACCCGGCCGCTGCAGCTCGCATCAAAAACGTCGATATTATTCGTCAGGCCGGCCTTGAAGTGAGCGACCACGCCCCAGCCATTTTGGACCTTGACCTCTAAGGTTCTCGGCGACCAAAGCGATGTCTGATTTTTGAGACGCACCAATACCCGGCGTCACGTAATGGAAGCGGAATCAGCCAGGCCACGGGAAACCACATGGCGTAGTACCACCGCATGGTCAGCAAGAGTCGGATGGATGCCGCAGAGCGCACATAGACTCGCCCATTTCGGATTACATAAACGGAATCAATGGCTTGAAGCCGTGCGGGGAAGTCTGAAATCAATGCCTGCCCTTCTTCTGATTGAATCCCGTAAATGGTCAAGTCAGTTGATGAAGCGACCCGTTTTTTGAGAAAGTTGGCAAGCCCGTTGCACATCACACAATGAGCGTCTATCAGGAGTGTCGTGGCCGTCAATTCATCACCTCAGGGCAGCGAATCTTCGATGTTCGTAAAGGCCACTAAGAGGGCGTCAACTCGGTCCCGTAGTGCTTGGAGATCGCGAGCAGTCATTGAAAATGTCAAGTGGACACCACCATCCTTTTTCTCTTCGGAAACCGTAGCCCCGTGTTCTTGAGCAACCTTGAGATAGGCATCGGCTTGAGGAGCATCGCCCGACCAGCGTAGGGCCATCGTATGCTCTTCCGCCATGATGTTGTCTTGAGGTGGGCTGATATGAGGCTAACCTTTCGCCAACCTATGGCAAAGCCGTCTGAGGACCCCTTTGTCGTCGCCGGGAGCGGTGGAGTTGTGGTGGGTGAAGCCCGAACCAATCACGAGGGTAGGCAAGCTCTTTTGCTTGTTCGCGGCGAGGAAGACACCTCCGAATTGAAAGCACTGGTTGCAACAATGGGCATCCAAATCGTTGAGGTCCTCCATCAAAACGGCCGCAACGACCCCCGCACCTATTTCGGCAAAGGTCGCCTTCAAGACATCGCTGAAGAGCGACAAAACGCTGCATTTCCGCACCCTTGGGCCAAGGTCGACCTTGTTATCATGCACACCAATGCTACTCCACGACAACTGGTTGGTGTTGGCGAACTCCTCGGTCTTGAATTGTGGGACAGAGTGCGACTTCTGCTGGCACTTTTTACCGCCCATGCCTCTTCAGTTGAAGCGAGAACTCAAGTTCGCATTGCGCAATTACAGTCCGATCGAACCATCCTCAGGGAATTGGCCGCACGGCAAACAACGGGTGAACGAGCAGGTTACGGTGGCGGCGGTGTGACGGCCCTGCAAAACGTGCTCTCAAACATCGCAAGGGAATTGACCAACCTTCGCCGACGGCAAAGGAAACAGGCGAACGCCCAACGGGAACATCGCCGACAGCGCGTCCGCAGTGGTGCATTAACGGTGGGATTCATCGGCTATACGAATGCAGGAAAATCCTCCCTTTTTCGCTATTTATCGGGCAAGGAAGTCCTTGTCGAGGACCAATTATTTTCCACGCTTGAGACTACTGTAGGGCGAATGGAAGAAAGTCCCCGTGTCTTGCTGGCGGATACCATCGGATTTATTGATAATATACCAAACGCCACCTTAGCGGCATTTAAAGCAACTATTGCTGAAGCGTTAGATGCTGATTTGAGGGTGGTTTTGGTTGATGCCTCAGACCCCATCGAGGAATTGGAACGAAAATTGGAAACGACTCGGCGTGAAATCTTGGAACGGCAAGGAAGCGAGGCCACTGCCTATGAAGAAACACCTGACCTCATGGTCGTGCTGACCAAACTTGATGTTCTCGACGCCGATCAAATCGCTTCAGCCCAAGAAGCAGTGGAGTCCTTTGGTTATCCCACGCCCCTTGGCGTTTCGAGTACCGACGGGCGAGGAATGGAGGGTCTGAAATTTGCCATTCGAACCCATCTGTTCGAACGGCCAAGAACCGTCACCATCACGCCCGCACTGCGTGCTGAAGACGAAGCAATGGAACGCATCGCATCCGATGTTTACGACAATGCGATGGTGGAACAGGATGAACGTGACGAAGACCGCGGTGCAACAATGCTCGCATGGATGACCAAAGTCGCCGCTGAACAACTCAAATCCCGGTGGAAACAACGCATTGACATCAAGTAGGTTGGCCTCTTCCTTTCTTCCATGGCGGAGGTCGCATCAGAAACTGACGACTACCTCGACGAGGTGGTTGATGAAGCCCCGCTCCTCTTCGCCTCATCGGGCGCTGTATTGACCATCGAAGACCCTCATCTTCACCCGATTGGACGTGCCATCGCCATCTTCCTCATTTTCGTCAGCATGCTCGGTTTTCTCAACGGTCTGGACTATGCTTCACCTGACGATGGACTTGTTCGGCCCGATGAATTCGTGTATCGCCTCGCCCAAACTGCTCCAGAGGAAACAGCGACCTTCAGAGGAACCGTGGTTGACCACCAAGGGGTAGGCTTAGCGAATGCTACCGTGTACATTTCGTGGCTCAATTCATCCTCCAACATGTGGATTTCCACTGAAAACCTGACTGAAGAAGACGGTACGTTCGAATTTCAACGATTGAATCCCGGCTTGATTCGCGTTGACATCATCGCCGAAAGGGACGAGCACCGTGACGTCTTTTCCAACAGAGTCTTGCTCTCTCCCCCTGCCCTCATCGAACCCATTGGTTTCACGACGCTGGACTTCACCCTTCCTTCTCCCGATGAATTTGCAGCTCAACCCTGCGCGTCAAACGAATCTACTGATTGCGAAATCAGGACCATTGACATGACGCCGAGCCAAATGGACCACCCATTGATGGACCCCAGTGCAGCAACGACCTATGTCCTGGTTGGATTTGGCTTCATGGGTCTTGCCCTCATCGCCGCCGGCTTCGCGATCTGGACGTTGAAAAACGGTTCACTTACGCTGCTGCGCACCTCATCGGTACTCTCTATGTTCACGATGGGCCATTATTACTCTGCGTGCATCTTTGGCCTGCTCGCTTTCGTGCTTACCTTTGCAGTCCCAAGGCGGCGCATACCACTGACCGATTGACAGTTAACAGATCCAACTGACTTGACCCGTATCCACGTCGTAGCGTGCTCCGCGAACCTGCACGCCTTTCTTGAGCAGTTCGTTGGTTTTGAGGTGAGCAACATCCGCTCGTAATTTGGCCTCCCAGTCTTCGATCATGCGAGGCTCAAATGAAGAAAAATCCGTGCCGCTCAATTCCTTGAGCCTCATCCGAACTTCCGAGCGGCTCAAACTTGCCATGGCACATTTCGTATGGGGCATGATGACGATGTTATCGCAGTCCAGCAGATGGCTTGCCAGCACGATGTCACGCTCAACTTCACTGTTCAGTTGACCACCTGCGTTTCGAACGACCTTCATGTCTCCTTCTTTGAGCCCAAAAATCGCGTGAGGGACGATTCGTGAATCCATGCAGGTGAGAAGTAAGAGGTGTGTGCCAGAACGGCCGGGCACCCCTTTGGCCGCGAAGGATTCTACATAGGCGGCATTGGATGCATCGAGGGAATCGGTGAATGACGGCATGTGGCTCATGTTCTAACGCACCAAGGTAGCATTTTGTTCTTGTCCGTCTCTTGATGTTCTGCCCGAGAAGCCCGTTGAACGAATCAAGGAAGCGACCTCCTTATGTCGGAGAACACCCACCTCACGGCATGGACCTCAAGGGCGCGATGTGGATGCAACGCTCTTTGGGAGAAAGTGTGTCCCTTGTTCACCTCATGGAGAACGGCGATGTGTTCGCTGGCGGATGGGACGGGCGTTTGGTTCGTTGGGACGAGGAAGGAAACACCTTGTGGTCGTCACAAACCAATGACAGAATCAGTGCTTTGGCGATCCACGAAGACCGCGTGGTCATCACCAGCGGATTGCACCTCGTTGCCCTTTCTCTAACCTCGGGAGAAGAGCAGTGGTCTGTCGCTCTTGAAGGCAGTGCGGACGACGTACGCTGGTGGAAGGGGAACATCATTGCGGTATCTTCAGTGTATGACATCGAACACAATGACTTCATCGAATCCGCAGTTTGGATGTTTTCACCTGCTGGCGAACAACAGTGGGTGGAGCGTATGGATGAGCGCCCTTGGGCCTTGATTGAGGCCGACGGCCACCTTCTTGCAGGCTTAGGCCGCCCGCGCTGTGGCTGGATTGACCTCAGCGGAGCCCCGCCATTTTCTCACACAAAGCCGCCGACTTCCTTCCCGATTACCTGTGGCATTTCGGGTCGTGAGAATCTCCTGTTCGGCCAAACTGACGGTTCAGTCGTCACCCCATTCGGTGGTGTTCTCGCAACCGAGTCAGGAAGCATCGAGGCACTCACCTGTCTTCCAATGGGCTTTGCCGCATCGACCGATGAAGGCCATCTGACCGTTCGAACAGAGCGCGGAGAACTGGTTTGGGAATCCAAAGGCGATGCCATTTCCACTCATTGTGAAGCTTTTGAGAAGGACGAAACAACTCTGTTGTGGGTGGCCAGAGCACAGGGCTTGGTCAGTGAATTATCCGTATCATCAAGTGATTCGGGCGAGGTCTTGGCAAGGGGTGGTTTCGACCTTATTCGTTGCATCCAAGGCACAGCAAAGCGTTGCGTCATCGGTTGTGAAAACGGGGACGTTCTCGTTTGGGACCGAGAATTATTCATGCGCCGTTTGGACCAAGATGAACCTCAGCATGAGGAACCTCACGACGAGCGCAAATCTGCGCTCCAAGCCAAACTCCGAGCCCTCCGTCAGTGAGGCTCGGGCTGCAACCAAAACGCCGTTAGAGTCTTGATGCACCCCTATGTCCGTTGAGCATGCTGCCTTCTCGTAAGATGGATAGTCCATCTCGCGACAGTACTCGTCTCTCCTACGGGCTGACTCTCAGCATCCTCGTTTTTTCATTGCTGATCTACGTCTTCTACCACGAACCAGGCCCGTATGATGCTGGTCAAATGTACGGCGAAGAAACGCTCTCGACCATCGCACTTCTGCTCTTCCGCCTCGGTTGTGCCTATCTTGTAGTGCACTGCACAGTTGCATGGATGGTGCGAAATCCAATACCGGGGATTATGGTGCCGTTATTCCGCGTTGACCGAGAAATGCGAATGCATCATTCCGAAGGCTTCGAACGATTGGTTCCCTTTAGTTCATGGACGATGCTTATCTTCGGGTTTGCCATGTTGTGGAACGGACTCGCTGGACTTTGGTATTTGATCATCGGGGCGCCATCGACCCTTTTCTTGCACCTCGGAACAGCGCTTTTTGCAACTGCCTACAGCAGTGCCGCCCTTACCTCAGTCATCGTTCGTTACGTCATCCTTCCATCTAAAATAAAGAAGGGTGAAGACATCCGTCCGATGTTCTTGCCCCACGAACAGGTGATGCACAATTGGGCATTTATTTTCCTCTCGTGTGAGTTGGTCTTCGGAACGCTCTCCATCCGCTTACCGATGCTTGTTCTCGGCTTGACTTATGGGGCATTGTACCTCGTATTCGCAGAACTATGGGCTCGTTTTGGAGGGGGTTATTACGTGTATGATTTCATTGACCCACGACCGAAAGAAGCGCCGGTTTACCTCATCGGTTTGATGCTCATTTGTTCGGTATTCTTTCTGGTTGGTTTTGGCATTTCTCAGGCTCAACAATTCAATTCCTTTCTTGCCTTCGCCCTTGTTGCGGCTTTGATCGGCTTGTGTACGTGTTTTGGCCCGCCCGCTGGTTATGAGCCAAGAAAAGCTTCATGACGGCCCCGTCATGTCCTCGGGTCGAACCCAGGCATCAAATTCATCGTTGGTCAAATAGCCAAGTTCCAAGGCAGACTCACGAAGGGTGGTTCCCTTCTCGTGTGCGTTCTTTGCAATCTTAGCGGCTTTGTCGTAGCCAATGTGGTTGTTCAGAGCCGTCACCAACATCAGGGAGTTCTCAAGATGAGATTGGATGTTGCTTTCTACCGCTTCCAAACCTTCTACGCAGCGGGTGCGGAAGGTTCTGCAGGCATCGGTGAGAATGTCCACCGAATGCAGCAGGTTGTGAATCATCATCGGCTTGTAGACGTTTAACTCAAAATTCCCCTGGCTTCCTCCAACGGTGATGGCCGTGTGATTTCCCATGACCTGACAGCAAACCATCGTCATGGCTTCGGCTTGGGTTGGATTGACTTTGCCCGGCATGATGGACGAGCCTGGTTCGTTGGCGGGAAGGGCCAATTCGCCAAGTCCGCAGCGCGGTCCTGAGCCCAACCAACGAATGTCGTTGGCGATTTTCATCAAGGAAACTGCGAGCGTGTTTAAGGCTCCAGAGGCTGCGACAACGGCGTCATGAGCGGCTAATTGTGCAAATTTATTTTCGGCAGAACAGAAGGTTAGCCCGGTGATGTTAGCAATTTCATCGGCCACCATCTGAGCAAAGAGCGGATGGGCGTTGAGCCCCGTTCCGACAGCTGTACCTCCTAATGCAAGTTCGAACAAATCGTCGAGTGCGAAATCGAGTCGGCGAAGGTCTGCATCCAATTGCGCAACCCATCCGGATGCTTCCTGTCCCAGTGTTAGGGGGACGGCGTCCATGAGGTGGGTACGGCCGATCTTCACAACATCCTTCCACGCCTCGCTTTTTGCTGCAAGCGCCTGACGCAGAGCCCGTACACTTGGCAACAATCGGTGCGTGAAGGCCTCAGCAGCCGCAATGTGCATGGCCGTGGGGAAGGTGTCATTGGACGATTGGGCTCGATTGACATGGTCGTTGGGGTGGACGGGTGATTTGGAGCCCATCTCCCCTCCTGCAATTTCAATAGCACGATTCGCAATGACCTCGTTGGTATTCATGTTGGATTGTGTACCACTGCCAGTTTGCCAGACGCGAAGCGGAAAGTGGCCGTTGAGGTGCCCGTCACTCACTTCCTGAGCCGCTGCGATGATGAGGTCGCCGACTTCAGGGTCAAGTTGCTTGAGAGCCACATTCGTTTTCGCTGCTGCCTGTTTAAGGACTCCAAAAGCCCGAATAACGCCCGTTGGCATCGTGTCGTGCCCGATATCGAAATTGAGAAGAGACCGAGCAGTTTGACATCCATAGTAACGATCTGAAGGAACTTCGAGCTCCCCCATCGTATCACTCTCAACCCGAACACCACCGCTTGGAGTGCTTTTGGGCGCGGGAGGTGACACCTTTTGTTGCGGCGCTTCTGTATTGCCTTCAAGGCCCTGCTGAATCATCTTCGTGATGGTGGCTGAGCGACCGTCTGCGCGCCCCTTGCCCACGCGTCGGTCCAGTTGTTTCGCAAGAGATTCTGGAATGCTGATGCTGATGATGCGGCGATCGCCGGCGCGGTGTTTGACCATAAAGAACTCTAATAATTAGTTATTAATAAACATGCCGTAAAGAGGCCCCTACGGACGATTTCTAAACCATTCATTCGGCGCGAAGGGATTTCAGAATACGAAGCGTCACACTCTCTCCCCGCGACATGCCCGCAAGCGTTCGCATGTCTGCAAAACCACTCCAAACATTGTCCAAGCGGGCTTCCATCCAGGCGTCAAGGAACCAGGGGTGAATGTATGAAGTCCGGCACACTGCTCTAGTGTTGCCCAAGTCTGCAGCAACCGTATCGATGACTGCCAACATGACCTTGCTTCGCCCACCTTCTGTTTCTGGAACCACCCAATCACTCCCTTCCCACAATTTACTCATCGATTCGACTTCAGGAAGTTGCTTGAACCATGCTTTCATGGCTTTTTCACCACGTGGCTTGGCGAGGAATGCTAGACGCTCAGCGCAACGGTAGGTGGCAGCCCATGTTCTGAAATTCTTTGCAGTAAAGCCCTCTCCACTGGTCGCTTTGATGTATTGATTGATGTGCTCCGCTTTGAGGTCAACTTCGTTTCCAGCCTCTGATACGTACATGAATAAGTCAGCATCTTTGGCGCCGAGGCGATTTGTGCGCAAGATCAAGTCGACCAAATGGTCATCTTCAATCTTGATGTCCCAATCCTTTCCTGACTTTCCAGTAAAGGTGAACACCACGTCATGCCGCCCCTCTGCCTTTTCACCTTTGATGTGCTTGACGTGCATGGATTTTAGCGTTGTCAGTCCATAGGATTCGTTGGCCTTGGCATATTCATCACTGCCGACTCGAATGTTGTAGAGGTCAATCAAGCGAACGACCAGTGCAGAGACGGCGTCAAGGGTCAGTGCTTTTCCTTCAATATCCCGTTCAATTTGTTTCCGAAGCCTCGGGAGTTGCGATGCGAAATAGACCACGTCGTCGTATTTCATTTCCGTTGTTACCTCGGTCCAATCGCTGTGATATCGATACTGCAGTCGCCCTTTGACATCACGGCCCGTAGCCTGAATGTGACCGCGAGGATTTGGGCAAATCCACACTTCGCTCCACCCAGGAGGTAATCCGAGTGAATTCCATCGTTCCACCAGTGCCGCTTCGTCGACAACCGTGCCATCGGGAGTGGAGTACGACCACTCAACACCCTCGTTCTCTTTGGCGATGTTGTTTCGGGTAACGCCAGGGAGCGAGGGGTCGCTGCGAATCAACGTCGCTCGACGCAATGCCTCATCCGCATCAATTGGCATAAGCGATACCGAATGACTACAGGTCAAGAACCTACGGACGAAATTTAATCATAAGTCTGGGGTCCGATACCAACTTCAATTGCACCGTTCACATAGGTGCCCCGATACATCAGCATGGTCTGAAAGGGCACGATGACTTCACCTGAAGCATTCACAGCAATCAGGCCTCCTCGTCCGCCGTAAGGGGCTACCTCGTCCAAAACGCGTTGGCCCGATTCGAGAAGAGATTCGCTGGTGTGATAGGCCGCTAAACTCCGAGCAGCACAGGTTCGGATGAAGGCTTCACCCACTCCAGTACACGATACCGCCACGTCTTTGTCAGCCCAAGTGCCTGCTCCAATGATGGGTGTATCTCCGATTCTGCCATCCGGCTTGCCAGTCATCCCTCCTGTTGATGTGGCTGCTGCAAGTCGCCCTTTTCGGTCCAAGGCCACTGCCCCGACCGTTCCCATTCCATCATGGTCCAGCATGGCCTCATCGTCTTCATCGGTTGAACCCGGTGCGGATTTGTTGGCCTTCCATTTGGCCCATTGGGCTCGCCTCAATTCGGTGACCAACCATTCGGGTTCAACTGCTTCAAGGCCTTTTGCCACACCGTATGCATCAGCGGCTTCACCGTTGAGCATCACCGGCCAGCCCTCCTCGAGCAGTTGGTGAGCGATTCGTATCGGGTGTCGGGCCTTGCTGACTCCGACTACAGCCCCCGCAGCTTGGTCTTCGCCCCGCATGATGCTCGCATCCATTGTAATGGCGCCAGATGCATCGAGAACAGAACCACGTCCAGCATTGAAGAGCGCCTCATCTTCCATGGCTTCGACGGCTTGTGTTACGGCTTCTAAGGCGCTCAATTCTCCGTTGTTCAACCGAGCTCCAAGATCTGACAAGAGCAAGCGCATACAATTCAATCGTTGCGGATCAGCATCGGTCATACCGCGCCAAGGACCGTCTCCCCCTGCACCTCCGTGCACGGCGAGGATGACCATCTATCCACCTCACTCGATGACGGTGCAGCGAATGATCTGTTGTGGCTCTGACGGGCGGTCACCCGGCATTTTCTTGCAGTTCTCAATGGCTTTGACAACTTCCATGCCTTCGCTGACAGCACCGAATACCGCATGATTGCCGTTGAGCCACGGGGTTGCAACGGTGGTTAGGAAAAATTGTGAGCCACCTGTGTTGCGGCCAGCATTGGCCATGGAAAGGACACCGGGTTTGTCGTGCTTGAGTGCGAGAGCAGATGGTTCGCAGGGAATTTGCCATCCTGGGCCACCTGTACCGGCACGTCGTGACATAGGGTCCTTGGAATGGGGGCATCCACCTTGAATCATGAAATCTTCAATCACACGGTGAAAGTGCAATCCGTCGTAGTGTCCCATGGTTACGAGTTTGACGAAATTGGCCACCGTATCGGGGGCACTACCGTGAAAGAGGTCGATGGTGATGTTGCCTGCGCTTGTTTCCATAAGGACTTGCATGGAGGGACCACAGAGAGGCACTTCAAGAGGATTTGCTTTGGTTGGCATCATGCACATCTTGATAACGAGGGGCCACTACAGCAGTTTATGACTGATATTCTTGATGTAGAATTCCTAACAATGGACGGCGAAACGACAACATTGCGTCAATTGGGAGGAAGCAGGTGGTTGGTGGTCAATGTCGCCAGCGTTTGCGGGGCTACTCCACAATATGGGCCTCTCCAAGCACTTCACGAAGCGCACGATGACCTCACGGTCGTTGGCTTTCCATGCAATCAATTCGGAGCACAAGAGCCGGGTACGCACGACGAGATCTGTGATTTCACCTCCAGCAAATACAACGTAACATTCCCACTCATGGCAAAAGTTGACGTTAACGGTGAGGGACAAACGCCTTTGTTTGCAGCATTGAACCAATCAGAAACAGAAAGCGGCCGTTCGGGAGACATCCGTTGGAATTTTGAAAAATTTCTCATCGATGCAGAGGGTGAAGTTCAGCGCTTTGGCACTCGTACTCAACCCGATACGATTCCTCTTTGAAGCCCGAGCGTTCAGGGTTTGCGGTATTTTCGCTCTTTCAAATCGTTCTGATAGCGCTTGCCAAATGAAGCACCGTGCTCTGCAATCCATTCACTGAATCTCCGTTCACCCAAAGGTGGAGAATCAGACGCCATCAAACCCTGTCGCAACCCCTTGATTTCGGCACGTGTGATGACATCATCTTGGAGAATAACGCCAAGCATCCGTCCGACCATCCAACCCATCATTGGTGGGATTGGGAGAATCAAGCGACGCAATCCCATTGACTTGGCCATCAGGCCAATATAATCCTTGTATCGGAAGGTTTCAGGACCCGTCACGTCAACGACGGTATTCTCTGTTAACTTCCCCTGTGCAATCGCGACTTCAGCGACATCTTCGACGTGAACAGGTTGAATGGGATAATTGCCAAACCCAAAGACGCCGAAGGCTGGAAATCGGCGCAGCATCCAAGCGATGTTGTTGATGAGAACGTTGCGCCCGCCACCGAAGAGTACGGTGGGCCTCAAGATGGAGTACGAATGACCTGACGTCTCAAGCATCTTCTCAACCTGTACTTTGCCTTCAAAATAAGTCCAGTTCGGAGCCTTGGTTGGATTGGCAACTGAGAAATGAACGATGCGCTTCACGCCGGCTCGCCGTGCGGCCTCAAACAAGACGCGGGTGTTCTCAACCGCTGAATCATGAGCGAAGTTCTTTTGTCGCTTGTTGTAACGAACCCAGTAAGTATTGTACAGAACTTCAGCCCCCTGAAGTGAGGCAATGAGGCGGTCCATGTCGGTAAAATCGAGACCGTGAACCTCAACTCTTCCCCCAAAAGGGTCGTCTCGTCCAACAGCATTGGTCAAGGTTCGAACGCGCACGTCTTGTTCAAGCAAATGGTGAGCAATCCAACGGCCAGAATAGCCAAAGGCTCCAGTGACCACGTGAAGAGGCTTGCTCATGCAAAGCGGTCACCCATTGAAGCAATAAATGAGGCGGCTACTCAACCGGGGATGAACGCCGAACCTTCACGCCATTGAGGTCGGTGCAGATGCATTGACTTCAGCGGAGACGCCGTCTTCGTAGCGCTTGAAATTCTCGTTAAACATCGTGGCTAATTTGTCAGCCGTTGCATCGTATGCCGCACCGTCATTCCACGTTGTGCGAGGTTGCAAGACATCGGACGGGACGCCTGGGCATTCAGTAGGCACTTCGAATCCAAAGCGAGCATCGGTGATGAATTCAACAGCGTTGAGGTCACCGTCAAGTGCAGCGTTGAGCATGGCTCGGGTGTACTTGATTTTCATTCGGTTGCCCTCGCCGTATGCGCCGCCAGACCAACCGGTGTTGATGAGCCAAGCCGTTGAGCCATGCTCGTCCATCTTGGCCGAGAGAAGGTCTGCGTAAACACCGGGGTGCATGGGCATGAAAGGCTCGCCGAAACAAGCCGAAAAGGTCGCTTGAGGTTCCTTTACACCAATCTCAGTTCCAGCGACCTTGGCCGTATAGCCGGAGATGAAGTGGTAGGCGGCCTGTGAGGGTGTGAGTCGCGAGATGGGTGGAAGGACACCGAAAGCGTCGCAGGTGAGGAAGATGACATTTTGTGGATGACCGCCCTTGGAATCCATGGTTCGGTTGTCAATGAACTCAATTGGATAGGAGCCCCGTGTGTTCTGCGTCTTGCTGGTGTCGTGGAAGTCGGGAACGCCCTCGCCATCCAAAACAATGTTTTCGAGCACTGTTCCATGCTTGCGTGTCGTTGCGAAAATCGCAGGTTCATCCTCTTGGGAAAGGTCGATGAGTTTGGCGTAGCAACCGCCCTCGAAGTTGAACACGCCGTTGGCTCCCCAACCGTGTTCATCGTCCCCGATGAGGGCGCGCTTGGGGTCGGCCGATAGCGTGGTCTTTCCGGTACCAGAAAGACCGAAGAAAATCGCCGTGTTATCTCCGGTTGTATTGGCGGAGCAGTGCATGGGCAAGATACCCTTTTTGGGCAAGATCAAGTTCATGACGGAGAAAATCGATTTCTTGATTTCACCGGCGTAACGAGTGCCTCCGATAATGACCTCTTTAGCGGCATAATTGACGATGACAAAGCATTGAGAATTCAATCCGTCTTCTTCGCCGTCGGCCTCAAAGTGTGGAGCGTGCAGGACGGTGAACTCAGGTGTATGCTTCTCAAGTTGGGTTGTCTCTGGGCGAATGAACATGTTTCGTGCGAAGGTGTTGTGCCAAGCATTGTGATTGACCACCCGAATGGGTAAGGCTTCAGAAAAGTCAGCGCCACAGTAGAGGTCTTGTACGAATAAAGCGTCTTGGCTGGAGAGGTAATCAACGACCTTTGCTCGCATTCGCTCAAAGGTTGCCAAATCGGTGGAAACGTTGACATCACCCCAGTTGACATCGCCTGAGATGCTCGGTTCGTCAACGATGAACTTGTCATTGGGAGAGCGGCCAGTTCGCTCACCGGTTTCGGTGACCAAAGCTCCATGGGCGCTCAAAACACCTTCGCCTCGGGCGACAGCAAGGTCGATTAAGTCCTTTGCAGAAAGGTTCCAGTAGACTTCACCAGATGGTGAAATTCCGTGTTTCGCGAGGTCCCCTGAAGGGGTGCCGTGGACGCCGCCCATGCCGAGCGTTTCCGCCGCCCCTCTTTGTCCCTTTTGGCTTAGAATGACGACTATAACGTGATTCAAAGTCCACTACTTGACACACAAGAACCGCCATATTCAGTGTCAGCGGCAGCACCTGTAAGCCCGATAATGAGGCCTTCTCCACCTCAACCATTGGGCAACTTCAAGGGCGAACCAGCGAAGCCGTCCCCATGGACCGGGACGACGCGGAGCATGCGCCATCCCAGAAGGACGAAGCCGTCCTTCGCGAAAAGGAGTTCAAGCGAGGCGGTGGCCTTGACCTCGGAGCCTTCATGGTTGACTCCTCGGACAGTGAACCTGCTGCATTGGTGGAGGAGGATGTTGAGAAACCGCGGGATGATGCCGTGGGCGATATGGGTGAATTATTTACGCTCGATGAGGGCGATGAGTCCCCCGATGCTTCTGATTCAGTCACCAACCTTGCCGTTCATGGCGAGCAGCAGTTAGGACGTGGCCTCATGGTGGCCATGGTCGTTGTATGGACGGCCATCGGTGCATTGGTTGGGACCGTCCTTTCTCCGGTCATCAGCGCCTTGGGATTGCTCAGCATGGCCGCCGTCGGCCTCTATCTTGGTGAGCGATGGATTCGCCGTCCCTCGATGCAACTTCTCGGCATCACTTGGGTCATCATCTCCATGAAATTGCTCTATGGCCTCGCTCTCGATGCTTGGAGTTGGGGCTGGTTTGAATCCAGTCCGTTGGGTACCAGCGAGACCTTGGGTGTGTTCCTGCTTGGCTTGGTAGCCCTCAATGTCGGTTTAGCCTTCCGCCATGATGAAGATGCAATCGCAGCTCAAGCCGCTTTGGTTCTCTTTGCAGTAGGAAGTTCAGCTGGTGCAGTCTTTGGAGAAACTGGAATCGCAGTTTTCATCGTGGTTGCGATGTCCCTGATGCACGGTTTAGCCTGGGTTCGCTCTTCAGGAAACCTCGCCAGCCTGGGCATTTCCATCTCCTACCTTTGGGTTGGAATTCATGCTCTTTCCAACGATTGGACCATCCTTTCCCTGACTCTTCTGCCCATTGAAAACGATTTGACACTCTTCTTCCTCCTCTCAACGGTCACCGCAGCCAACGCGGGTATGGCCGCTTCTTTCGTTCACCATGAAAATTGGCTAAGTCAAGCGGTGCAGGCCATCGGTCTTGGAAAACCCGGCCTGTGGGCCGTTTCAGTTTCTTTGGGGATGGTTGGAGCCCTGATGGCCATCGGCGCCCATCGTGCTGAAACGGGCTATGCTTTGGCGCAACTTCTTCTCTTGACGTTGGCGTTTACGGCTTCATACCTGGTCGTTCGCGGCGTTTCATGGACCCGATTGATGCCGATTGTCCTCGCCCCCATACCCTTCATGCTCGCAGCCCTCGCCCTGCTTGACTCCGGGACGTTGACCTTGAATTGGCCGTGGGGCTTGGGCGATTATTCCATCTTTGCCAGTATCGCTGCCGTCCTTTGCGTGACCGTTTTGCTGCAACATCAAACAGAAGTTTCCGACCACGTGCTATGGATGGGGTCGTTGGCTACCGTCATTCTCCTCACCCTTCTTATTCCTGCCGAGGACGGTGGAGAAGGAGCCCGGCTGTTACTGGTCACGCAAGGAGCCGTTTGGTTGGGCGTCGCTGTTCTTGCTGTCTGGAGGGAATCACCGAGTATGGCGGGTGTTTCCGTTTTGGCGCCCTATGTTTGGCTCCTTATCTTCGCTACAGATTTCGAAAGCCGAATCGTTAGTGCAGATCTTCTTCCAATCGTTCTCAACGAGGCCGACATGGGCGCTTGGCTCTGCGTTTTGATGGTTCAGCAAGTCGCTGTCAATTCAAGCATGGGGCAAGCGAATCTCAACCTCGCAGGACGACTTTCTGGATTTTCAGAGATCAGCGCCCGTCTGCGCGATTCAAAACTGTTCAATCTCTGGAATCTAAGTTTCATTCTGGCCTGTTTGGTTTTTCTTGCCGTCACTCGCCCTGGCGGATTGACCTCGGCAGGGTTGTACCTTGGAATGTCCCTCTTGCTCCTCGCCCATGCAGGCATGGTTTGGCAGGAACGCCATCACGGCCAGCCCCGCACTCTTCTGGTCGTTTGGTCGGTAACGGCGGTTGCAATGGCGTGGCGCTTTGGAGGTGAGGCGCTTTGGGCGTCTGCGCTGACCATCGCCAGTTTCATTCTCCTGCTCGCATCAAAACGCAGGCTGATGAGCGGGGCGGACGAACGTGAAATGGAGCAGTACCAAGCCTTGCCCGGGCGCCTTATCACGCTTCACCTCGCCGTGGTCACCGCCCTCTTTCTCATCGTTTCCCTCAGTCCAGCACGGACAAACTCCCTTGCAGGCCATAGCGAATGGATGGACGGCTCAACCAATCTCCTCGCTCTTACGGCGATAGGCGCCATCTCCCTGCTCATGTACCTCCAACGATTGACGCAGGTCGAAGTCCTCTTGCCTCCGACGGTTGCTGCGTTGGGCGTCCTCATCAGCATGGCCATGGCAGGGCAGCAACTCGAATCAGAGGTTGTGCTTCTCTCCGCTCTGGCGCTCTTTGTGGCCACCGGGTCGTACTTGGCCTTCCAAGGCGAGGTCCGAGCAGGTCTGAAAGCGCTGGCCAAACGCGAAGAGCGTGAAGCCACCTATGCAGAGAAGCGAGGTCGAATGCAGGCGCTTCTTTCTTCGGCGACCACGACGGACGGAGAAACGACCGTTGAACTCAAGCACCTCGATGCACAATTGCTTGAACTGGCTGAAAAACAACGCAAGCGGTCCAAGCGTTCAGCAGGTGAATCCAACGACCTCTTGGTGGGAGACATTCACTACCAACCCGTCATCCTGATGCTCTTTCTCGGCGTGACCTTCCTGATATCCTGCTGGATTGCGTATACCACCACCTTCGCCTTGATGGCGCTCGGATTTAGTGCGGCTTTCTCAGTTGTTCTTGTAGGACTTGCACGCTTGCGAGCCAACAGTATTGGCCTGCGCCTCCCCGACCTTGCCGGGGTCGAAATGCCCATTGCAGTAGCCATGATGGGAATTGTGGCGGTGCATCTCGCAGGCCGTATGACGACCGGCGTTCTCGATGGGGACGACGCCACTCACATGGCAGTTATGTTTGGAACACTGCTATTGCTGGCTGGCATGGGCCTCATGGGGCGCCACGATTTAGGATTGCGTATCCCCAGTGCCTTAGAAGCCGTGTTGGGTCTTTTGGTGCTTGACCGCCTTGCGACCTTATTGGTTGGCGGCGAAGTCCCCATTCCATTCATCACCGACCCCTTCGTTGGAGACGCCCTTTCGTGGACAACACCGCTTCTCGTTGCAGAACTTCTCTTGCTTGCCATGGTGGCGGCTTTTGATTGGGTCGAGGGTGAACGCTTACGTCGTGACTTACCCGACCATCGAACCGCAGCGGGAAGAAGTGCATGGGTCCTTGGGGCATCGGTTCTCACCCTCGGCCCTGCGGGTGGATGTGCCATCCTTTTTGCCATGCGCAGAAGTCTTGCTTGGAGCCAGCCTGCCGTGATGCTCACCGCCGTGCTCTGCCTTCCATTGATGCTGCAATCCTTCACCCCTTGGGCATTTGAGCCTCTTGGCCTTGAGGTGACTCCGACCTTGACTGCCACCGCCGTCGGTCTTGCCTCGGTGGTCTGGGCGTCCGCTGTTGTCCTTCGCGACCAAGGGCTGTGGCTCTCCTCATCGTTGTGGGCCGTTCACCTGCTGCTCTACCCTGCCGCGTTGATGTCACAATCCTTGGTATGGCTCACGCTTGCAGGCTTAATCGCCTCAACAACAGCGTGGTTATGTGGCATCCTCACGCTGAGAAAGTCATGGCGCATCATCGGAGCGGTTGACTTGCTGATCGCTTGGATGTTTGCAGCAGCGGCTGTGATCGCTGGCACATCTGCTCTCTATGCCCTGGTCATGCTGATTGTCTCAGCCATTCTTCTCTTCGCCGTCACGGCCCTTTCTCAAGCCAATGAAGCAGACATGGCAGCCCAGTGAGGCTACTGCAAGGCATTCGCTAAGGTGCCCTTCGTTTCTTCGAGGAGACTCGCAAATGGTGCCGATTCAATGCCGGGCGAAAGGCGAAGTGAGAGACTTGTTTTTGCTTGAGTACCGCTGTTGCGAATGCCAAATGAAACAACTCCCGCGCTCGATTCACCGTGTATCAACAGGAGGTTGTCTTCTCCTTCAATACGGCGTTCAGTCGCATCGAACCCGAGGTCAGCAAACCGCTGGCAAAGCGTCCTACTGATCTCCTTGAACACGTCTGCATCACGGTGCCAGCGTTCACGATGACTGTCTTGAATGGACACGCGTTGCTTCCATCCCCGCTCAAAGTGATGCGCTCTGGTGCGGTCAGTGGACAAGATGACTGCGCAGAGCGTGGCGGCGCCGTCTCCAACGAGACTCCATCCGCCTTTGCCGAGGGGATGCGGAGCAGGCAACACGACATGACCGGAATCTTCGATGCCCAGAACGGTTGGCATGTCCTCAGAATCAAAATGATGGCCCTGCTTTGCTCTCAAAGCAAAGGATAACCATCGGTCTCCAACCGCCGTTTCGATGACCGAATTATCCTCGTGCATGGAGTGAACATAACTCGACAAGGCCACGTCCGATTCGATGCTTGCAGCGAAGGTCCACGGCCCACTGCTGCGTCCGGCTTCCATCAACCGTGCGGCAAATCCATCACCGTCCACGACGCGGTAACCACGTTCTGTAGCTTCAATCAATAAACAACGGTCTCCATCTCCGTCAAGGGCCGCACCGACCCACTGCCCAGGCCTCCCTTTGGGCAGTACGTTAAGGAGGGCGTGCCGAGCATTCTTCGCCTCTTCATGTGTCCATGTTCCAGTTGGGGAAAAGTCCCCTGCGCCGCATCCATCGTTGAGGGCAGGCGCAGAGCCACTCACTTCGGTGCAAAGCAACCCTCGAGCGGCGAGGAAATCCGCCAACCAAGAGGCTCCAAAACCTCCTGCGCAGTCCAAAATGAACGGTTGAGCAAATTGACCCTGGCGCATCGATTCAGCGAAGCCTCCGAAGTGATGCTCAAACATCTTCCACCGTTCAGCGAGCCAATCTTGGTGAGCCTGAAGAGCCCATCCATCATGTCTTTCATCCGCCGCTGCGAGCATCTCACGGTCGATTTGATCGACTTCACGGTCCTCTTGGCTCAATGCCAACAAGGTGCGACTGACTTCTTGCTCAAAATCTCGAGTGGACTTGTAGCCCGCAGCATCAAAGACCTTGATACCCGAATCGCTGACTGGATTATGACTCGCAGTAATCATGCATCCCATGGTAGCCTCAAAGGCGAACACGGCTGCGTGGAGACTTGGTGTAGCGCATTGGCCAATGTGGACGACCTCACTTCCAGTTAGTCGAAGTCCGAGTGTTAATGCCGCCACGAGTGCTTCATTGTGGGGGCGAACATCCCAGCCGATAACAACACGAGCCGATACGCCTGGGGGCAATTCCGAGGTATGGGAAAGTGCTTCACCGAGGATGCGCATAAAGGCAGGTGTCAGCGTTCGTTGCTCGAGGAGTCGATGAATGGCTTCTTCTTCATCCACTTCATCCAATGAAGTTTGACCGCGAATGCCATCGGTTCCAAAGAATGATGTCGACATCAGCCTCACCTCAGCGATGTTCCTTATTGGGTCCGTGGACGCCCGTGACTGTCACGTTCGGCCAAACGACGTTTCCACACCCAAGTACAACACCCGGGTTGGTGACGCTGTTGCACCCCAAGGCACAACCTTCGCCGAGAATGGCTCCAAATTTACGCAAACCGCTCCCAAGACGTTTCCCGTCGATACGAAGGTGGACTTCGCCTCCATCGTTGCGTAGGTTGCTTAATTTTGTACCCGCTCCGAGGTTGACATCAGCGCCAAGAATAGAATCTCCTACGTAGTTGAAGTGAGGTGCTTTCGCCCCTGGTAAGAGAATTGAATGCTTTATTTCAGTAGCATGACCGACCACAGCATCCGCACAGACCCACGAATATTCGCGCACGTAAGCGCCACTGCGTACGACGGCGCGAGGGCCGATGTAACAAGGCCCAATGAGATAGGCCCCTGCCTCTACGGTGGCTGTAGCATGAATGATGATCCCCTTACCAGATGTGAAGAAACCCGCCACTTCGATGTCAATCTCGCCCGATATTGCGTTCATTTGGGCTTTCAAACCGTCTTGACTGTTAGGGTCGAGCAGCACCCAAGCCGGTTGACCATCGGTAAAGTGGGGCACTGCACCATCTTCCGAGCCTGTAAAGGAAGGGAAGAGCGCCGCAGAGGTGGTGGCTTCAGGCCAGTCCATGGACGGGCGAAGCGTCACTCAAGCATGAATGTGGTGTTGCTTCAAGCGTTACAGTGGTAGATTCGCTTCCCAGTGGAAGTATCCAATCGGAATCCGATGGTTTCCTTGAGGTGACGGGGAATAAATAACCCGACTTTACGAGTGGTCAGGCCGTGGTTTCGCATTTTTCTTTCGTTGGACAAGAAGGCGACAATGTCTGCTGCGGACGCCCCAGGGGCCTGAGATACATATTCGATGATCTCGTTCTTCAATCGTTCCAATCGTGCCTTCTTCTGGGAACCTTTTCCTTTCATGGTGTTCTCATGTTATAGTACGTTTCGGCGGATAATAAACGCAGGCCGGGATGTCCGTGGGGTCCCTTTGTTTGAGGAGAGGAGTTTCTCATGAAGGCTTGTGGTTATGCGCTTGTCGCCTGATACATTGGCGGGCGATGGAGGATTCGAACCCCCGTCTCCGGCTCCGAAGGCCGGAAGGATATCCAGACTACCCTAATCGCCCGTATTCTGTCCGAGAAGCCCCCCCTTCTTGAAGAAGGCGGGTGACTTGGCTCACTCATGGCGCGTCAACTCCCATGCATCCCAACGGGGTGTTCAGCCTGTTGCCGTGAGACGACGATGCCCATTACGCAGGCAGAATCTGCCCGTTTGCAGCGTCGTACGGGCATGGCGCAAGCGGATTTTTCAGTCGACAACGACGGAGTGCTGACCCTGCTTAACAACGCTGAGACGCGTGCTTGCGTCTTCTTACTCACGGATTCAGCCGACGTGAACGCCGAAGGTCTTTGTTCGGTCTATGAGATTCGCCCGAAGGGATGCCGTACCTACCCCTATGTTCTGGACATCAAGGACGAAGCTGTGTTGGACCAAGGCTGTCCACATCGCGATCAGTTCCCCCCTCCTCCCGAGGACATGGCATTTACACTGCTCAATCTTGAGGAGCGCATCTTGCGTGAAGGATCAAGCGACTGAGGCTGCGATGCACGCGTTCAGCATGCACGCTCAACGGCGTCCACCCACAGCGTTCAACCATGGCTAAGAGGTCAGTCCACGATCCGTTGAGCAAGTTGATGTCCAAGTCCAACGGGAGCGACGCCATCGGATGAGGTGTCATCGGGTGAACCGGTAGGATGAGTACAAATCCTGCATCAATGCAAGCCACCTTACGAGCGCTGATGAAGGCGGCTTCAAGCAATTGCTCTGCCTCTATGCTACCGTGAGAATTCCTGCCGTAGGGTGGGTCGAGCACGAAGCCGGCTACTTTGCCGACCCATGCTTCGGGCAGCAGGTCTTCGAGGCGAGTGGCGTCTCCACGTATGACTGAACTGTTGGACGGGACGGCATCATCATGAGCCCATGCGAGATTCATTGAAGCACCTTGAACCATTTCGGAATGAATGTCAAGACCGATGCAGGCTCTGCCGCTCAGCGACGCTTCGATCAAGAATCCTCCTGTTCCCGTCATCGGGTCCACCACGGGTCCTCGGTTTTTCGGACCTGAGGCGAGGTTGACGGCAAGGCGTGCGAGGCGTGGGTCAAGACTGACGGGTTTGAAGAACGGTCGTTCTCCAGCACGTCGCTGACCGCTCGAGAAGGCTGCCTGACCGTCACCCTCCATCCATCCGCAAGCCAGCGAAGCCGTCGGCCCGTCACCGATGAGGGCGAGCACATGATCGGGGTCGTTCAGGTCGATGGAACGGCCCATGTCACCGAGCATGCCACCAAGTTGTCCAGCGAGGGAAGAGAGGCTCCAGTTGGGGATTTTTCCACCCTGTTTCCATGCCCGAACGGCGACCGTACCTGATACGGGGTGAGCGTGCAGATAGGCCTTCATTTGTTCCAACCAACCCGATTGAAGCAGACCTTCAGTGGAGGCTACGACCCCGTCGATGAGGAAGCATTGGAGGCCACTGCTCATTTCCAATACGTCTTGACGGTGGGATGCTTGTTCACCCTCAAATCGCCACCATCGGTCAACCCCTGTGCTTGTTGCTTTGCTGTCGGGGAGGAGTGCCTTCACTTCAGCGAGAGCCAAGGCTGGATGCCAGCCGCGTAAGCACGCCAAGACATCGCCCATGGTTCGTGCCTGTGGCTTTGCCTTCTTGATGCTCTCGCAGGCGAATGCCTACATAGGGTGACCTGTTGTTGTTGACATGGGCTGTAATCTCAAGGACATTGCGCCCGCTCAGCAAACCAATCTCAAAGCTCTCGCAGGTCAAAGAGTAGGTATCGACGCTTTCCTTACCGCCTTTCAATTCCTCACTACGATGCGAGACCGTTCACCACAAGGAGACGGTATGCCCCTTCGTGATGAAAACGGCAATCCTGTCTCACATTTGATGGGATTCCTGCACCGTACGACCACCTTGCTGGGCATGGGCATCAAACCGGTCTTCGTCTTTGACGGACAATCCCCGGACCTCAAAGCCGACGAAATGGCAGCCAGGAGGGCGCGTCGCGAGGAAGCAGAAGCGGTCCACAAGGAAGCCTTAGCAGCGGGTGATTTTGGATTGGCTCAGAAAATGGCTGCGCGCATCATGCATTACTCACCCCAAATGGTCGAGGAAACACAACGACTCTTTGACCTCCTTGGTGTTCCGTGGGTGACCGCTGCCGCAGAAGGGGAGGCCCAAGCTGCTGTGATGGCAGCCAAAGGTCAACTCGACGTCGTAGCCACCCAAGACTGGGACGCGCTGCTCTACGGCTCTCCGGTACTGATTCGAAACCTCATGGACGACGGCACCAAGCGCTACGGTCGTGTGGTCCATGCACAATCCATTGACCTCGGTGATATGCTGAAAGAGAACGACCTCTCTCGCGAACAACTGGTTGATTTGGCCATCATGATCGGCACCGATTATCACCCCGGCATCAAAGGCATCGGACCCAAAACGGGATTGAAACTTATCCGCGAATACACCACCATTGAAGCAGTGTGTGAGGCCAAAGGAAAAGAGGTTCCCGAGCGGCTGGACGAGATTCGTGAAATCTTTCTCAACCACCCATCTGTTGACGTGCCAGATGAGGCTTTGCAACAAGGAACGGTCGACCGCAAGGGGCTGATACAATTCCTTCAGGTTGAACGCCAATTCAGTCAGCGTCGTATGGACCAGGCCTTTGAGAAACTGAAACAAGCGGGCTTGATTCGGGAAGGCGGTCAAACGTCGTTGTTTTCCTTTGACGGGTGAAGAAATCGGAGTGGACTGGCCAAGGTCGTCACGCCTTGATGCTCATCAAGCACACCTCTGGCCACCGATTGTTTGTCCTGCAAGGCTTCGTTCACGGTATTGACAGGCGCACATGGAATACCACTCAGCATGACCTCCAAATCGTTTCGAGCGTGTTGTTTGACGGCAGACTGGACAAGCGCTTCAACCTCTTCTCGCTGAGCGATACGAACGCTGTTTTCGCCCCAATCCTCCGGAGCATCCAACCTCAAAGCCTCCACTAAAACAAGCCATTGACGTTTCGTCCCCACACCGATAGCGAACCATCCATCCTTAGCTTCAAAGACACGATAGGGAACCAGATTGGGGTGAGCACTCCCCATGCGTTGTGGCACAATACCAGTCAACGCGTTGTGGCCTTGATTGACCAGGGCGGCTATGGCAGTATCCCATAGCGAAATATCGATTCGTGAGCCCTTCCCAGTCCGCTCCCGTGCCAGCAGGGCGGCAAGGATGGCGTTGACTGCATTCATCCCAGTCATCACGTCAATCCAAGCAACACCAACCTTTGCAGGAGGGCCATTGGCTTCGCCCGTGATGGACATGATGCCGCTGCGTGCTTGCATGGTGAGGTCAAAGGCAGGCTCATCCCGGCGCGGTCCGTTTTGTCCGTAGCCCGAAATGCTACAAAGGATGGCGCTTTCGGGGACCAATCCTAAATGGCGTTCAAAAGTTCCCGGTTTGAAATTTTCAATGATGACATCGGCCTCGTGCATCATGGCTCGGATTCGAGTTGCTTCTTCCTTGATGTTGGCCGTCACGATGGTCTTACCTCGGTTGGCTGATAGGAAGTATGAAGCCACTTCGTTCTTGTCAAAACCAGCCTGGAAAGGAGGTCCCCACGTCCGAGTGTCGTCGCCCCACGGAGCTTCCACTTTTGTGACTTCAGCTCCCAAATCAGAGAGCGTTTGCGCAGCATGGGGTCCTGCAAGAATTCGAGAAAGATCGAGTACCTTTACGCCAGCAAGAGGGAGTTGCATGAAGGCCTCTCAATGAAGGCATCAATTCAACGTATCCACACGGGAGAGCAAGCATGGTCTTACGACCCTGGCCTTTTGGCCAGTTCAGTTGTTCTTGTCGTTTTGGACTTGGACACGAATGTTCTGTGCAGCAGCCTTGGCTGCTTGCATAGCCTTGCGGACACGAGTGCCTGCGGCGGAGTTACCCTTGTCGTGCTTGACAGCATCTCCAAGAGCTTCGTTCAATTCATCAATCATCTTCTGTACCATAGCCTCGACGGACATAAAGAGCGGCTGAGAAAGTCGGCTTTTATTGATTACCCCGTGAAACGATGAATAGAGCCACACAGCGAGGCTTTTGATGACGCCGCCAACCTCCCGAAGTATTCGCTCTCCTGCATCACATTCTTCTTTGGAGCATGGCCGATTGAAGCGAGGGATTGAAAACCCTCACCATTGACCCATCAGCAAGGGGGACATGACATGGGCTTCTCTGGTCGTTCAACTCAACCGGACCCAGACCCTGTTGCAACCCAAGAATGGCAGGACTCCATTCGGGCTGTTGAACAACAACTTGGTTCCGAGGAAGCCAAACGTCTCCTCCACGCTACTCTCGAAGCGGCCAAACAAGCAGGGGTTGACATTGATGTCGTCAACACACCTTATCTCAACAGCATCCATCCTGATGACCAAGGTGCTTACCCCGGCGATCTTGATTTGGAAGAACGTCTTCACGGTGTGATTCGATGGAATGCAATGATGATGGTCACGAGAGCGAACAAGTATTTCGACGGCATTGGGGGTCACATCTCAACGTATGCATCAGCCTCACATGCCTGGGAAATCGGATTCAATCACTTCTTCCGCGGCAAAGACGGCGACGGTGCAGGTGACCACTTGTACTGGCAAGGTCACGCCTCTCCTGGCATCTATGCTCGGGCTTGGCTTGAAGGCCGCCTGACTCACGAGGAAATGGAACACTTTCGGCAGGAAGTCGGGGGCCAAGGTTTGTCCTCCTATCCGCATCCCCGTCTGATGCCCGAGTTTTGGGAATTCCCAACCGTCAGCATGGGTCTAGGTGCCATGACGGCGATTCATCAGGCACGCTTCAACCGCTACCTCGAAGATCGCGACCTCATCACGACGAGTGCATCCCGTGTCTGGTATACGATGGGCGACGGGGAATCGGATGAGCCAGAGTCGCTTTCTCAACTCTCACTTGCAGGTCGCGAAGGTCTCGATAACATCGTGATGACCATGAATTGTAATTTACAGCGCCTTGACGGTCCTGTACGTGGCAATTCAAAAATCGTCCAAGAACTCGAAGGGCGCTTCCGAGGCTCGGGCTGGAACGTCATCAAAGTCCTCTGGGGCAGTTCCTGGGATGACTTGTTCGCAAGGGACCACCAAGGTTTGCTGGCAGCCCGCCTCAACGGTCTTGTTGACGGTGATGAGCAACGCATCATGACCTCCGACGGGGCAACTATTCGCAAGGAGTTGTTCAACAGTGACGGCCTCGCATCTCTCGTTTCACACCTCGACGACGCTGCGCTTGTAGACCTCTGCGCTGATGTTGGAGGACATGATTTCCTGAAACTTCATGCCGCTTACGCACAGGCAACCGCTCACAAAGGGGAACCGACTGTCGTCATCATCCGGACCATCAAAGGCTACGGCCTTGGTCCTGCGTTTGCTGGACGCAATACGACGCATCAGAAGAAGAAGGCAGACATGGAAACCATGCAGTACATGCGTGACGACCTTGCTCTTTCATTCAGCGATAAGGACCTCGAAGACTACCCTTATGTCCGCCCAGAAGACGTACCTGAATTGGTGGCCTATGCTGCACAACGACGCCAAGCTCTTGGTGGTTCCATGCCCAAGCGGGTGACACCAACCGAGAACATTGAACTTCCCGATTCGGTCGCCTATGCAGAATTTGATGAAGGAACCAAAGGAAAAATGGAAGTTTCTACGACCATGGCATTCGTGCGAATTTTGCGTTCACTCATGAAGGACAAAGCATTCGGAAAGAGAGTCGTTCCGATCATTCCCGACGAAGCACGAACCTTCGGTATGGACCCACTCTTTGCCGAATTTGGAATTTATCATCCCGAAGGCCAACTCTACAAACCGGTTGACCACAAAGTGCTCATGAAGTACAAGGAATCACAGAAAGGGCAACTGTTCGAAGAGGGAATCAACGAGGCCGGAGCGACATCCACCTTTATCGCCTCAGCAACCTCGTACTCCACGCACCTCTACCCCACCGTCCCCTTCTACACCTTCTACTCCATGTTTGGATTCCAACGTGTGGCAGATTTGATTTGGTCGGCTGCAGACCAACGTGCTCGAGGTTTCTTGATGGGTGCAACCTCGGGAAGGACGACCCTCAACGGTGAAGGCCTTCAGCATCAAGACGGTCACTCTTTGTTGATGGCTCATACAAATCCTGCTGTTCGTGCTTGGGACCCTGCCTTTGCTTACGAATTGGCAACCATCATTCGCTACGGCATTGAAGAGATGTATCAGCATAACAAAGACGTCATTCACTACATCGCAGTCTACAATGAAAATTACCCCATGCCCCCCAAGCCAAAAGGCGTCGATGAAGGCATCATCAAAGGCATGTATTTGCTACGTGGTGCTCCAAAAGGCGAAGGCCCGGTCGTCCGACTCATCGGTTCAGGCCCCATTATGGTGCAAGTTTTGGATGCGGTTGAGAAACTCGAGAACTACGGCGTACGAGCCGAAATCTACTCCGCGACCTCCTACGGAGAACTTCGACGTGAAGGCTTGGCCTGTGACCGCCACAACCGACTCAATCCGACTCAAACGGCTCAAGAACCGTGGGTGCAGACGTTGCTCAGCGAAACCCTCCCGACCATCGCAGTTTCAGACAACATGGCCGCAGTCCCTGATATGATTCGTCAATGGGTCAGCGGGCACTTTACCGTCCTGGGTACCGATGGATTTGGCCGTTCAGACACCCGCGAATCTCTGCGCCGTTTCTTTGAAATTGACGGTGCCGCAGTCGCCCTCGCATCTCTTTCGTCGTTGGTTCGAGAAGGTAAGATCGAGCCAGAAGCCTATCAAAAAGCAGAGAAGGACTTCGCAGTTTCGAGCGAACGCACGGACATCACAGAATTGTGATCACTTCTGATGCCTGCCTAAATCAGCTATCATCCAGGGCTCTGCCAATCTCATGAATCAGAAAGCGCTCACGTCTGAAGGCTTTGCAGAGGGTACGGTTGCTCACAGCCATGCCACGCAGGGGACCTCTTCAAACTCATGGGATTCAGTTGTCCCACTTTGTCCATGCTTCGCCTTGCCGTTGGCGCATGTACCACGTGCCGCTACCGGCAGGATGTTCGAGCCACTCAAACCCGTCTTCAGGATTGATTTCACCGTTCAGATTGGCGGAAGGACCCGTTGGCGGGCCTTTGCGAGAGCTTGCTGTGGCGCCTACAGCCGGAGCAGAGGGCGTAGCGCCCGTTTGGCCCATGGCGACCTTCTCGTTGAGCAGTTCAGTGCGTTCTTCAGGGCTGAGGGTGTCGACGAGGCCGAAATAAGCGTCGCTGTGGGCGATGTGGAGCAAATCTTCGTCGCTGCTGGTCAGCAAATCGTTGATGAGCACATTGATTTTCTCACGGGTCTCTTTCTTGATCTCGTTGTTGGTAAAACGGGCCGTGAGGTCGGATTTCAACTCACGAAGTTCGTGTTGGAGGTTCTCCGGTTCTTGGAAGTAGGCCTGAACAACCGACTGCAAGTAGGTCAATTCGTCAACTTCTTCCTTCGTCAGTTTGGTGTTGCGGCGGAACACCTGCACCCAACGGAAGGCATCGGGTAAAACGGCCGCCGCTGCGTTCGTTTGGAGCAGGGTGAGCAGGGCGAGGATGATGGCGCCCCAACCAACCGTTTGAGCCAACTCTCCGGAGAAGAATGAGTCATCGGGTAGGTCAACGGTACCGTCGTCGTTGGTGGTCAATTCACAACCGTTGATGTTGATCAGCGTTCCCAGTGGGGTATCGGGGCACTCATCAAATTCGTCAGGAATGCCGTCACCGTCGCTGTCGAGGGGTATATCTTCGATTTCAAACATGTTCGGGATACCGTCGCCGTCATCATCGGCACATCCGAAGAACCCACCAGCGGTGGAATTACCCGCGACTTGCGGGCAGAAATCAGCCATCAAGGCTCCTTCCGCATACTCGCCAACGCTGGACGGACTTCGCAAGTCGTTCCATGATGCGTTGCCCCAGTTGTCCCCGTAGCCATCACCGTCAACGTCCGACCATTGGCTGGCCAGGTTCACGAAGGCATCGGGCGAGTTACCGGTGGCGTTGTCGCCGTACCCGTCGCCGTCGCTGTCCATCCACTGGGTCATGTCGTTGGGAAAGGCGTCCTGGAGGTCGGGAATGCTATCTCCATCACTGTCAAGGAAGTTGTTGATGAACGGGTAGGAGTCGCTGTTGTCGCCGATACCATCTCCGTCCGAATCCAACCATTCACTGCTGTCGTTGGGAAATACATCGGCGTTGTCGCCGTATCCATCTCCGTCGGAATCCATGGTTTCGTTAGCGTCAAAGGGGAAGGCATCGCTGTTGTCGCCAGCCCCATCGCCGTCGCTGTCGAGGTACTCGAAGGAGTTGTAGGGAAACATGTCAGCGTTGTCGCCGACGCCGTCGTTGTCCGAATCCATCGTTTCGTTGGCGTCGTAGGGGAAGGCGTCGCCGTTGTCGCCGGCACCGTCGCCGTCCGAATCCAACCATTCACCGCTGTCGTTGGGGAACAGGTCGCTGTTATCGCCCACTCCATCCCCGTCGGTGTCCTGCCATTCGGAGGGGTTGTTGGGGAAGTCATCGTTCTCGTCGCTGTACCCGTCGCCATCGGCGTCGGGGCACCCGTCCCTGTCGATGGTTGAATCCCCTGCCGTGTTCGGGCAGTCGTCGTCGACGTTGAGCACGCCGTCCATGTCCACATCGTCGGGCGAGATGAAGAGGAAACCGATGCCGAGGTCTTGCTGGGCTCCGTTGTCGCCCGAGAGGCTGATGTTCACGTGTTCCGCCACGCTGCCCGCAGCGGGCGTTTCCACCACGATGGTGGTGTCGTTGAGCACCTTTCCAGTGACCGACCCGTAACCTTCGAAGTTGACCGTCACCTCTTGATTGAGGTACATGCCGCTTGACCTGTTGGCGTACTTGAGGACTTCATTGGTTTGGTCGTGGTAGGCGATGTGAATCATGTTGCTGCTGTCAACGAAAATATCGTTGTACGAGCCGACATTTCCTGGGCTATCAACCGTCGTGGTGGTCCAAGCTTGGCCCTGCACCATCATTCTGTGGAGAAGGTCATCGCTTCCACTGTCGTAGGCCGAGGCGTGGACGATGCCGAGGTCATCGGTTTGCATACGAAACTCGCCATATCCACCCGAGGTCGCGTTGCGACTCCATGCGGAGCCTGAATAGCCAGTAGCGTGTTTGTACTCGCCCCCAGAGGAATCTGTGCGGTAAAGCACATGCAACGTGTTGTCGTGGTCCACGGCAATACCGCTGCCGTAGCCTACGCCGTTTCCTCCATCAACGGTGTACTTCTGCCACGAACCGCTGACGTTGGAAGCGATCATTTGATCCCGATTGGCGTGATGACGGTAGGTGACGTGGACGTAACCGTCGTGATCGATGGCGATGGAGGCGTCGCAGCCAATGTAGGTGCTTGATGTGTCCAAGGCTTGCGTTTGCCAGGAAGAACCGTCGTGGTAGGTCAACATGGCAGCGTTGCACAGGTAACCAGAGCGTGCATAGGCAATGTGCGGGCGGTCATTGGCATCCAGGACAAGTCGAACTTGGTCGTATTGAGCGCTGCCGTCAAGGCGTTGTGACGTCCAATCCGAACCGTTGAAGAACGAATATTCGAGGTAACCGGAAGTGCCGTCTCGCTGAACAAAGTAGGCCACATGGAGGTTATCGTTGCTGTCAACGGCCATGTCGGCAGAGCGGCAGGTGGGGCAACTGCGGATTTCATTGTGGCTCCACGAACCGCCGTTGGAGTACTGGTGCCAGAGTTTGTTTTCTTTGTAGTTGACATGCACGACGTGGACCGTTCCGTTGCTGTCAACGGCGACCGTTGGAGCAACGCCGCTGCCGTCAACGTAGTTGATGGTGTCCGTGGTCCAGGTGTAAGCCTCCCCGTTGTTGGTGACGTTCTTGAAGGCCATGTTGAGGAAGCCCGAACCGGTGATGGTGATGTTTTGCCCACCCGTGGTCCAGCCTTCGTTGGGCGAGATGCTGTAGTTCGGTGATGAGAAAGCGGGCTGGGCAGGCTCATCCAAAGAACCCGTCCTTTTCACCAGTGAATCCTCGACCATGAGCGGCAAGAGGAAGGCAGAGAGTAACAGAAGCGTTACAAGAAGTGTTCGCTGGCCCATATTTCCTCGAAACTCCATGGGGGATTTAGGTTCTTCGTGGTTTTACGAAGCATCTCATGGATGGGTA
>DACE01000027.1:10565-11077 GCA_002494645.1 Euryarchaeota archaeon UBA256 | reverse complement strand
CCGGCTACGCTACCAAACGCAGCGCGATAGGTCACGTCCAGCACGTAGTAGTCACCGTCGTCAGGGTACTGATAGAAATCGGCACCGCCAAGGGTGGCGACTTGAGCCTTGTAGTGCAGTTCGCCCGTGGTGGTTTCCCCGATGGGAACCATGGCACGAAGCAAGGTGCCGTTGCCGTTTGAGAGGCTGCATGCGTTGCCGCCGACCACGTCCAATTGGACGGATTCCCAAGGTGAGGTGGACCATTCGCGGGGGCCAAAATCGCTTTGCAAGCGGCTGGGCTTCACCTGTCGCCACTTCACCACGGAATTTTCCACGCTGTAGGGGAAGGCGTTTGAGACGCACACATCGATGGGAATGTCACCCTCGTCGGGGATGTCAACAGCGTTGGGCTGCTTGAGGTAATTCTGCTGGGAAATGTTGGCGATGGCAAGGTCGGCTCGCTCACGAGGAGCGTCGGCGATTTCGGCCATGTAAAAGCCAGTGCCGAGGTTGCGAACGGCGATGTGGTC
>DACE01000027.1:8890-10505 GCA_002494645.1 Euryarchaeota archaeon UBA256 | reverse complement strand
TACGACCCGTGCACACCGTAGTGCCAATCGCAGAAATCCCCGGTGGTCGGGTACAAATCAGAAGATTGCATGTTGGTGTACTGGGTCATTTCTGCAAGTTGATCCCCGTGGAAGATGAGTTGGTCGTGGTCGGGTGTTTGACAGCCCTGGCAGTGTCCCCACGGATAGAGAATGAGTTCAGAGTAGGAGTGGTGCGTGAGGGTGGATCGGAACTCACTGGCTCCGTCGCCGACATCGTCGTTCATTTCGGTCAAGTCCTGAATGAATTTGGTCTCGGGTTCCGAGTTTCCACCGTTCCAATCTTCGTCGGTCTGTCCGTCGTTGTCGTCGTCTTCACCGTCAACGTTGTCTTCGTTGATGAGGCCGTCACCGTCGTTGTCGCTCGTATCAAACGGACCGGTGTACACGTCGTTGTTTGATATCCCAAGCCGTTCGTCTTCGGCAGGCGTGCAGGTGCCGGGAGCTCCGGGCAAGGTCGCACCGAGTGGGAATCCCCATTCGTACTGGTAATTCCTGTTCAAGTCCACACCGTCGCAATCTTCGTCGACTTGCTCGTTGAGGTCAGGCAAGAGTTGAGGGCCGTTGTTTCTGAGGTTCTTGCGCCAGCCACCCGACGGGCAGGACTCCCATGCTGGAGCGGGGCAAAACACCTCTCGATCGTAGATGTTCCCGTCCACGTTCAACATGGGCACGAGGTAAATTTCTCGGCTGTCAACCAAATCGGTGATCCACTGTTCGCTGTAATCCTCGTCGACACCAAGGTCGCCTGGACCACAGGGGGTGCCATCTCCGTTGGAATCTTGGACGCTTGAATCAAGCGCCAAACAATCCCCGTCGTCATCAAGGATACCGTCACCGTTGTCGTCGCCCCAGCCGTCTTCGTCGACACGACCGTCACCGTCGTTGTCGTAGCCGATGTTGTTGTAAGAAAAGGCAATGACCTCCATTTGCATGATGGGCACCTGAACCGACATCCACTCGCGAGCGTGGTGGTTGCCCACGATGAGCACGTCTGGGCGGTCGGCGTAGTTGCCGTTGTCGCCGACGAAGGGGTTGTATTCACCGCCTTCAACGTCCTTGGTGATTTTCAGCCATGGAGAGGAGTAGCCATAGTACCATCCTTCGTAGGTGTCGGCGTTGGTTTCCTCGCCCCTTGCATTGACCCCACCATTCAGTCCCTCATGGAATTCAAAAATGTCAGGATTCTCTTCAGCAAGTCGTTGCATTCGCTGCTTCATGGTCTCGTAGGAGTGGTATTCCTTGAATTGCAAAATCCGTTCGCTTTCGTCGGCCCAAGGGAAAATCATGTTGATGTAATCCTCCGACCAAATGTCCTCAGGGGCGTCGCCCATGGACGGTTCCTGGACAAAGGTGCTGCCGGCAACGGGGCTGGCCAACGACAACAGAAGGGGGAGGGCGATGAGGAAGCCCAATGTCGGGCGAGGAGCGGGGGAGCGAGGTGCTAGGAGCGCGGTTGGCATCATGCTATCACCTTCGCGAACCCGTCTCACCTCTTCAAGCGTTCGTGTTCATGAAAAGCAGAGGAACGAGGGCGAGGAGGGTCGTGAAGATGAAATCGGAGGGAAAGAAACAACCCACATGACCTGCTGGGTGA
>DACE01000027.1:1610-8833 GCA_002494645.1 Euryarchaeota archaeon UBA256 | reverse complement strand
TTTTCAAACTTCACTTTGGTAGCGATGGCGTCCATTTTGATGCTGATTCTCATCGTGCGTATCATCACCATGCGAATCGCACCGACCGTTTTGCGAACCATCATTCGCTCCGAGGCCATCACCAGCAAAACCGTCCAGAATTCTGACAAAGCACTCGGCACGGCTGCGGGAGTTGGAGTGGCTCTGGTCATGGTCAACGCCCTCATTGACGACATGCAGCGTACGGGTTCACCCGTCCTCATGCCCACGCTGGCTGCAAGTTTTCTTCCCGGTTTGCTTCAATTCGTCATGGCTATCGCCGTTGTCGTATGGGCCTTTAGACTCATCAATATCGTTCAAGACATCGTCATGCTCTTCGATAAAGATGAGAATTTGGACGGCACCGAAAAGACGCTTATTTCTGCCATGCAGAGCACCTTGCGCTTCTTCATCATCTTCGTCGGTGCTGTCTTCATCGCCGATTCGATGGGTTTTGACCTGACCTCGCTTATCGCCGGTTTGGGTATTTCCGGTCTCGCCCTCGCCCTCGCTGCCAAGGATTCAATCTCCAACTTTTTCGGTGCCATCACCGTCTTGCTCGACCGTCCCTTCAAGGTCGGCGACTGGATCGTTGTCGGCAGTGCAGAAGGTGAAGTGATTGAAATCAACTTGCGTACCACGTTGATTCGAACCTCAGCAGACACCATCATCACCATGCCAAACGCCAACCTTGTGAATTCCCCCGTAGAGAATTGGGGCAAGCGACGATGGCGACGGTGGCAAACTCAACTCCATCTTGACATCAACGCTGACGGGGATGCGGTCAACTCCTTTTGCGAGCGAGTTCTGGAAGGCATTCGTAACAACCCGAAAACGCTCAAGGAGGAAGCCTCCTTCTGTCAGGTCAGTATGATTTCAGCCACCTCACTCGACATTGATGTCAACCTTTACTGGGATGTTTCTGGCGGAGTTGAGGAACGAGAAGAGCGAGCCAAGTTGATCATTGAAATCAAAAACATCGCAGAGGACCTCGGCATCGATTTCTACGACGGACGCATACGCCAGCAGCGCTGAATCAATACGGTGAAGGCAAGCGACGCCGATAGAGCAGATGGCCGATTCCTGCCATGGCGAGCATGGTTAGAATCACAGCACCGGGAAGACCCGACCAATTCTGAGCATCCCACGTGATGACAAGGGTTGCCAAGGCACCCCACAATCCCGTCTTTCTCAAGCCGTGCATGCTGCGTAATTCACCCAATCGTGCTTGAATTCGCGAGACGTCGTTGAGCCAACCTTCACACTGCTTCACTTGTTGGTCAAGACCGTAGGCTCGTGCTTCAGCCAGCATCAAAAGAATGGCTTCGTACCTCCAAATCCAAAGACCCCCGTTGACCGTTGAAATCGAAGAAGGAGAACTCCATGAAGAAGGGACTTGCTTTGCCCAAGCCTCATAGAATCCTTGCCGCTCATCCGAGGATTCAAACCGGCCGATGAGTGCCAGACGTTGCTCAAGCCGACCCATCATTGCTGCGCCCGGCAAGCGTTCATCCGCACACAAAAGATGGTCCATCAAAGGACGAGAAGTCGGAATCAACTGCGGTTCACTGGAGCCGTTGAGGACCAAGTTACTGAGGTACACCGAAGGTAAACCAAGCACGTGTTTTGTATGCGGTGCGCGCCACAATGTGGTGGTTTTCAGATGGCCTTCGATGGATTTCAAACGTTCGTTCCAGCGACGTTCTGTGTTGGGTGTGGCAAAGGGAGCAAGAGTCGTGTGAATCCGGCCAAGGGCTTTGGCGAGGGACGGAACTTGCTGTGTGTCAACGGGTGAGTAGGCGTGATGCGGATAGATGATGACCATGTCCCCGCCTTCATGTTTCATTCCTCCAATGGGCATCAGCAAAGGGACTTCACTCAGGGCTTCACGCCACGGTTGAAACAAGGCCAATGTCGAGAGGTCATGACCGGTTTGGAACGGAAAGAGATGAACGATGTACTGGCCGTCAACGTCCATGATGATACTTTGGCGGGTGTGTTCGAGAAGGTCCACGGCCTTGACATCACTGGGCCAGGCCCCCCAAGTCGTCGTGTCGGGTTGATTCCACCAGTCTGGAGAAATCGCTCCTGTCCAGTCCCAGCCATGGAAGCGCCCCCAAGGGCTGGGCAAACCCTCGCTGAAGGTCGCCGGGTCGTAGGCTTGGTCGGTAAGACCTGCTGGGAACCAAGGAGGAACGACAGCCTCGCTTGAGCCCGTGAACGCCTCTTCCTCCATACCCCTCCCACACCTCAGCGCTCTTCAAACATGACGGAACTCAGCCTCAATGATGGAGGGGAGCAATCAAACACTGTATGCGCTGAGGGATGTAAAGGGGCGGACCGTGGGGATCTCAGAACGTATGGGAGACATGCTCGGCCTTGCGGTCGAAGCCAAAATCCTCCGTGAGGTACTCGAACACCCGCTCCAAGTCAATCACCTCGCCATCATCATGGATGGAAATCGGCGCTTCGCGTGGCGCAGTAATCTCGCTACGGGCTTAGGACACCGAATCGGCAAACAGAAGCTTGAACACGTGCTGGATTGGGTGCTGGAGTTGAACATTCCATGGTTCACCGTTTACGCGCTGTCCACTGAAAACCTCAACCGGCCTGCGGAGGAATTGGACGTTCTGTTTGACCTCTACGTCGAGGGGCTACGTGACATTGCCGATGACGAACGGATTCACGAAAACAAAGTTCGGGTGAACATCATCGGACGACGGGAACTTCTTCCCGAGCGGGTCAACGAAGCCATCGATTATGCAGAATCAAAAACAGTTGACTACGACCAATTCGTCTTCACAGTGTGCTTGGCATACGGGAGCCGTGAAGAGATGATTTCGGCCATTCAAAGCATCGCCAAGGACTTTGCATCCGGAGATATCAGTCTTGACGCTATCAACCAGCAAGCCGTTTCTGACCGCCTTTACACCGCCGACATGCCCGACCCTGACCTGGTGATACGAACCAGTGGAGAAGAGCGGATTTCTAATTTCCTTTTGTGGCAAATGGCGTACGCTGAACTCTACTTTACCGATGTCTTCTGGCCATCCTTCAGCAAGAAAGACTTGCTCAAGGCCATTCGCACCTACCAAGAACGAGGTCGCCGCTACGGTGAATGACATGATAACCTGCGACGAATGCAACGGATGGCTCAACCCCGCTTTGGCGGCTGATGCTGCGGTTCGTCGGGGAGATAGCGTGCTTTTGATTCAACGCAAACACCCTCCTATGCAGGGCGCTTGGGCCCTCCCGGGTGGCTTTGTTGACCAAGGAGAAGACCCCGTGGTCGCTGCTGTTCGAGAACTCAAAGAAGAAACGGGATTGGACGGCCATTCACCAACCTTGCTCATGGTGATGGGCGACCCCAACCGAGACCCTCGCAAGCACATTGTCAGCGTGGTTTACGAAATCACGGTGAGCGAAGACCAAACTCCGGTGGGCGGTGATGATGCTGCAGATGCACGTTTCTGGCCCATTGACACGGTCTTTTCAGGTGAGTTGGAACTGGCAGGAGACCATCTCCAAATCCTCACGAACTGGCTGAAAGGCGAAGATGAAGAAAAAGTTTGACGCCCGACATCCGATGAGGGTGCCCGGGAATAACTCGGCATGCTCAATTGAGGTTATCGTTGGGTTGCAGCAGCGTGCGGACGACAACTTGGGAAATTGCAACGATTGCAAAAATCGTAGCCGCCACAAGAGCGATCATGGAACCGCTTCCCGTATCCAATTCAGCCGAGAGGTAAAGACCCAGTAATACCGATGACAACCCAAAGACCTGAGTCCAGACCAAGCACTGGCGGAAACTTCGTCCGATGAGTTGTGCAGTAGCGGCTGGCGTCACCAAGAGAGCCGTGACCAAGAGGGTCCCAACGACCTGAACCATGCTGACGACCACGGCGGCGGTTGTGATGCTGAATAAGAGGCCGATGTTCTGTACTGGAAGGCCTTGGATACGTGCTGCAACAGGGTCGATGGTCACCGCAAGCAGGCCCGTTCTGAGGAATGCGAGAACGATGATAGAGAGAACACAAATGACTGCTATGAGGTCAAGACTGGGCCCATCGATTAACAATAAATTACCGAAAAGGTATCCTTCAATATCGGTGGTAATTCCACCTCCACCAAGTCGAAGAATGACCAAACCAAGTGCCAACATCCCCGTGAGGAAAATAGCGATGGACGCATCTCCAGTTAGCATTTCGCGAGATTGCATTTCATGGATGAGTATGGCGGCTGTGATACTGAAAACAAGCGCATACCAAAGCGGTGAGGTCGCCCCCAAGACAATACCTACTGCGACACCTCCAAACGACACGTGAGCCAGCCCGTCACCGATCAAGGCAAGGTGCTGAATCAGTAAATAAGTACCTAAGATACCAGCCACAATGGTGACTAAAACAGCTGCAAGAAGAGCACGTTGAAACAATTCCATCGAGAAAAAATAGGGGAAAAATTCACCCGGAATGATGGGTGCAATCGCCTCCATAAAGGGCGAGATAAGATCCAGTAAAAAGACACCCAAACCCATCATTATTCCTCCTCGTGAGCGTGATGCGCATGCCCGTGAACGGGGCCAATACCACGCAAGTCAGCAAGTGTAACCAAATCGGGGAATTCCTCGGTATCTCCATCAAATCGAATCGTCTCTTCTAGGAAGATCATCCTGTGTGCTGTTTGACGAATAGCGGCTAAATCATGTGAAACCATGAGGATGGTTTTTCCCTCATCATGGCACAGGCCGTCCAGCAATTTGAGAAGTGAATTCCGAGCGTCACGGTCAATACCAACCAGAGGTTCATCCAACAAGATAAATTCAGCCTCAGAAGCCAATGCACGGGCGATAACGGCTCGTTGCCGTTGCCCTCCAGAAAGGCGAGCAATGTCGATGTTCTGAACGTCTTCAAGGTCTACCATTTTGATGGCACGGTCAACCTTCTTCCGACGACCGTTGTCGGCGAAGCGAAACATGTTCTTTCCGTTCACGGTACCCAATTGAACCAATTCACGAACGGTTAAACGAACATCCTTCGGCAAATTTGAAGCCGCTTGAGAGACCCATCCAATTTTACCATACAGGTGGGACGAATTTGTTTGACGGCCAAAAATACTGACCGTACCTCGATGGGATTTAAGAACACCGAGAATGGTTAACATGAGCGTTGATTTACCGCTACCGTTTGGGCCGACCAGTCCAACGAATTCACCACGGTTGATGGTTAAATTAATGTCCTTCAAAATCAGTTTTCCCGAGCGATTCACGGTAATGTCTTTGACCACCAGAATCGTTTCTGGATCCCGGATTGTTCCGACGACCTGTGAATCCATCTGAGGTCCGTCTCCAAGTCGTGCTGGATGTTCCGTGTATATCTAAGATGCCAACTCTCACGTGTTGCACACTCGCAAATACCTTACAAACATGCGACCGGTTACGGCAAGAAAGACAAAGGCTACGAAAAAAACAGGGATTATGTCAACTGTATGCATCGCATCACATCCTCACAACATCAATCAAATACGTTGATTTAACATCGCCCAAGTTTAGCATCCGATACCTGCAATGAGGTTGTCAAGATTCTTGTTCATCATCGTCATGTAATCGTCATTCGCATCACTTGGAGCCATCTCCATCGTGTAGAGGGTCTTGATAATCACGCCAGTCTCATCGACAATGCTCTGAACGGCTGATTGGTCGGTGTATTCTTCAACAAATAGGACCGTTATCCCTTCCTCCTTGATGAATTCAACAACTTCAGCAACATCCTCTGGTGATGGCTCTCCTTCGGGGTCAAGGCCGTGAACAGTGACGAATTGAATATCATATTGAACAGAAATGTAGGAATATGCATTGTGGTTGGCCGCAACTGAGTTCTTTCCTCCGTCAGTAGAACAGGTTCCGTTCTCACCGAAAGCAGCCACATATGAAGCATCAAGAGCCGTTAGTTCAGCAGCATAATCCTCTGCATTGGACTTAAAGTTCTCTTCACCATCTGGGAAAGCCGAAGTTAAGCCGTTGAGAACAACATCAACTTGTGCCTTGAATGCAAGTGGGTTGAGCCAGCTGTGTGGGTCGTAATTCAGGGTTTCTTCCTCACCGTGATCGTCGTGCTCATCCTCGTCGTGCTCGCCTTCGTCGTGCTCATCTTCATCATGTACATCATGGCCGTGGTCGTCGTGTCCTTCATGTCCACTCGCTTCGAGAATATGCATGGTGACTCCGGCGGGTAGTGCGAAGCCATACTCGCCCTCAGCACGAACGTGGAGTGAAGCGAATGCAACATCGTGGTCTTCATCCATTTCAAAGAAGGTCAAAAGTTCATCAGCATTGAGGTAACTGTCATTGTTCGCATCCATACTGTTGAACATCATTTCCATGAGTGCGTCCATGAGGTCCTCGGTCTCATTGTCGTGGCCGTCATGAGTTTCGTTCTCATCGTGGCCGTCATGAGTTTCGTTCTCATCATGGCCGTCATCATGGTCGTCGTGGTCGTCGTCCATCTCCATCATTTCAGAAAACTCATCCATTGAAATCAAGCCGTCGCCATCCATGTCGTACATGATCACCATCAACTCAGGAGAGAGGTCTCCGTCTTCCATGTCCTCCATGGTTTCGATGAAGGCTGTGAGTTCGTCCATGTTCAACAAGGTATCTCCGTCCATATCCGAATCGTTGAACATGGCCATGTACACCTTCACCATCATTTCTTCATCGTGCTCGTCGTGAGTTTCGTTCTCGGCGTGGTCGTCGTGAGTTTCGTTCTCGTCGTGGTCATCTTGGTCGTGATCGTCGTGGTCATCCATGTCAAACATGACCCAGAATTCATCCCAGGAAAGATGGCTGTCGTTGTTTGAATCTGCCATTTGCATGGCCTCTTCAGCAGTAATATCATCATGATCGTCATGGTCATCTTCCTCCATCCACATGTGTCCGGCTGCTTCACAATCAGCCTCAGAGGTGTGGTTTGTGTTGGTATGAGTTGACATGTCATGGCAAACTCTGTGGTCGTCGTGGTCACCATGATCGTGGTGAGCGTGCCCACCGCCCATCTTGAGAACAGCCATGGTGAAGTTCTCCATGTGCTCGTTTTCAAATTCAAGAACATATTCACCTTCTTCGAGGTGGAAGATGGAGATGGATGTGGATGACGTAGTAGTGCACGCATTTTCCATGGTTTCCTCTGCTTCGAGGTGAGCGTGCTCGT
>DACE01000027.1:0-1591 GCA_002494645.1 Euryarchaeota archaeon UBA256 | reverse complement strand
TCGTCGTGCTCGTCCTCATCATGATCTTCTTCATCATGATGCATGTCTTCGGGGAAGGACATCTGGTGAGCAGTATATTCGGCGTGGAGTTCAGCATCCTCGGCATGGTCTTCATCATCCACGAGTTCAACGCTTTCAAAGGGGCCATCAGCCATGACTTCGCAAAGGTCGCTCACGAGCATTGATTCATAGTCGAGGGTTGTGGTGCCCGTTGGCATTGTGTGGACTTCGATAGCAGTAGGTGCATCGTTACCAAGGGACTCAAGTGCATCGTCAACCCAGGGCTCAAGACCGAGTCCGTGATAGAAGAATACATCAGCGTCTTGGAGACGAACCAAATCCTGTGCGGAGGGTTCGTAGTCATGAACTGGAATGTTGTCTTGGCTGATGTATTGCATGTTGACATCATCGCCAGCGATGGCTTGCACCAGTTCACCTACGTGATAGGTTGAGACCATAACGGTCCCGTAGGCTTCTGGGTTCTTATTGGCGGCATCCGAATCTTCGGTACCAAGACAGCCCGCAAGGCTTGAGAAAATCAAAATCAAGCTGGTCAATATAGCGCGCTTCCACAGGGCGTTCATGTCTTGGCGTTTTCTATTAACTACATAATAGAAACTAATAATTAGCAATTCGGATATTATTATGAAGGGAGTCTCCTTCAGCGCACTATGAGCAAAATTATCTCGTTTAGCGCCGACGGATCATTTGCAGACAATCTTGAGCATTTGATGACATCCTCAGGATATCAAAACCGAAGTCGATTCCTACGCGATGCTGCGTTGTTCTTTGCCGAAATACAGCGGCGAGGTGAACTGAAAGACATGGACGCTGATGAGATTGTTGAAGGACATCTTGTGGTGTACTATCAGCACGGTGTTGAAGGTAAATTACTTGAAATTCGCCATTCCCATGAACTTGAAATTTCATCCTATAACCACAGCTGCCTCACGCACAGCCACACGTGTGTCGACATCCTACACGCCGTTGGTAGAGCGGTTAAATTCCGTGAAGCCATCGACCTTCTGCGCAATACACCCAACGTGGACAAGGTCACCTTTGTGAGCGCGCCCATGAGAGACGACGGTTGCTGCTGATCACGCATTTGGTGGAGTCTCAAGAGACTCGTATTGGATGAATATGTTGTGGTCCACATTGATGTAATCTTGACCGTCATCGTATGCGACATTGAGTTCATGCACTTCGTAAGTATTGAAGTGAACGGTATTCCAAGTGATGGTTTCGCCATCGCTTACCCGTCCTTCCTGCTGCTGACAGGCCAGGTCGAGAGCATCGATGAGACCCCATGTCACCTCAACATCACGACCTCCACCGACGTTGTCCAACAACAAGGGATTGATGACGTTGGATTCGATGAGAATAGCGGCTGGAGGTATGCCTTCGTTGGTTGGAATGGTGTCCAAGGGCATTGGAATTGGGTCATACGTGGTTGATTCGTACCAGTCAATGCTCCATTCAATGCGCACCGTGATGGTCGTAATCATTTGTTGTGCCTTGTCGTCGAGAGCGAAGAGAGCAATTTCGTGAAGGCCGTGGTCTGTGAATTCAACCGAGACGACATCACCGTCAG